>ALKQ01000100.1 GCA_000440235.1 Streptococcus suis 10581 | reverse complement strand
ACGTTTATGAAATGAAATTACTGGAGAGCCGGATGATGCGAAAGTATCATGTCCGGTTCGGTGGGGGGATAATGGAAAAGGGGTCGCAATGACTACCTCGCTAGTATCCTACCCTACACTGGAGAAGCCAGAAAACTAGCCATTGACATGCGTCTCATTGATCCTGCTTACACCTTGTCTGACAATCAGAAGATTCTTCAAGTAGTGGACAATGTGGAACGCATTTACCGTGAGGGAGAAAATGAGAAAGCTACCCAGATGATTTTCTCAGATATTGGAACGCCTAAGAGTAAGGAAGAAGGCTTTGATGTTTACAATGAATTGAAAGACCTTTTAGTGGATAGAGGGATTCCCAAAGAAGCAATAGCCTTTGTCCATGACGCTAATACGGATGACAAGAAAAACTCTCTGTCACGCAAGGTCAATAGTGGAGAAGTACGGATTCTCATGGCTTCTACGGAAAAAGGGGGAACAGGATTAAACGTCCAGTCTCGCATGAAAGCTGTCCACCATTTAGACGTTCCCTGGAGGCCCTCAGACATTGTCCAGCGAAATGGACGACTAATTCGACAAGGAAACATGCACCAGGAGGTAGATATTTATCACTATATCACTAAAGGGAGCTTCGACAATTACCTCTGGCAGACGCAGGAGAATAAGCTAAAGTATATCACCCAGATAATGACCTCAAAAGATCCTGTGAGATCAGCTGAAGACATTGATGAACAAACCATGACCGCCTCAGACTTTAAGGCCTTGGCAACTGGAAACCCTTATCTCAAACTCAAAATGGAGTTGGAAAATGAACTGACAGTTTTAGAGAATCAAAAACGAGCCTTTAATCGCTCCAAAGACGAGTATCGCCATACCATTTCCTATAGTGAGAAGCACCTCCCTATCATGGAAAAACGGTTGAGTCAATATGATAAGGATATTGCCCAATCTTTGGCAACAAAGTCGCAAGATTTTGTCATGCGATTTGACAATCAGAAAATGGATAATCGTACAGAAGCAGGGGACTATCTGCGAAAACTCATTACCTATAACCGCTCAGAGACCAAGGAAGTCAGAACACTTGCCAGCTTTAGAGGATTTGACTTAAAAATGAC
>ALKQ01000099.1 GCA_000440235.1 Streptococcus suis 10581 | reverse complement strand
CTAACATAGCTGAAAGGCCATTATCTGTTAAGGTGGGAAGTTTCGGTTTGAGATAATCTCGAATCCTACGAGATTTCTGCCCTAAGTCACCCTCTAAGGTTGTGAGAACCGAGGTCGTCTGATTATAGGTGACCGAAGAAAAGTAGAATCCAGGATTGACTGCCGTCCATTTTTCAGGAGTTCGAGGCGTGGCTTCTGCTTCTCTTTTTTGATAGCGGATTTCCTGGTAACCATCGGTTGTAACTTTACCTATTTCTTCTCCAACCGTAACACTTGACTGATCCTTTACCCGAATACTTCCGACCGCTTCGTAGGTAAAGATAGCCTCCTTGGTTGAAATACGAACCTGATTTCCACTAATGGCCACCTTCCCAGCTAAAGGAGCTCGTAAGGTTTGACCGGCGGTTGCCTTTAGCTGGGTCTTATCATACAGTTCAGTTGGGGAGGTATAACCAAAGCGTTTTAAAATGACAAGGGGCTGTCCTCTTGTGTCTTCGTTTTCTGTAGAGAAGGGATTGGCTAATTCTTGGTAAAGAGGATAGCGTCCAACTTCTTTGGATAGGTTGATAAGCTCTTCGTATTCCTTTTGTTCGCTCTTCCCTAGCTTTGTCCACTGTAAAGAAGAGCTAGAGCCGGTTAAATCGAGCATGGTTTTTAGATTGTGAGGGTCGCTGTTTAGATGATTCCAAATATCATCTAAGGCATCCGAATAGTGATTGAAACCTAAAAGAGCACTCACATCTCCCCCTAATCCTTCTTTCCAGGGACTTTCTGGGTTCCATTCACTACCATAACGGTAGTTCATAAAAAAGAGAACGTCGTCGATATTGGTCCAATAGTCAACCGTGTCTGTGGACTTCTCTCGATCTCGTTTAGACACTTGAAGCCAGGATTGATTGAGATCAAATTCATTTTGTTGGACAGGACCACTTCCGGCAAAAATACCCATAAAAAGAGAAAGAACGCCAAGCAAAAGAAAGAGGATAAAGTAGGATTTTATCGCTAGGGGATTGGTTAAGACCA
>ALKQ01000098.1 GCA_000440235.1 Streptococcus suis 10581 | reverse complement strand
TGGTGTACTTTCCAAGCTCTTTTCCACTATGAAGAGCTCGCTGACTAGTTGCCTTTTGATAGCGCAACTGTCGGATGTCTTGTCTAGCCTTGACCCAATCGTCCAAAATGTCATTATCTCGGATGATTTTTTCTGTATCTTGTCTAGTCTTGATATAAGCACCTTGTTTCGCCCTACGCTTGATCCGATTGGGAATATAGGTACTATCTGCCTTTTTACTTCGTTTATAGATGGTTTTAGCGACCTGTTTATCTACTTTCGCTTTATCTAACTCCTTCTTAAAATAAAGAGCTCTCGCAGTAGGTTTCGGGCCTTTATGAAGGCGATAGTCTTTCTTAGCTTGCTTATAGGTTTTCTTGGCCCGTTGATAGGTTGATCTGGCATCTAGTCGAGCTGTTTTCGGCACCTGACCTTTCATCTCTTTAGTCTGTTTTTTTACCCTTAACCTTCCTTCTTTCCTAAGCTGTTTTGGATCACTGTCGTACATACGTATTCACCTGCTTTCTCATCAGGTATCCGTTGCGACTAATTGATAGAGCTTGGTATGTTTGGGGATAGGATTTTCAAAAGGAACAATGGTATCTCCAGCCACAATCAAGCCTGTGCCTTTAGCTTTAGGTCGCAAGATAAAGCGCTCTAAGGATGGGGTTAGATGGATAATCTGTGATAAGACTTCTAAATCTGTTCGTTTGAGTTTCAGAAGCGCTAAGAACTCGCAGTTGGCCACTAGTTTCCTTCCTTCTTCTGTAGAGAGGACTGTTTCAGGGTTCTGAGTAATGCCTATAGGTAGCGTCCCATATTTACGGATTCTAGAATACAATTCTGTAAAGAAGGTAGCTTGTAGACTGTGTTTGAAGTAAAGCTGTAGCTCGTCAAAATAGAGCCAGGTTGTCGTTTTTCCTTGATGGTTAACAACTTGGTTCCAGATATAATCCTGAATAACCAGTAAAGCAAATGGTTTTAATTTTCCGCTTAATTGCTTGAGATTAAAGATAATAAAGCGGCTGTCCATATTGACATTGGTCTGAT
>ALKQ01000097.1 GCA_000440235.1 Streptococcus suis 10581 | reverse complement strand
GATGCAGGTACAAATAATGCGATAACACCATTGGCACTCCGTCTCCCTTTGTTATCAATATAATCATTGACACGTTGTGCTTTTATCTCATATCCCAGAAATTTAGCTGATTCTCCAGTCGCATGGGTAATCAAAGTCTTTTCTTGAGAAAGTTCCAAAGATAACTTGGTATTTAAAAAGTCTCCAATTTGCTTCTTTATAGCCTTTGCCTCAGCTTTTGAACCTGTAAAGCCTAGAATAAAGTCATCCGCATACCGAACATATCTTAATCTCCGATAGCTGGTATCATAAGTATCAACTGAAGGGAGATTTCTTCTCTCAACAATTAACTGATGAGCTTTTTTATAATCTCCTTTATCCTGATAGCATTTAATTCTTCTACTCAAACGATTATAGGCTGAGTTTGCTTTCTGCTTTTTACCTCTTGTATATTGAGGTATCAGTTCTTCACCGACCCACTTATCAAATTGATGTAAATAGATATTAGCTAATAAAGGACTAATAACTCCACCTTGCGGTGTTCCACTAATAGTCTTGTGAAACTTCCAATCATCAAGATATCCTGCCTCAAGCATATTTTTGATAAGCCTAATAAACCGACCATCCTGAATTTGTCTAGACAACATAGTGATTAATACATCGTGGTCAATCGTGTCAAAATAACTAGAGATATCTCCTTCTATGAACCAACGTGTCCCTTTCCAGGTCTGAATTTCTTGTAAAGCTGTATGACACCCTCTTTTTGGTCTAAAACCATGAGAATGTTCACTAAATTGTGGCTCATAATAGGCTTCTAATATCATGCGAATCACTTCCTGAAGAAGTTTATCACTCCATACTGGTATTCCCAAAGGACGGTGTTTTCCATTCTTTTTAGGAATGTACTCTCTCCTAGCTGGTCTCCAGTAATAGGTTTCTTGTCTTAATTGTTCAATAATCATATCTATTTTTTGAATAGACATTCCATCAATCGTTTCCTCTGTAACACCCTTTGTCATTGCTCCATTATTCGGGTATAACTTTGCATAGGCTATCAGATAGAGTTCACGATTAAATAGTAACTTATAAACCCTTTCGAGTGGTTTATCTTGTTTTCCACGTTCATGAATGACCGTTAAAATAGTTTTGGCTGTACGCATCCCACGCACCTAATCCTTTCTAACTAATCGAAATTACCTGTCACCCTTCGCCATGTACAAGGATTTCCCTTGCTCGGACTACTACGGTGACTCCGTTACCATAAGGGTCTCCCCTCTTAGGCAATCCTGCTATTCGTTAAAAATGTACGTTCTAGTAACCCTTAGGTTCCTCACTCATTCCTTTATTCATACTTATCGTATGCTCTTTTACTGTAGAAAGTTATTCGTCCAAAATCACAACAACGAATATACAGTAACATCGGTCTCAGTTACTTTCCGATGGGCGATGCTTTGCACCTAGTCAGAATTGAGGTTCAAGCAGTTTAGCCTTAACCATAGGTTACGGAACTTGCGGCACATCAAAGCGTTGTAACTCGCTCCTTATCCGCTTTACTAACATGCTATTGTCCCCTTTGGGTTTCCCCGCTAGGTTAGTTAGTTGTTCCTATTATTTACTTTCAATAATATCCCTCTGTGAGGGAGATACATTTTTACGCTTAACAGCGCAC
>ALKQ01000096.1 GCA_000440235.1 Streptococcus suis 10581 | reverse complement strand
CAAAATCTACCTGGTGCGTTTGGTTGGTAATTGTACCTACAAAGTCTTGTTTAATCTTGAATGACAAGTTATAGGTAATATCCAAACCTTGTTGGACATAAGCCTTGTAAAAGGCTTCAGGGTCTTTAGCCACCCAGAGATAGAACTCGCCAACAGGACTAATACCTGAGTCTTTGATCAGGGCTTGGAGTTTTTCATCTAGGCTGTCTTTCGAAAGAACGTGAATCATATCAAACAGTTCACGGACATCATCGCCGTTGGCGGCTGTGATAGAGTTGACCACTAAGGAAGTGCCGTCAATCGCTTCATCTAGGTAATCATCTACGTACAAGAAGCCTTTTCCAATCGCATGTTTAGAAGCTACAATGCCTTTATACTGATCAAAGTCTTGTTCTGCCACATAGTTTAGGATTGTATTAGGTAGGACAGATTGACCGTTGATAGAGTTTCCTTTCTCATCGACCACATCTTTCTTCGGTTTGATGAGGTTGTCATCTGGAGTTGGATTTTCTCCTCCAGGTGTGTGTGGTGGACGTGGTGTTTCTGGGTCGTTTCCTGGCGTGTAGATAACAGGAATATTTGAAACAACCTTGTATTCGCCTTTAGGAGTAACGATTAAGGTTGTAAAGGTGTTCTTGTACGTACCGCCATCATTGATTGGACGACCGACAAAGTAAGCAACTGGAACCACTACATCTTGGTTACGATTTGCATTAAGGTAGTCAAGTGTTGCTTGTGTAGCTGATAGTGTTGTTTTACCGTTTTCATCATAGTTGACAGTCCATGCAGTATTTTTTATTGCTGTAGCCTCACGGTCAATCTCAAAGCCTGCTGGCAATGGATCAGACATGGTGTAGCTAGTGACTACTTCACGACCTGCGACTAGTGGACTGTTTGTCAATACCCAAGTTTGAGTTGAGCCTTTTGGAACTAATTTGCCATTGACATCGACACCATCTTCATTCACTACAGCTTTGATATTTGCCGGAGTTTGTTTCACAATAACAGGATGGATAGAAACTGAGTAGGTTTCTTTTTCAGGTACTTCTACACGTGGAATCATTTTAGGAGTAATTGGATCAAAAGTCTCAGGTGTAAAGACTTCTGGAACAAACGGCTCTGGATTATACTTTTCTGGTACAAATACTTCTGGTGTAAACGTTACAAGCGTTGGAGTCACATAGGTAGGCTCCACTGGTTTTGTAGGTACTTCTTTTTCTTGTTCTGGTGTAATTTGCTTATAAGGTGGTAATGGTGGCAATCCAAATTCATAGTTCGAACCAATACCGGCCCACATATAATTTTGGGCACTACCATCTGTTTGAGCAGTCTTTGTAAAAGAAATTGTAAAATCATTGTCTGTAGGTTTAAACGCAACTGAATTTCGCCACACCTCATGTCCATTAGTCAATACTTCAGGTGATGCGTTATCATTATCAGAATAAGCTTTTCCATCATTATGAATAGTAACGGTCGAACCATTAACTTGCAACAATTCCCCTCCGGTCACTGAAATTTTTTCGATAGCACCGTGACCTTGATGGTTATTATCTACAGTTTCAAAATGAAAAATAGATGTATTTGCAAGTTCAATACGATTTCCAGATGCATCATAAAATTTAATCCCAACAGTCAAATCTCCAAGAGGATATGCCTCAACTGTTCCCTGTGCCCAGTCCATAAAGTCTGCAGGATCTTCGTACAAAATAACACCAGTTGGTATATTATTCTTATCGGAGTATGTAACTTCATATACGATCTTAGCTGGCGCAACCCCATCTACAGTAATACCGTCGACATTAGTATATGTTGCTGTAAAGCTATAACTTCCATTTGGTGCATACATTGTATAGGCACCACCTTTTGCATTTTCTGGAGAATATGGATCCCAGGTGTCAGCCAAAGGTGCTTGTGTTTGGTCTGAATACTGTTTATCTCCACCTCCCGTAGAACCTAACAATACATAAGCATGTCCCTTATCATTGTTTTTTACCCAATCTGTAAATACAATGCCATTTAGATTTGAAACTTTAACTTTTGGATCTATCGAATGACGATAAATTAAATTGTTATACTCAACAGTTGAAAGATAGCCGTTTTCTTTAGTTTTCGCCTGCATTTCAGCTTTCTTAGCTTCATACTCTGCTTTTAAGCGTGCATTGTCCGCTTCTGCCTTTGCGATTGCTTCTGCATTGCGTTTGCGAATCTCAGCATTATAAGCCTCAACATCCGCAATTTTAGCCAGCTCTACTTCGTATTCTGCTTTTAAGCGTGCATTTTCTAAATCTGCACGTTCTTGTTCTGCTTTATTTATTGCATCTGTCATTGCTTGACCAGATTTGTTACGAGCGTCTACAGCTTCTTGTCCCGCCTTATTTCGTGCTTCTACTGCTTCTGCTTCAGACTCACGCTTTGCGACAGCCTGAGCATTACGAGCATCTACAGCTTCCTGACCTGCCTTATTACGAGCATCTACAGCTTCTTGACCTGTTTTGTTATACTCAGCTACTCGTTCAGCTTCTGCTTTATTTTGACGATCAATTTCCGCATTTTTATCCGTTGCTTCCTTGATAGCTGTAGTATTGGCTTCTTGTTTCTCAGTTGCTTCTTTGACTACATCTGTTTGTTTGGTCAAATCTGCCTGTGCCTGATCTAGATTTTCATAGACTGCAGGTTTACTTTCTTCTGTGACTGTAACACCTACTTCTTTGGCATCTGTCACAATCTGGTCTAACTCAGTAGACGTTACAGGACTTGTCAACTCACCTGCTTTCTGACCTGTTTCGGCTTGCGTCGCTAGACTCTCAGCCGATGGAGTTTCTTGGACCGTTTCAAGGTTGGTGGCAGGATTGGGATTAACCACCTCAACTACTGGAGTTGTTTCGGTTACAATTTCATCTGCACTAACAGATGTAGTAACCATCGCACCGAATAGAGCAATTCCACATACAAGCCCATAGGCTTTTGACTTACGGAAGAATCCGTGACCATTAACTGTTTTCATTTTCTGATTCATTTCGAATCTCCTTTTTTTTATTTGATTTTCTTAGTTTAACGACATTGCGGTCAGAATTGGTTTTGATGGATTAGATGAATTTCTTACGAATAAACCATGTGGCACTTAGTAAGAGGCTACCAAGTAGAGCTAGAAGAGATTGTGCCTCTCCTGTATTTGGTAGGGTCTTTGTTTGACCATCCGCTGTTTTGACACTAATGGTCTTATCCTTGTTTACAACTGCGCCGATAGATTCCGCAGAAACCGTTGCGGTTGAACCATCCGCATAGCGAATGACTGGCTGGCTATTATCTGTGCTGATGATGGTATAGCCAGTATCTGTCACAATTGGTTTATCTGGTGTGACTGCATCTACTGGTTGCTTGGTTTCTGTCGAGATGGTCCCGATTTGGCTCTCACCCTTATTAGCTGCTTCTTCTGCTGTTTTAGGTGGGGTAGGAGTTTCAGGTTGTGGAATATCCTGCTTTGGATCTTCTTTTGGGTTAGTTGGCGTCTCAGGTATCGTAGACGGTTCGGTTGGTTGGGTAGGAGCGTCCTCCTTCGGTTGTTCCGTGGACGGAAGCGTTGGGTCTACTGGTACAGTTGGTTCTTCAGGGGTTGTTGGCTCTTCCGTTGGAGTGGTCGGTTCGACTGGTTGACTTGGCTCAACTGGAGTCGGAACTTCTGTACTCAGTTCTGTAGGTGTAGATGGTTGGGTGATGTCAATCGGGGCGGATGAGTCAATCGGAGTTGTTTCATCTGCGAAAGCTACAACACTATTTGACAAGACAAGTGCTGATAGTGTAAGCATAGAAAGAATGTTCTTTTTGTTTAACATAGTGTTACCTCAGTGTTTAATTTTTGTGTTGATTAGTTAGGACGGTGATACCCTTTTCCAGTCAAGCGTAGGATAGATTGATTTTTATAGCGTTCTCTTCTTGCAATCAGTATATGATCACGCTGAACGGTTCTAATTTGTCGGTAGAGTTTATGAAATGGAATCACTTCCTCTACCATCTTTAGCTCTCCATCCACAATCGCTCTTTTTGGCGTTGTGCCACAATCTGAACGAAGGGTAACGATCTCGCCTGTCAATAGATACGCTGTTACATTGCCTTGACCTCCTAACTTTCGTAAATCAGAGAGTGTCATCTCTCTATCTGGTCTTATTTCATTCATGACAATTCTCCTTTTTTGGATTGAATGAAAGGCTGCATTTACAGCCATGCCGAAAGCTCCCGTAGAGCTTTGCCGTGTTTCATGCGCACGTTTTACAGTCTGAGAAAACGCAAACTCTTACTAAAGCAGGACACGTCAACTGGCTTTAGTCGTGTTGTGGCTGGACTAGATATCCTTTTCTAGTTCGTTACTCGCCCCCTTTTTTCTTTTATCCATAGCCACGCTGTATTAGGGCAAGCCTTGTATTCAGTTATCAATGTACTGTAGTTTTCTGACATTTCGGTCAAGTCGTTATTTTTGTACGGTATCTGCTGGAATCTGTATACCCAGTAGATCAGAAACAGGGACTTGAAAAAAGGTTGCGACTCGCTCTATATTTTCTACATTGGTTCGACTAGCTCCTCTTTCCCAATTTGAGATGGTTTCACGTAGTACCCCTATGTTGTCCGCCAGTTCCTGTTGACTTAATCCAGCTTGTTTTCGTAGGGTTTTAATGCGTTGTGCAGTATGTGTCACAAGTAGCTCACCCCTCTTTCTTTTTCCGTGAGAAGAAGACGAGACTAGCTAGAGCTAGACCAAGTACCGTCAAGGAAGAAGTTTTCGTTCCTGTAGCTGGTAGACTAGCTTCTGTGGTTTTTGTTGGTACTGTCTGAGTGATTGGTTTGGAAGTTTGTGCCGGTGCTTTTGGAATTTCTGACACATAGCCTGTAATACGACCTGTTCCATCCACGACCGAGACTGGTTGACCCCCTTTATGGATAATAGTCTCATACTGTTTAGCCAACTCTACTTGACGCTGTGCTTCAAGGACAGCTTGATAAGCAGATAGGACCGTTTGATAGTGGTTCAATGCTTTCGCTTCTTCCTGTTTTAGTTCTGCTAGTGTTTCAAGCGCTTCTGTCAAGATAGCTTCTTTTGCCTTTAGGCTATTTGAAGCCTGTAGAAGACGAATTTTAGCTACTTCTAATCGATCAGGAGCTTCTTCTAGCTTGATGAGATAGGTTTGCGCTTCCTTCAGTTTTGATTGAGCGGTAGAAAGCTGTGTTTGAGCAACCGCTACGTTTGTGTGAGCTGTTTCTAAGTCCAATTGTAATCGTGCCAGCTTTTCTTGTTCAATAGACAGTTGTTCTTTAGCTTTGTCTAGGATAGCTTGTTTCTGTGCTAAGGTTTGTTTGGCTTTAGCTAGATTAGCTTGCTTAACTTTGACATCTGCTTGTAGATTGGCTAATGTTGCCTGTGATTCTTTATGTTCTGCTTCTGCTTTTTTAACTGCTTCTTGGGCTGTTAACACATTAGCCTGTGCCTGTGGTGTCAACATTGGTACTGCTTGAGCTTTTGTAAGACTTGCTTGCGCTGTAACTACTTGTGCTTGTGACTCTGCCTGCTCCTTTAAGGCTTTGGTCTTAGCTTCTTGCGCTTGATTGTTTGTAGTTGTTGCTTGACTAAGCATATTCTCTGCCTGTTCAAATCGTGATAAGATCGCTTGCGCTGTATTTGGATTAACAAGTTCTGTGCCAAAGTGACGAGTAGATAGTTTGGACGGATCAACCGTTAGAAAATGCACCCCAGTAACTCCTGTACGAGTAGAGACATCCACTCCTAAATAATTGACTCCTGTTGCTTCTAAACCTGCAATATTTTGAGCATGTAGCCACTCATAGTTGTTAAACATAAACTCAACGATAGACTCATAGACCTTACGCTTAGCTTCAGTAAGTGTAATAGTCTTTTGTTCATAAGCATAGTTGTGCATATTTTCGTAATATTGTAGCCCATCTGCTTCTTCTACGGAATTTGTTGTCGCAAGTCCAAACTGGTTAGCTGCCTTATTGATAGCTTTCGCATCATGTCCAGTTGTTAAAACATCACTTCGTGACCAATTATCTGTCACATAGCCATCGGTAACCATATCCGCAAATTCTAAGGCTTGATCAGTAACGACTACATTAGCAGTTCCGAAAGCTTGACGAACTTGGTTTATCAATTCAGAGGCGAACCATGACAATTCTTGTCGCACTTCTGCCGGCAACTCATTAACTGCATATGTTGTCTGACTATCATTGGCATTTGCTTTAAATTGATTAGAAGTTTTCAACGTTGGAGACAAGGCTTTTAAAATGGCTGTTGCTTCTGCACCTTTTTCTGTATAGTTCAATGCATAATCACGTAAAGCTGTAATATATTCGGAACTTAGTGTGATGGTATTGATACTGTTTTTATCGTTTTCTGCTTCTTGGAAGATGGTTTTAGCTGTAGCAAGTTGCTTAGCTGTTTCATCTGCCTGTTCTGTAGTAGCTTTAGCTACTTGTGTTTTTGTTTCAAGAGTATTGTTAGCTTGAACAAGAGCTTGGTCAGCTTCCTCAATAGCTGTTTGACGATTTTTGTCTGCCTGCTTAGCAGTAACAAGATCCGTCTGTGCTGTAGTGAGAGCTTCTGTCTTGGCAGAAAGTTGTTTTTCAGCTTGTTCAGCTTTGGCAATAACTTCCGCTTGACCTGTACCATCTAAGATAGCTTGGGCTGTATCGACATCTTTTTCTGCTTCTGTGACAGCTTGTGTTTTCTCATTGACATCTACCTGAGCAGTTGATACAACAGTCTTCTGGTCTTTGACAGCTTGTTGGCTATCCGCTTCTGCTTGGTTTTTGTCTTCTAGGTTTTGACTAGTTTCCGTAACGGTAGCTTCTGCATTTTTAATCGATGCTTTTGCCTTAGAGATATTTTCTGGTGTAGCTTGTTCTGCCAACTCGGCACTCTCTACTAGCTCGGTTTGAGCTTGATTGACTGTTTCTTTAGCTGTGTCAACGTCTTTTTGAGCTTGGTTCACAACTTCTTCTTGTGCTGTTACAGTTTGGTTAGCTTTATCAAGTTCAACTTTAGCGGTTGCCACGTCGGTTTCTGTGACTGTAGCTTGTTGGCTTGCGCTTGTTTCCGCAATTGGTTTTGGTTCAGTTGCTTGTGGTGCTTCTTCTGCATGGACCACTTCACGGCCTGTAGATAATACTGCGGTTGCAAGTGCGCTTAAGACGGTTAATTGTTTCATGATATTCTCCTTTTATTTAC
>ALKQ01000095.1 GCA_000440235.1 Streptococcus suis 10581 | reverse complement strand
AATCCATGCCTTTTTAACCCAACAGATTGTTGGAGAAGGTGGTGTAGCTTCTTCTTGGAATTTCCCGGAACCCTACCGATCTCAAGTGACCATTTTTCCTAGTCAAGCAGCTCTCACAACACAGGCAGGGAGTGGTTATCCACCAGGGCAGTGTACATGGTATAGCTACAATAGGCTTGTGGAACTAGGGTCTATCACAGACCTATCTGGAAGCTATGGCTATCTTGGAAATGGGCAAGATTGGGTCAGAAACTTAGTGGCTAAAGGTTGGTCCTATAGCATGACGCCAACAAAAGGGGCAGTCGTCTCTACAGTCGGTGGATTTGACGGAACTCCTCCTCAGTATGGACATGTAGGGATTGTGGAAGCTGTTAACCCAGATGGAAGTTTTCTCGTGTCTGAGTGCAACTGGGGCGGTGTCCAGGATAAAATTCATTGGCGAGTCTGTCGTCCAGCTCCATACTATAGCTTTGCGAAACCAAAATAAAAGAAAAAAGGAAATAGACATCAAATGAAAATGATCGATACAGAAAAACTGAAACTCTTACAGCTCATTGGATTAGGTATGGCCGCAGTAACGGTTCTTGGCCTAGTTTTCTGGTTTAGTGTGGCTGGTAGCTCGAAAGCACCCACAAAGGCAGAAAAGCCACCAGTAGCCAAACAAGTCGAAGGAGGAGAGTTGACACAAGAGTATATCAAATCCTTCCTTAGTGC
Organism: Streptococcus suis 10581; assembly: GCA_000440235.1. GTDB lineage: Bacteria > Bacillota > Bacilli > Lactobacillales > Streptococcaceae > Streptococcus > Streptococcus suis_F. The sequence goes on along the minus strand of ALKQ01000095.1, from coordinate 2,612 downwards.
CTACTTTACAAAGAAGGACCTGGGAGAGAATAGAAACCGCTACCTGCCCTTTATGACAGAAGCAGCCTATACACAAGAAGTAAATACCGAAGAAGAACCAACCAATCAAACCTATAAGGGCTATGTGGTAGATACCAAACTCAAATCGGCGACCATCTACATCGATAGCGAAAATAACGATGTCCTCGCCCAGGTTTCCTATACCCAAACGCAATTACAAAAGAAAAATGATTATAACAATGCCCAGGTGGATGTGTACTCTCAAACGACGCTCCGCATCCACTATATCAAACAGGAAAATAAATACCTGGTCAATCGTATTGAACCAATCCTCATTGTGGATACCTTAACAGCTGATCAAACCGCAGCGCTACCAACCCTTAACCAACCTACCCAATCAATAGAAGGAGAAGAAACCCATGACTAAATTAGAACACTTACAAAAACAACGTAAAAAAGCAGAAGAAAAACAAGCTGACTTCCTCGCTAAAGCCAAAAAAGAGGAAGAGAAAATCAAGGAGCTAGACACCCAAATCATTCTAGCCAAGTACGAAGAACACTCAGATTATTTGGCCAAACACCACCTCACCTGGGCAGATATTAAGCGCCAGATAGAAGAAGGAAAGTTGAAAGGAGAAACAAAACATGTACCGTTTAACCAATCTGACCTTGGACACGATAACGACCTACAAGAATAAGGACTTGGTCTACCAAGCTCTAGATAGAGAAAATGCCAAGGTCAAACATCAGGAAGCTCAAAGTCTGCTTTTAGTGGAAGAATTGGATAAAAAAGGAGTCGTTCTTTTTCAAGAAGAGATTTTTCTTCCCTTTGACGGCATCGCAGATGGTCTATTTCTGAGAAAGGAAAAGGTAGAAGAGCCGACAGAAAAGCCTCTTCCGTTTTGGAAGAGGGGCACGTCGCAAAAACAAGAGCCAGAAGTTTCATCACGACCTCAAAAAGAAGAAACGGTCCAAAAACGAAAATCCCTACATCTGTTACCTTCTCTTTTACTTGGGATGTTAACGGTTGGTTTCCTTGCTTTAGGCTACACTGTGTTTCTGGTTCTAGAGCAGAAAGAAGAAATGCGTACACTCTCTCATCAAATAGAGACCGTAAAAACCATCCAAAAGGAAAGTGGACATCTGGATGCAGTCGTCCGCTATTTTCTTCCTCGTTACTATTCAGAAGCCGCAGAACTAGGGGATTTTGTCTCCTCTAAACTCCAGCTAAACCACCAACCAGGTCAACTCCAGTCCGTGATTCTGGAGAATGTCGAACAAACGGAAGACCAGCTCTATCACCTAACCTATGTTCTCTCTCTAAAAGAAGATGGGGCAAACCAACAAAAGCGCCTAGAGCTAACACTTCAAGTAGAACCTACCTCTCTCTATGGCTACTTGATTGTAGACCATCCAAAAGAGACAGCCTACCCATAGAAGGAGAATCAGATGGATCAAGAAAAAACAACCCATTCCCTGGCACTAAAAGGGAAAATAGCAGTAGAAAACGTGATTGCGGCGCTCTATACGGTAGCCAAAGCATTGCATGATAACCGCCAATATAAGATGGAACATCGGACCTTCGAGGGAGATACCCGCTTCAATGACTTTATGGCAACAGCTAGTGAAAAGGATATGGAGCGCCTCCTACATAGTGAGGTCCATTTAGAAAAACTCAAGCATTATTTAGAAGAACATAAGGTTGGCTTTACTTACTATCAAAAAGAGGAAGAAACCCTCCTATTCTTTGAAACAAAAAATCGTCTCTTGGTAGAAAAAGCCTTGAAGCAGATGATTTCAGACATTACAAAAGACCCTAAAGCTACCGAAACATTCGCAAACCATATTCTTCGCAAACCCCATGAGATGACACCAGAAGAAAAAATCGCCTACTATAAGACCCATACGGTCTATACAGGCTTGACACCTGTTGTCACAAAAGACCTCGGAAAGGAAAAAGAGCGATGAATCGTAGAAGCAGTTGGCCCTACTTATTTTTAGGGCTTTTCTTATGTCTTTGTTTCCAATCCCTCTATCGCTATTACCTCCTGTCGACAGAAGCCGTTCCCTTTATGGGGATGCTTCGGATGAGGTGGTTAGTGGAACATCTAGAACAATTCTCCTTGACCTTCTCGTTTGAACCACACTTCCTATATGCAGGTCTCCTTGGTTTTCTTCTTCCCTTATTGGCCTATGTCTCAGGAGACAGACAGGTCTATCGAACAGGAGAAGAACAAGGGAGTGCTCGCTTTGCGACCTTAAAAGAGATGAAGCGTTTTGAGGATAGAGAAATAGACAAGAACATGATTTTCACCAAACGAGCTAAGATGGGTCTCTTTAATTTTCGCTTAGCCTATCATGTCCAACTCAATAAAAATGTGATTGTCATTGGTCTTCCAGGAGACGGAAAAACCTTTACTTTTGTATTGCCTAATCTCATGCAGCTGAATTCTAATTTTGTGGTCACAGACCCCAAAGGAAACCTGGTCCACGAAACCGGTAAGATGTTAGAAAAGCATGGTTATGCGGTCAAGGTCTTTGACCTCATCCGCCTAACAAACTCCGATCGCTTTAATGTATTTGAGTATATGAGGTCTGAGCTGGATATTGAC
>ALKQ01000094.1 GCA_000440235.1 Streptococcus suis 10581 | reverse complement strand
TTACGGAAGGAACGAAAAAGAGTGAACATATGGGAGAAGATTTCTGGGTACAGGCAGAACTCATGTTGCAACGGGCACTCATTGGTTATCTTTATTTTGATTCTAAGGATCCGAATACAGGAGTTTCTCACTACACCCCTCATTTGGGACACGTGGCCGACCTCTTACGTCATCTGTACCGAGAAGATCCGGATAATCCAAGTCCAGTTGAACAGATGTTTGAAGAGCTAGAAGAACACCAGCCAGGTAACTATGCCTATAAGCAGTGGAAACTCTTTCAGAACTTTAAAGGCGAGACTCGAAACAGTGTCGTTGCGATTCTATCAGCTCGTTATTCCATCTTTGATCACCAGGATGTCAGAAACTTAATTAGCACCGATACGATGGAAATGGATACCTGGAACACCCATAAGACCGCTGTCTTTATTGCGATTCCTGAAACCAATAACGCCTTTAACTTCTTATCTTCTATCCTCTTTGCGGTCGGCTTTGAAGTGCTAACCCATAAGGCAGATGCCATTTTACAAGGAAAGGTTCCAGGTTATAGCAGAGAGAATTTAAGACATATTCAGTTTATCTTAGATGAATTTGCGCAAATTGGCCGGATTCCAAACTTTGCTCAAGTTCTTTCGTCTATTCGAAGCCGAGAGATGTCTATTAAAATCATTATCCAAGCCGTGAACCAATTGGAGTCCCTTTATAAGAGTGACTGGAAAACAATCTTTAATAACTGCGCAACCCATGTCTTTTTAGGGACTAACGACAAGGACACCATGGAATACTACTCGACCAGGAGCGGGAAGCAGACGATACGCACTCGCTCCACCTCAAAAACACATAGCTATCGCAATGGTTCTTCTGGAGAAAATAAGCAAATCCAAGGCCGTCCTCTATTGACACCAGATGAGGTGGCTCGTATCGGTATTGAGGAAGGCTTGGTCTTTATCTCCAAACAACATGTCTTTAAAGATCAGAAGGCCAGTGTCTATGACCACCCAAGGCACGTAGATATTGCTCATTCTCCACAGGATGAGAATTGGTATGACTATGTCCGGTTGGGAACAGATATTGACGGACTATTGCTATATACAGATGATGTGACCTCAACATTTGAACAGCTAACTGCAGCTTAAGTAGAAAGGAAGAAGAAATGACAGAAACACAGGTAAGACTAGGCTATTTTGAAAGTATTTGCCAGGTCTTGGCACTAGAAACAGAAGATTTGACTGTGGAACACCCAGGTATCTGGAAACTCATTCAGACGGCAGACGAGGCAACCTTCTATCGATTGGCTCCTCATCTCTTTCTAACAAGAGACCGAACAGAACCTTTTCTAGCTTATCCATTAGAAGCTACAAAAGAAGAATATGAACGGTTTCGTCGGTTACTAAAAGGAGGATAAGAATGGTCTTTACAAAAGCACAAGCTAAGGCTCTGTCCATCTTAGAGGTCGCAAAAAGCCTAGGAATGGAGATGGAACGTAGCTCGCACAAGGAATATTACTGGAAAGAACACGACTCATTTAAAATCAATACGGTAAAAAATACCTGGAACTGGTATTCTCGAACCGGAAAATATGGGGATACCATCAACTTAGTTCAAGAAATAAAAGGTGTGAGCTATAAGGAAGCGATGACTTTTCTGGAAACAGGAAATTTTCCTGAAGCCACCATTGTGGAAGAAGAGCGTAAACCCTTTAGGTACACGCTATCCCCTTACGAGAAACCCTTTAGGAAAGCAAGAAGCTACCTCAAACAGACGAGAGGTTTGTCTGATGAGACGATTGATTTCTTCTTGGAAAAGGGAGTGCTGGCAGAAGCAAGCTACCGAGATAGAGATGGCTATGTCGAGGATGTCCTCGTCTTTAAATTTCTGGATCGGAACCATCACATCGTCGGAGCGAGCCTACAAGGTCTCTCGCCTTTCCCAGATCGTCACGATGGCAAAGGTTACCTCAAGAAAATCATGTATCAATCAGAAGGAATCGCCGGTTTAAACGTAGCTATTGGCTCTCCTAAGCGTCTAATCGTAGCAGAAGCTCCAATTGACCTGATGAGCTATTATGAGCTCCATAAGGATGAATTAGAGGATGTCTGTTTAGTTGCGATGGATGGTTTAAAGGAAGGAACTCTGTCTCGTTATGCCATGGAAGTTCTCCAGGAAAGAGGAGCCGCAAAGGAAGTTGTTTTGGACTACACACAATCGAAAGACTTAATTCGGGCGTCAAACTTTCTATCTGAAACAGCCCGTTTAACGAATTTGTTTCATGATAACAACCATCAGGATTTCCTCACTCTTGCGGTAGACAATGATAAAGCTGGCCAAGACTTTATTGATCAGCTACAGGAGAAAAAAATCCCAGTGGTTGACGGAAGACCACCTAAGGCAACTAATGAGAAGAAAATGGACTGGAACGCTTATCTCCAGCTAAAGAAGAAAGGACAACTAATGGAACATCAAAATAAACGCCTCACTCAAAATAAAGAAGTTGAACCACACCGAAAGGAAACAAAGTCTAAAAAAACAAAAACAGCAGAAGAATATTATTTCGATTGGATTGAGAGGATGGCAGCTACTGTACAGGAACAACTACAACTTCCATCCCCTCCCAAATTAGCGTCTGAATTAGAAGCTGTAGTTGAACCGTTTATCACAACTGACTTAGATCGACTATTTGCCAGACGTCTCTCCTTAGCATTAGATACCTATCGAGTTGAATCATCACAGATTTTATCTGTACA
>ALKQ01000093.1 GCA_000440235.1 Streptococcus suis 10581 | reverse complement strand
TTTTTGTATATACTCAAAAAGGCTCCATAATCTCTACAGTGGATTTACCCACTACAGAAATTATAGAGCCTTTTTTTGCAAGATTTTACGAATAGATAGGTGAGGAGGAAATTATGTATCAAATTGAATTTAAAGAAGAGGCCATTCTACCTAGAGAACGTTTAGTAGAAGTTGGAGCTGAGCGTCTCAGTAATCAGGAACTACTAGCAATTTTTATTAGAACTGGGACAAAAAAAGAACCTGTTTCTATTCTCTCCAATAAATTATTGAATCGTTTGGAGAGTTTAGCGGCTCTAAGAGAACTATCAATTGAAGAATTGCAAAGTTTGACTGGAATTGGGCGCGTCAAGGCGATTGAAATTAAGGCTATGATTGAACTTGGAAAACGTATCAATCAATCAGAGCTACTCTTAAATGAGAGAATTTTGGGAAGTGAGAAGTTGGGACGTAAGATGATTCATGAAATCGGGCATAAGAAGCAGGAGCATCTAGTTGCACTTTATCTCAATACACAGAACCAGATTATCAGTCAAAAAACGATTTTTATTGGGAGTGTTAATCGTAGCATTGCAGAACCACGTGAAATTTTGCATTACGCAGTAAAATGTATGGCAACATCGATTATCATCGTTCATAACCACCCGTCGGGTTCAGTACAACCTAGTAGGAATGATTTGCTATTTACGGAGAATTTAAAAGAGTCCTGCGAAAAGCTAGGACTGGTATTATTAGATCATTTAATTGTTGGAAACAAGGATTACTATTCTTTTAGAGAAGAAAGTGAGTTATTTTAAAGTTTATTGACAATATAGTGGAAGAGGTCTTTTTCAATCTCACGTTTACCGTAGAGTAGTTCAGGATGCCATTGAACCCCTAAAAATTTAGTTGGGTAGGCTGAATGAACTGCTTCAATAATCTGTTGATTATCTGATAGTGCAATGATTTCTAAGTCAGGTGCTAAGTCTTTGATAGCCTGACGGTGAAATGAGTTTACACTCGGATCGGACTTATATATGTCGTAAAGTGGACTATTTTGAGTCAGTTGAATCGTTTGACTGACTTCTTGTCCGTCTATGTCTTGCCAATGTTCAGAAATTGATTGATGAAGGCTACCACCTTGAGCTACATTGTAGAGCTGTAGACCTCGGCAGATACCGAAGATAGGTTTCTGATTTTCTTGGGCAGCCCTTATGAGGGCCAATTCAAACTCGTCACGCTTTGGTAGATAATTATCGCTGTCAATAGTCCTTTCTTCATGATAGTAGCTTGGCTGGACATTTTGTCCTCCTGTCAGGATGAGTTTGTCAATAAGATGGATATAATATTTTGCCAAATCTGGCTCTGTAGCTGGAAGGATGAGTGGGAGCCCACCAGCATCTTCAATAGCTTGTACGAGGCAAGTCTGGGTATAAGAAAGCAGGGGTTCTGTATGATCCCCTGTTTTATATTCATTTCTAGAAATACCAATAACTGGTTTTTTCATTGCTTATCCTTTTCGCATAAAGTAGAGTAGTGTCTGTAATTCACTAGTCAAATCAACATACTGGACAACGACATCTTTTGGGACAGACAAGTTAACTGGTGAAAAGCTCAGAATTCCCTTGACACCAGCTTCAACAAGAATATCGGTCACTTCTTGTGCCTTGACGCTGGGTACCGTTAGAATGGCTGTCTGAGAGTTTGCTTCGCTGATACGTTCCTTGATTTCTGAGATTGCATGGATTGGGATATTTTCATCTGTCGTTCCAACAGCTGGATTATCATCTGCTTCAAAAGCCATGACTATTTTCATTTTATTTCGTTCGTGGAAGCGATAGTGTAGCAAGGCCCGCCCCATATTCCCGACTCCAACAAGCATAACATTGGTGATGGAGGTATCATTTAGAATATCCGCAAAGAAATCCATCAACTCTTTGACGTTGTAGCCAAAGCCACGACGACCAAGCTCTCCAAAATAGGAAAAATCTCGGCGGACGGTAGCCGAATCGATTCCGATAGCTTCGGCAATTTCTTTTGAACTAGCTTTTTCAATATTTCCTGCATAGAAACGTTTAAAAATGCGATAATAGAGGGATAGACGTTTGGCAGTAGCGCGTGGAATATCAGATTTTTTATCGTTTTTCACTTTAGACTCCTTTATTTCGATAGAATACGCTTTATCGATTATTTATATATTAAACAGTTCTTTATTCTATTCTAGTCCAAGTTTGTGAAAAAATCAACAGATTGATTTTAAAAAAAGATTAAACAGGAAACTGTCTAATCTAGTGTTTGTAAATAGCGATAGAGATCTCCGATTGTCCCTTTGTAATCCAGAGCTTGTCCGTCTTGTGTAATGCTGGTAACTGGATAATAGTCTGGGAGGGTTAAGCAACCGGAAAAAGCCAGAATGGCTGCATCTTTATTCTCAAATGTTTGGATACGTTCTTGCTTGTAAGCGTCAAGATAGTGAATTTCAATCATACTAAGCCTCTTTTGTAAAGATGTCACGGTCAATCAAGCTATCCATGAGGAAATAGAATTTTTCTTGAATAACCTTGTTACTTTCTGGCTTAAAAATGTTTACCAGATGAAGACCAGACTTGTCGGTAATGTTAATTTTAAAACCAGTTAGGTCTTGATTGATAATAATTTTCAAGAGGAATCCTTGGTTTGAATTTGGAATTTCTTCCAGAAGACGTGTAAGCTGATAGTGACCTGCTTTGGTCTGTTCAAAGGTGTTATCACGGAGTGTATATTTTTTGATAGCAGGGCTAATGTGATAAGTAAAATTACAATCTTTTAAGGTAACTGATTGTTGGAATGCCATTTTAACCTCCAAGTATTTTCTTTAGTTCGATGATAAGAGTATCTATCTCTTCTTTTGTATTGATTTCAGATAGGCTGATACGAATGGATTCTTTCAGACGATGGGAGTCTTTTCCATACATAGCTTCTAAAACATGGCTATTTTGGACAACGCCTGCCGTACATGCAGAACCACTAGAAACAGCGATACCTGCTAAATCTAGTTGCATAAGGAGTTGTTCATTAAGTTTACCAGGAAAACCGATATTAAGGACATGAGGGAGATGAGGTCCAGCCTGATTGAGATAATAGTCTAAGCCAGATAATCCCTCAATAATATGTTGTCGCAGTTCACTGACATGCTTATGATGCGTATCTAAGGACTCATATTGTTCTGTTAGGGCAGTCGCCATAGCAGCAATAGCAGGGAGATTCTCAGTACCTGCTCGATGTTGCTGTTCCTGCTTTCCGCCGTGGATCAAGGAATCAAATTTATGAACTTTACTATACAGGAATCCCGTTCCCTTTGGACCATGGAATTTATGGGCAGAGGCCGCGAGCAAGTCAATTCCGTAGTCAGAGGGAGAAATTGCAATTTTTCCAATTGTTTGGACAGCATCTACATGAAAGACGGCCTGATGATCGGCTAGAAGCTCTCCAATTTCCTTGATGGGAAGTAGCTGACCGGTCTCATTGTTAGCAAACATGACGCTGACTAAAATAGTATCTGGCCGAAGGGCATCCTGAATTTGTTGAGCGGTGATTACTTGATTGACTGGTTGGATATAGGTTACCTCGAACCCAAACCGATCCTCTAGATACTGCATGGTATGGAGCACAGCATGGTGTTCGATAGCCGTAGTAATCAGGTGTTTTCCTTTGGATTGATGCGCAAGTGCATAGCCTTGAATAGCTAAAGTATCAGCTTCGGAGCCTCCAGATGTGAAAATAATTTGTTCAGGAGAGGCGGAGAGAATCTGAGCAATCTCTTGACGACTTTGTCTAAGACATTGATTGGCTTTCCGACCGCTTTGATGAATACTGGAGGGGTTTCCATAATTTTCTTGAGCCACTTCCATCATCCGTTGGAGTGCAGTAGGAGATAGAGCAGTGGTTGCTGCATTATCTAAATAAATCAAAGAGTTACTCCTAGTTTTCTTTTTCAGGACTAGTAAATTTGAAAAGTGGGCTGAGTGGCTGATGTTCTTGGATGCGGTGGATGGCATCTGCAATCAAGTCACTAGCTGTTAGGAAGGCGATATTTTTAGGATGCTGTTCTTTGCTTGCAACAGAATCGGTAACTAATATTTCTTTGATTGGTGCTTCATCTAAGAGTTGGGCTGCAGTTCCTGCAAAGAGACCGTGGCTGGCAACTGCATAAATTTCAGTAGCACCACCTTCTTGGACAATTTTTGAAGCTTGCGAGAAAGTGCGACCAGTATTGAGAATATCATCCACCAAAATAGCTTTTTTACCAGCAACATCACCGATAATATAGCCTTCAGAACGCTCAGAATCATCTTGAGCGTAGTCGATAATCGCAATCGGTGCATTTAGAAATTCAGCGATATTACGCGCGCGTTTGATACCAGAATTTTTAGGACTCACAATGACGACATCTTCTCCGCAGAGTCCTTTTTCCATGTAGTAGGCTGCAAAAAGTGGTTCTGTAAGGAGATTGTCTACTGGAATATCAAAGAAACCTTGAATTTGTGAAGCGTGCAAATCAAGAGTCAATACACGGTCGACACCAGCTTTAACCAGCATATTTGCAACTAGTTTAGCTGTAATTGGTTCGCGTGGAGAAGCGGTACGGTCCTGACGAGCATAGCCGAAATAAGGGATGACTGCTGTAATGGTGTTGGCACTAGCACGTTTACAAGCATCGATCATAATCAATAATTCCCACAAGTGATTATTGACCGGATAGCTTGTTGATTGGATAATGTAGACGTCTACGCCACGTACAGATTCTTCAATGTTAATTTGAATCTCACCATCAGAAAACTGACGAGAAGACAGCTTTCCAAGAGGAATTCCAGCAGAATCAGCAATTTTTTCAGCAATATCACGGTTGCTATTGAGTGAGAATAATTTAATGTTATGTTCACCGAGTGGTTGTACCATTTTAAAGTAACTCCTTTTACACACTGAGCTTTTATGATGACATAAAAGTATTTTTACAATAGATAGTTCTATTCTATCAAAAAAATGAAAAATTTTCAGTAGTGAAACTAAAAAATCAACCTTATTTGGCTGATTTTTTATAGTTATTTCATGTGCGCAGCTGTTCGTGCAACCTTACTACTAGCATATTTGAATTGAATTGATTTCTTCTTAAGGAATTCATCAAAAAGAATTTTCCCTGCATCTGCATCGGTCACTTCGACTTCTAATTCGTAATCTTTTTGTCCCACATAATCATTTTCATCGAGTGCCATAAGGCCTATAGATGTCTGTTTCTCATAGCGTTTTGTTGTGAGGCTTCCCCAGACAGCAAGTTTATCAAGTGGAATTTCGGTTGCAGAAATAATGTCAGAAATTTGTCCGACGGGTAGTTGAAAATTTTCCAGTAAATCATGAGCAGTTTGGATGTCTAGAACTTGGTTATATTCTTGATTGCCGACTTCTTGTGGAATTTTTAAGGTTAGTTCTGCTGAGTCCTCAAAGGTACGAATACGGAGTGAAAAGCGGTGATTCTTCATATCTAGGTCTGGGGTATCAATGTAGTGGTTTGTTTGAAGAATTGGGCTCACATCTGAAAAGTCAGTAAGCAGGCGTTTGTATTCGGATTTGGTCAGTAAGGTTTTATACTCAATTTCAAGGTGGTTTTTCATGCAGTAAACCCTTTCAATGTGTTATAATAGATTAGTCTTTGTGTTATTCTAATACAATTTAAAAGTTTTGACAAGAAAGGGGCCGTATGGACTTTAACTGGGAAGAATTTTTAGACCCCTATATTCAGACAGTTGGTGAATTGAAAATCAAACTGCGGGGGATTCGCAAGCAGTATCGCAAGGCTAACCGGCATTCTCCAATTGAGTTTGTCACAGGACGGGTAAAACCGATTGAATCCATTAAAGAAAAAATGGCCCTGCGACATATCAAATTGGAAAATCTTGCTCAAGATATGCAAGATATTGCCGGTCTTCGGATTATGGTTCAATTTGTGGACGACATTGAAGAAGTATTAGCTATTTTGCGGAAACGCAAGGATATGCAAATTGTGCATGAACGGGATTATATCAATAATATGAAAGCCTCTGGCTACCGTTCATATCATGTGGTGATTGAGTATCCTGTGGATACTATAAATGGCAACGAGACGGTTCTGGCAGAAATCCAGATTCGAACCCTTTCCATGAATTTCTGGGCTACAATTGAACATTCTCTGAATTATAAATATAAGGGGAATTTTCCAGAAGAAATCAAGAAACGCTTGGAAGTTACAGCAAAAATTGCCTATGAATTAGATGAGGAGATGCGAAAAATCCGCAACGACATTCAAGAAGCGCAGGCCTTATTTGATCCTGCCTATCGCAAACTGAATGACGGTGTGGGCAACAGTGATGATACAGATGAAGAATACAGGTAGAAAAAAAATCGCTCTGCTCGCTAGTCGAAATCCTAAGAGTGAAGCGGTGTCCAAAGAATTATGGACAAAGTTAAAAGAAGCAAATTTTATTTTGACTCCTAAAAATCCAGATATTGTCATTTCTATCGGTGGAGATGGGATGCTTTTATCTGCTTTTCACAAATATGAAAAGTTGATTGATCGTGTACGTTTTGTAGGAATTCACACGGGTCATTTGGGGTTTTATACAGATTATCGCGATTTTGAAGTGGACAAGTTGATTGAAAATCTTAAGCTTGATACAGGTGCTAGAGTATCGTATCCGATTTTAAATGTTAAGGTCAAGATGACAGATGGTCGCATTGTCGAGGCGCGTGCCTTAAATGAGGCGACAGTAAAACGTCTTTCTAAGACCATGGTCGCAGATATTATTATTAACAATGTGCCCTTTGAACGCTTCAGAGGGGATGGAATTTCGGTTTCAACGCCGACAGGCTCAACAGCCTATAACAAGTCATTAGGTGGTGCTGTTTTACATCCAACAATCGAGGCATTGCAGATTGCAGAAGTGGCAAGTTTGAACAATCGTGTTTACCGCACCTTAGGTTCATCCGTTGTTGTCCCTAAAAAAGACAAGATTGTGATTGAACCAAAGCATAGTGACCGTTACTCGATTGCGGTAGACAATAAGACTTTTGTCTATGATAGTATTGAAAGTATAGAGTATCAGATAGACAATAGTAAGATTCATTTTGTTGCAACACCGAGCCATACTAGTTTTTGGAATCGGGTTAAGGACGCCTTTATTGGAGAGGTGGAGTAATGCGGTTTGAATTCATTGCTGACCAGCATACGAAAATAAAGACTTTCCTTAAAAAACACGGTGTTTCAAAGGGCTTGTTGGCAAAAATCAAGTACACTGGTGGCAATATTTGGGTCAATGGTATCGAACGCAATGCAACTTACTTGCTTGATATTGGAGATAGGGTTACAATTGACATACCAGCTGAGGAGGATTTAACGGGAAGTTTGAAACCGATTTCCTTTTCGCTGGATATTGTCTATGAAGATGATCATTTTCTGGCGATAAATAAGCCAGTTGGCTACGCCTCCATTCCTTCTGCCTTGCATTCATCCACAATCGCAAATTTTGTAAAAGGTTATCTTATTGAGCAGAATTATGAGAATAAGCAGGTTCATATTGTGACTCGTCTGGATAGGGATACATCAGGCGTTATGCTGTTTGCCAAGCACGGCTATGCCCATGCACGACTCGATAAGCAGTTGCAGGCAAAGCTTATTCATAAACGTTATTATGCTTTGGTGAAGGGGAATGGGCAGCTAGAAGAGACAGGGGATATTATTGCCCCTATCGGTCGTCCAGAAGATAGCATCATTACCCGTTGTGTGACAAAGAATGGAAAATATGCTCATACTTCCTATCGTGTTGTGCAATCGTGGGGAGATATTCATTTAGTAGATATTCAACTACATACTGGACGGACTCATCAGATTCGTGTTCATTTTTCTCACATTGGATTTCCATTGTTAGGAGATGATATGTATGGTGGAAGTTTGGAATGTGGGATAGAACGTCAAGCCTTGCATTGTCATAATTTGGCCTTCGACAATCCTTTTTCAGCCGAAAGGATTGATTTGGAAGCACCGCTTCCTGAGGATTTTCAGGCTGTTATCAATCAGTTAATAAGTAAATAAATTTAAGGAGTTTGTTCATGAAAATTTTTGAGCAATTAGCTACAAAGCTAGAGGGTAAAAAAGTACGTATCGTATTGCCAGAAGGTGAAGAACCACGTATCTTGCAGGCGACAAAACGTTTGGTAAATGAGTCGGATGTAGTCCCCGTCTTGCTTGGAAACCCAGATCGTATTAAGATTTACCTTGACATTGAAGGGATTACAGAAGGTTTTGAAATTATTGACCCAGCTCATTATGATAGATATGATGAGATGGTAGCTGCTTTGGTAGAGCGCCGTAAAGGTAAGGTATCAGAAGAGCAGGCACATGAGTTGTTGAAAGATGTTAACTACTTTGGTGTTATGTTGGTATATATGGGCGTAGTAGAAGGTATGGTATCTGGTGCGATTCATTCAACCGCTTCAACAGTTCGTCCAGCTCTTCAAATCATTAAAACAGAGCCAGGTGTATCGAAAACATCAGGTGCCTTCTTGATGGTAAAAGGTGAAGAGCGTTATATTTTTGGTGACTGTGCTATCAACATTGATCCAGATGCTCAAACCTTGGCAGAAATCGCTATCAACTCAGCACGTACTGCTAAAATGTTTGGTATTGATCCAAAAGTTGCAATGCTCAGCTATTCAACAAAAGGCTCTGGTGCTGGTCCTAAAGTAGATAAGGTGGTTGAAGCTACAAAAATTGCTCAAAAATTGCGTCCGGAGTTGGATTTGGACGGTGAATTGCAATTTGATGCTGCCTTTGTTCCTACCACAGGTAAATTAAAAGCACCAGGTTCGAGTGTTGCTGGTCAAGCGACTGTATTTATCTTCCCAGGTATCTCAGCTGGTAATATTGGTTATAAAATTGCCGAACGTATGGGTGGATTTGCAGCGGTAGGTCCTGTTTTACAAGGTTTGAATCAGCCTGTAAACGACTTGTCTCGTGGTTGTAACCCTGATGATGTTTACAACTTAACCTTGATTACTGCGGTTCAGGCTTTGGAGCACCGTTAATATGAAATTTTTATCACGATATTTTAAGGACTATATTAAGGAATCCATATTAGGTCCAGTTTTTAAACTATTGGAAGCTTGTTTTGAGCTTTTGGTACCATTAATTATCGCCTATATCGTTGATACAATTATTCCAAATGGCAGCCAGGGAAACCTGGTTGCTATGCTTTTTTTACTGGTTGGTATAGCATGTATTGGAATTATTGTTTCACTAATAGCGCAATATTATTCAGCTAAAGCAGCGGTTGGAGTGACTAAAGAGCTGACGAATGACTTGTATCAGAAGGTTCTTTCCCTTCCCAAGTCTAGCCGAGATATTCTTTCCTCATCCAGCTTGCTGACACGATTGACCAGCGACACTTTACAAATTCAAACGGGTATTAATACTTTTCTTCGTTTGTTTTTACGTGCTCCAATTGTCGTATTTGGTTCGCTCATCATGGCATTCTATATTAGCCCAAGTCTATCTGCCTATTTTCTAGGAATGATTATCCTATTGATTTTTATAGTGACAGTCATTTCTGTTATGACCAGCCGTATTTATCAATCGATGCGAAAAGAATTAGATGGTTTGGTGGGGCAGGTCCGTGAGACAGTGACTGGTTGGCGAGTGATTCGTGCATTTGGACAAAGAGAGCGGGAAATTGAGGCTTTTCAAGGCATAAATCAGATTTATAAGAAGCAACAATTGCAGGCTGGTTTTTGGTCTAGTCTTTTATCACCATTAACATTTTTAGTGGTCAACGGCACCTTGCTCATTCTCATCTGGCAGGGAAATATAGCCATTTCACACAATTTGTTGGAACAGGGGATGTTGGTCGCTCTTATCAACTACCTTCTTCAAATTTTAGTCGAATTGGTCAAGATGATTATGGTCGTGTCTACTCTCAACCAGACCTATATTTCAGCGCAACGTATTCAAGAGGTTTTTGACCAAACATCTGAGGATGTAGAGTCTAGTTTGCCAAAAGTGGTTAGTGAGGATAAGGAAATCATCTTTTCTGTGCGTCATCTTTCCTTTTCTTATCCGAAATCTGCTGAGGAGTCCCTGTCTGACATTACTTTTGACTTACGTAAGGGACAGTTTATGGGAATTATCGGGGGAACTGGGTCAGGTAAGTCCACCCTAGTAGATTTATTGCAGGCACTCTATTCAGTGCCAACAAATCAGCTCTCTCTCTTCATTGATGGAAAAAGTCCTAAGAATTTAAAAGAGTGGCGGCAGCGAATTGCCATCGTTCCGCAACAGGCTCAGCTTTTTGCTGGAACTATACGTTCTAATTTATCTTTAGGATTGGAAGAAATATCTGATAGTGACCTATGGTCTGCATTAGAAATTGCACAGGCTAAATCTTTCATAGAGGATAAAGGTGGTTTGGATAGCCCAGTCGAAGCCTTTGGGAAGAATTTTTCTGGTGGACAGCGTCAACGTTTGACCATTGCACGCGCTATTTTACAGAAAGCACCGATTTTAATCTTGGATGATGCGACCTCTGCTCTGGATTATTTGACGGAGAGTCGATTATTAGTGGCTATTCGCCAGGAATTACCAGGTCAGAACTTAATCATGGTATCACAAAGAACCAATAGTTTACGGACAGCTGATCAGATTTTAGTCTTGGAACAAGGGCGTCAAGTTGGACTTGGTCGCCATGAGGACTTGCTGAGAAGCTCTGCTATTTATCAAGAAATTCACCAATCGCAACAACAAGGAGAGGAGGATAGCTATGAGACAATCTAGTTTTAAGGAACTGGTCAGATTGGTTTTACACCAGCCCCTTCGAATGTCCTTGATGCTGGTAGGAACTTTGGTGCAAGTCCTTCTGACAGTTTATCTGCCTATCTTGATTGGTCAGGCAGTCGATGCAGTATTGATAGCAAATGGTCAGGTCTTGCTCGGTATCTTAGGCAAAATGGTGATGGTTATCTTGCTTAATACGCTGGTGCAATGGTACTTACCTTTGGTAACCAATCGCTTGGTTTATGGAATGGTGGCCGACTTGCGTGAACAGGTCTATGTGAAGCTGCACCAGATGCCCCTATCTTATCTTGATTGTCAATCAGTCGGTGATTTGGTGGCTCGTTTTTCAAGTGATAGTGAGCAATTAACAAATGGTCTCTTGATGATTTTCAATCAATTTTTCATTGGTATCTTGACCATTTTCCTAACCATTTTCACTATGGCTAGGCTTGACTTGACGATGATGTTGGTTGTTGTTGCCCTGACTCCGGTTTCTCTGCTTGTGGCACGCTATATCGCTAAGAAATCCTATGGTTATTATAGGCAACAGACTCAGGCACGTGGGAGACAATCTCAGCTTTTGGAAGAATCCATCAGTCAATTGACACTGATTCAATCTTTCAATGCTCAAGAGCAATTTACGCAAGGTTTTCAAGTTGTGAATGACCAGTATGCAACCTATTCCCAACAGGCTATCTTTGCCTCTTCAACGGTCAATCCAAGTACGCGGTTTATCAATGCTATTATTTATGCCTTACTTGCAGGACTTGGAGCGCTGAGAATTATGGCAGGAAATTTTACAGTGGGATCTCTGACAACCTTCCTCAATTATGCTAGTCAGTACAGCAAGCCTTTTAATGATATTTCCTCGGTCCTATCGGAATTGCAGAGCGCCTTAGCTTGTGCAGACAGGCTGTTTGCTATCTTGGCTCTAGATAGCATTGACGATCAGGCTGAGCGGAAAATTGATTCAGAGGAGTTGAAGGGAGCTATTTCCTTTGACAATGTGTCTTTCTCTTATAGCCCTGACCGTTCTCTGATAGAACATCTGGACATTGATGTCAAAGCTGGACAAAAAGTAGCCATTGTTGGACCTACTGGTGCTGGTAAATCAACCATGATCAATCTTCTCATGCGTTTCTATGATGTGACGGCTGGTGAGATTGTTCTAGATGGGGTTCCGATTAGCCAGTATAGTCGTGAGGATCTCCGCAGACAGATTGGGATGGTTTTACAGGAGACATGGATCAAATCTGGTACCATTCATGATAATATTGCCTATGGCTATCCAAATGCCACGCGGGAATTGGTCATTGAGGCGGCTAAGGCAGCTAATGCAGACTTCTTTATTCGTCAGCTTCCGCAGGGCTACGATACAGTTTTGGCAGATGGAGGTGAAGGCTTATCCCAGGGACAACGTCAGCTTTTGTCTATTGCGCGTGTCTTTGTCAAGATACCTAAAATCCTGATTTTAGATGAGGCGACTTCCTCTATTGATACACGGACAGAAATTTTAGTACAAGAAGCATTTACCAAATTGATGGAAGGACGGACGAGTTTTATTATTGCTCATCGCCTATCAACCATTCAATCAGCTGACTTGATTTTGGTCATGGTGGATGGAAAAATTGTTGAACAAGGGAATCATGAAGCGTTGATGGCTGAACAAGGCGTTTATTATCAAATGCAAACAAGTCAGCAGACAGAGGAGGATGAAAGTGTTAGATAAATTAAACTTACAACCGATTACGGTTTTAGATGACTATCAAGCTACAATGCTCAATGAGAAAGAGGTGCTACTGACCACAAAGGTGACGGAAAAATCTCTCAATCCATACGGTATGGCACATGGAGGCTTCCTCTTTACTTTAGCAGATTCAGTAGCAGGATTGACAACAGTGGCAGGGGGTTCTTATTCTGTCACCCTGCAGTCCAATATCCATTATATGAAGGCGGCAAAACTTGGTGATACCTTATCCGTCACTGGTTCTTGCACACATGATGGAAGTAGAACAAAGGTCGTTGAAGTGAAGATAGAAAATCAAGATAAACAGCTACTTGCTTCAGCAAGCTTTACCATGTTTGTAACAGGTAAAGTAGAATAATACTCAACGAACATCAAAAATAAACAGTCTTGGCTAGATTTAGAGAAACAAATTCGTTCGCTTTATTTCCTATCTCCCAAGTTTCCCCAAACCTTTGTAGAAACGAACTTCGTTCGCTCTATTTCCAACCTCCAAAGGTTCCCCAAACCTTTGGAGCTAGTTTGATTTTGATTATAAACGATATAAGGGAGTTGGCAAAAGCTGGCTCCCTTTCTTTGTGTTATACTAGATGTATGTTAAATTTGAAAGAATATGGAATCGAAATGTGGCCGGAGGAAAAGATTCAAGCTTTTCGCAAGGCACTCTTAGATTGGTATGATGCCAATAAACGTGATTTGCCTTGGAGACGGACCAAGGATCCGTATGCTATATGGGTTTCTGAAATCATGCTTCAACAGACAAGAGTAGACACGGTCATTCCTTATTATGAACGTTTTCTCCATCACTTGCCTACGATTAGTGATTTAGCACAAGCACCAGAGGAGGTCATTCTCAAACTCTGGGAGGGATTGGGCTATTATTCGCGCGTGCGGAATATGCAAAAGGCAGCGCAGCAAATGGTAGAAGATTTTGATGGGCAATTTCCGACCACGCATGCAGCCATTTCAAGCCTAAAGGGCATTGGTCCCTATACTGCTGGAGCAATTTCCAGTATTGCTTTTAATTTGCCAGAACCAGCGGTAGATGGCAATGTGATGCGGGTTCTCAGCCGCTTGTTTGAGGTTGATTATGACATTGGTCTTCCTGCCAATCGCAAGATTTTCCAAGCGATGATGGAGCTATTGATTGATCCAGAGCGACCGGGCGATTTCAACCAAGCCCTGATGGATCTGGGGTCGGATATTGAATCGCCAGTTAATCCACGTCCCCAGGACAGCCCAGTCAAAGCCTTTAGCGCAGCCTACTTAAACGGTACAATGGATAAGTATCCAATCAAAGCACCAAAGAAAAAGCCGATTCCCGTGGCCTACCAGGGATTTCTAATCAGGAATAAAGACAATCAATTTTTATTGGAAAAAAATAATGAAGCAGGTCTTCTATCAGGTTTCTGGTCTTTTCCGCTTTTGGAAAAAGGAGCAATCGTTGAAAAACAAGTCTCTCTCTTTGAAGTTGCGGAAGAAGTTGTTCAGCCAGATATTCGGCAGAGCTTTACGGAACTTTATGGTCTGACTGTTGATTGGCAAGAGCAAGAATTTGGCATCGTCCAGCACATTTTTAGTCACCGAAAATGGCAGATAGAAATGGTAGAAGGTGTGGCAGAAACACTTAACCTTCCAGAATCAAAAGAATTGAAATGGGTTTCTGTAGAAGATTTTCCTACCTACCCATTTGCTAAGCCGCAACAAAAAATGTGGGAAAACTTTATCAAGGAAAAAGAAAAGCAAAAAAGTTGACTTTGGAGCACATAATTATTTGAAAGCGTTTTATAATAGTGGTATAATCTATTCGAAAAAAGGAAATAGTTAGTTAAGATGTTGAACGCCATCTGAATTGCTGAAAGGAGTTCTTTAGCGTTCGTAGAAGTGTATATACTATTAGCCATCTTTCTCTAATAAAAAGAGAGGGATGCTAGTAGGGGAAAAGTCCGTTATCCCTGTTTTATATCTATTTGTGATATCCATTGTCAAATGCATAGCATTAACTCATTATTTAGCCTTGCTACCCGGTTCAATCAGAAGTAGGCTAAGATTATTCGTGTCGTAACTACTATGTGTTCAAGATGTTGTAACTTTTGAACATAACCTTAGAAAATCACAAAAACCTCTAGCGATTTTCATCATAATAAGCAATCTCCACACTTTAGACAAATAGTAAGAGGACAATCAAAGACATAAGGGTAGCAGAATAATTATTTAATCATTAACTTGTTGTCAAATAACTATCTGGTAATGGACTTTTCCAATTTGACATATAAAAGGGAGGCTGTCATAGCCTCCTTTTACTGTGCTTTTCAGTTGGTTTTCAGTAGGAAAAAACGCCAGCTATACGAACAGACTTTCCAAAACTAGATGGATGAATGTAGCCAATATAACTAGTGATTAACTAGGCTTAGAAATCAATCTGGACTATAAATATCTACAACTTGACCAATAGGTCGAATATCGTCTTCTGGGCTAAAATAGATATCATCATAGTCAGAATTGAGTGATTGCAAATAGTCACCTTTGAATTTCTTAACAAAATTTTCTCCGTTTACTGAAAAAATTCCGATCGTATTTAGAGGAATATGAGGAGTTAGGCGAATGAAGAGATAGTCTCCATCCTCGATATGCGGAGCCATAGAATCTCCCACAACCTGAGCGATTGTATCATAAGATTGGTTATCTGGAATCTCATCGTTATAGAATGATACAAGATTGTTCATATCTGTATCCTGCCAGTAACCTGTACCGGCAGAAACCTTACCAGGAACAGGTAATTCGATTCGCTCCCGATAGTCATCCAAGTGAAGAATAGAAGGAGAAGGAGTAACTGAGGCAGTTTGCATAGCTGATAACTGTTCTTGACCAAAAGTTAACCATTGTGCATGGAAATCACCTTTTAATTCATTGTCCAAGGTTTGAACCTCTGGATGAATAGGCTGTTGAAAGAGTTTAAACTGGGAAGGAGTAATCGTTAAAGCAATATCCTGATTGGAATCTAGTTGCTCGATTAGCTCACCAACCGATATAGCCATGCCCTTAGCGACTTTTTCTAGCGTATCCATCGTTGGCAGGAGAGCTTTTTTTGTTTTGGGATGCTGGTTCTTTTCCAACATAGAAATATAACCTTTTGTTAAACCAGATAATTCAGCGAATTTATCCATTGATAATTTATTCTTGCTTCGGTATTCTTTTAAAATATCACCTAAAATCATGGTTGTCTCCTTATCTGTTTAACCAATTATACCATTAAAAAATATTTTTTGCAAATTTTGTTTAACATGTTTGACAAAATAAAAAATTGGTGGTAATATATAAGCATAAAGATCAAGTCGAATGAAAAAAATAAATTTATTTGGACTATTTTCTAGAGCTTATTTTAAATTTGGCATTCTATCGACTTTTCAAATTTGATTGATTATTAAAGGAGATTATAAAAATGTTTGGATTAGTAGCTAAAAAAACAGGAGTCAAAGAGGTTGAAGAATATTGGGCAAGTACTTTAGTTGACATGGGAATTTGTGACGTCGAAGATAATTTGAGTGGTTGTTGCTGGAGATGTAAATCTTCTTTTGCTGTATCTGCTTGTCAAATTGTCAATAAAATCTGGCCGTTGTCCTATTCTTTATCTAATAAAATGGTTCTTTGTCAATCTTGTCAAATTGAGAAACCTTTAGTAAAAAATCCTGATCTGGTTTGGAATTGGCTTGAGAATGAGAGTGGTCAACTGTTTTGGGCGAAGCAGGGGATGTCTGAGTATGAAAGAAGATATGAAAAATCAGTCTTGCAAGAACTATGGGATATGGGGATTCGTAACAGTTCAGAAGTCGAAAGTCTAGTTGAGAGAGTCTTGAAATCTGTGCGAATCAATTGTCAAATCATCAATCAATCCACTTTGGCTAATGTGTTTCGTTCCGAAATTATACTTATGCAGAAGGAAATGATGGAGAACTTTGAAGAAAATAATGGGTATGCTAGTTAAGTTTGATTTTCGATATCTTTTTATTCAATAAGTCTAGGATATCACTAATCTTTATTTTGTGTGCCACTGCATTAAATTGATAAAGGACTATTTTATTAGAATACTTCGTTAACCTTTTATTTCATTTTACTGAGATTGGTATTCATATCTTTTAAAGATTGAGACGATATTATCATACTGTGGATGTGCAAATATTCTCTCCAAATACAAATTTGTTCAAAAAACAGCATAGAATTACGTTTCCAGAAACGTTGATTCTAAGCTGTTTTCTATTTTATGATTTTTGACCAGGGTCTGAATAACAATAACTTTGGTAATGTGTTTTCTAGACATTGATTCGTAGCAGTTGGATGGGGGGAGTTTGTCAGACCTATAGACAATTCCAAATTGAAATCTGCTAGAATATTTTATCAGTTGTTTTTGCTTTTTGAAGGTAAAATGATGTTCAAGGTTTAAATTGATAATTTTAGGATTCTCTAATTAAACGATTTTCTTTTATTGCAAAATTATGTCCACAAAATCGACAATGGTAATGAGTTTTATCAGCTTCATAAAGAAGGGCAAACATTGCGCCGTTTCTTCCACCAATTGCTTGACCAATAATTGCATCTCGAGGAGAATATTCGCGTTTTTTGGGAGGGTATTTTTGAAGTTTTTCTGACTTACATTTTGGACATTTTGGTACGTTAATAGTGGCCTTGCTATCTTTAAACTTCCGGTAGAGACTGTAGCTAATGATTGCAGTAATGAAGAGAATCGGACCGATATACTCGAGCAAATTCATCATTTTCCCTCCTCGTAAACATTATTTTACTGAATTTTAAACCATTCATCAAGTAAACGAATTGTTGCGGAGTAGCAGTAAGGTAGATGGTGAATCATTGTTTTGGGCAGGATGAAATTTTTTACGTTAAAAATTTCACAAAACCTTTACAAATCTTGCTGTATATAGTATAATAATATAAAATAATTCAAATGAATAAAGGAGCTTGTCTATGGCAACATTTTACGTCCCAGCAGTCAATTTGATTGGTCGCGGTTGTGTCAACGAAATTGGTAGTTATGTCAAGAATTTGGGCTACAAAAAGGCTCTGCTTGTAACAGATGATTTTATCCGAACAAGTGATATTTTACCTAAAGTTACCAAGCCACTTGATGAAGTAGGTATTGACTACGTAGTCTTTAGTAAGGTTGATCCTAACCCGACTTGTAAAAATGTATTTGATGGTCTAGCAGTTTTGCAGGAAAATGACTGTGATTTCATCATCTCAGTTGGTGGTGGTTCTCCTCAGGATGCGGCAAGCTGTATTTCTATCATGGCAACAAACGGTGGTAAACCACAAGACTATGAAGGATTGCATAAGTCAGAAAAACTTGGTCTGCCAGTTGTAGCAATCAATACAACTGCAGGTACTTCAGCCGAAATCACCATTAACTACGTTATCACCGATGAAGAACGCAAGGTTAAAATGGTTATGGTGGATAAAAACAGTCTAGCTGTTATGTCAGTCAACGATCCTGAGCTTATGTTGTCCAAGCCTGCAGCTTTGACTGCAGCAACAGGTATGGATGCCTTGACTCATGCCATCGAAGCCTTGGTAACTCCTGGAGCATACGGTGTAACCAAAAAATTATCTATGGGTGCCATTGAGTTAATTAAAGAATACCTACCACGAGCAGTTGAAAACGGACAAGATATCGAAGCTCGTGAGGCTATGGTCCATGCTATTTTCCTTGGCGGTATGAGTTTTAACAATGCTGGTTTAGGTTATGTGCACTCGATGGCTCACCAGTTGGGAGCTGTTTACGATCTGCCACACGGCGTCTGCTGTGCTATGATTTTGCCAATCATAGAACGTGAGAATGCCAAACGTGTACCAGCTGCTTTCCGCGATGTTGCAAAAGCTTTAGGTCTTGATATCGCAGGCAAGTCAGACGAAGAATGTGCTGACTATGCCATTGCACAAATCGAAGAATTGTCAGCCAAAGTCGGTATTCCGAAGAAATTAACAGAGTTGGACATCAAAGAAGAAGACTTTGACTTTGAATATCTTTCTAAGAATGCCTTGATTGATGCTTGTGCACCAGGAAATCCATTCATGCCAACATTAGATGAGACAATCTCATATTACAAAGAATTGTTCTAGGATAATATCTGTTTTCTGTTAAGGAAGCTGGGCAAGTGATCCATTATGGTTTGCCCGGCTTCCTCTTTTTCGTGGAAGTATATCTAACGAACATCAGATAAAATGGAATAGAACTTGTTCTAAAATTTAGTCATTTAGCCTTTCTAGACCTAAATGCACTAATTTAGTAAAATCTTTAACTATTGGCCTACTTTGATGAATCGATTTCGTTGACTACGAAATGATGACCGCAAAACGACAAAGAAATGGGATTTGTCAGCTTCGTAAAGAAGGGAAAAGCTTGCACCATTTTTCCTCCAGTAGCTTGTCCATTAATTGCATGTCGAGAAGAAAAGTCACGATTTTTGAAGTATATTTCTCCGCTTTTACTGACTGACATTTTAGTCATTTAAGTGCTTGTTTAGTATCCATGTAATATGGAAAAATTTTTCTTATAGGATAACTGATTAGTGGCTATAGTTGTTAACTATACATATCTCTAATGTTTAAGTATTAGTCAAGATGGTAAAAATGAGGTAGAATACAGAAAAAGACCAAAGGAGTACCTTTATGACTAGAGAATTTTCATTTGAAACCCTTCAACTCCATGCTGGGCAGGAAGTTGACCCCGCGTCAAAATCACGTGCTGTACCCATCTATCAAACCACTTCCTATGTTTTTGAAGACGCTCAAGAAGCAGAAGATTTATTCGCTTTACGTAAACCGGGGAATATCTATACTCGTATCACGAATCCGACGGTCTCTACTTTTGAAAATCGTGTAGCAGCTTTAGAAGGTGGGATTGGTGCCTTGGCCACTTCTTCAGGAATGGCAGCCATCACATACACTATTCTAGCGTTGGCACATGCTGGCGATCACATTGTGGCGGCAACGACACTCTATGGTGGGACTTTTAACCTATTCAAAGAAACCCTTCCTCGCTATGGTATTACAACAAGCTTTGTAGATATCGATGATTTTGAAGCGGTAGAAGCTGCGATTAAAGATAATACAAAACTGGTATTTATTGAAACCTTGGGAAATCCTGTTATCAATATTCCTGATCTTGAAAAATTGGCAGAAATTGCACACACCCACCACATCCCGCTTGTTTCAGATAATACCTTCGCAACCCCATATTTGATTAATGTATTTTCTCATGGTGTTGATATTGTAGTCCATTCAGCAACCAAGTTTATCGGTGGGCATGGTACGACCATTGGCGGTGTGATTGTCGATAGCGGCAAGTTTGACTGGGCGGCATCTGGTAAGTTTCCGCAATTTGTTGAAGAAGATCCAAGCTATCATAACATTAGTTATACTCGTGATATTGGTGCAGCTGCATTTATTGTAGCAGTTCGTGTACAATTACTTCGTGATACAGGTGCTGCCCTTTCTCCATTCAACGCCTTCTTGCTTTTGCAAGGGTTAGAAACCTTGTCTCTCCGTGTAGAGCGTCATGTATCTAATGCTGAAAAGATTGTAGATTTCTTGCTCAATCACCCTAATGTTGAGTCGGTCAATTATCCATCACTTCCAGATAGTCCTTATAAGGCTTTGGCGGATAAATACCTGCCTAAGGGAGTTGGCTCTATTTTCTCTTTCCAAGTAAAAGGCGGAGCAGAAGAAGCGCGTAAGGTTATTGATAGTTTGGAAATCTTTTCTAATCTAGCAAACGTTGCCGATGCTAAATCACTAGTAGTTCATCCAGCTACAACTACGCACGCCCAGTTAGCTCCGGAAGATTTACTTGCTGCTGGGGTCACACCAAATCAAATCCGCCTATCTGTTGGTCTTGAAAATATCAATGATTTGATTGAAGATTTGCAATTTGCTCTTGATAAATTATAGGTTGTGAGTCGAATAGCATGGCTTCATTCTTTATGAATAAATAAAAGGAAATTTGGCGTGTGTGCCAATTTCCTTTTTTATATTTATTCTAGTTCTTCCAGTCCACTCTCAGTTAGTCGGTAGATTCTTTGGCAAACTTCTTTCAAAAAGCGTCTGTCGTGTGATACGCATACCAAACCACCTGGATAATCGGCAAATAGTTGACGAATATATGGCTGAGAAGTGGGAGAGAAGTTTCGACTGGGTTCATCTAATAAAAGAAAATTGGCTTGTTCAAGAACCATTTTTAACAAGAGTAACTTGGCTTTTTGTCTCCCCGAAAGTTCACAGATCTTGTGATGAACTTCTTGTCGTGTAAACTGCAGACTGGCTAGATGTGTTAAGATAAGTTGTTCCTGCTCACGATTGCCATTTTCTAATAAAAAATCAAGTGGAGTGTTAGACTCATCAAGAACTTCTGTATAGTGCTGGGGCATGTAGCCCAAGTTTATATCCGCTCGTTGCCAAAGTTTCTGATAGATGATCTTTAGAAAGCTGGATTTACCAATTCCATTTTGTCCAATGATGCCAATTTTCTCTTGTCCATTTAAGTTGAAATGGATTTTTTGAACGAGTAGTCGCTCGTCAACCTTTAATTGGAAGTTTTCTAAGTGAAGCACTTGTTTTCTAGCTGGTAGTGGTGAAATGTCTGAGAAGAAGAGGGAAATGGCATCTTCATGAAAAGGAACTTGTGTAAGATTTTCCTTCATTCTTTCATAGCGTTTTTCACGTGATAAGACATTCTTCATTTTCTTGGCTATGAGCCGTCCTAGTGTGGCATCATGGGTGTTGAGCAAGGTATGACGAACCTGTGATTTTTGACGTAGGTGCTTATTCATGGCTTTGTCAAATTCTTTTTGGTCATTCCGAGCCTGTTGGACCTGCTTCTGATAAGCTTGGTGGCGTCTCAATGCGTAATCCTGATAGTCCAATTCTTCAATTTTAGTTTGAGCAAGTGTTTTCTTCTTAACAGATTCTAGGTGAATGATTTTTGTAGCTGTTCTGCTAAGAAAGTCTTCATCGTGGGAAACAAATAGAATGGTGTTAGGGCTAGTAATGATATAGTTTTCAAGCCAAAGTAAGGTATCTAAATCCAAGTCATTGGACGGCTCATCCAGAAAAATAATATCAGATGGAGTTGCTAGAGATTTTATTAACTGAATTTTTAATTTTTCGCCACCTGACAGGCTTCCAATCAATTGTTGACTGGCAAATCGTTCGCTGTCAAACTGAAGCTGGTCAGCATAGAGGTAGAGCAGACCGTAATCAATGTCCTTTTCTATATCTCCGAAGATGTAGTCGTTTAAGGTCAGCTCTGCTATTTCCAGTGGAAGACTTTGGGGAATATAGACAGGCGAATGAAAATGTCGTTGAATATTGCCGGATAGGAGTAGGTAATCTGTGACAAGAGTTGCATCCATCAAGGTGAGTAATAGACTGGATTTTCCATTTCCTTCTTCGCCGATGATAGCTATTTTATCGCCAGGGTTGACAATGAGGTTTAGGTCGTGAACCAAGGTTCTTAAATCTTTTTGATGGTCGAGAGTTAGGTGTTGAGTGGTTAGTAGCATAGGGCCTCCTTTACTAGAAAAAACACACTACCTATTTAGTAGTGTGTCGAAATCTGCTCAAAAAGACCCTATTCAAGGAATAGAGGGAACAGAAAAATGGACGCAAGAAAACTACTAAATAAGTATAGAACTTAAATTGAGTTTACTTGTTATTGTACATTTCTCCTTACCTCGCTTGCTTTATTTGCTTTAGTATAGCATTTTGATAAAATCTTGTCAATTAGCATGCTATAACATTTATTGATATTGATAGAGATGTATGTTAAAATGAACTTATTGTAAATAAGAGAGGATCCGAAATGGCAATCACTGGAATTGAGCAAGCAGATATTTTAGAAATAGACAAACAGGTCCGTCTTCGTCGGTATGATGGACAACATGATTTTGCATTCGATTGGCACCAAGATTTGGAATTGGTCTGGCTTGTTGATGGCGATAAAGAACGCTATAGTCATGATTTGCTCAATCGGATGTATGACTATTTATCGAAAAATGGGGAATGCTATTTTATTGAAATTCTTGAAGACGGGCAGTTTCTACCAATAGGTGATGTGACGCTGTTTGCAGATGATTTTGCTATTGCTATTGGAGACAAGCGGTATTGGAACAAAGGAATTGGAACCAAGGTATTACAGCGAATGATTGAACGTGCAAGAGAAGTGGGGCTTGAGGAAATACTTGTAGAAGAAATATATGACTGGAATACGGGCTCACGTAAACTATTTGAGAAATGTGGCTTTGAAGCTGTTGAAAAGACAAAGAAAGGTTGGTCCTATAGGTTAACAGTATGAAGAAAGTAATGATTATTGGTTGCCCTGGTGCTGGAAAATCGATATTTTCACTGAAATTGAAAGAAATTACAGGATTTCCCCTCTATCATTTGGATCAGTTAAACTGGTTACCGGACAAGACAATAGTTGCTAGAGAAGTTTTTCAAGCTCGTCAAGAGGAAGTATTAAGGTAAGAAGAGTGGATTATTGATGGTCTTATAGGGGGACTTAAAAACTTCGAATGGCGGCTTGTGATACGATACTATTTTTAGATTACCCAGAAGAAGTGTGCGTGGAAGGTCTATACAGTCGTGTTGGCAAACCGAGAGTGGATATACCGTGGGTTTCGATGACTGTCGATGAAGAATTATTAGAGTTTGTAAAGAATTTTCGAACGCAGGTCCGCCCCAATATTTTCAATATGCTATCCATATATAAGGACAAGAATATTTTTATATTTACCTCCAGAAAAGATGCAAATGATTATTTGAAGCAACTCAAAAAGCCTTGACTATTAGTCAAAGGCTTTTCGTTTTGCTTAGACGTTCAAGACCTTATCAAGGAAGTCTTTAAGACGTGGGTGCTGTGGGTTGTCAAAGATTTGCTCTGGAGTCCCATCTTCAAGGAATTGACCGCCATCAGTAAAGATAACACGATTAGCAACCTTGCGGGCGAAGCCCATTTCGTGTGTGACGATTAACATGGTCATACCTTGCTCAGCCAAGTCCTTCATAACGTTGAGTACATCGCCAACCATTTCAGGGTCAAGGGCAGAAGTTGGTTCGTCAAAGAGCATGATGTCTGGGTTCATAGCCAAGGCACGAGCGATAGCAACACGTTGTTTTTGACCACCTGATAGGCTATCTGGCATAGCATCGCGTTTATCAGCCAAACCAACTTTTTCCAACAATTCCATACCGACTTTTTCAGCTTCTGCCTTATCCATCAATTTGTGTTCGATTGGCGCAAAAGTGATGTTGTCAAGTACAGACATGTGCGGGAAGAGGTTAAAGTGTTGGAATACCATTCCGACATTGGAGCGGAATGCATCCACATCGGTCTTAGGATCTGTCAAGTCATATCCGTCAACAGTTACTTGTCCACTCGTAATGGTTTCAAGTAAGTTCATTGTCCGTAGAAATGTTGATTTACCTGAACCAGAAGGACCGATGATACAAACAACATCGCCTTCATAGAATTTGGCAGTAATGCCTTTGAGGACTTCGTTTTTTCCATAGTACTTATGCAAGTCATGGACACTAATTTTCAATTGAGCCATTATTTGCCTCCTTTTTCAAGATTACGAGCCAAGCGAGTCAAGAGTGTGATAACTACCAAGTAGATGATGGCAAGGATTGCATACATACGGAATGATTGATAGTTACGGGCAATGATGATTTTACCAGCTTGGAAGAGTTCTACTAAACCGATAGCTGAGATGATAGTAGTATCTTTCAGAGTAATAACAAACTGGTTGATAAAGTTAGGCAACATAATTTTACCAGCTTGAGGTAGGATAATCTTACGCATGGTTGTTCCATAGGAAATACCCAAACTCCGTGACGCCTCCATTTGACCAGCAGGAACGGCTTGGATACCACCGCGGACAATCTCAGCAATATAGGCACCAGAGTTGAGGGATAGGGCAATGGTACCAGCGACAAAGTCATTGATTGGAGATTGTTGACCTGTGATAGATTCAATCAAGTTTGGAATGCCCCAGAAGATGAATGCGGCAACAATCATGAGTGGAATACCACGAACAACATCTACAAAGACAGAAGCTGTTACACGGAGTGCTTTAACTGGGCTAACTGCAAACATACCAAAGATAATACCGATGACAATTGCAATAGCGAATGATAGAAGAGCAAGTCCGATTGTGATACCAAGACCTGAAAGCAACTGGCCGTAGTTGTTTTTCAAGAGACCTACAATTGTTGTCTCGTCAACTGTTGTAGTGGTTGTACTTGTTTCTTCTGTTGTGTTGAAATATTTGTTTAAAATTTCATCGTACTTGCCTGATGCTACAAGAGCAGCCATACCATTGTTGAACATTTCAATCAATTCAGGGTTAGTACCTTTTTTAACAGCAAATCCGTACTCACCAGATTTTTCACCAGGGATTGGAGTCGCGAAGTCCCGTCCTTGTTGGATAGCGTAGAGAAGAACAGCTTCGTCATCCATGAGGGCATCAATAGAACCTGAGTTCAAGCTGTCATACATTCCTGAAGCTTCATCGAAAGCTTTTAGGGTGTAACCGTACTTATCCTTGTTTTCTTCCAAGAATGTATAAGATGCAGTACCATTCTTAGCACCAACTGTTTTACCACTTAAATTTTCATAAGAGGTAATGTCGCTACCATTTTTAACAGCAAGCAAGATGTTTGAAGTGTAATAAGCGTCAGAGAAATCAAAGATTTCCTTACGAGCATCTGTGATGGACATACCAGCGATAACTGCATCGGCTTGTCCAGCTTGAACAGCATTCAAGGCAGCATCGAAACCTGGGTTTTGAATGGTAATGGTAAAGCCTTGTTGTTCAGCAATGGCTTTAATCAATTCCATGTCAATTCCGACATAGTCGGCATTTTCATCTTGATACTCAAATGGAGCAAATGATGAATCTGCAACGATTGTATAGCTTGATTTTACAGGTGTTGCCTTGGTATTGGCATCACCAGTCAATGTTAGGCGAGAAGAGTAATCAGTAGTTTCAGCAGAAGCAGTAGATGAACCCAACCATGTATTCATGATTTTTTCATAAGTACCGTCTTCTTTCATAGCAGCAAGAGCTTTGTTGAAATCTTCTACAAGGTACTCGTATTGGCTACCTTTTTTAACTGAGAAACCAAATGAACCGATTGCTTCGCCTTCGATATCAATGCTAAGGTCTTGACCTTGTTGGATAGCGTATTGAATAACCGCTTCGTCATCCATAACTGCATCAACAGCACCAGTTGAAAGACTGTTGTACATCAGATCGCCAGTATCAAAAGTTTTTACGTTGTATCCGTACTTGTCTTTGTTTTCTTCTAGGAAGTTTTGGGCTGCGGTACCGTTTTTGACACCGACAGTCTTGCCTTTAAGGTCCTTATATGAAGAGATGGTATTTGCTTTTGTGGTAGCGATAACGATTTTGGTGTCGAAGTAAGGGTCTGAGAAAGTAAAGACTTTTTTACGAGCCTCCGTAATGGTTGTACCAGCCATCAAAGCATCGGCAGAACCTGACTGAACAGCGTTGACAGCTGCATCAAATCCTGGGAAGCTTTGATTCATGGTCCAACCTGATCGCTTGGCTACTTCGTTGATGATGTCAACATCTAACCCTTTATAAATTTGATCTGAGTCTTTAAACTCGAATGGGGCGTAAGCATTGTCAAATACGATATCAATAGTTTCGTCAGCTTTAACGCCAGTAAAAATAAAGAATACTGGCAGAATGCTTGCCAATAATATGAGTAATTTTTTCTTCATTTCCATACTCCTTCTATTATAAAATAACTGTCTTAGTATATCATATTCTGAAAATTAATGCAAAATCGAGGTTTTTATAATGTTAGAATTTCTGACATACAAAGTCATTAAAATGTGAGAAAATTTAATATTTTGGACATAGTTGTGAATGGTTTAGAATGTTTCTCCATTGGTCGAACTTATGATAAAATAGAAGTATGATTAATCGAAATACTGAAAACCAATTTAAACTTGTGTCAAAATATGCACCGTCTGGTGACCAGCCCCAAGCCATTGAAACCTTGGTCGATAATATCGAGGGGGGAGAAAAAGCCCAGATTCTCATGGGGGCAACAGGAACTGGTAAGACCTACACTATGAGTCAGGTCATCGCCCGCGTCAACAAGCCCACTCTGGTCATCGCCCACAACAAGACCTTGGCTGGTCAGCTTTATAGTGAGTTTAAGGAGTTCTTCCCAGAAAATGCGGTAGAATACTTCGTGTCATACTACGATTACTATCAGCCCGAAGCCTATGTCCCATCCAGCGACACCTATATAGAGAAGGATAGCTCAGTCAATGATGAGATTGACAAACTCCGTCACTCAGCTACCTCAGCTCTGCTAGAACGCAACGATGTCATCGTCGTGGCCTCCGTTTCTTGTATCTACGGTTTGGGATCGCCCAAGGAATATGCTGATAGCGTGGTCAGTTTGCGACCAGGTCAGGAGATTTCTCGTGACCAGTTGCTTAATGCCTTGGTAGATATCCAGTTTGAGCGCAACGACATCGATTTCCAACGGGGACGGTTCCGTGTACGTGGTGATGTGGTGGAGATTTTCCCGGCTTCTCGAGATGAACACGCCTTCCGTGTGGAGTTTTTCGGGGATGAAATCGACCGCATTCGTGAGATTGAAAGCCTGACAGGCAAGGTTTTGGGCGATGTGGACCACTTGGCGATTTTCCCTGCCACCCACTTCGTGACCAACGATGACCATATGGAAACGGCTATTGCCAAGATTCAGGCGGAACTGGAAGAGCAGCTCAAGGTCTTTGAGGCAGAAGGAAAACTCTTAGAAGCTCAGCGATTGAAACAACGAACCGACTATGACATCGAAATGCTTCGGGAAATGGGCTACACCAACGGAGTCGAGAACTATTCTCGTCACATGGACGGGCGAAGCGAGGGCGAGCCTCCTTATACTCTGCTGGACTTTTTCCCTGAAGACTACCTGATTATGATTGACGAGAGCCACATGACCATGGGGCAGATTAAGGGGATGTACAATGGTGACCGCTCACGCAAGGAGATGTTGGTCAACTATGGTTTCCGTCTCCCGAGTGCACTGGACAATCGTCCGCTGCGCAGGGAAGAATTTGAGAGCCATGTCCACCAGATTGTCTATGTATCTGCGACGCCGGGTGACTATGAAATGGAGCAGACGGAGACCGTTGTCGAGCAGATTATTCGGCCGACCGGGCTTCTGGATCCTGAGGTGGAAGTCCGTCCAACTATGGGGCAAATGGATGACCTCTTGGGCGAAATCAATGCCCGTGTTGAAAAAGGCGAGCGAACCTTTATCACTACCCTGACCAAGAAAATGGCAGAGGACTTGACTGACTATCTGAAAGAAATGGGCGTCAAGGTCAAGTATATGCACTCGGACATCAAGACCTTGGAGCGTACGGAGATTATTCGCGATTTGCGCTTAGGTGTCTTTGATGTTCTGATAGGGATTAACCTCTTGCGTGAAGGGATTGACGTGCCAGAAGTTAGTCTGGTCGCTATCTTGGACGCGGATAAGGAAGGTTTCCTCCGTAATGAACGGGGGCTCATCCAGACAATCGGTCGGGCAGCTCGTAACTCTGAGGGTCATGTGATTATGTATGCGGACAAGGTTACTGAGTCTATGCGCAAGGCTATGGAAGAAACAGCCCGCCGTCGTCAAATCCAGATGGCTTATAATGAAGAACATGGCATCATTCCACAAACTATTAAAAAGGAAATCCGTGACCTGATTAGCGTGACCAAGGCTGTCACTCAGGACAAGGAAGAAGTAGTGGACTTCAACGCCCTCAACAAAGATGAACGCAAGGCTATGATCAAGAAACTGGAAGGTCAAATGCAGGAAGCCGCAGAAGTGCTTGACTTTGAACTGGCAGCCCATATTCGTGATATGGTCATTGAGTTGAAGAATCTGTAGTAAGAGTTACTAGGTTCAGTGATTTAAGTAGAATGAAATTACAAGAGGCGGCAGGTAGAAATTGACCTGCCACCTTTTATAATACTTAAAATTTTTACTTGTGGACTTGGGAGTGGGAAAGAACTCAACTAGTCAAAAAGAGTTCGCCAACAATTTTTCGTTTTAAGTTGTTGAGCTAAAACAGTCTATCCCCAGACTGTTTCACTCCCACCCCCGAACAGTTGATTAGGTCAGATTTGGAGTGTGAAACACGAACTGCTGAGATTTGCTTTGCAAATCCTATCTCCAACCTTAAACAGTCCCCCAGACTGTTTAAGCCAATCAACCACTGCGCTGAGATGTTGATACGAACTCTGAGAAGTGGCTTTGGACTTTTTGCCCAGCCTCGTCCCTATAAAAGGTTATAATGGTTTCTATACTATTTAGGGAATAGGGAAGTTTTTATGAAAAATATTTTTGGTGAAAAACGACAGCGGTTCGGTTTTCGGAAACTGTCAATTGGACTTGTCTCGGCAGCTGTAGCAAGTTTGTTTTTTGCGTCATCGGTCGCAGCAGCACCGTCAGCTAGTGCTCAGTCTATCAATTATTCCTATGTGACAGAGCAAGAATTGACAGATGCAGAAAAGGAGTTGATTATTCGTGACTTGCCTGGCTTAGCTCAGGAAACGGATGCAAATTATTACCTGATCTATCGTCCAGCTACTGGCACAGCATCTACTCCATCGACAAGCACGTCTCAAGTTTTGCCAAATACTGGCTCTGTAGAAACCGGACTATTGGTGGTGGGTGGAGTGTCTCTCCTGTTATTAGCTGTTAGATTTGATAAAAAAGGTAAGAAAGAGTTGACGGCAATGTCATTAAGTTAACTAACCCACCACAAAACGTGATAGGTTAGTTAACTTAATGACATTGGGTCTTGTGCCAACTTGTTTTTTAATGTATACTAGAGGAAAAAATTCGGAGGTCCTTTAGATGATGATTAAACCACTGGAAACGAAAAGTGAAATACTAGGCAAGGCCTATGTTCATTGGAAATCGTGGCAGGAGGCCTATGCTGACTTGTTACCTCAGGAATTTTTAAAGAATACTTACACCTTAGAACGCTGTCAAGACTGGGCAGTTCGGTATCCTCAGAATATCTTGATAGCTGTGATGGATGATAAGGTGGTTGGCTTTGCCTGTTACGGCTCGTCTAGTCAGGAGGATTTGCAAGGGGAAGGGGAGCTCTATGCCCTCTATGTCTTGGCGGACTATTATGATCAGAAGATAGGCTACCAGCTCATGCAGGCAGCTTTGGAAAAATTGCAGAGCTACGAAACTGTTACTCTCTGGGTATTGGAGGGGAATGCGCGTGCCATTGCCTTCTATGAAAAAGTGGGCTTCCGATTTGATGGTGTCAAAAAAACGGTCAATTTAGGCGCAGAACGTACAGAATATAGAATGATTTTTAAACAGAAAGAGAGAAAAAATGGCTAGAAAAGAAATGGTCACTTTGACCAACATGTGTCTAATCGAAGATAAGGAAGGGAAGGTCGTTGTACAGATTCGAGATCCCAAGCGTTATCGTTGGTCTGGTGTTGCTTTTCCAGGTGGTCATATTGAAGAAGGTGAAAATTTCCATGACTCTGTTGTTCGCGAAGTTGAAGAAGAAACCGGTTTGACCATTACAAATGCTCGCTTGGTTGGTGTCAAACATTGGCCTGACAAGGAAGGCCATCGCTATCTAGTTTTTCTCTATAAGGCAACGGAGTTCACTGGCACTCTTCATTCAACGGAAGAGGGGGAAGTGCGGTGGGTCAAGAAATCGGCCCTTCCTCAGATGAATTTGGCCTATGACTTGTTAGAAATCCTGAAGGTTATGGACAATCCTGAATTGTCTGAGTTCTTTTACACCCGAAAAGGAAGCGATGGGGAGTGGGATAGGAATTTTAGGTAGGGTTACTTGATTTTTTGAGTTGACGAAGACTTGAATATAGTATATACTATACTTGTTAATATATAAAAGGCAAAGGGGCCTGTTGTTCGCAATGAAGCGGAAGTTTTGGAACAACGGGCTAACTTTGCCTTTTTATTTCTAATAGTATTTTAGGAAATTGAATTTCTCCTTTGACAAATAGCTTGAGAGGATGATTGTATGGGACTTGAATCAAAAAAAATTATGTTTGTAGGTCCAGTAGGTGTTGGGAAAACGACACTGACACAACGTTTGAAGGGGCTTGATATCACCTATTTTAAAACACAAGCTATCCAATTTTATGATTCTATCATTGATACACCTGGTGAATTTTTACAACATAGGCGATACTACAATGCTTTATCTGTAACAGCTGCGGAGGCGGAAGTGATAGGCTTACTAGCTTCAGCAACCGCTACTATGCAAACATTTCCTCAGGGGTTTTCATCTTTATTTAATAAACCAGTGATTGGCATTATCACCAAGGTTGATTTAGTAACAGACCCTAGCGGCCTTGAGAAAGCTAGAGCACAATTACGTGCAGCAGGTGCCAAGGAAATCTTTGAGGTATCTTTAGAGGATAATACAGGTATTGAAGCGATTCAAAACTATTTGACAAAGGAAAGTTGAGGTGATGGGATGAAGGTAGAACATGGAGGAAACATGAATCAGCTTGCCTCTGATTTTGGTTTTCGCCCAGAGGATTGCTTAGATTTTTCTGCCAATATCAATCCATTAGGTCTTTCAGAAAAAGTAAAATCAAAGATAATAGAAACTTTAGATAGCTTAGTTCACTACCCTGATGTGACCTACTCACAGTCCAAGGCAGCCTTGGCTGAATACCATTCTTGTCCGACCCAGCAAATCCTTCTATCAAACGGTGCAGTAGAAATCTTTTATGAATTGGCTAGGTATGTGAAGCCAAAGAAGATACTGCTCTTAAGTCCGACATTTATGGAGTATGAAAAAGCATTTAAGCAGGTTGGTTCAGATATTATATATCATGTATTAGAAGGACCTCATTACAGTTGGACATTTGAATCCATCTTACCTAACTTGGAAAAACTATCATCTGGAGATTTGGTATTGATTTGTAATCCAAATAACCCAACAGGGACCTTGGTACCAACGGCTACATTATTACTGGTAGCTGAATTTCTAAGGCAAAAAGGAGCTTATTTGGTCCTTGACGAAGCCTTTATGGACTTTGTTTTAGACAATGATGCCTATTCCATGGTGGCTCATTTGAAGGATTATCAAAATGTCATTGTTGTTCGGTCTTTGACAAAATTTTATGCTATTCCTGGCTTGAGGTTGGGCTATGCCTTATCTAGTAATACAGAATTGATTACTGCTATTGATGAAATGCGACCACCTTGGACCATCAATGCTTTGGCAGATGCTTTGGTGCCAGTTATTCTCAAGGATAGTGATTATCACCATGCTACAGAAGAGTGGCTCAAGAGTGAGCAGGAATTCCTTTATAAAGAATTGACTGCTTTGCCCGATTTGCAAGTCTTGCCACCGACTGTCAATTACATTTTCTTTGGATACGAGGGAAATGAAAGTCTGAGAGAGCTTTTAATACAAGAAAAAATATTTATTCGTTCCTGCCATAATTACCACCATCTAGATGACAACCATTATCGAGTAGCCATTCGGTCAAGAGAGGAAAATTGTCGTTTGATTGAGGCTTTTAGATCTGTGTTAGGAAAGTGTGATGGTCATGTCTAGGAACAAATGGTTTTCCTGTCCAGGTTCATGTGGGGAATTGTTTCAGGGTGTTAAGGATGGTCAAGAATTTTTGCTGACCTACGGTATCAATCGCAAGTCCTATGCAAGGCTTATCAGAGAGGAGGAAGAAACGGAATTTGCAATAGGAGAAAAGGTTGTCAAGGTCTTGGATTATCTTGATCCGATAGAGGATGGATGGAAGCTAGAAAAGAAGTCCAGTCTTCCAATCGGTAAAGGAATGTCCAGTAGCACGGCAGATATGCTGGCAAGCCTACAAGCCTTAGCCTATGTTCAAAATAGGCATTTGACTGCCGAAGAAGTGACCAAGTTCTGTTGTCAGATTGAGCCAACAGATTCGATTGCCTTTGCTGACTGGACGGTCATCAATCCCTTGAGCGGTCAGATAGTGTTTCAGACATATTGGAAACCAGAACTTTATGTCTATATTCTAGAACCGAGAAAGACTGAGTGGACAGTTGAGCTAGCTAGAATGACCGAATGTCCTACTTATCCAGTCCAAGCATCAGAAGGGTTATTGGAAATGTTTCAGCAGGCATGTCAGTCAAAAAATGAACTTCTTTTGGGTCAGATTGCGACAGCAAGTGCCTTATTAAACAACACTCGGCTACCAAAGCCTTATTTGGCGGACATAATAACCCTAGTGAATCAAATAGGGTTACTTGGAGTTAATGTCGCTCACAGCGGAACGGTAGTGGGAATATTGATGACTAAAAGTCAATTACCATTGATATCAGTTATCGAAGCAAATTTTTCTAAGGGAGAAATTGGTAAGTATTATGACCAACGCTATCTTTCAAGGATTTGTTTCGAAGGTGTTAAAAGGGTGAAAGGAGGTTGAGGTGGTAGACTTACATGAGATATTGAGGGAGATCAAGCCTCTAGATAAACATGCAATTGAGAAGGGGAAGAAGATTTGTGATCAATTAGGCAAGCCCTTAGGTGCTCTGGGTAAAATGGAAACAATATATGCCCGTTTGTATGCTATGTTTCAAGGAGCTATAGACATATCTAAACAGATTGTAATGGTTTATGTGGCTGATAATGGTGTCGTTGCCGAAGGTATTTCTGCCAATCCACAGGAAACGACCTTTATCGTTGCTCGCAATATGTTAGAGGGAAAAACAGGTTTATGCGCCATTTCAAGGCATGTAGGCTCAGATGTCAGGGTAGTTGATATAGGGTGCATGAAAGATGTTCATACCAACCAAGCTTGTAAGGTCAGGAGAGGGACGGGGAATATTCTCAGGGAACCAGCCTTGACTAGAGAGCAAGCTGTTGAAGCCATAATGGTTGGCTACAGGGAAACCCTATCCTGTATTCAGAAAGGCTATAAACTTTTTGGTACAGGAGAGATGGGAATTGGCAATACGACAACCTCGGCAGCAGTAATCAGTGCTATTTTAAATCTTGAAGCCAGTCAAGTGACTGGTTACGGGGCTGGCTTGACAGAAGGGATGAAATCCCATAAAACACAAGTGATTGCTTCAGCGGTTGCTCGCCATGCTCCCTACAAGGATGTTCTGGACATCGCTGCAAAAGTTGGTGGATTAGATATGCTGGGTATGGTAGGGACTTACTTGGCCTGTGCTCATCATCAACTTCCCTGTGTAGTGGATGGTCTAATCTCCATTACAGGCTTGCTGATTGCCAGTAAATTAAATAGTCATGTTTTAGATTACTGCTTTGCTTCCCACCTTTCCACAGAGCCTGCCTATCGGTTGGTTTGTGAGCACTTGGGACTAGATCCCATGCTCTTGATGGATATGAGATTGGGTGAGGGATCGGGTTGTCCTCTAGCCTTCTTCTTAATGAGCAATGCAGTTTATACTATTGAAGAAATGCCTACATTTTCTGAGGGAAAATTGAGTAGGGATGATTACATCGACATTCGTCAATCAAAATAGAAAGTGAGAATACAAATGCAGTTATATACAAAAACAGGTGACAAAGGCTTGACCAAACTGGTTGGTGGTCAGAGTGTCGCAAAAGATGCGGAGCGTGTTAATGCCTATGGTACCATTGATGAATTAAATTCTTGGATTGGTTATATCGTTACTAAAATGGACCCAGCAGATGCCTTAAAGGATGAATTGTTGCAACTCCAGCATTACCTTTTTGACTGTGGTTCGGATTTATCTACGCCTCACGGTGTTTATCCTTATAAGGTTGACAAAACCATGGTTGATTGGATTGAGGAGCGCATTGATACCTATGCGGATATCCCACCAGCGCTCGAAGTTTTTATCTTACCAGGAGGACATGAAATTGCCGCTATGATCCACATAGCACGCACTATTGCTAGACGTGCGGAGCGCCATATTGTAGGCACTATGTGGACAACGGAAATCAATAAGGATGTCTTGGTATTTGTAAACCGTCTTTCGGACTATTTCTTTGCCTTGGCGCGTGTGATCAATTTTACCCACCAGCAGCCAGATATTGCTTATGAAAGAGGTGCAAAAGTCTTTCATAATATAACAAAAGCTGATGTGGAGCGTTGGGCTAAGGCTAGGGAAGAAGGAAGATAAGAGCATTTTTGAAACCGTTTTAATTTACATATTGACATAATGCTCTATAAAGTGTAGAATGATTTTATAAGAAAATCATTTGACACAACGGCGTGTTAAATCAATTGAAGTGAGCAACGGGGCTACAAAAAATAGTGATATTTTTTGTGGCCTTTTTATGTTTTAAAAAGGTGGCAATACATGAAACAATTTATGTTAGCAGGTGTTTCTAGTGGGGTTGGAAAAACAACTGTCACTCTAGGTATTTTAAAAGCCTTGACTGAGAAAGGCTTACGTGTACAACCTTACAAGGTCGGTCCAGACTATATTGATACCGCTTATCATAGTCGAATAACGAAGAGAGTTTCTCGGAACTTAGACAGCTTTATGATTCCTGATAAGGCTGCCTTGGACTGGTCGTTTAGAAAGTGGCATAAAGATGCTGACATTGCCCTTGTTGAAGGGGTAATGGGTCTATTTGATGGACTTGGTACGGATAAAGACTGTGCATCATCGGCTGCGATTGCTAAGAAATTAGATATCCCTGTTGTCTTGATTATCGATGGGAAAGCAACTTCAACATCGGCAGCGGCTATGGTTCATGGTTTCTCAACTTTTGATCAGGATTTGACAATTGCTGGAGTGATTGTCAATCGAGTTGCTTCACAAACTCATTATGAATTGATAAAAGGCGCTATTGAACGCTATACGGATGTGGAAGTTTTAGGCTACTTTCCTAAAAATATTCAGGTAGAATTGCCCTCACGCCATTTGGGGCTAGTTCCAGATGTTGAAATGGAAAACTTGGAGAAACATTTTTCTATCTTAGGTCAATTGGCTCAAGACCATATTGACTTAGATCGCTTGCTTGAGAAGGTAGATATAGCAGGTGAAGAACCGTCAAATCCATTCAGCATTCCAAAACAATTCCCTCTAAAAATTGGCTATGCTCTTGATGATGCCTTTCATTTCTACTATGAGGATAATCTGGATTTATTAAGGGAATATGGGGTGGACTTGATTCCCTTTAGTCCCCTTAATGACAAAGAATTACCTGAAGCAGATGCTTACTATTTTGGAGGAGGCTTTCCAGAGGTCTATGCAAAAGAATTGATGGAAAATGTTTCCTTCCGCCAATCTGTTCAGCAAGCCCATCAAGAAGATAAACCTATTTATGCAGAATGTGGTGGCCTGATGTATCTTGGCAAGGAACTACAGACTGGAGAGGGTTCTTATGACATGGTAGGGATATTTGATGGTGTCAGTATTATGACAGACCGGCTAAAAAGTTTTGGTTATTGTCAAGCTAAGACTCAGGTTAGTAGCTTGTTTGGTCCAAAGGATACGGTTGTCAGGGGTCATGAGTTTCACCATTCTGTATTTCAGACTAATGAACCGACCGTTTTGCAACTAGAAAAAGTTCGAGATGGCCAAGTTGTTTCTAGCTGGACAGGTGGCTATCAAACTGGTAAAACCTTTGCTAGCTATCTGCATGTTCATTTTTATCAAAATCAGGCTTTGTTGGAAAATTGGCTTCAAAGTATTTGTGAGGGATAGCTTATGTATTTACTAGCTATATTCATGGCGGTTCTGTTGGATTGGTTGCTGGGGGATCCATATAGTTGGCCTCATCCAGTCAAGCTAATTGGGAATTTTATTAGCCTATTTTTGAAAGGTCAGCCTAATAGTCCAAAAGGAAAATATGTCTACGGGTTCTTCTTGTGGTTGACTACGGTTGGTCTGACTGTGGGTGTAAGCTATTTCTTACTTTCTCTATCGGCACGTTTTTC
Source organism: Streptococcus suis 10581 (assembly GCA_000440235.1). Lineage (GTDB taxonomy): Bacteria > Bacillota > Bacilli > Lactobacillales > Streptococcaceae > Streptococcus > Streptococcus suis_F. The sequence goes on along the minus strand of ALKQ01000093.1, from coordinate 75,344 downwards.
ACCAGTGCTTTACTGGGGAATTTGGATCTATCTAGCCTATACGACTTTATCGACAAGGTGTTTAGCCATGGAAGCCTTAAAGGTCTTAAAAACCTTGAAAACGGGGACTATCGAAGAGGCTCGTTATCAGGTCAGCATGATTGTTGGGCGAGATACTAGTCAACTGACAGCGGAGGAAATCAGCAAGGCCACCATTGAAACAGTGGCTGAAAATACCAGTGACGGCGTTATCGGACCATTGCTATGTTTGTTTATTGGTGGTCCAGTTTTGGCCATGGCCTACAAGGCAGTCAATACCTTGGATTCTATGGTTGGTTACAAGACGGAAAAATACCGGCAAATTGGTTTTGTGTCAGCCAAGCTGGATGATCTAGCAAACCTGATACCTGCGAGGATCACGTGGATTTGCTTGATGATTGCTAGTCATATTCTAGAATTGGATAGTAAAAATGCATGTCTAGTCGGCTTTAGGGATCGTTACCAACACGCCAGCCCTAATAGTGCCTTTTCAGAAGCTGTAGTGGCAGGTGCCTTGGGTATTCAACTTGGTGGCGCCCATATTTACCATGGTGAGTGGGTTGACAAGCCGACCATTGGTGATGCGGTTCGTCCTGTTGAGTTTACTGATATTCAAACGACGATTCAAATGCTCTATATGAGTACAACCGTTTCATTGTTGCTATTTAGTGCCGTATATTTGTTACTTATGATTATTTAGGAGACTTACATGACCTATATTCAAAATCCATCCTCTATTGAGGAAACAAGTTTTAAGATTATCCAATCCATAATTGATGAAGAGCATCCAGATTATCGTTTTCAAACGGAGATGGAGGAGTCTATCATCAAGCGAGCAATTCACACTTCAGGCGATTTTGATTATCTCTATACTTTAAAATTTACTCATGATGTCAATCAAAAGATTGTAGAAGTATTGAAAAACAAGGGGACCTTGGTGCTGGATTCCAGTATTTCACTTAATGGGATAAACAAACGCGTTTTAGATCAAATGGGGGTGAATTATACCTGCTTGATCAACGATGAAGATGTTGCTCTACTGGCTAAAGAAAAAGGTATCACACGGGCCATGGCTGCTGTTGAAGTGGCAGCAAAAATTCCAGGTCAAAAAGTTTTTGCCTTTGGCGGTGCTCCAACAGCCCTATCCTACTTATTAGAATTGGTTGAGGCAGGGCAGATGGAAGTTGATGCTGTTATTGGTGTTCCAGTTGGCTTTATCAATGTTGAGGAATCTAAGTCAGACTTGCTTGCGTCACCTCTTCCTGCCATTGCGACCCTTGGTCGAAAGGGTGGTAGTACCATTGTGGTGGCTATAATAAATGCCATCATCTACCAGTTAAAAGAAGTCTTGACTGGTGATTATATTCGTTACTCAACACCGACAAGTAAATAGGAGATGACTATGGTCTATATAACAGATGCCCATAAAATTGAAGCAGCAAGTTACCAAAAAATTCAGGAAATCATCACTAAGCAACACTCTGGGGTTGTGTTCACAGACCCTTACCAGGAGGCAGTTTTAAAGCGAGTTGTCTTTACCAGTGCTGATTTTGATTACCTGTATAATATACAGTTTTCCAATCATGCCATTGAGGAAATAGTGAAGGTCTTGAAAAATAAGGGAACCATTTTCACTGATACGACTATGGTTTTGGGAGGTTTCAATAAAAAATTATTGGATAGGCTTGGTGTCGCTTATCGTTGCTTGGTGAATGAACCAGAGATTTTTAAAGAAGCCAAGGAAAAGGGAATTACGCGATCAATGGCTGCAGTAGAGCACGCGGCAAAAGTTGAAGGGCCGAAACTCTTTGTTTTTGGGAATGCTCCAACGTCTATATTTAAGGTCTTGGAAATGGTCGAGGCAGGTCAAATGGAGTCTGTTCCAGTCATCGGTGTTCCAGTTGGATTTGTTGGAGCTGCAGAGTCAAAATTGCAACTCCATGAAAGTTCCTTGCCGGCTATAGCAGCACTTGGTAGAAAGGGTGGCAGTACCATTGCAGCAGCAATCGTAAATGCTATTCTTTATCAGCTAAAATCTGAGGATAGAGAAGGGCAACTCTTCTCGCTTTCAGGAAATAGTTTTTGTCAAGGTAAGTAATATGGACGAATATGTATATGTTGATGGAAAAAAATTAAAAAGAGGCTTTACGACTGGGACCTGTGCAACAGCAGCAACAGTCGCAGCCTTGAACATGATTTTACAACAGGAAATCGAGGAGAAAGTTACTGTAAAAACAGCTTCAGGTGTCCAAGTTACTATGGATGTTCACAAGCCTTCCTTTGGTGAACAAACAGCTACGGCGGCTATTCAAAAAGATGGAGGCGATGATGCCGATGCAACCCATGGACTCTTGATTTTCTCAACAGTTACCTTATTGCCTCATCAGACAGAAATTGAAATTGATGGAGGTGAAGGTGTTGGCAGAGTTACAGAGGTTGGTTTGGCCAATGCAGTCGGTATGGCAGCGATAAACCCAACCCCGCGAAGGATGATTGAGGAGCATGTTCGTGACTTGATAGGTCCAGATTGCGGGGCTAAGGTCTTGATATTTGTTCCTGGAGGTGAGGAAGTTGCCAAGGCGACTTATAATTCGCGACTAGGCATTCTGGGAGGTATTTCCATTTTAGGTACCACGGGGATTGTCAACCCCATGTCTGAGGATAGCTGGAAGGCAGCTATTACAGTCGAGCTGTCCATGCTCTATAACAAGGGCTATCGTTCGGTTGTACTTTCTCCTGGGAAATACGGTGAAGCCTTCGGTATGGAGGGGTTAGGCCTACCCAAAGAGCAAATTGTCAATATGAGCAATTTTGTGGGGCACGTTCTCAAAGAAGTTCAGAGAATTGGCTTTACAAAGGTACTGATGGTAGGTCATATGGGCAAATTGGTTAAGGTGGCATCGGGCACTATGTCTACGCATAGTAAGGATTCTGATGGACGTATTGATACCTTAATAGCTAATTTGGCCCTCATGGGAGCTCCCTTGGAAATGCTGCAGAAGGTCAATGCTTGTTTGACAACAGATGCAGCAGCGACCATTATCAAAGAATATGGATATGAAGGTATTTATCAGATTTTAGCAGACAAGATTAAGGCTAAGACAGAGCGGTTGCTCAAGTACCGTCAACCTGCGGTGACCATTGATGTAGTCTTATTTGGTACGGAAGATGGCTACCTAGCTTCAACCAAAAGCTTAGTGGAAATTCAGGAGGAGTGGTCATGATAGATGTGATTGGCATTGGTCCAGGAAATCCAGCCTATTGTCTGGTTGGTCAATTGGAGCGTTGTGAGCAGGCAGACTATATTTTGGGGAGTGAACGTCATTTAGAAGTCCTTCCTGATAGGCTCAAGGAGAAAGGGGTTATAGCTCCTAAAAAACTGAAGGACTTAGAAGCCTTATTAGCAACATATCCCGTAGAAGCTTCTATTGTTTACTTGGTTTCAGGAGATCCCTTGATTTACGGTTTGGGCAAGTGGATGTCTGAAAAATTTCCTGGTCGTGTTAGGATATTGTCAGGAATTAGCTCCATGCAATACTTAGCTAGCAAGGTATGTTTGCCTATGAATGATGCTTATTTGACTAGTAGCCATGCTAAACTTCCAAACTTTGATTTGATCATGAGTTTGCCCAAGGTCTTCATGGTGACAGATGCCCATGTTGGTCCCTATCAAATTGCTCAGGAGGTCCTCAAAAGGGGACTTAAACGGAAAATCATTATCGGTGAACATCTGAGCTACGAAGATGAGGAAATCAGTATTCTAGCAGCGGAAGATGTTGTTGACCGTGATTATAAAATGAATGTGGTGGTAATTGTAGATGAAGGATAGTGAATTTATTCGAACCAAGGTCCCTATGACCAAATCAGAGATTCGCGCCATTAGCATTGATAAACTAGATTTAACACATGCTAAACGGATGCTGGATGTGGGATCTGGGACTGGTAGCGTTACGATTCAGGCAGCTTGTAGCTATCCTCAATTAGAAGTGGTAGCTGTGGAGCAAAATCCTGATGCCTTGGCCCTAACAAGACAAAATATTGAAAAGTTTCAGTGCCAAAACATCACTCTGCATGAAGGGAAGGCACCGATTGAACTACAGGGTCCATTTGATGCCATTTTTGTCGGAGGGACTGGTGGAAACATGCAGGAAATTTTTGACTGGTGTCAGAAACTTCTCCTTCCTGGAGGCAGGTTGGTCTTGAATTTTATACTTTTGGAAAATGCCTTAGAGGCAGCCCAGATTGCTGAAACAATGGATTGGGAAGACCTAGAGCTCACCTCAGTACAGGTTGGCAACTGGACTGGTTTAGGAAAAGGTCATTATTTTAAACCACAGAATCCAACAATTGTGGTTTCTTGTCAAAAAGCTAAAAAGGAGTAGAGAGAATGTCGAAGGTACATTTTGTTGGTGCTGGACCTGGTGATGTGGAACTGATTACCTTGAAGGGGTATAAGCAGTTATCACAGGCAGATGTTGTGATTTATGCAGGTTCCTTGGTCAATCCAGCCCTCTTGGATTACTGCAAGGAAGGTGCAGAAATTTACGACAGTGCTGGGATGCATTTGTTGGAAATTATTGATGTCATGGAAGCAGGTGTCAAGGCAGGTAAGGAGGTTGTTCGATTACAGACTGGCGACTTCTCTATTTACGGCTCTATCCGTGAACAGATTGAGGAGATGAAGAAGCGAGGGATTGCATTTGATTGTACCCCAGGTGTCAGTTCCTTCTTAGGAGCTGCTTCAAGTATTGGAACAGAATACACAGTACCTGAAGTTTCTCAAAGTGTTATCATTACCCGTATGGCAGGTCGGACACCTGTTCCGGAACGTGAATCTTTACGAAGCTATGCCCAGCATCGTACTTCAATGGCTATTTTCCTGTCTATTCAAGGCATTGAAAAAGTAGTGGAAGAATTGGTTCAAGGTGGCTATCCTACCACTACACCTGTTGCGGTCATCTATAAGGCGACTTGGCCAGAGGAGAAAAAGGTTTTTGGCACACTCGAAACGATTGCAGAGAAGGTCAAAGAAGCGGATATCAGTAAGACGGCTCTGATTCTGGTTGGTGATTTTCTAGGACAGGAGTTTTATTATTCAAAACTTTACCATGAAGAATTTGAACACGAGTATCGCCATGGGAAAAGTAGCCATGCCCAGTAAGGTTGCCCTTGTTGCCCTAACAGAAACTGGCAAAGAAACGGCTCTAAGGTTGAAAAGCAAGTGGGCACGTCCCTGTCATATCTATAGCCTAGCTAAATTGGCAGATAATCAGGTGACAGGTTTTGATAAGCGTCCTACTCAGGCAATAGCAGAGCTCTTTCAACAAGTGGACGTTCTGGTCTGTATCATGGCGACCGGAATTGTTGTCCGTGCCATTGCCCCTGTTGTTCAGGACAAAGCAGCAGACCCAGCCGTCATAGTCCTAGATGAAAATGCGACAAATGTCATTAGTCTACTAAGTGGTCATCTGGGTGGAGCCAATGAAGTGACTAGGGAAATCGCTACTCTTCTGGAAGCTAATCCAGTCATTACAACGGCAACGGATGTTCAAAATGTTGTTGCCCTGGATACCCTTGCCAAATCCGTCAATGGTTGGCGATCTGACCTACGCCCCTTGGTTAAGGAATTTAATGGATTGTTAGCAAATCGGGAAAGGGTCTATTTTTACCAAGAAAAACCTTGGATAGAAGATGTGCGGGGCTTAAGCCTTCTTGAAGTCAATCAAGTGGAAGAAGTCCTAGCTGGAGATGCCCCTCTTATTCTCTTGCAGACAAAGGAAATGACCAGCAAACGTGAACATCTTGCTGTCATTTATCCTAAGCCCTATGTACTTGGAGTTGGGGCACGAAAAAATGTATCCTCTGAGATTTTCTATCGGAGCTTTCAAGAATTTTGTCAGGAACAAGGAATTGAGCAAACCGAAATTGCGAGGATTGTCAGTATTGACGTCAAGAAGGATGAAGAGGCCATTTTGAATTTAGCAGAACAACTATCTTGCCCCTTTGATGTGTATAGCAAGGAGGACTTAGAGAAGGTTGCTGACAAGTATCCTTGTTCGGATTTCGTGAAAAAAACAGTTGGGGTAGGAAGTGTGGCGCTTGCTAGTGCAGACCTTGCCAGCGATGGCCAGGTTCTAACAAATCGATTTGCAAAAGATGGGTGTACCTTTGCTTTAGGTAAAGTCCCTGTAAACTAATAGATATAAAGGAGAATGCTATGCTCTATGTGATTGGCTTAGGTCCAGGTAAAGAGGAACTAATGTCTGGAGAAGCCCTCAAGGCTATCGAGGATTGCGAAATTATTGTTGGTTATTCAACCTACATGCGTTTGATTTTGCATTTGGTAGAAGGTAAGGAATTAGTGGCGACAGGTATGCGGAAAGAAATTGAACGCTGCCAAAAAGCTATTGATTTGGCTCTGGAAACGGGTAAGAATGTCGGTGTTGTATCCAGTGGTGATGCAGGTGTCTATGGCATGGCTGGTTTGATTTTAGAGTTGATTGGAGAAGATTCTGACTTGGAAGTCAAGGTGATTCCAGGTATTACAGCTAGCTTGGGTGCTGCAGCAATTATGGGGGCTCCCTTGATGAATGACTTTTGTCATATCAGTCTCAGTGACTTGATGACTCCCATGCCTGTTATTGAAAAACGTCTTCATGCCGCTGCTCAGGGAGATTTCGTCATTTGCCTCTACAATCCACGTAGTAAGGGGCGGCCGGACCATCTATCCAAGGCCCTTTCAATTATTGCAGAGTACAAATCACCAGATACCATTGTTGGTATCGGTAAGGACATTGGTCGTAAGAAAGAGGAGTATATCTTAACGACGATTAAAGATTTAGATGAGTCCTTGGTTGATATGACAACCATTGTCATCGTTGGAAACAAAGAAACCTATATTAAAAATGGCCGTATGGTTACACCTAGAGGATACACTCTATGATGAAATTACTTTTGGGAGGGACTTCGGACAGCACAGAAATTTTGGCTCTGCTAAATGATCTAGGTATCGAGGTAACAACATCGGTGGTGACAGACTATGGGAAACATCTGGCATCCAAATTTGGTCAACCTGTCATTCAAGGTCGATTGACTGCAGAGGATATTGTCCGCTTTGTCCAAGAACACAAAGTGGATGAAATCATTGATGCCACCCACCCTTTTGCAGATTTGGTTTCCAAGGAGGCGATGAGAGCAGCAGAGCTTGCTGGCATTTCTTACTTGCGGTATGAGCGGAAGGAAACAGACGACTTGACGGGAGCCCTAGTGGTACATTCCACAGAAGAAGCTATATCCCTGATAAAAGAAAAAGGTTACCCTACTGTTTATCTAGGAACTGGAAGTAAAACCTTGCCACTCTTTGTTAATGGTTTACCTGATGTACGAATTGTGGCCCGTGTTCTTCCCACTTCTGAGGTTTTGCTGGCTTGTGAGCGATTGGGTATGGTTGCTGATCAGATTGATGCTATTAAGGCACCCTTTTCCAAGGAATGCAACAAGGAACTGATTTTACGGTCCAAGGCTCAAGCCTTTGTCTCCAAAGAAAGTGGCAGTATTGGTGGTATTCGTGAGAAAATCACAGGTTGTCAAGAATTGGGTGTTGATTGCATTATCATCGCAAGGCCTAAGGTGGATTATCCTAAGAAGGTGTCTTCCGTAGAAGAACTAAAAGAATATTTACAAATAGAAGCATTTCAAAACGAATGCCCAATAGTTTAACAGTGAAAGGAGTTAGAATGACAGGATTTGTAAGTTTGCTAGGTGCGGGACCTGGTGATGTTGAACTGATAACGGTCAAGGGGGCTAGAAGATTGCGAGAAGCAGATGTTTTGGTTTATGACCGTCTAGTCAATCAGGATTTGTTTTCCTATCTATCAGATAAGTGTCAGCTGATTGATGTTGGAAAAAAACCAGGAATGCCTTGTATTCGGCAGGAAGAAATTGAGCGAATTCTCATTGAGAAAGCTAGGGAAAATAAGCGGGTTGTCCGACTGAAAAGTGGAGATCCTTATATCTTTGGGCGAGGTGGTGAGGAAGCGCAAGCCTTGGTAGAGGCTGGAATTCCTTTTGAAATAGTTCCAGGAGTGACATCAGCCATTGCAGGTGCCACTTATGCAGGCATCCCAATGACTTTTAGGGATAAGGCAACCAGCTTCCATGTCTTTACAGGTCATTTGCAGGATGAAATGGAAAGTCTAAACTGGGCAGCTATTAGTCAGCTTAAGGGAACCCTGGTCTTCTTAATGGGGATGAAACATCAATCCGTCATCACACAAGAACTTGTTAACAATGGTTTTTCTAAGGATACACCTGTAGCGATAGTAGAATGGGCAACCCATCCAAGCCAGCGTTCGATAGACGGAACCTTGTCTACCATTGAAGAACTGGCCCTGAAAGAAGATATGAAGGCACCTTCTATCATTGTTGTTGGGGATGTAGTTTCCTTTAGAAAGGAATTGAATTTCTATGAACATCTTCCTTTGCATGGTAAACGAATCTTTTTACAGGATTCAACAACCGGGAAATTGCCAGTCTACTTAAAAGATGATGGAGCGACCTTGGTTAAATTCCCAAGTCGTACACAGGTTAATAAGCTTTCCTTTGATTTGCCAGATTGGTCCCAAGTTGATGGAATGGTATTTACTGATACGCAGAGTTGGATTTTATTCTTATCTCGTTTGAGGGAGGATGGAATTGACCTACGCAGCCTTTCCCATATTCAGTTTGCAGCCATTGGTCATCATACTGCTAAGACATTGGAAGAAGCAGGGATTTTATTGGTAGCAAAAGGAACACAAAGTAAGGATCCTTCTATTAAGGACTTACTGGAAAAGACTGATGCTTCTTGGTATTTGGTGGCTCCAGAACACAAGCTGGCAGATTTGAGAAGCTTATATGACTTCCCTGTCCTGGTCACCCATAGTCTTGCATTTGATAAGGAATTAAGACCTCAAGATTGGACCAAGCTTGACTGTGTTTGCTTGCCAAATTCAGTTGCTGCGGCTAATTTTGTGACTCTTGTGGAAGAGACAGGATTAGAGCTTCAAGAACTGCCAATTATCGTTATGGGAGAAACAACACGAGATAAACTGGTGGAAGCTGGCTATTCAAATATTGTTGAATCGAACCAGCCGACTATTTTGGCGATTCGAGACAAGTGCCGTGACATTCTGATAAAGGAGAATCTATGACAAAAGCTATTTTATTGGTGAGTTTTGGTACAACTCATCCAGAAACTAGACAAAAAACGATTGGTGCCTGTGAACAGGCCATCAAGGAGGCCTTTCCGCAGTATGCGGTTTATCAGGCTTATACTTCCACAGTCGTTTTGAGACGTATCAAGGAAAATGAGGGACTAGAGATTCCAACTGTTAAACAAGCCTTGGAACAAATGAAAGACGAAGGAATTCGGGAAGTTTACATTCAGCCATTACACATTATTGCGGGGTCTGAATTTGAAAAAATCTTGAATCAATCAAAAGAATTTCAATCTTATTTTGACATCATAAAAGTTGGTCAGCCCTTGCTCCACAGTGAAGATGACTATCAGCAAGTCAAGCAAGTTCTGATGGACCAGTACGGCCATTTTGGTGAAAAAGCAGCTACTGTTTTAATGGGCCATGGAAGCCAACACAATGCCTTTGTGGCCTATGCGGCATTAGATCATATGTTGACTGGTAGTCAGGTGCACATTGGTTGTGTGGAAAGCTATCCTCCTGTTGAGCAGATTGAGGAGAAATTAAAATCTAAGGGAATCAAAGAAGTTCATTTGGCACCCTTCATGCTGGTAGCTGGTGAACATGCGACCAATGATATGGTGTCAGATGATGAAGATTCTTGGAATACCTATTTCAGTCAACGAGGTTATGAAGTGATACCTCACCTAATTGGTTTAGGAGAGTATCCAGCCATTCAAGATATGTATATCCAACATTTACACAAAATCATTGACTAGGAGTAGCTTATGGCACGATTTTATGGAATTGGGATTGGTCCTGGTGATAGTGAGTTGGTAACAGTAAAAGCTAGTCGTATACTTGGTGAGCTTGATATTCTCTATACTCCAGAAGCCAAAAAAGGAGCGAAAAGTTTAGCGCTTGAGATTGCTGGGCCCTATCTTAGTGAAGAATTGATGATCAAGCAACGGCATTTTCCAATGGTAAGGGATAAGTCGCATAAAGAAGGGCAATGGCTGGATATCGCTGAAGAAATTGTTGCAGATGTCCAAGCAGGTAAGAATGTTGGTTTCATCACTCTTGGGGATCCAATGGTATTCAGTACCTATAGCTATCTATTAGACATTATCGGGCATCGTATTGAAACCAAGACCATACCGGGGATAACGTCATATAACAGTATTGCAGCTGAAGTCGGTTTACCCCTGGTCATGGATGAGGAATCATTTGCAGTTGTTCCAGCAACTGCGGATGTACAGCACTTGGAGGCTGTATTAAGGACACATGAAACGGTTGTTATTATGAAGGTGGCTAATCATCTTGCTGAAGTACTTCCCTTGTTAAAGCAGTTTGATTTGCTTGATAAAACGGTTCTTGTTAGTCGTTCTAGTACCGATCTACAAGAGATTCGACATGGGGTAGCAGATCTCTCTCCTGAAGAAAAGCTATCTTATTTCTCAACTATGTTAGTCAAAAAACATTAAAAAAATAAAGGAGAATAACATGAAAAAGTTATTGAATCTTTTAGCACTTGTTGCTTTGCTGACCCTAGTTACAGCTACACCAGTAGCAGCCATGCACATTATGGAAGGCTATTTACCTCCTGCTCATGCCTTGCTCTGGTTTGGAATATTTGCACCATTTTTCCTGTATGGTTTGTTCCAATTGAAAAAGTCGGTCCAGAAAAATCCTGAAAGCAAGGTGGGATTGGCTCTATCAGGTGCCTTTGTCTTTATCCTTTCAGCCCTAAAAATTCCATCTGTAACAGGTTCAACATCTCATCCAACAGGTGTCGGCTTTGGTACAGCTATGTTTGGTCCGAGTGTCATGGTTGTTTTAGGAACGATCTGTTTGCTCTTCCAAGCTCTCTTCTTGGCCCATGGTGGTTTGACGACCTTGGGAGCAAATGGATTTTCAATGGCAGTCGTAGGCCCATTTGTTGGTTACTTTGTTTATAAATTAGCTCTGTCTATGAAAGTCAATCAGCGCGTGGCTATTTTCCTCTGTGCTTTTATAGCTGATTTAGCAACTTATTTAACTACTTCGCTACAATTATCATTGGCTTTCCCAGATGCACAAGCAGGTGTCTTTGGTGCTGCAATGAAATTTATGGGGGTCTTCATGGTTACACAAATTCCAATTGCCATCATTGAAGGTCTTTTGTCAGTAGTCCTGTATAACTTAGTTGTAGCCAATGCTAAAAAAGAAGAAGTGGGAGTGTTCTAAGATGAAAAAGCAAAATATTCTTTTATTGTTGACTTGTGTTCTGATTGCTGTTGGTGCCTTCTTCTTAGCGCCTAAAGACGCCGAGTTTGGGGGTTCGGATGGCGGTGCTGAAGTAGCCATTACAGAGGTTAATCCAGATTATGAACCATGGTTCGCTTCAATTTATGAACCAGCTAGTGGTGAGATTGAGAGCTTACTCTTCACTCTACAAGGTAGCATTGGTGTGGGTATTATTACCTATGTATTGGGTTATCACAAGGGAAAGAAATATGTTAATCATTGATCAATACGCCTACCAGAATCGATTGGTAGGCCTATCTCCCAAAGTAAAATTAGGGATTTACCTATTGTTGCTAGGAATTTCTTTTACAGGAATTCCTAGCCTGCAATGGGCTATTATAGTGGGCTTATTCCCAGTGACTTGTTACCTAGCAAAGTTACATTGGAAAACATATGCAAAATGGCTATTGTTAACCTTGCCTTTTGTTTTTATCAGTTTAGTAACCATGGCCGTGAGTTTTCAAGAATCTCCATCAAAGGATCTTATTCTAGCCTTACCTTTGTGGAAGGGCTATGCAGTTATCACTCGTGCTAGTCTAGATCAAACCATTGCTGTGTTTGTGAGAAGTTATGCTTGTTTGATGTCTACCTACTTTTTTGTTCTCACTGTACCATTTAGACAGTTGATTGACTTGTTAAGAAGTTTTCGCATTCCAAATGAATTGTTGGAAGTAATTGTCTTTATGTATCGCTTTATCTTCATGTTTTTGGAAGAATTTCTTGTCATGCGAGATACACTTGATTTGAAATTTGGTTTTGGAACAGTCAAGCAGAGCTATCAAACTATGGGTTTGTTGGCTAGTCAATTATTTACTAGATTGATGAGAGCAAATCGACAGATCAATGATATGTTAGAATTTCGCTTTGATCCTTAGGAGGTTATCATGCTAAGTGTGGAGAATATCAGTTACACCTATAATCTAGACTTTGGAAAGGTCCTCGAAGATGTAACTATGGACTTTGATAAGGGGCAAATCGTCGGTGTTTTAGGAGCAAATGGCTCTGGTAAGTCTACTCTGATGAAAGTTATCATGGGCCTCTACCAACCACAAGATGGAAGGGTGTATTACCAACAGAAATCGCTTGTCTATTCTAAAAAAGCACTCTATGCCTATCGCCAAGAGGTCGGAATTGTTTTTCAAGACCCTGAACAACAGTTGTTTTACTCAGTGGTGGAAGATGATGTGGCCCTGGCCCTTCGTAATCTCTCCTATCCAGAGCCAGAAATAAAGGAGCGTGTGGATAAGGCGTTAAAAGATATGCATATCGAACATTTGCGAAATCGCCCTGTTCACTATTTGAGTTTTGGTCAGAAGAAAAAGGTGGCGATTGCAGGTGTTTTAGCCTTACAACCTAAGTACTTACTTCTGGATGAACCGACTGCAGGTTTAGATCCGCGTGGTCGGAATCACATGATGTTTCTAATGAAAAAATTGGCCAAGCAAGGAACAAAAATTATCTTGACCAGTCATGATATGGATTTGATGTATGATTGCTGCGACTACGTTTACCTACTTGATAAGGGGAAATTAGTCTTGGAAGGCGAAGTAGGCAGTGTCTTTTTAGAAGAGGAAATCTTAGAGAAGGCACGCTTATCTTTACCTTGGCTAGTAAAATTACATCTAGCAATGGGGCTCCCATTGGCAGAAAATGAACAGGAATTTTTTGAAAGGTTAGGAAAAGACTATGGCAAAATCATTGATGATTCAAGGAACAGCTTCGGATGCCGGTAAGAGTATTATCGTAGCAGGTTTGTGTCGTATTTTTAAGCAGGATGGCCTGCGGGTTGTGCCCTTCAAATCACAGAATATGGCCCTTAATTCTTATATCACCAAAACAGGTCAAGAAATGGGACGGGCCCAGGTCTTTCAAGCGGAGGCTGCTCAGGTTGAACCAGATGTTCGGATGAACCCTGTTCTTCTCAAACCGACCTCAGACCGAAAATCACAGGTTGTTTTCATGGGACAGGTCCTAACGGATATGGATGCGGTCGAGTACCACGAATTTAAGCAGGAGCTACTTCCTAAGATCAAAGAAGTTTATGAGGAACTGAGTGCTGAAAATGATATAATATTGCTTGAGGGAGCAGGTAGCCCAGCTGAGATCAATTTGAACGACCGAGATATTGTTAATATGGGTATGGCTAGATTGGTTGATGCACCGGTTATCTTGGTAGCGGATATTGATAAGGGTGGTGTCTTTGCTTCGATTTATGGGACAATCATGCTCATGCCAGAGGAAGATCGCCAACGAATCAAGGGAGTAATTATCAATAAATTCCGAGGTGACGTTGCCCTGCTTCAGTCAGGAATCGACATGATTGAGGACTTGACTAAGGTTCCTGTTTTGGGTGTAGTCCCTTATGCCCAGCTCAACATTGATAGTGAAGATAGTGTTGCCCTAGTTCAAAAAAGCCGGAAATATAATCCTCAAAAAGACTTGGATATTGCCATTATCAATCTGAATAGGATGTCTAATTTTACAGATTTTAATAGTCTAGAAATGCAGCCTGACGTGTCTGTTCGTTATGTCAGACCAGGTGATGAACTTGGTAGGCCAGACCTCTTGATTTTACCAGGAAGTAAGAATACCATTGAGGATATGGTTTATTTGGTCGAGTCGGGCTTGGATAAAGAAATTCATCGTTGTTTCCAAGAAGGAAGTGCTATTTTTGGTATTTGTGGTGGCTACCAGTTACTTGGTCAACACTTGTCGGATCCCTTAGGGGTTGAGTCCAGCATTCAGGACATACCTGCTCTTGGGCTTTTAGACACAACCACTATCTTCCAAGCCAATAAGTGTACCACTCAGGTCCAAGCTCGGCAAGGTGACTACTGCTTAGAAGGTTATGAAATCCATATGGGGGAAACCTGTTTGGGTGATGGTGTTCAAGCATTTTCAACCATTGTTTTGCAAAATGGCGAGGCGACGGAGCGTCAGGATGGAGCTATTGGACATGGTGGTCAGGTTCAAGGGACCTATCTACATGGTATTTTCGACAATCTGGCATGGACCCGTGATTACCTAAATCAATTAAGAATTAGAAAAGGCTTGCCAGCTCTTGACCAGCAAGTAGAAGCCATTCAGACCATAAAGGATAGAGAGTACGATAAGTTAGCAACTATTTTGAGAGAATCCTTGGACATGGCAGCTATCTATGACATCTTAGCTTGACCGTTAGGAAGGGAAAATATATGCGAATTTATACAGGATATGGAGATAGTGGGAAAACTCGCCTTTATGGTGGTGACCGAGTTTCCAAGACCCATGAGCGCGTGGAAGCTTACGGGACTATGGATGAGCTGTGTTCACTGCTAGGAAGAATAGTTGCGGAGATGAGTGAATACCCAGAATTGGACGATCTTCGACTGGAGTGCGAGCAAATCCAGCAGCAGCTCTTTGATTGTGGCAGTGACCTAGCTACACCAAGGGAATTGCGTCCTTATAAACAAGAAGAAGCAAATGTGAATTGGCTGGAAGAACGTATGGATGCCTATATGCACCAGCCACCGCAGTTGGAAAAGTTCATCATACCAGGTGGGCATTTGATTGCCAGTTCTCTCCACATGGCAAGAACGCTTACCAGAAGACTTGAACGCCGAATGGTAGCCTTAATGGAGATAGAAGAAAAGGTAAATCCAGTCGGTCTTGTCTATATTAACCGTTTATCAGACTACTTTTTTGTCCTCGCTCGCCTAGTCAATTTTAGATTAGGGGTAGCTGATACGGTCTATGAACGCAGCTCTAAGATTTTTCGAAGTCGGAAAAAGGAGGCGTGACCATGTACCCAGTTATGATTAACATAAAAGGAAAAAAGGTTGTTGTAGTAGGTGGGGGCAAGGTTGCTTCCAGAAAAATCAAGGGCTTGCTAGATGAGGGAGCCCTGGTCACAGTGATTAGCCCGGACCTGCACTCCAGTATTGATGCTACACAAGTGACCTGGCTTGCTAGACCCTATCAAAAAGGAGATTTAGAGGGTGCAACATTAGCCTTTGCCTGTACCGACCAAGCCAGTGTCAATCTGCAAGTGATGGAGGATGCCGATCCTAGTCAGTTGGTCAACAATACTGGTGACAAGAACCATTCTGATTTTTATAATGTAGCAATGGCCAAGGGAAAAAATTTTTCTGTCATGATTTCAACAAATGGTGCTTCTGCTGCCTATTCAAAAGCCATACGTCAGAAAATTGAAGCACTGTTAGAAGAGTTAGAATGAAAAGGTTAGTACGTTATGGACCTATTATATGTTGGATTGACCCATCAAAATACACCGTTTAGTTTGTTGGAGAGGGCACACTTTTCCGACGAGGAAGTGGACCAGGCCTTACGGGCCCTCAACCAAGAGAAAAGTATTTTTGAAACGGTCATTGTATCGACCTGTAATCGAACAGAGCTGTATCTAGTGGTGGACCAGCTCCATACAGGACGCTATTATGCCAAACGATTTTTACTGAACTGGTTTCAGCTGGAAGCGAAAGAAGTAGAGCCCTGTCTGATTTTCAAAGAAGCCGATCAGGTCTTGGAACACCTACTGAGAGTGTCCATCGGACTGGAATCGAAGATTTTAGGAGAAACTCAAATTCTAGGTCAGTTGAAACGGGCCTTTGCCAGAGCTCAGACAGTTGGGACGACTGGAGTTATCTTAAATCAGGTCTTTAAGCAGGTCATGACCTTTGCCAAACGAATGCATGAAGAATACCGCATCAATGCTCGACCGATTTCCATAGGCTTAACAGCGGTGCAAATGCTAGAGCAGACGGATTTTGACTATTCTGGAAAAACGGTAGCGGTTATCGGCCTGGGTGAAATCGGCCAACTGGTGACCAAATACTTGCTGAAAAAACCTTTTGAACAAATCCGCTTGGTCAATCGGACAGTTTCAAAGGCCCAGTATTTTCTACAGGAACAACGTGTGCAAGCTTTTAGCTGGGACCAGCTAGAAGCAGCGGTTGCGGATGCGGATGTTGTATTCTCGGCTGTAAAAGTAGGTGGCTACATTCTCTTTCCAACTATGCTAAAAGAAAGTGTTATCGCCTTTGACCTTTGTCTACCTAGGACCGTTCATCCCAGTGAACAGATGACCCTCTATACCATCGAGAATCTCAGCAATCAACTGGAAGTCTATCATGAAGAAAGAAGAGAAATTGCCAATCAGATTGTTTTGGAAATAGAGGATGAGTTGGTCAAATACCAAGAGTGGCAAGCGCAGTTGGGAATTGTTCCGCTTATTCGTGAATTGAGGGAAAAAGCCTTGCAGATTCATGCAACATCTTTAGAAAGTATCAATCGAAAGATACCTGATTTGACCGAAAGGGAACAGAAACAAATTTCCAAACACATGAAGGGAATTGTCAATCAGTTGATTCGAGAGCCCATTTTACAACTCAAGGAGATGTCTGTCGGGGAAAGGTCTGACTATGATATTGCCTTGGTCTGTAAACTTTTTGGCTTAAAAGCAGACAGATTAGGAGAAGATTATGACAATAATTAGAGTGGGAACTCGGCAAAGTCAGCTAGCACTTACTCAGACCAATATGGTTGTAGATGCCCTTAAGACCTTACACCCCGATGTTGAGTTTGAACTGGTTCCTTATAAGACGACAGGTGACAAGTTGGTCCATGTCAGTCTTCAGAAAATCGGTGGAAAAGGTGTTTTTGTTAAAGATATTGAGAAGGCACTGGTGGAAAAAGAGATTGACATTGCAGTCCATAGCTTGAAAGATGTTCCTGGACTACTAGCTGAGGGATGTGTCATTGGGGCCAGTCCTGAGCGTGAGGATGAGCGTGACTGTTTAATTTTCAAAGAATCAGGTATGACCTTAGCTAGCTTGCCAGCTGGATCAGTAGTAGGGACTAGTAGTCTTCGTCGTCAAGTCCAGCTTGAGGCTGTTCGGCCTGACTTGGTCTATAAGTCCCTGCGTGGAAATATCGATAGCCGTATCCAAAAAGTCCGAGACGGCCAGTATGATGCTATTGTCTTAGCAGTCGCGGGGATCAATCGGCTCGGCTGGACCAGCCAGGCTGACTTGGATATTGAATATTTGGACGAATCCATTTGTCTTCCTGCTATTGCCCAGGCAGCTCTGGGAATCGAATGTCGGGCGGATGACCAGCAAGTATTGGATATCTTATCTGGCATAAACCATCCTGAAACAGCCATCTGTGCAGGCATTGAGCGGGAATTTTTACGAGGAATGGGTGCCGATTGCACCTTCCCAATTGCTGCCTTGGCCAAGCAGGTTGGAGCTGACTATCAGTTAGAAGTCATGCTGGCAGACCGTGAGAAAAACTGCCACCGCATCAAACTCTCTGGTCCAGACGGTTTCCAGTTGGCCAAAGAGGCCGTGGAGAAACTCAATCAGCTAGGGGTTGAGCCAGCAAGATGACAGCGACGATTGTAGTAACAAGAGATGGGGCTATAGATGTGGACCTGCAAGCAGCTTTGGAAAATGCTGGCTTCCAGCTAGTAATTGTTCCCCTGATAGCTTTTCAGGCCCATCCTCTGCCTCAACAAGTCCAGCAGGAGTTAGCAAAGGCTGATTGGCTGTTCTGCACCAGTGCGACAGCTTTTGAGTACTTCCTGCCCTATCTTCCAACTTCCCTACAGATTGCCAGTATTGGCGAGCAGACCAGTCGTTCCATCAGGGAAGCAGGACGGTCAGTAGCTTTTGAGTCCACTAGTCAGTATGGAAAAGATTTTGTAGAGGAGTGGCTGGCCCTTGGCTTAGAAAGGCAAACAATCTTGTTGCCTCAGAGTCATTTGGCCAATCCTCGTATCGCAGAGTGTTTGAGGCAAGAAGGGCATTCTGTGCTGGCTTGGGAGATGTATGACACGGTTGCCCATCAGGCAGGTCAGGCTCAGCTGGCTACTTATCTGAACATAGATAGGGTTATTTGGACCTTTGCTAGTCCATCTGCCTGGCATAGTTTTACAGAGGTAGTAAAAAGCCTGCCTACCAGCCATAAGATTGCAGTTATTGGAAGGACAACAGCTCAGGCAGTGATGGATTCTGGTTATGAGGTAGACCTAATGCCAGACAGGCCTTCTATCACTGCCATGCTAGAAACCATAATGGATAAGGAGAAACGATATGGTATTTTTTAGACACAGACGTCTGAGAAGGACAGAAGGGATTCGCGATTTAGTCAGGGAAACCCAACTACTGACCACAGACTTGATTTATCCTATTTTTGTGAAAGAAGGTCTTGTAGACAAGCAGGAAGTAGCTTCCATGCCAGGAGTTTATCAATTCCCCTTGCATCAGTTAGTGGACGAAGTAGCAGAAGTAGAAAAATTAGGGCTAAAGAGTATCATTCTATTTGGCATTCCTAAGGAAAAAGATGAGATTGGTAGCCAGGCCTCTTGTGAAACAGGTATTGTTCAGGAAGCGATTCGCCTAATCAAAGAACACTTCCCTCAGCTTGTCGTGATCGCAGATACCTGCTTGTGTGAATTTACCAGTCATGGACATTGTGGTTTGTTAAAAGGTCAGGAGGTTGACAATGATACTTCCTTGACACGCTTGGCAGAAGTTGCTATTAGTCAAGCAAGAGCGGGGGCGGATATCATTGCTCCATCCAACGCCATGGACGGCTATGTTGAGGCTATTCGTCAGGGACTGGATCAGGCAGGTTTTGAAGATATTCCCATCATGTCCTATGCCATTAAGTTTGCCTCTAGCTTTTACGGACCGTTTCGCGATGCTGGTGAGAGTGCTCCAAAGTTCGGCAATCGGAAGACCTACCAAATGGATCCAGCCAATCGTTTAGAAGCCTTGAGAGAGGCACTGAGCGATGAGAAAGAAGGTGCTGACTTCCTCATGGTCAAGCCAGGCCTAGCCTTCTTGGATATTCTGCGGGAGTTACGGCAGGAAACAAAACTTCCCTTAGTTGCCTATAATGTCAGCGGAGAATATGCCATGATTAAAGCTGCAGCTCAAAATGGCTGGATTGATGAAAAGGCAGTTGTCCTTGAAACCTTGACAGGATTTAAGCGGGCAGGTGCAGACTTGATTATCACCTACTTTGCCAAAGATGTAGCCTACTATTTGAAAGAGGAAGGATAAGATGATGCAGACTCAACAATCTAAGTTCGCATTCGAACAAGCCCAAGCCGTTTTTCCAGGCGGAGTCAATAGTCCTGTCAGGGCCTTTAAGGCAGTTGAAGGAAATCCAGTATTTATCGACAGGGCCAAGGGAGCCTATCTCTATGATGTGGATGGTAATCGCTACATCGACTACGTTCTATCCTGGGGACCAATGATTTTAGGTCATGCAGAAGATAGGGTTATTGAAGCGGTCAAGTCAGCCGTGGAATACGGCACCAGTTTTGGAGCACCAAGTCCCTTGGAAACTCGTTTGGGCCAGCACCTGCAGGAACGAATTCCCTATCTGGAACGGATGAGAATGGTCAGTTCAGGAACGGAAGCTACCATGAGTGCTATTCGATTGGCACGTGGAGTAACACAGAGGGATAAAATCGTTAAATTTGTTGGCTGTTACCATGGTCACAGTGATTCCTTCCTCGTTCAAGCAGGGTCTGGGGTTGCCACCTTTGGCTTGCCAAATTCCCCTGGCGTGACAGAAGCAACTGCTCAAGATACCATTACGTTACCTTATAATGATAAGGCCAGCCTTCAGACCTGTTTTGAAGAAATGGGTTCAGACATCGCCTGTGTCATTATCGAAGCTGTGGCGGGAAATATGGGGCTAATTCAGGCGGACCATGACTTTATCCATGTTATTCGAGAGCTCACCAGTCAATACGGTGCCTTGTTTATCATCGACGAAGTGATGACAGGTTTTAGGGCTAGTTATACTGGAGCTACTGGCTTGTACGGTGTGGAACCTGACTTGTTGTGCTTTGGTAAGGTTGTTGGCGGAGGTTTCCCAATGGCA
This sequence comes from Streptococcus suis 10581, assembly GCA_000440235.1. GTDB lineage: Bacteria > Bacillota > Bacilli > Lactobacillales > Streptococcaceae > Streptococcus > Streptococcus suis_F. The sequence goes on along the minus strand of ALKQ01000093.1, from coordinate 54,966 downwards.
CTCTTTGGAGGTAAGAAGAAGTACATGGACTATATCGCTCCCATGGGGGCGGTCTATCAGGCAGGTACCTTGTCAGGAAATCCCATCGCTATGACAGCAGGCTATGAAACCTTGGTGTCCTTGACACCAGAAATCTTCAAGGATATGGAAGAACGAACCAGTCAGCTTTGTCAAGGCTTGAAAGAGTTAGCTGTCAAGTATCAGATTCCCTTACAGGTTGTACAAGTTGGTACCATGTTTGGATTTTTCTTTAACGAGCGACCTGTTCGGAATTTTGAAGATTCCAAAGCCAGCGACCAGGAAGTCTTTGCTCGTGTCCATGCAGGTTTACTCAAACAGGGGATCTACCTAGCACCTTCCCAGTATGAATCCAATTTCATGTCCGCTGCTCATACCAAGGAAGATATTGACCAGACCTTGCAGGCCTTTGATACTGTTTTTGGAGAAATATATGGGTAAAATTGTCTTGGTAACTGGAGGAGCTCGAAGTGGCAAATCGCAGTTCACTGAAGAGCAAATCTGGGAGAAAGATCGTGTTTGTTATATAGCGACAGGAATGAGTTCAGGAAAGGACAGTGAATGGCAGGAGCGAGTCCGACTTCACCAAGAACGCCGGCCAGCGTCCTGGACGACACATGAGCAGTTTGCGAATCTTGGATCCTGGTTGAAAGACCAAACCTACGATTATTACTTGCTGGACTGTGCCACCATGTTGACCACCAATCTCCTCTTTCAGCTGGTTGAAAACTATTTCCCTGATAAAATAGCCATGGAGGATACCAACTTCCTAAGCAAGGAAGAACAGGCTTTTATCAGCCAACAAATCCATGCTCAATGGCAGGACATCATAAGTGCTCAGCGGTTGACAGATGGTCAGCTCTATATTGTTACCAACGAAATTGGACTGGGCATCGTTCCAGATACCAAGTTGGGACGGTATTTCCGCGATCTGCTTGGACAGGTAAATCAGTTTTTAGCGAAGGAGGCGAGTGAGGTTTATCTGGTGATTTGTGGCCTTGCTCAACGCTTAAAATGATAGACGCACTGATTATTTACACACAATTTTTTAGTCGGATTCCCATCAACAAGGAAGTGGACATTGCTAACATCCAAAAAGGAGTTCCCTACCTGACCCTATTTGGTCTCTTGCTAGGGAGTATTACAGGACTGTTTTACTTTCTAGCTCAGCTAGTTTTACCAGGGATAGTCGCGTGGTGCCTCAGTTTTCTCTTTGATGTCTTACTGACAGGTGGGTTTCACTTAGATGGCTTGGCAGATACTGCAGATGGACTTTTTTCCTCGCGAAAAAAGGAGAGAATGCTGGAAATCATGAAGGATAGTCGTATCGGTAGCAATGGTGTCCTGGCCTTGATTCTTTACTATGCTCTGATGCTGGTGGCCTATCCTTATCTTCCTGAGCCGACCTGGTTTATAGTGGCAGCCTTGGCGATGATTGGGAAGGCTGGACTAGCTCTGCAACTTTATCACATGCGCTATGCACGGGCTGAAGGTGGTACGGGCAATTTTTTCTCAGGCACGACAAGTGGTCAAATTTTCCTCTCTCAGCTCTTGCCACTAGCCAGCTTGGTTTATGTCTTTAGTTATAAAGGTTTGCTTGCCTACGGCCTTGTCTTGCTCGGTTCACAGGTCTATCGGCGGTTTGTCTACCAAAAAATTGACGGCCACACGGGTGATACTTTAGGAGCCTTTGTAGAAGTGGCTCAACTCCTATTTATTATTGGGTTAATCATATGAAAATCTACCTTATGCGTCACGGTGAAACCGATTTAAACAAGAAAAGATGTTTTTACGGCAACTTGGATGTTTCTATCAATCAAAGAGGCAGGGAGCAGGCTCAGATTTTACACACTCTGATGCACGATATTCCTGTTGACAAGGTCTATGTCAGCTCTTTAAGACGTAGTCAGGAAACAGCCCAACTTGTCTTTCCAGCTAGTAATCCAATTCCATTAAAAAAACTAGATGAAAAAGGTTTCGGATTGTGGGAAGGCTTGACTGCTGACCAGATTCAAGAACAATTTCCACTGGAATGGGAGGCCTGGTTAGCTGAACCATTTACCTACAAACCGCCAGAAGCGGAAGCTTTTGGGGAATTTCAAGACCGTGTTTGGAATGAAGTTGACAGATTGGTCAATGAACACCCAGGGCACTCACTGGCTCTTGTTGCTCACTTAGGTGTTTTAAGGCTGATTTACCAACGTTTAGTAGATCAATCGGCACTATTTTGGGATATTGATTTCCCCCAAGGAACCGTGACTGTTGTTGAAAAAAAAGAAACATATTTTACTGCATATCTTTTAGGAAAAGAGGTTGTAGATGGTAAAAACAATTCATGATGCCGTACAAATTACGGATTACATTCACACTAGAAATCGAGTGGTGCTGGCTCCCATGACCTTGAGTGTTTGTCAACCGGGAGGCTATGTGTCACAAGATGATATTGATTTTTATGCTCGTCGTGCTGGCCAAGTAGGTATGGTTATTACAGGTAGTGCCTATGTCCATGCACAAGGTCAGGCGTTCAGGGATAGCTTTAGCGTCGCGGAAGATGATAAGATTGAAGGTTTGTCCCGCTTGGCTCACGCCATCAAGGAAAAAGGAGCTTTGGCAATCTTACAAATCTATCATGGTGGCCGCATGGTTCCTCCAGTCCTGATTGAAGGAAAACCCGTAGCCCCTAGTGCCATTATTGGTTCTCATGGCAATGTAGTGGAGCCACGTTCCCTAAAGCATTTGGAAGTAGATGAGATATTACAAGCCTTCCTTGATGCAACTAGGAGGGCCATAAAAGCAGGTTTCGATGGGGTAGAGTTACATGGAGCTAACACCTATTTAATCCAGCAATTCCTTTCTCCCCATTCCAATCGACGGCAAGATAAGTGGGGAGGCAGTCTGAATAACCGTATGCGGTTTGCCAAGACCTTAGTTAAGCAGGTGAAAAAACTAGTCAAAGAAGAGGCAGATAGACCATTTTTGGTTGGTTATCGTTTCTCCCCAGAAGAGATTGAAGATCCAGGGATTGAATTATGGGATAGTTTACAGCTGATAGAGCAGCTAATTGCAATGGGGGTAGATTATCTTCATCTCTCCTTAAGTCATGTTTTCCGACCTTCCCTGCGGAATCCTGAAGCACCAGAGCCGATCATTCACTCAGTCATAAAAAAAATCAATGGACGGGTTCCTTTGATTGCAGTTGGTGGGGTTCAGACTAGTCAAGATGTGGAAGAAATTCTCGCAGAAGATATCCCACTCTTCTCTGTTGGTAAGGCCATGTTACTAGATCCCGACTGGCCAATCAAGGTTTCTCAAGGACGGGAGTATGACATCATTACTCGCTATCGAGATGAACTGCAAGAAGAGCTGAAACTTCCAACAGCATTTGTCAATTCCTTACGGGATTATTTGGAAGGCAACCAATGACTATTTAGAATTGGTCATCTTTTGTCTTAGAAAACTATCATAAAGGAGTAAAAGGTGAAAAAAACATTTGAAACACGCAAGCTATATTTCGGATTCCCAGTATTCTTTCTGGGATATAAAGATGATGTTCATGGATACAATATAACAACCTCAAGTTCTGCTTATTCTTTGGGCAGTATGATTGTTATTGGCATGAGGACAAAGGGAAATGCAGTAACTGAAATCAGTAAACATGGTCACTTTACTGTCAATATTCCTAGAGAAGAGTTGATTGAGGAAGTGGAACTTGCTGGTTTTAATAGCCGAAAAGATAAATTTTCCTTGACTGGTTTGACTTACACAGTTGGTGAAACAGTCGATGCTCCTTTAGTAAATGAGTGCCCAATTTCTATTGAGTGCGAAGTCGTTGAATTGGTTGAGTGTGGCAAACTGACCAATATAATCGGAAAAGTAACACGTAGAGTGGTAGAAGAAAATCTACTTGATGAAAATGGTGATTTTAAGGGCCATGAATTTTCGCCGATCAGCTATATCGGTGATGGTTCAGGTCGGGACTATCGTTTCTATAATGAAACATCCTTACGAATGGGGACTCTGATCAAAAAACGAAGAGAAGCAGAAGCAAAGTCGGATTAGAACAAGAAAAAACCACCTTTGAAAAATCAAGGGTGGTTTGTAGTTTATGTTAAGAAAGCATTTATACATCTTTGTATAGTCTGTTAAGCATCATTGATTAACTGTGGCTTTCCCGATTATCGGCCCTGCTCCGTTGCAGTAAGGTAGTTTTTCTACCTTTAGAAAATGAAAGGTACTTCACGTAGAGCCAATAATGGAAAATACCGCAGTAGATGCGCTATCCAAACTGACATCACACCTTACATCGAGGCGTGAGATCTACTAAAATTTGAAACCAAAGACCTGACTTAAAGCAAAGCTTATCACAGTGGCGGGACCGCGTTGGATTTGCACCAAACTTCCATGTTTTCAAAAGTACTAAAATCAATTCCTAGCATCATTATTATAACTTATCTTCGCCAGTTTGACAACTAATTTGTATCAAAATGATGGAAATTGAGAAGCTCTCTCCATCCATAACTCGCTTTGCTATAGGAGAGCATTTTGTCATTCATCAAGGCAGATTTTGATGGAAATATAAAAAAGAAGATGAATGCTAGGTAGCTTGAAAACTAGTCATAGATAGAAGTACTGAACGAGGGGCACAGGTTCATAGGTAGTCATTTAGGTAAGGGTGCAAGGAGCAAAAAAAGTTAATAAAAATATCAAGAAAAATCATTATTTCTGTTGATATGTTAATGACTTTATGTTATAATTTTTTCGTGGTACAAAGGCGTACTAATCAATAAGCAATGTAGCTATATGAAACGACTATGACTTAATGGAGAGTTCTAGTCTGGTTTTCATATGGCTTATTTTTATGGAAAAGTTACATAGAAAGGAGAAGAAATGTACAAGATTTTCTATAAAACAGAATTGTGCATAGGTGAGGGTGCTCTAGAACAGCTAAGAAGTTATAAGAATGAGCACATCTTGGTTGTTGCAGATCCCTTCCTAAAACAAACTGGTCAGTTGGACAGTGTATTAAGTTATCTGGATTCAAGTAATCAGTGTCATGTTTTTGATGATATTGTACCAGATCCACCGATTGAAACCATAATTGCTGGTATTCAGTCCGTGGGTGGTCAACAAATCAGTATCATCCTTGCGATTGGCGGTGGTTCAGCTCTTGATGCAGCCAAGGCAATTTACTACTTTGGTAAAAAAATGGCTGTGTTTACAGATGTGACTTTAATTGCTATCCCAACAACCAGCGGTACTGGTTCGGAAGTGACGGAATTTGCCGTCATTACTGACAGGCAAAAAGAAATCAAGTATCCTTTGGTTTCAAGAGAAATACTACCCGATGTAGCCATTTTAGATTCCTGTTTAGTATCATCTCTACCAGGAAACATTACAGCAGATACGGGGATGGATGTCCTGACCCACGCTATTGAAGCCTATGTTTCGATCAAGGCAACAGATTTTTCAGATGCTCTAGCAGAAAAAGCCATTAAATTAGTTTTCGAATACCTACCTAAAGCCTACAAAAACGGAAACGATTCAGTGGCTCGTGAAAAAATGCATGTTGCGTCAACTCTGGCAGGCATGGCCTTCAATACCGCATCCTTGGGGATCAACCATGGCTTAGCCCATGCTACAGGAGCAAAATTCCATATCCCTCATGGACGAGTAAACAGTATTCTAATGCCATACGTCATCCAGTATAATGCCAATATCAGTGCTCGTGGACTAGGTGACGGTGATAGAGCAACAGCTATCCGTTACCAAGAGATTGCAAAACTAATTGGTTGCAGTGCTACTAGTCCTGTTTTGGGTGTTCGACAGCTGATTGACGCTGTGAAAAAATTGCAACGAAAACTGGATTTGCCGATGACCTTACGGGAGTATGGTGTTTCTGTTAGTGATTTTAATCAGTACAAGGAAGAAATTGCAGCAGCAGCGGTAGTAGATAAGTGTACTGCTACAAATCCACGACAACCGAGCACGGAAGAAGCTTTGGCAGTTTTGGAAAATGCTTTCTAGAATTATGTTGATAATTACCCTACTTCGTGTTATAATATACTAACTAGGGTGTTATCCAAACTTCTAATTGAGGGAAGGTGGACAAACTGGAAGAAAAACAGAGAATGATACAAGAGTATGTACCAGGGAAACAGATAACCCTGGCCCATCTCATTGCAAATCCTGATGAAGTCATTTATGAAAAACTTGGTTTGCTGGTCGATAAAAAAGGAGCTATTGGCATACTGACGATTACTCCTAGTGAAGCTTCCATCATTGCGGTAGATCTTGCGACCAAGGCGGCAGATGTTCAGATCGGCTTTGTTGACCGATTTAGTGGTTCTGTTGTCATGACAGGAGATGTTTCATCTGTTGAGGCTGCTCTAGTAGCTGTGTTACAGGGCTTGGAGGAAATTCTTCATTTTTCAAGTACAGTTGTAACGCGGACATAAGCTTTCAGAAGAGGTAGGTATGAAAGGTAGAATACTAATAGCAGACAAGGATCCAATGGTTAGACGTGAAGTTAGAGAACTATTGGAAAAGGCTGATTTCGAAGTTGTGGCAGAGGCTAGTGATGGCTTTGAAGCAATAGAATTAAGCCAAAAATACCGTTCGGATTTAGTTGTGATGTCTATCCAGCTACCTCTATTAGATGGTTTGACAGCCTGTAAAAAAATATTGGATGATAATCTGGCCTATAGTGTTCTCTTGTTAACTACCCAAAGTGATGAACAGTATATCGAGAAAGCCAAAAGATATGGTGTTAGTGGTTACTTAGTAAAACCTCTTGATGCTAAATCATTGATTCCTATGGTGGAAGTATGTATAGCAAGAGGTAGACAATTTCAGCACTTGACCAGTGAAATGGCTAAATTGACGAAGAAAATCAATGACCGTATCATCATTGAAAAAGCAAAAGGCTTATTGATGTCCCGTGATCATCTATCAGAATCAGCAGCCTTTAAGCATATTCGAACCATCAGTATGCAAAAGCGAGTTCCCATGGTGGAAATTGCTAAATTGTTGGTTATGCATGATGAGTTTTAATAATAGATATACAATACAGTGAACCAAGTCCTGTGATAGTAAGCAGTATTACAGGATGCTAATCGAATAGAAGAGGCTGACAATGATGTAAGCCTAAAAGCAATGACGCTTGAAGAGTGGTAATAGACGAGTTCTATTAGCATTTCTTTAAGTGTCTTTTTTTGGAGGTAAGGTGATGTCCGATAAGATTTTAAGTGTTGGCATTGATATTGGTACTGCTACGACCCAACTGGTGTTATCTGAATTGACTGTGGAGAATATTGCCTCCGTTTTCACTATTCCACGTGTCTATATAACAGATAAGAAGGTTCTATATAGGAGTGAAATTATCTTTACTCCCATCTTTGAAAATCTTTTGATAGATGTTGAGTCTATAAAAGAATTTGTCAGATTGGAATACCAAAAAGCAGGTATTTCTAAAGATATGATTCAGATGGGGGCTGTCATCATAACTGGTGAAACAGCAAGAAAGGATAATGCTAGTCAAGTCTTAGAGGCTTTGAGTGGCTATGCTGGTGATTTTGTTGTTGCTACTGCCGGTCCAGACTTAGAGAGTATTATCTCTGGAAAGGGAGCTGGTAGCTATCAGTACTCTCAGGAACATCACACTTCTGTAGCAAATATTGATATTGGTGGTGGAACATCCAATATCTCTGTTTACCGAGAGGGTGATTTGATTGATACAGCGTGCTTTGATATTGGTGGCAGGCTTGTGAAAATTGAACCTAATAGTCACAAAATTACCTATATTGCTCCAAAACTCCAAGAAATTATTAGCAAAGAAAAATTACAATTGGCAGTAGGGGCTCCACTTAATGGTCCAGATTTAGAACGCTTAATAGGTATTTTAGTATCTGTACTGGAGCAAAGTTTGGGTCTAGATACAAATAGTCCATACTATGAGTTACTTCAGACTAATCATGGTTTGAAACTAGATTATCCTGTCAAGTGTGTTTCGTTCTCAGGGGGAGTAGCTGATGCTATTTTCCAAGCAGATCCTTCTGTTAGTGATTTTCACTATGGTGATATAGGGATACTACTTGGAAAAGCGCTAGCACAATCGAAAATATTTTCAGACAAGAAGGTAATTGAGTCAGTTGAAACCATTCGGGCTACAGTAGTTGGTGCTGGTAGTCATACGACAGAGGTAAGTGGGAGCACGATTACCTACATTTCGAAAATTTTGCCAATCAAGAATATCCCAGTTTTAAAATTATCTAGTCAAGATGAGATGGGATCTAAGCAAATGCTGGCAGAAGCTATTAAGGAAAAAAGCCGTTGGTTCATGCTTGAAAATGAAGTGCAGGAATTAGCGCTGGCCTTAGATGGTATAAAGAGTCCAAGTTTTGTCAGGGTACAAGAATATGCTCAGGCTATTCTGGAAGGGATGAAAGATAGTATTGACCGAGGAATTCCTTTGTTGGTTGTTGTCAAGGAAGACATGGCAAAGGTACTTGGTCAAAGCTTGTTTGCATTGTTGCCTAAAGATTATCCCTTTGTTTGTATCGATTCAGTTGATGTGCAAAATGGAGATTACATTGATATTGGCAATCCGCTAATCGAAGGGTCGGTTTTACCAGTCGTTGTAAAAACCCTCGTATTTAGTTAAGTAGTCAATATCAAAAGGAGGATAAATTTAATGATATTAAAAACGAAGTTATTTGGTCGAGTCTATGAATTTCATTCTGTTAAAGAAGTCTTGGCCAAGGCTAATGAATTCAAATCAGGAGATCATTTGGCTGGCGTTGCCGCAGAGTCTGCAGAAGAACGTGTAGCAGCTAAGGTTGTTTTGGCTCAGCTCAAACTTTCTGATTTGTTTAATAACCCAGTTGTTCCTTATGAAGAGGATGAAGTAACGCGTATTATCATTGACGATGTTAATCTTCGAACCTATGAAAAAATCAAAAACTGGACGGTTGAAGAACTGCGTGAGTGGATTCTTGATAATAAAACAACAAATATTGATATTCAATGGCTGTCACGTGGTTTAACTTCAGAAATGGTTGCAGCAGTTGCTAAGCTCATGACAAACTTAGACTTGATTGTAGCAGCGCAAAAGATTGTCATTACTAAGACTGCAAATACTACCATTGGTGTTCCAGGTACCTTCTCATCTCGCTTGCAGCCTAACCACACGACGGATGATCCTGATGGAATCATGGCTTCAACAATGGAAGGCTTTGCTTATGGCTGTGGAGATGCCTTGCTTGGTTTGAACCCTGTTGATGATTCGGTAGAAAGTACCAAACGGATTTTGCATAAGTTCAATGACTTTATTGAAGAATATAAAATTCCAACTCAGCATTGCGTGCTGGCCCATGTAACGACACAAATTGAGGCCATGAATCAGGGAGCTCCGACAGGATTGGTCTTCCAGTCTATTGCTGGATCTGAGAAAGGAAATACAGCATTTGGTTTTGATGCTAAAATCATCCAAGAGGCTCGTGATACAGCCTTGAAAGTAGGTACAGCAGCAGGTCCAAACGTTATGTACTTTGAAACAGGTCAGGGATCAGAATTGTCCTCAGATGCCCATCATGGAGCTGACCAAGTAACTATGGAAGCACGTTGTTATGGTTTTGCAAAACGTTTCGATCCATTCCTTGTTAATACTGTAGTTGGTTTCATTGGTCCAGAGTACCTATACGATTCCAAACAAGTTATTCGTGCAGGTTTGGAAGACCACTTCATGGGTAAATTGACAGGTATTTCAATGGGATGTGATATCTGTTACACCAACCACATGAAAGCTGATCAAAACGATGCTGAAAACCTACTTGTTCTCCTCGGTGCTGCAGGTGTCAACTATATCATGGCTATTCCACATGGTGATGACATCATGTTGAACTACCAAACAACTGGCTATCATGAAACCGCTACCATGCGTGACTTGTTAGGCAAGCGTCCAATCAAAGAATTTGAAATCTGGATGGAAAATATGGGCTTGATGAAAGATGGTCATCTGACTGAAATTGGTGGTGATGGCTCTGTCTTTATGAAGTCAAAAATATAGGAGGAAGTTACTGTGAATGAACTAGAATTAAAAGAAATGATTCGTTCCATTTTGAATGAAATAACTGAAACGCCAGTTGTACCAGAAAAAATGGACACGCCTTCCTCTTCACATCAACCGAAGCAAGAAGATAGCCAAATTGAAGATGGAATCATTCCTGATATTACCGAGGTGGATATTCAGAAACAATTCCTTATTCCAAACGCGATCAATGAAGAGGCTTATCGCAAGATTAAACAATTTACGCCAGCTCGTTTAGGTTTGTGGAGAGCAGGAAATCGCTATAAAACACAAACAATTCTGCGCTTTAGAGCAGACCATGCTGCAGCTCAAGACGCAGTATTCTCCTATGTCGCAGAAGATTTTGTCAAAGAGATGGGCTTTATTCCTGTCCATACCAAGGCTTCTTCTAAGGATGAGTACCTAACTCGACCTGATTTGGGAAGAATTTTCCCAGAAGATCAGCAGGAAATTATCAAAAACAGCTGTAAGAAGAATGCCAAAGTTCAAATTGTTGTCGGTGATGGATTGAGCTCGTCAGCCATTGAAGCAAACGTAAGAGATTTCCTTCCAGCTTTGAAGCAAGGTTTGAAAATGTTTGGTCTAGAATTCGACGAAGTACTCTTTATCAAACACTCACGGGTTGGTGCCATGGACCATATTGCAGAATTGACAGGTGCAGAAGTTGTTTGTATCTTGATTGGCGAACGTCCAGGATTGGTAACAGCAGAATCTATGAGTGCCTACTTGGCCTATAGACCAACGATGGGGATGCCAGAATCACGTCGGACTGTTGTATCCAATATTCACAAAGGTGGAACTCCGGCGGTAGAGGCAGGGGCATATGTTGCGGAAATCATTAAAAAGATTTTGGACAATAAAAAATCAGGTGTTGATTTGAAATAAAAAGGAGGTCCTATTGTGATAAACGAACGTTTGGGAGCATCTGTTCTTAGTGCTCTACTTATTTCCAATGTTGATGCCAGTCTGGCTGCTTCTTTGGAGTTAAAACCTCATCATCGAAGTTTGGGAATTATTACTTCAGATTGTGATGACGTAACCTATGTTGCACTGGATGAAGCAACCAAGTCTGCCGATGTGGAAGTGGTTTACGCTAGAAGTATGTACGCGGGTGCTGGGAATGCATCAACTAAATTGGCTGGTGAAGTCATTGGTATCTTAGCAGGTCCAACTCCGGAAGAAGTTCGGAGTGGCTTGGATGTTGCCATTTATGAAATTGAAAATGGCGCAAGCTTCTATAGTGCTAATGATGACAATACTATCCCATATTTTGCTCATTGTGTTTCCCGTGCGGGTTCATATCTTTCACAAGGTGCAAATGCAGATGAAGGAACCGCCATTGCCTACTTGATTGCACCGCCAGCCGAAGCCATGGTTGGACTTGATGCAGCTTTGAAAGCTTCAGATGTGACCATTGGTGCCTTCTATGGTCCGCCAAGCGAAACAAACTTTGCTGGAGGTCTTCTAGTGGGTTCTCAATCAGCTTGTAGGGCTGCCTGTGATGCCTTTGCAAGAACAGTTATCTCTATTGCAAGCAATCCTAAGAATTATTAAAAGGGGGATTAGATGGCTAAAAGAGCACTAGGACTAATTGAAGTAAGAGGGTATCTAGGTGCTGTTGTAGCTGCCGATATAGCTGTAAAAGCAGCCAATGTCTCCATTATCAATATTGAGAAAATCAAATCTGGTTTGAATACCGTACATATTACAGGAGATGTTGGCGCTGTAAAAGCAGCAGTAGCTGCTGCAGTCGCAGAACTCGAAAATAAATCTTTTTATCGTGGTAGCCATGTCATTGCTAGCATGGATGAGCAGACTGAAAAATTGATCAGGGCTGAGAAGAAACTCAATAAAGAAGAGCCTCTTCCAGTCGAAGAGCGAGCTATTGCCGTAGAGCAAGCTGTACCTCTCGCACAATCGAAGGAAGAGGTTGTTGTTTCTGCAAATCTTGTAGCGAGCCCTGAGCCATCAGAAAGGACAGAGCTAGTTAATGAAGAAGCTACTGAAACTACGGAAGTAGCAGAAATGCCTACAAGCATAGAAGAGGAAGCGGTCGAAACAGCTTTTGTTCCTAAGTTTTCACAAACAGAGCTGGAAAAATTAAAAGTTGTCAAACTCAGAAGCATTGCCTACCGTGAAAAAGATATTCAATTAAGCAAAAAAGAAATAAAATTTGCTAACAAGCGTCAGCTTGTCCAAGCCTTGATGGAACTCTCTAGAAAGGAGTAATACTGAATGTACTTAGAAGATAAGGATTTAGTATCAATACAGGAAGTTCGCAACCTTGTTCGCCAAGCAAAAAATGCTCAACGTGAACTAGCGCAGATGTCCCAAGAACAGATTGATACGATTGTCAAAGTCGTTGCAAAAGCTTGTTACGATGAGCGTGAACGACTGGCTAAGATGGCTGTTGAAGAAACTGGATTTGGTCGCTGGCAGGATAAAGTTATCAAAAATACAGTGGCTTCAAAGGTGCTTCTGGAGCATATCAAGAATATGAAGACTGTAGGTATCTTGCGCGAAGATACAGAGAAAAAGATTATCGAAGTTGGTGTACCAGTTGGTGTGATTGCTGGTCTGATTCCTTCGACAAACCCGACCTCTACTGTCATGTATAAAGCCCTCATCTCCTTGAAGGCTGGAAACAGTATTGTATTTTCTCCACACCCAAGCGCCTTGAAGTGCATTGTTGAAACAGTGGAAATTATTAAACGCGCTGCTAAAACAGCTGGCTGTCCAGATGGAGCCATCAGTGTTATCGAAAAAACTTCCATTGCGGCAACTAATGAGCTCATGCGCCACAAAGATACAAATCTTATTTTGGCAACGGGTGGTACTGCTATGGTAAAAGCAGCTTATTCATCTGGAACTCCTGCGATTGGTGTAGGACCTGGTAATGGACCAGCCTTTATCGAACGGAGTGCGGATATTCCAACAGCTGTTCGTCATATTATTGAGTCTAAAACCTTTGATAATGGTGTGATTTGTGCCTCTGAGCAATCTGTCATTGTTGAAGAGGACATGAAAGACATTGTTATCGCAGAATTTAAAAAGCAAGGTGCTTACTTCTTACCGCCTGCTGATGCTAAAAAATTGGGAGAATTTATCATTCTTCCAAGCGGTGCAATGAATCCGAAAATGGTTGGTAAGACACCTCAAATCATCGCTGAGCGGGCAGGTATCTCTGTACCGGCTGACGCAAGAGTCTTGATTGCAGAAGAGTGTAGAGTTGGAAAAGATGCACCATATTCTATGGAAAAATTGGCTCCAATTCTTGGTTTCTATACGGTAAAAACATGGGAAGAAGCCTGTGATTTAAGTATTAAAATTCTGCATCATGAAGGGGTTGGACATACCCTATCCATCCACTCTAAGAATGATGAGATTATTCGTGAGTTCGCCCTGAAAAAACCAGTTTCCCGTCTATTAGTCAATACACCTGCAGCTCTTGGTGGTGTTGGTGGCACAACAGGTTTGTTCCCAGCCTTTACCTTAGGCTGTGGGGCAGTCGGAGGAAGTGCCACATCTGATAACGTTAGTCCACACAATCTTTATAACATCCGTCGTGTCGCTTACGGAACATCTGAATACACAGATTTCTTAAAAGCTGAAAATCTAATGGATAGTTATAGAGGGACAACAACTGATACAAATATAAGCTCAGGTCCAACTTCAAGTACCAACGAAGATGAGCTTGTTGAATTACTTGTAAAACAAGTATTAGCTAAATTAGGTCAATAAAAAATAAATTTTGGAGGTCATAACAATGGCAAGTGCAAATGCATTAGGAATGGTAGAAACACGCGGCTTGGTTGGCGCAATCGAAGCAGCAGATGCAATGGTCAAAGCAGCAAACGTTACCCTTGTAGGTAAAGAACAAGTTGGTGGTGGTTTGGTGACTGTCTTGGTTCGTGGTGATGTTGGTGCGGTTAAAGCTGCGACAGATGCTGGTGCAGCAGCAGCAGAAAACGTTGGTGAATTAGTATCTGTACACGTTATCCCACGTCCACATTCAGAAGTAGAAGTAATTTTACCTCAAGCTAAAAAAGAAGAAGAATAAAAAATCGGAGGAAATAACAATGGCAAACGCAAACGCATTAGGAATGGTAGAAACACGCGGCTTGGTTGGCGCAATCGAAGCAGCAGATGCAATGGTCAAAGCAGCAAACGTTACCCTTGTAGGTAAAGAACAAGTTGGTGGTGGTTTGGTGACTGTCTTGGTTCGCGGAGATGTTGGCGCAGTTAAAGCAGCGACAGATGCTGGTGCAGCAGCAGCAGAAAATGTTGGTGAATTAGTATCTGTACACGTCATTCCACGTCCACATTCAGAAGTAGAAGTAATTTTACCAAAATAGCGAATAAGTGTACTGGCTACCTAGATGTGTAAAAGGATTTGGGTAGCCAGTTGATTAAAAAATCGTTAAAGGATGTGAGTGTATGTCGGTTTTTACAGAAGTAAAGATTAGAAAGCTGCTCAAGGAGCTTTCTATTGCTGACGGAGGAGTTTTCCAGTTAGGTGAACATGAAAAACTGACTCCATCAGCAAGAAGTTACTTGAATGACCATCATATTCGAGTGGTCCAAACGCGTTCCAATAATCAGCAACTTACGACATCTCCACAAGCGATACATCAAAAAGTAACTACTTTAGAAGATTCAGCAATCTATCCAATATTGTTTCGTCTAACGACACTTTATCCACATTTTCTTAAAAGTAAACGTGAACTCTATCTTTCATTCGAACAATCAAAATTTGAGAAAGTTAGCAAAGTATTGACAATGATTGAAGGTATAGTATCTGGTCAGATATTGGATGAACTTCACGATTATGATGAACTACTACCGTCGGTGACAGAACTGGATGAATACAGTCAGCAAAGGGAACTGGATTTTACAAAGCTTTCCTTAACCTGTGCTGTAACTAACTGGAAACTAGCTCTGTACGAAACTTACATAGCCTTAGCTACGCTTGAACAGGAGCTATCGCTGATAGGTTCTCGAGAAAATGATGTATATTTGGCTAAGCTAACTCATTTATTGCATTCTACTCAGATTTTCCTATGGATGACAATGGATGAGTGAAAGGTAAGGTGTGATTAGAATGGAAATAAAAGAGCTAATTGATAAGATTGCTACAAGAGTTCAGGATGAATTAGAAGGAAGTTTTGAAATTGAGGCGAGTGGACGCCATATCCACCTTTCTCAAGAAGATTTAGAAACCTTATTTGGAAAAGATTATTCTCTAACCAAAGCCAAAGATTTATCCCAACCTGGACAATTTGCTTGTAAAGAACGTTTGACAATTTTAGGTCCAAAAGGTTCCTTCCAAAATGTGGTGATACTCGGTCCTGTTCGTGGTGCGACACAAGTTGAAGTATCGTTGACAGATTGCTTGAAGCTAGGTGTCAATGCTCCTATTCGAGAGAGCGGACAGATTGAGGATACTCCAGGGATTGTCTTGATAAATGGAAGTAAGGTAGTATCTCTGGATAAGGGATTGATTGTTGCTAAACGTCATATTCATATGACCCCAGAAGATGCTGCTAAAGCCAATGTAGTGAATAAGGAAATTGTGCAAGTACAAGTAGGGGGAGAAAGAGGGCTGATTTTTGATGATGTCGTCATCCGAGTTCACCCTAAGTTTGCAACTTATATGCACATTGACTATGATGAAGCCAATGCTTGCGGATTTAAAAAAGGAATGCGTGGTCGCATTATCAAAAAAGGATAGAGATGGTTTAGAAAGGATGAAAAATGGATAACTTAGAATTTTTAGTTCAAGAGATTACCAATCGCCTTCTAGACCGTCTGAATAGTAGTTCCCATCAAATCAGTCTATATCTTATCGGTGATAAATCAGTAGGCGGTTTCTTAGATGGAGAGTATCGTATTGTAGAAGGTATTGATGAGGCAGAGCATATCATTGCAAATGGTTTGCCCTTAGAGTCCCTCTTGCGAATTGCTCAGCTTTGTCCCAATAGTTCAGAGGAGATGGAAGTTGTTAATAGTCTATTAGCTGGTAGAAAGGTCTTGGTTTCAAAGGAATCATTTGCCATAGACTGCTATAGACAGTCAGCTAAGAACTTACTCTTCCAAGAACTACTTCAAAGAAAATTGAAACTGGAGCAGTATGGTGTGCAGTTTTACTTACAGAAAGACTTGCCAGCCTTATTGAAACAAGAACATATTGAGGTTCAATCCATTCATCAAACTCCTGAGAAAAATGTTTCAAAGAAGGTCAAACTCATTACAGAATCTAGGCTGAGAGCTTTAGAATTGGAAGATGATGGAGTATTTCATGTTGAAAAGGGAACCATTATAACAGCCTTGGCGCGCGACTATCTAAATCGTCGTAGAATAACAATCATAGAATAAAAGGAGAGAGAGTATGTTTGTTGGAACAGTAAAAGGGAGTCTTTGGGCTACTAGAAAAGATGAGAACTTAAATGGATTGAAGTTTTTAGTGGTCGAGCGCCAACTAAATGAACAACAAACAGATCCATCTTTGGTTGTTGTCGCAGATTGCATCGGTGCTGGGGAAGGTGATCAGGTAATGGTGACTACAGGCAGTGCAGCTAGAGTTAGCTTGAATAGAGAAAATGTTCCTGTTGATATGGTAGTTGTTGCTATTATTGATAAGGTTGAGTACACAGCTGATGCAGAATAAATTCACTAGAAAGTGAGAAGGGGAATTATGAGTATAAATGAAATCATAATATACATCATGGTCCTATTTATGTTGGCCGGTGCAGTTGATAAATGTATCGGAGGGAAATTAGGACTTAGTGAAAAATTTGAGGAAGGTATCATGGCCATGGGGGCTTTGGCACTTTCGATGGCCGGTATTATGGTTGTTGCACCATTATTAGCGGATATTCTCAAACCAATTATTGTCCCTCTATACGGCATGGTTGGAGCAGACCCATCTATTTTTGCTACAACATTCATTGCTAACGATATGGGTGGAGCACCATTAGCTCTTAGTCTAGCTGATGATCCAGTAGTTGGAAACTTTGCTGCCTATGTATTAGGTTCTATGATGGGGCCCACTATCGTATTTACTATCCCAGTTGCCTTGGGAATCATCGAGAAAGATGATCGTCCACTATTAGCTAGGGGTATTTTATACGGCTTAGTGACAGTTCCGGTGGGTTGTTTAGTTGGAGGATTCTTGGTTCCAGGCTTATCTGCAGGAACATTGATGATTAACCTCATTCCAATAGTGATTGTTTCTGCATTGATTTTTGTTGGTCTATTATTAGCACCAAATGGAATGATAAAAGGATTTGAGATTTTTGGTCATATCATTGTAGTGATTGCAACTCTCGGTTTGGCCTTTGGTGCAGCACAGCTATTGACAGGTAATGAATGGTTAAATAGCCTCTATCCGAGTGGAGCTGAAACTCTTATGGAAGCCTTTGGTGTAGTTGGTTCCATTGCAGTGACCTTAGCAGGAGCCTTTGGTTTAGTAGCTATCTTTACAAAGGTTGCCAACAAACCACTCTCAGCAATTGGTAAATCTCTTGGTATGAATGAAGTCGGTGCAGCAGGTCTAGTCGCATCTTTGGCCAACAATATTGCCATGTTCCAAATGATGAAAGACATGGACAAACGAGGTAAGATTATTAACGTTGCCTTTGCTGTATCAGCATCATTTGTTATCGGCGATCACTTGGGCTTCACAGCAGGTCAAAATCCAGATATGATTCTTCCGATGATGGTCGGAAAATTGGTTGGTGGTGTAACAGCAGTCCTACTTGCTTTTGTGCTCACTAAAAAAGAAGCTGAGTAGAGGAGGACTTTATGAGTGACATCAATCGTAGCCAGATAGAAGAACTGGTTAGAAAAATTTTATTAGAAAGTTTTGTAGCTGGAGATGCCTTTAAAAAGTCTAGTTCGACAGGTATTGTTTCCTTCAACCTACCTCATATAGAGGTTAGGCCTGAGGATCGTTTAGACACAGGCAATAGCAAGGATGTGGTCTATACCCGTGACCTCCTAACTTTGGAAGAAAGTCCTCGTCTGGGACTTGGCTTAATGACAATGGAAAAAACAACATTCCCATGGCATCTTGACTATGATGAAGTGGATTATGTCATTGAAGGACAATTGGATATTATTACTGGCAATGAGGTGATGACCGCTGGTCCTGGTGAAATTCTCTTTATTCCTAAGGGAAGTGATATTCAATTTTCTGTCAAAGATAAGGCAAGGTTTATCTATGTAACCTATCCTGCGGATTGGCAAAATCAGTAAAAATTTTTGAAACAAAATGTAAGCGTTATCGCGTTAGGCGATGTAAATGAAAACAAAAAAATAGAGGAAGATTATTATGGCAAACAAATGTAATGTTACCGAATTTATTGGTTCAAACCCTATTGGTGATACTATTGGATTGGTGATTGCAAATGTCGATCAACAAGTACTCAGTGCGATGAAGTTGGAAAAATCTTACCGTTCACTTGGTGTGGTAGGTGCTCGTACTGGTGCTGGTCCTCACATTATGGCTGCAGATGAAGCAGTAAAAGCAACCAACACAGAAATCGTTAAAATTGAATTACCACGTGATACCAAAGGTGGTGCTGGTCATGGTAGCTTGATTATCTTTGGTGGTGATGATGTTTCAGACGTGAAACGGGCGGTAGAAGTAACTCTTGGTGATATTGCTCGTACATTCGGTGATGTCTATGCCAATGAAGCAGGGCATATCGAATTGCAATATACTGCTCGTGCTAGCCATGCTTGTCAAGCGGCTTTCGGTGCAGAAGTTGGTCGTGCCTTTGGTCTGATTGTAGGTGCACCAGCAGCGATTGGCGTTGTAATGGCTGATACAGCTGTAAAAGCTGCAGATGTTGATGTAATCGGATATGCTTCTCCAGGAAATGGAACAAGTAATTCAAACGAAACCATTCTCTTCATCAGTGGTGATTCTGGTGCTGTTCGTCAAGCTGTGATTTCTGCACGTGAAATCGGTAAAGAATTATTAGGTACGCTTGGTGATACTCCAGTTAACTCTCAACCTTCATACATCTGATAGATAGGGAGAAAGAAATATGAAATCAAAACGTTTTGAGGCATTAAGTAACCGCCCAATCAACCAAGACGGATTTGTAACAGAGTGGGTTGAAGAAGGTCTTATTGCAATGGAAAGCCCCAACGATCCAAAACCAAGTATCAAAATTGTCAATGGTAAAGTGGTTGAATTGGATGGCAAACCAAAAGAAGAATTTGACCTGATTGACCAGTTTATTGCAAACTACGGTATTGATTTGGCTCATGCAGAAGAAGTTGTGAAGATGGACTCGAAAGAAATTGCCAATATGATTTTGACCCCTTCTGTACCTCGTTCTGAAATTGTTAAATTGACCAAGGCTATGACTCCAGCTAAAATCGTTGAAGTTGTCAGCCACATGAACGTAGTTGAAATTATGATGGCTGTTCAAAAAATGCGTACCCGCAAACAGACAGCTACTCAATCACACGTTACTAACGTAAACGATAACCCTGTTCAAATTGCAGCGGATGCGGCAGAAGGTGCCCTACGTGGATTTGCAGAGCAAGAAACAACTGTTGCGGTTGCTCGTTATGCCCCATTCAACGCCCTAGGGATTATGATTGGTTCTCAAGTTGGTCGTCCAGGCGTATTGACCCAATGTGCCCTGGAAGAAGCAACTGAGCTGGACCTTGGTATGAGAGGATTTACAGCCTACGCTGAAACCATTTCTGTCTATGGTACTGAGGATGTCTTTACAGATGGTGATGATACCCCTTGGTCTAAAGCCTTCTTGGCATCTGCCTATGCTTCTCGTGGTCTGAAGATGCGTTTCACATCTGGTACTGGTGCTGAGGTGCAGATGGGACAAGCAGAAGGCAAATCTATGCTCTATCTTGAAGCTCGTTGCTTGTATATCACAAAAGCAGCTGGTGTACAAGGTACCCAAAACGGTTCTGTATCTTGTATCGGTATTCCTGCGGCCGTTCCAAGTGGTATCCGTGCAGTCATTGCTGAAAACTTGATTGCTACTATGCTTGACTTGGAATGTGCTTCTTCAAATGACCAAACCTTTACTCACTCAGATCTCCGTCGCTCTGTCCGCACCTTGATGCAATTGGCACCAGGTACAGACTTTATTAACTCAGGTTACTCTTCTACACCAAACTACGACAACATGTTTGCTGGCTCTAACTGGGATGCAGAAGACTACGATGATTATAATATCTTGCAACGTGACTTGCGTGTTGATGGTGGTTTGCGTCCAGCTCGCGAAGAGGAAGTTGTTCAAGTTCGCCGTAAAGCAGCCAAAGTTATGCAAGCCCTCTTTAAAGGTCTTGGTTTGCCAGCTATTACAGATGAGGAAGTTGAAGCAGCTACCTACGCCCATGGTTCAAAAGATATGCCAGAGCGTGACAAGGTTGAAGACATCAAGGCAGCTGTTAATCTCTTAGAACGTGGTGTACAAGGCGTAGATCTCATTAAAGCCCTTGCCAATAATGGTTTCCCAGATGTTGCCAATGAGCTTGTAAATCTCTTCAAACAACGTGTTGCTGGAGATTTCTTGCAAACATCTGCTATCTTTGACCGCAATTGGAATGTTATCTCTGCAATCAACTCACCAAATGACTATGTCGGTGTCGGCACAGGTCACCGTCTGGTTGGAGAAGAGTGGGAAAAAGTGAAGAACATTCCAAATGCCATTGATCCACGTGATATCTAGGAGGTAATCATTATGACAACCATCAATGAGGACGTACTACGTTCCATTATTGCAGAAGTAATCAAGGAAGTTGGCCTGACAAATCCTACTCCTGCAACTCAAACTACTACAACTACCAAGAAAGAAGTCCTGCCAGAAAAGGCTGTTGTTCGCACCATTGGCGTTGCCAAACCAAGTCAATCTGTTGATGAAGTGGTTATTGCAGTTGGTCCTGCTTTTGGCACACAACAAACCAAGACCATGGTTGATATCCCTCATACCGAAGTGTTACGACAAGTGATTGCAGGTATTGAAGAAGAAGGGCTGAAAGCGCGTGTTGTCAAGGTTTATCGCTCATCAGACGTTGCCTTTGTGGCAGTAGAAGGCGACCACCTATCTGGTTCAGGCATTTCAATCGGTATTCAGTCTAAGGGAACAACAGTTATTCATCAAAGAGATTTACCACCATTGAGTAACCTAGAACTCTTCCCACAAGCACCACTCTTGACAGCTGATACTTACCGTTTAATTGGTAAAAATGCTGCTAAGTATGCCAAAGGTGAAACACCAAACCCTGTTCCAACCTTGAATGACCAAATGGCTCGTCCTAAGTACCAAGCCTATTCAGCCTTGCTTCATATCAAAGAAACCAAGCTTGTTGAAAAAGGTCGTCCAGCTGATGAAATTGAATTGATTTAAGAAAATCTTCAAGGAGAAATCGAAATGAGTGAATCAGTAGAACTATTAGTAAGAAAAATCTTAGAAGAGATGAATGGACACGACAAACCTGTAACCAGTGGTCTACCAAAAGGTACAGAAGCTACTGCAGCAGACTATCCGATTGCACAAAAACACCCAGACTGGATTGTTGTTGGTGATAACAAGAAATTTGAAGACATTACTTTGGAAAATATTGTCAATGGTAGTATCACTTCAAAAGACTTGCGGATTAAGCCAGAAATCCTCTTAAAACAAGGTGAAATCGCGCGTAATGCTGGTCGTGAAGCTATCGAATACAATTTCTCACGCGCGGCAGAATTAACCAAGGTGCCAGATGAACGCGTATTGGAAATCTATAATGCCCTTCGTCCTTACCGTTCTTCTAAGCAAGAACTATTGGATATCGCAAATGAACTTGAAAATGTCTATGGCGCGAAAATCTGTTCAGGATTTGTCCGTGAAGCAGCAGAACACTATGAACGTCGTAAGAAACTAAAAGGTGATAACTAATCTGAAAATCGAAAGGAGGAAGAAGGAATGAAGTATATTATCGGTATTGACATTGGAAATTCATCAACTGAGTCTGCCTTAGCTCAGCTATACGATAATGGAACCGTCCAGTTTCTGTCCTCTGCGATTGCAGATACAACTGGTATCAAGGGAACAAAAGAAAATGTTCATGGCATATATCAGTCCCTGAAATTACTCTTAGAACCAACCAATCTTAGTATCAAAGATATTTCTTTAATCCGTATCAATGAAGCAACTCCCGTAATTGGAGATGTTGCTATGGAAACAATTACGGAAACTGTCATTACAGAATCTACCATGATTGGCCACAACCCAAGGACACCAGGTGGACTTGGGTTGGGGGTTGGTTATACCGTTGACATCTTGGACTTGATCAATAAGCCAATGACAGATAGCTATATCGTTGTGGCTTCTAAGCAAGTGGATTTTGATGCAGTTGCTCAACTTATCAATGCCTATGTTTCAAGAGGATATAAGATTGTCGGTGCGGTCTTGCAGGCTGATGACGGTGTCTTAGTTAATAATCGCTTAGAGAAAAAGATACCGATTGTAGATGAAATTTCCTATATAGATAAGGTGCCTTTAGGAATGTTGGCGGCGGTTGAGGTTGCAGAAGTTGGTAAAGTCATTTCCCAACTCTCCAATCCTTATGGCATTGCGACGGTCTTTCAGCTTGATGCACAAGATACCAAGCAGGTCGTTCCGATTGCCCGTGCCCTGATTGGCAATCGCTCTGCGGTTGTCATCAAAACACCAAAAGGAGATGTTCAAGCAAGGACAATTCCTGCAGGAACTATCAAGATTATTGGTCAGCAACAGAACACCAGCGTGGATATTTCAAAAGGTGCAGAAGCTATTATGGACCATGTTTCCCGTATTCAACATATTGAAAATGTTCTGGGTGAAGCGGGAACTAATGTGGGTGGTATGCTTGAGAAAGTCCGGCTTACCATGGCAAATTTAACTGAGAAACAACTGGATCAGATTAAGATTCAGGATATTCTGGCAGTGGATACTTTTGCTCCTATCACCGTAAAAGGCGGTCTTGCCGGAGAATTTTCAATGGAGCAGGCCGTTGGAATTGCCTCCATGGTTAACTCTGACAGATTACAGATGTCCCTTATTGCTCAGGAAGTTGAAAAAGAATTGGGTGTACCTGTTGAAATCGGGGGAGCTGAGGCCCACTCAGCTATTCTTGGAGCTTTAACAACACCAGGTACTAGTCAACCTATGGCTATTCTAGACCTTGGGGCTGGTTCCACAGATGCCTCCATTATTAACCAAAAAGGGGATATCCAAGCTGTTCACCTAGCTGGTGCTGGTGATATGGTCACCATGCTCATCAATACGGAGTTAGGTCTTGAAGATAGGCATTTGGCAGAGGATATTAAAAAATACCCCCTTGCCAAGGTAGAAAGTATTTTCCATATTCGTCATGAGGATGGCAGTGTCCAATTCTTTGACAAACCTCTGAGCGGAGATTTATTTGCCCGAGTAGTCATCGTCAAAGACACTGGAGAATTAGTCCCGCTTGACACAGACTATTCTATCGAAAAAATCAAGATTGTTCGCCAGACAGCCAAAGAAAGAGTCTTTGTGACCAACGCCATTCGGGCCTTAAAGACAGTCAGTCCGACGCAGGACATCAGGGACATTCCATTTGTGGTTATAGTAGGCGGGTCCGCCTTAGACTTTGAAGTACCGCAGTTGATAACCGATGCCCTATCTCAGAGTAATATCGTGGCAGGTCGAGGAAATATCCGAGGAACTTCTGGACCAAGAAATGCAGTAGCAACAGGTTTGGTACTTTCATACTGTAAAGAAGAGTGGGGTGATGCTTATGTTCTATCAAGCAACTAAGCCAGTTATTCTTATTTACAAGTTGGGAAAGGTGCCTGAAGACAAGTTGACTCAGTTAGAGCTTGGTATGGAGGAAGAAGGAATTCCATTTTTAAAAGAAACTATAGAACTTTCTTCGGAAAGTATCGTTTCTCTGGCCCATCAAGCTGCTCAGTCCTCACCACTCTCGGTTGGTTTAGCTATCGATGAAAGAGAAATTGTTCTCCATTATCGAAATTTACAAACGGAACAGTTTTTCTATCGTTTAAGTGACTATCCAAACCAGTCTAATCGTGTCTTAAGGATTTTAGGGACTAATGCAGCTAAACTTGTTAAAGGAACTCCATTGATACAGGATTCTGCCTTGGAAACATCCTTTTAGAAATAGGTAATCGGAGAGAAAAGATGACACAAAATCAAATCGATGAAATCCTGCTTCAAAGAATCATTCAAAAATGTCAAGAGCTCTTAGAAAAAAAAGATGATTTACACAGCATAAATCTCTATGACCTAGCTTTTGATATTGTAAATCGTGCCAGAGAAAAAGCACAGGAATTGAAAGTACCTGTTGTGATTACCCTGGTGGATGCAGGTGCTCATGTAATCCTATCCTATCGCATGGAAGATTCCCTTTTGGTTAGCTACGATATGGCCTATAAAAAAGCCTACACAGCTGTTGGCATGAAAATGCAGTCAAAAGACCTAGCTCTATTAACAAAACCCAACCATTGGCTCTTTCAATTAGAAACAATGTCAGAAGGTCAGATTGTTAGTTTAGCAGGTGGAATTCCTATTTATGCCAAGGGACGGATTATCGGAGCAATTGGTATCAGTGGCGGCAACGCTATAGAAGATCAAACAATTGCCGAGTATGCAATTGAAGAAATAAATCTAAAATAATATTAGAAGGAGATTCTCACGATGGAGAAATACATTGGTGAATTTTTAGGAACAATGGTTCTGATAGCCTTTGGTACAGGCTTCGGATCCTCAATTAGTTTAAAACACGCCCTATCCAAAAATATGTCCCCTAGTTTCCTAACTGTAATCTTTGCCTGGGGCTTTGCCGTAATGTGCGGTGTTTATGTGGCGGGCTTCTTTGAAACAGGTGGGCACCTAAATCCCGCAGTCACAATCGCTTTTGCCTTAGGTGGCTTGTTTGATTGGAGTATGGTGGCAGGTTACATCATTGCACAAATTCTCGGTGCCTTTACGGGTGCAGCAATCGTTGTTTTACATTACTATCCACATTTCCAAGCGACAACAGCAGAGGAAGGGAATTCGGTCGGTATTTTTGCCACTGGTCCAGCTATTCCCAACACAACCTTTAACTTCTTGAGTGAAGTAATCGCGACCTTCTTCTTCATTTTCGTTTTGTTATTGATGAATACTGCAGGTTTTGCAGTAGGTCTTGCTCCTGTTGTAGTTGCTTTCCTAGTTATGGCCATCGGTCTTTCATTTGGTTCAACAACGGGTTATGCCATCAACCCTGCGCGTGATTTCGGTCCTCGTTTGGCCTATGCCCTCTTACCTATTCCAAATAAGGGCGGAGCGAATTGGGGTTATGCTTGGATTCCAATTGTTGCACCAACTGTTGGTGCAACTCTAGCTGTATTCGTATTTAAAGCCTTGGGAATGGGCTAATCCCTCTCTCATTGTAAAATGTGATTGAAGAAAGGACGAGTAATGAGGAAAATTTTTGCAATCAATGCTGGTAGTTCATCTTTAAAATTTCAATTATTAGCCATGCCTGATGAGGAAATCATTGCCAAGGGTATATTTGAAAGAATTGGAGAACCGGAATCGGCATTTACTTTGGTTTACAAAGGACAAAAGGAGACAGAAAAACTAGTTCTTTCAAGTTATAAAGAGGCAGTAAACTATCTATTAAAAAGATTAGATGAAAAAGGTATTATACAATCTTTAGCAGATATTGCTGGAATTGGGCATCGTGTGGCCCATGGTGGTGATTATTTTAAGGCATCGGCTTTAGTTGACGAAAGTGTCTTGACAAAGATTGATGAATTGTCCTTCTTAGCTCCAAGTCATAATCCAGCAAACTTAGAGGTTATTAAAGCCTTCAAGGAGCTTTTGCCAAATACTCCGAATGTGGCAGTTTTTGATACAGCCTTTCATCAAACCTTAAGCGAGGAATACTACCTTTACCCTCTACCTAGAAAGTATTATGATAAGTACCGTTTACGCAAATACGGTTTCCATGGCACCAGCCATAAATACATTTCTTTAATTACCAAGGAAGTATATAAACAGCAAGGATCGGATACGGATCAGCTAAAGGTAATCAGCTGTCATTTAGGTAATGGGGCTAGTATTTGTGCCATAAAGGGACAAAAATCTATCAACACTTCTATGGGCTTTACCCCCTTGGCAGGCTTAATGATGGGATCCAGAAGTGGTGATATTGACCCAGCCATTCTTCCTTTCCTAATGGAAGAAGAAGGCTTGACCTCTAGTCAAATCACAGCCATTCTGAATAAAGAGTCTGGCCTATTAGCTGTTTCCGAAATTAGTAATGATTTGCGTGATATTGAAGAAGCCTATCATAAAGGTTATTCTCAAGCCATCACAGCAATTGAAATGTTTACCAATCGAATTGCTCATACCATTGCGACCTATATGGTAGATTTAGGTGGAGCAGATGCCATTGTTTTCACAGCAGGAATAGGTGAAAATTCCAGATTGATACGTGAGAAAGTCGCAGAAAAACTTTCTGTTTTCGGTGTGAAACTTGATCATGAAGCAAATGAAAGTAGTAAAAAACTGATTAGTAAAGATGATTCCAGTATCAAGTTATTTGTGCTTCCAACCAATGAAGAACTAATGATTGCAAGAGATACAATGGAATTGATCTCATAAAATTACATATTTCCTCCATTCTAGCCCTAATGAAAGGGCTAGAATTTTTTTGTTTGAATAAAAAAATAAAAAAATGCATAAAAATACAAAATAACTGTTGACAAGTGTATAAAATTACTATATACTAGACATATCTTTTGAAAAGAGGAAGAAAATATGGAGAAAATTACTTTCAAGGTCCGATGATTCATTAGGAAAAATGACATCGTTTTAATAAAGAAGGAAAAAGAGGATAAAAAATGAAAAAACTATTTACTTTAGCAGCTACCTTGTTAGCTGGATTTACACTAGCAGCTTGTTCTTCAACTAGCTCATCTTCAAGCCAATCAACACTCGAGAAAATTAAAGAAAAAGGAACCTTGGTTGTTGCCACAAGTCCTGACTATGCACCATTTGAATTTCAAACGCTTGTAGATGGCAAAAACGAAGTTGTTGGAGCAGATATTATGCTAGCACAAAAAATTGCGGATGAGCTTGGTGTGAAGTTGGAAGTGTCAGCAATGAGCTTTGACAATGTTCTGAACAGCGTCCAATCTGGAAAGGCTGACATTGCAATCGCTGGTCTATCTTACTCTGAAGAACGTGCAAAAGTCTTTGACTTCTCAGAAAGCTATTACCAAATTGCTGACGTTCTACTTGTTAAGAAAGAAAATGCGGAAACCATCTCAAGTGTTGATGCTCTTGCAGGAAAATCCTTGGCTGTTCAAAAGGGTTCTACCCAAGAAACCTATGCAAAAGAAAATATGGCAGATGCCAAAATTGTTTCATTGACACAAATGGGTGAAGCGGTAAATGAATTGAAAACTGGCAAGGTAGAAGCTGTCTTGATGGATTCTCCAGTTGCGGCAGGTTATGTATCACAAAATAGTGATCTTGCTATTGCATCAGCTCAGTTTCCAACAATTGATGAAAACTCAAAAGTTATCGCCCTTCCAAAAGGAAGTACAGATTTAAAAACTGAGATTGATAAGGTAATCTCAGAAGTGAAAGCAAGTGGCGAATTTGATACCTTCCTTGAAAAAGCAGCAACTTATACAGCTGTTGAATAAATCGGACAAACAATCATCGGAAACGGTGGTTGTTTTTGCATACAAAAAAGAATGAAGTTTTGAACTCCATTCTTACATGCTCTTATTTCACCCGCTCTAGATAGAAACTTGTCAAGCGTGGAACAGTAATTGTCACGCCATTTTCATCTGGATAGAGGCTGAATGTTTCCATTGGAATGGCATTAGAAGAGAAGGCCAGTTTGTATTCGCTATCAGCAGGCAAATCCAAGTGGACATCAAACAATTCCTGATCGTTGAAGTTATGAATGGTCAAGATTTCTTGATCATCACTCAAGCGTGAAAAGGCATAGAGACTGGCTTCGCTGTCAATTTTAACCCATTGGAAGCCTTTATCGTAGGCTTGGTAATCATACTTCCAAAATGCATCGTGCTCACGATAGAAAGTAGACAAGGTCTTCATCATCTGGTAGAAACTAGAGTGAGTTGGATAAGTTAGTAAATTCCAATCCATTTCGGTGTATTCATGCCATTCACGGATGTGCCCCCATTCGTTACCCATAAAGAGTAATTTCTTACCTGGATGAGCAAAATAGAAACTGTAGTAAACACGGGCCAAGTGGAACTTGTCTTCGTATTCCCCATTCATTTTGTCAATAATAGAGAGTTTACCGTGTACGACTTCATCATGGGACAATGGCAAAAGAAATTGTTCATTCTGGTTGTAGTACATGCCGAAAGTGATTTCATTTGAATGGTATTTACGATAGACGGACGGACGTTCAACAAATTTCAAGGTATCATTCATCCAGCCCAAATCCCATTTCATATCAAACCCGATACCACCGTCTTCGAGAGAATGGGTGACTTTAGGATAACTTGATGAATCTTCCGCAATCATCAAAACACCTTTATAGTCGGTGTGAACCATGGCATTGACACGCTTGATAAAATCAATCGCTCCATGGTTAATCTTGTCATCTTCCGTTTCACCACGCCAGTAGAGCAGGTAGGACAGGGCATCCACCCGAATGCCGTCAAAATGGAAGTTTTCCAACCAGTATTTGAGATTAGATAGAAGGAAAGAACGCGTCAAGCCCTTACCTAAATCAAAGTTTGCTGTTCCCCACTGGTGATTTTCGCGGTCTTGCTCGTGTGGATATTCGTAGAGCCAACTACCGTCAAATTGATAGAGGCCATGAGCATCCTTACAAAAATGAAGTGGAACCCAGTCCAGAATGACCCCAATTCCAGCCTGGTGACATTGGTCAACCAAATACTTGAGTTCATCTGGCTTGCCATAGCGACTGGTAGGGCTGTAATAACCGGTAACCTGATATCCCCAAGAAGCATCTAGAGGATGCTCAGTGATTGGCAAGAGTTCAATGTGAGTGTAGTTATTTTCCTTGACGTGTTCAATGAGAAGCGGAGCAATTTCCTTATAGTTATAAAAGGCTTCTAGTGGTGCACCACCCTCATTTTTATTGACAAATTTCTGTTTCCAAGAACCCAGGTGAACTTCGTAGATAGAAACAGGTTGCTCCTTGAAATCGTAATTGACGCGATGATACATCCAAAGATCGTCTTTAAACTTGTATCGCGGATTGTAGGTTGTAGAGGCAGTGTTGGGACGTTCTTGGCTGAAAAAGGCATAAGGATCAGCCTTGTAAATTTCCCGACCATCGTGGGTGATAATGAGGTACTTATAATCTTCAAGTGATTTTAAACCTTCTACGTAGAGTTGAAAAACACCATCAATTTCCCATTGCATTGGATGGCTACGTTGCCAGTCGTTAAAGTTTCCAACCAAGAAAACTTCTCTAGCATTTGGAGCATAGACACGGAATTGAGTGCCAAGGATTTTATTGCGCTCCTTCACCAAATGAGCACCCATTTTTTCATAAAGAGTAGTATGCTCACCGGAATTCATATAGTATAAATCCAAATCAGTAAATTCTGTCATAGCAATCTCCCTTGTGGAAAAGGAGTGGACGTTGGTCACACTCCTTTTCAGTTTGTTACAAATCTTATCTAGCCACTGATTTCACGGTAGAGCCAGATGTATTTCTCAGCAGAGGCAGTCCAGCTGAAATCACGTTCCATGGCCTGTTTGACCATAGCGTACCAGTCTTCTGGACGGTCATAATAGGTCTGTAGTGCCAAATCATAGACTTGACGCATATTGTAGGCATCACGACCACCAAATGTAAAGCCAGTACCTTCTTTGCTGTCAATATGATAAGGTGTCACCGTATCTACCAAACCACCTGTTTCCCGAACCAATGGAAGTGTACCATAGTGCATGGAAATCAATTGACTGATGCCACACGGTTCAAACATAGATGGCATGAGGAAGAGGTCACTTGCTGCATAAATTTGGTGGGCAAGCGGTTCATTGTAGCCACGGTAGAAGGCAAATTTTTCAGGATAGGCATGTTTGAAATGGTTAAAGGCATTTTCAACATCCGCTTCACCATTCCCCAAGATAACAAATTGCACATGTGCTTGAAGAAGATGGCTGAGTACCTCAGTTAAGAGATAGAATCCTTTTTGCCAGGTCAAACGAGAAACGATACCAATCATCAGGACATGTTCATCCTGTGGAAGGCCGAACTGTGCCTGCAAAGCCAATTTATTGGCTTTCTTATCAGCGATCGTTTCAAGTCCATAGTTTTTCACAAGATAGTGGTCTGTTTGACTGTCCCAGCTATCGTAATCTATACCATTGACAATACCGACCAAATCATGCTTGCGAAGCTCTAGGACGTGTTGCATATTTTCACCGAATTCTTCGGTCAAAATTTCACGCGCATAGGTATCTGAAACGGTTGTTACCTTGTCAGCATACAAGATACCCAATTTCATAAAGGAAATGCACTCGTCATGGAAACGAGCAATCCCATCTAAGTAGTAGCTGTAGTCCATTCCCAGAGCAGACCAAAGGGCTTGTTTATGGAAAATGCCTTGGAAAGCTAGATTATGGATGGTGAAGACATGCTTGATAGCACGGAATTCCTCACGGTAGCTGTAGAAAGTACGGCAGAGGAATGGAAGTGCAGCAGTATGCCAGTCATGTGTATGAATGACATCTGGGAAGAAATCTAAGGCTTCCAATAGACGACAGGTTGCATGCTGGAAATAACCGAAACGCATAGCATCATCGTCATAGCCATACAGTTCATCACGTTCAAAGAAGTCACGGTGTTCGATGAAATAGAATGTTACTCCATCAACAACCTGACTGTAAACATTTGCCATAGATTGGATGTCGCCAGCCCGCACATCAAAACTTGATACGT
This sequence comes from Streptococcus suis 10581, assembly GCA_000440235.1. Lineage (GTDB taxonomy): Bacteria > Bacillota > Bacilli > Lactobacillales > Streptococcaceae > Streptococcus > Streptococcus suis_F. The sequence goes on along the minus strand of ALKQ01000093.1, from coordinate 23,897 downwards.
AATCGAAATCAGCATGGTTATTGATAGCAATTTTCTTATAGAGAGGAAGTACCACTCGGACGTCCAACCCCTGTTTTACCAATTCTTTAGGTAAGGAACCGATTACATCGGCCAAACCACCAGTCTTGATGAATGGAAGTCCTTCAGATGCTACAAAGAGAACAGATTTTTTTGTCATGTTAGCTCCTAAATGATTTGGTGTGGTTTCAAGTATGAAGGCGAAGTTTCGCTTCCCTTGATGTCAATTGGGTGAATAATTTTAGTTGCTTTATCGATAATTGCATTTTCAATATTCGCCCCACTCTTGATTGTCACGCCATTGAGAATGATTGAGTTTTTGATAACAACACCTTCTTCAATGATAACATCGCGGTCAATGACTGAATTTTCGACTTGACCATTGATATTCGCTCCATTTGAAATTAGGCTACGTTTGACCTCTGCCAATGGACCATACAAACATGGTGAGCTATCACTTGTTTGGGTATGGATTGGCCAATCATGTTTGAAGAGGAGTTTGCGGGTATCTTGGTCAATCAATTCAATTTGAGTATTGAAGTAGGAAGCTGTCGTATTGATACATGCGACATAATCACGATGTGCATAGCCCATAATCTTGTACTGGTCAACTGTATCACGTAAAATATCTTTTAACCAGTAGAGAGACGACACTTTGTTAGCACGTTTAATCAAGTCGATAAATGTAGTCCGTTTCATAATGTAGGCTTCAAGGGAAACGGGACGGTTTTTATATTTACCGTGGTTTTCCTCAAAAGCTACGACACGACGGTCTTCACCAAATTTGAGAGTTTGGCAACCGATGAAATTTTCTTTAGCATCTGAAACGTTTTTATAAAGAACGGTAATATCAGCATCCGTTGCAATATGGTCATCCATGACTTTTGAAAAATCCTGGCTATAGATGAAGTAAGATGGAGCAACTAGCACATAATCTTTTGTAGACTTTTCGATGTAGTGGATGTTTTCTGTGAAGGCATTAATATCGTGACGATAGACACTATTTGGGTCTGTTGCGCTATTGAGCAAGCGAAGGGTACCGCGTTTGCTGTTGATATTATAGTGTTTCCCTGTACCAACGTGCTGAATTGTTGAACGCATTTCGGCAGGCATGTATACTTGGAATTCTGTAATTCCAGAGTTTGACATATTGGATAGAGCAAAGTCAATTAGGCGATAACGACCTAAGAAACCGAAAGCTTGTACGCCACGGTGCTTCATCACGTCACCAAAATGTACGTTGTTTCCTTCAATATTTACAATTCCGAGAGTATTTCTTAGCATAGCAGTCCTTTCTTACTTGGTCACATTCTTGTCAATCAAGAGGATATGGTCGATGTCTCCTGTGAGTTTAACTCCGTCGGCAATTTTAATATTTTCAGCGACGATGACGTAGTCAAGTTCAACACCTTCGCCGATAATAGCACCAGGCAGGACGACAGAATTTTTTACTACGGCATTTTGGTTGACCTGTACATCTGTTGAAATAACAGAATGTTCTACTGTACCATCAATAACTGCTCCTTTATCAATATAGGCAGATTTAACAGTTGCAGTCGCACCAATGACTTGGGCAGGTGAGCCCTTGTCTTCTGAATAGATTCTCCATGAGCGGTCAGAAAGGTCCAAATCTCCAGCGTGATCAATCAAGTCCATATTGGATTCCCAGAGACTGTTAACGGTACCTACGTCTTTCCAATAACCACGGAATGGATGGGCAATGAGAGTGCGGCCATCTTCTAAGTATTTCGGAATGATGTCGTGCCCAAAATCGTGAGATGAAGTGTCCAATTTGTCATCTTCTTGAAGGTACTTTTTCAAGGTCTTCCAAGTGAAGATATAGATACCCATTGATGCTAAATTGCTCTTAGGATTTTCTGGTTTTTCTTCAAATTCTTCAATACGGTAATCTTCGTCCGTATTCATGATACCAAAACGTGAAGCTTCTTTGATTGGAACTTCGATAACCGCAATCGTAGCATCTGCTTTTTTCTGAATATGTGTATCAAGGAGTTTGTCGTAGTTCATCTTATAGATGTGGTCGCCAGACAAAATCAATACGTATTCTGGATCGTGAAGATCAATGAAATCAATGTTCTGTGTAATAGCGTCGGCTGTACCTTTGTAAAGTCCGAAACCTTCGATTTTTTCACTCGGTGGTAATACAAAGACGCCAGATCCTTGTACATCAAGCCCCCAACGTTGAGACTGTGCAACGTATGAGTTCAAGAGAACAGGCTCATACTGAGTCAAAACTCCGACAATATCAATACCTGAGTTGGCACAGTTACTGAGAGGAAAGTCAATAATGCGGTACTTTCCGCCAAATGCGACCGCTGGTTTGGCGACTTTTTTTGTCAACCCTTCTAGACGTGTTCCACGTCCACCAGCAAGAATCATAGCTAACATTTTATTTTGAGCCATCTAACCACTCCTTAATATATATGATATGTCTATTATAGCATAAATTATAAAAAAATGAAAGCGTTTCCTATGCAGAAATTGAAATATTTCAAACTTCTTTTCAACGGCTTTCATAAACATATTATAACATATTATTTTGTGTTAGTCTATATAATATTGTATTTATTTTTGGTCGAATTTTACCTCTTCAAGTAGGTAATTGATGAATTTTTCTCCCATGTCGGACAGCAATGCCTTTTCGTGTTGGATATAGACCAATTCGATTTCATCATCAAATTCCAGAGGAATTGATACAATATTATCTCCGTTAAGATTTGAATTGAGGATACCTGTTGCGATTGTATAGCCATCCAGACCGATTAAGAGATTGAAGAGTGTGGCACGGTCAGATACGACAATCGATTTTTTATGGTGTTCCTGGGCTAGAATTTCTTCAGCAAAGTAGAAGGAGTTGTGAATACCTTGCTCGTAGCTGAGATAGGGGAAATCTACCAAATCATCGAGAGTGATTGACTTTCTTTGTGCCAAAGGATTGGTTTTGCTGACAAATACATGTGGTTTGGCAGTGAAGAGAGTTGTATAGGATAGTCGATTGTCATCCAAAAGTTTCAGCAGAACATCACGGTTGAAATGGTTGAGGAAAAGCACTCCGATTTCTGAGCGGAAATTCTTAACGTCATCAATGATTTCCCAGGTCCGTGTTTCACGTAGGAAGAGTTCATAGTCTTCCATCTCAGTTTCTTTCAAAAGTGAGACAAAGGCGTTGACGACAAAGGCATAGTGTTGGGAAGATACGCTGAAGAGTTGGCGTTTTGCATTAGGATTTTTATAGCGGTCTTCCAATAGTTCGGTCTGTTCAACAATTTGACGAGCGTAGGAAAGAAACTCCATGCCATCCTTTGTTAGGGTAATGCCCTTAGAATTACGGAAAAAGATTTTAATTTTCATTTCTTTTTCCAGGTCTCGTACAGCGTTGGAAAGGCTGGGTTGGGTAATGAAGAGTTGTTTGGCAGCCTCATTCATACTGCCTGTTTCTGCGATTTTGATAATATAGTATAATTGTTGGATTCTCATACCTCTATTGTAACATGATTTGACAAATTATTCTAAAAAATGTATAATGCTGAAAATATATCCTTTAACTGAGTCCAGAGAGGCGAAGAAGGGAACGTGATAAATAGGGCAAATACTGCCTTCTTTTCGTGTAACCTTGCTAGCCAGCAAGGTTTTTTCTCTATATCGACTTTCTTGTTTTCTGTGTCATTGTTATATAGAATAGGAGAAAAGATGATTTTAAAAGAACAGATGTTACTGGTGGACCAAGTCCAACTAGCGCCACGAATTTTTGCTATGACCTTGCAGGGTGATATGGTCCAAGATATGAAAATGGGGCAATTTATCCATATTCGTGTGCCGGATGATTCCATGCTCTTGCGGAGACCGATTTCTATTTCCGAGATTGATCGGAATAAGTCTCGATGTCGGATTATTTACCGAGTGGAAGGTCAAGGGACGGAAGTCTTTTCGAAAATGACTGTTGGGAAGTATTTGGATGTCATGGGACCGCTTGGGAAAGGGTTTGAAGTAGACTTTCTCAAAGAAGGTGACCGCATTCTCATCATTGGCGGAGGAATCGGTGTTCCTCCCTTGGTGGAAGTGGCGAAACAGGCGGCGAACCGTGGCACCAAAGTCACGTCAGTCATTGGCTTTGCCACCAAAGAGGCCGTCATTTTGGAAGAGGAACTAGCCAAGTATGGTCAAGTTTATGTCACAACGGATGATGGTTCCTATGGGCGTAAGGGGAATGTCGCAACGGTCGTTGAAGAGCTGACAAACGAGTTTGCAGCCATTTACTCATGTGGGGCACCTGCTATGATGAATTACGTTGACCAACGTTTTCAGGAACATCCTCATGCCTACATTTCACTGGAGGCTAGGATGGCTTGCGGGATGGGGGCGTGCTATGCCTGTGTTGTCAAACCCAAAGAGGGACAAGAACACGAGAACAAACGTGTCTGTAAAGAAGGTCCAGTCTTTGCGACTGGTAGTCTGATTTTATAGGAGGTTGATATGAAAAAGCGATTAGCGATTTCCTTACCAGGCTTGGACTTGAAAAATCCCATCATTCCAGCTTCTGGCTGCTTCGGTTTTGGTCAGGAGTATGCAGATTATTATGACCTTAACCAGCTTGGCTCCATTATGATTAAGGCGACTACCCGTCATCCTCGTTATGGCAATGCGACTCCCCGTGTAGCCGAGACACCAGCAGGTATGCTCAATGCCATTGGACTTCAAAATCCGGGTGTTGATGTAGTCTTATCCGAAAAACTCCCATGGCTTGAGAAACATTTTCCAGACTTGCCTATCATTGCCAATGTGGCTGGCTTTTCCAATGAGGAATACGCCTATGTGTCAGGGAAAATTTCAAAGGCTCCAAATGTAAAAGCCATTGAACTAAATATTTCCTGTCCCAATGTGGACCACGGAAATAATGGTCTCTTGATTGGACAGGTGCCAGAATTGGCCTATCAAGCAGTAAAAGCAGCAGTCGAAGCCTCATCTGTACCTGTTTACGTTAAGTTGACACCAAGTGTGGCAGACATAACCCTGTTGGCCAAGGCTGCTGAGGATGCTGGAGCGACTGGCTTGACGATGATAAATACTTTGGTTGGTATGCGATTCAATCTCAAAACTCGACAACCAATCTTGGCAAATGGTACAGGAGGAATGTCAGGTCCAGCAGTTTTTTCGGTTGCTCTCAAACTCATTCGTCAGGTTGCTCAGATGACTGATTTACCGATTATTGGTATGGGTGGTGTGGATACGGCGGACAAGGCTATAGAGATGATGGTTGCAGGAGCTTCAGCCATTGGGGTTGGAACGGCCAACTTTACAGATCCATTTGCTTGTCCAAAGATTATTCAAGACTTGCCAAAACGCATGGAAGTTTATGGTATTGATAGTTTGGAAGGTTTACGCCGAGAAATCAGACATAGCTTGGGTAAGCGTTGACAAAGGTAAAATAAAAGAGTAATATAAAGAAAATATCTCCTTTAATTAAGTCCAGAGAGGCTAGGAAGGTGTCATGTAATATGCTTGAAAGGTGATTTTCAAGCTGAATTCGTGCACATCCCTGACCGATTTGGTAGGGATTTTTGTGTAAATGAAAGGATTTTATGAAAGAAACAAGACCAATTATTGCCCTTGACTTTGCAGGTAAAGAAGAAGTTCAGTCTTTTCTGGAACAGTTCCCACCAGATGAGAAACTCTATGTAAAGATTGGAATGGAGTTGTATTATGCGGAGGGACCAGGTATTATCAATTATTTGAAAGGCTGCGGTCACAGTATTTTTCTGGATTTGAAACTGCATGATATTCCTAATACCGTCGAGTCTGCTATGAAAGTCTTGGCAAAACTCGGTGTGGATATGACCAACGTTCACGCTGCTGGTGGTGTTGAGATGATGCGGGCAGCACGAAGGGGATTGGGTAAGGGTGCTGTTTTAATAGCGGTCACTCAGTTGACCTCTACCTCAGAGGAGCAGATGAGAACAGACCAGAATATACAGACTAGTTTGCAGGAAGCGGTTGTTCACTATGCTCAAAGAGCACAAGAAGCTGGTCTTGATGGGGTGGTTTGTTCAGCTCATGAGGTGGCTTTGATTAAAGATGCTACGAGTTCTGATTTTGTGTGCCTGACGCCAGGGATTCGTCCGACTGGCGGTGAAGTAGGCGATCAGAAACGAGTTATGACACCAGCAGATGCTGCTCGAATCGGTAGTGATTACATTGTGGTAGGTCGCCCGATTACAAAATCAGAACATCCTTACCAGACCTATTTGTCTATTAAAGAGGAGTGGAATCGTGGATAAGATTTATCAGATTATAATTGATAGACCTATCGGGTATATTGATAAATTTGGCAACCAGTACCCCATTAATTACGGCTATGTTCCAAATCTATTGGCTGGAGATGGTGAAGAGCAAGATGTTTACATCATTTCCAAAGCTGTTCGGCAGCCCTTGACAGCTTTCGAGGGGAAATTGGTCGCGATTATACATCGCAGAGATGATATTGAGGATAAATGGGTTATGACAGGTCTTGATGAAAAACTTACCGTGACAGAAATAAAAGAGAAAACCAATTTCATTGAACAGTATTTTGATTCATGGATTGAAATGGTGGACTAGGAGAAGGCTGTAAGAATTCAACAGGGATAAATATCGTTTTTTGTAGGGTTCATAGATTGAACCAGTACTTTAGGAGTGACAGGCTATTCGGCGGGATGGTCATGTTGGAATGGTACGCATTTAGAAGGAGGTCTATTATGACATTAGCAACAGAAATCGCATCACACTTATTGGATATTAAGTCAGTTCATCTGCGTCCAGAAAAGCCATTTACATGGGCATCAGGTATCAAATCCCCTATCTATACAGATAATCGTATTACACTATCTTATCCTGAAACTCGAAATCTGATTGAAGATGGCTTTGTTCAACGAATTGAAGAGGAATTTCCTGAGGTTGAGGTGATTGCCGGAACTGCCACAGCAGGTATTCCTCATGGTGCTATCATTGCAGATCGGATGAATTTGCCATTTGCTTATATCCGTAGCAAACCAAAAGATCATGGTGCAGGGAATCAATTAGAGGGTCGCATCGTCAAGGGACAAAAAATGGTTGTCGTTGAAGACCTAATTTCTACTGGAGGGTCTGTTCTAGATGCTGTAGCAGCAGCTGAGCGTGAAGGCGCTGACGTTATTGGTGTTGTGGCAATCTTTACCTATGAATTGCCAAAGGCAGATCGTAATTTTGATAATGCTGGCGTGAAATTGGTGACGCTTAGCAATTATTCAGAGTTAATCAAGGTCGCAAAAGTACAGGGATATATCAATGCAGATGGTTTGAATCTGCTTAAAAAGTTCCGTCAAAATCAAGAAACTTGGCAGGAAGACTAGATTTAAAACGAGCCTACGCACGATTTCTGGGAACTTATCCTGTAAAATGGTATAATGGGGATTAAGTATGTTTGACATACAAATTGACCGTATGAGGAGAAGAACATGATTTCAGTTATCGTGCCTTGTTTTAATGAAGAAGAGGCAATTCCCTATTTTTACGATGCTATGGAGAAAGTTCGTAAGGAGATGGGGGAACAATTTGAGTATATTTTTGTCAATGATGGTTCAAAGGATAGGACATTAACGGTTTTACGCCAATTGTCTGGTCAAGACCGAGCTGTTCGCTATCTTTCTTTTTCAAGGAATTTCGGGAAAGAAGCTGCTCTCTATGCAGGTCTACAAGCTGCGCAAGGTGGGCTAGTGACCGTCATGGATGTTGATTTGCAAGATCCACCTGAAATGTTGATGGAAATGAAGGCTATGTTGGATGGAAATCCAGATTTAGATTGCGTTGGAACCCGTCGTGTCAGTCGTGATGGTGAGCCACCGATTCGTAGCTTTTTTGCAAGATTATTCTACAAATTGATGAATAAAATCAGCCAGGTCGAGGTAGTAGACGGTGCCCGTGATTTCCGTCTCATACGTCGTCACATGGTAGATGCCATTCTATCAGTGTCTGAATACAATCGCTTTTCAAAAGGAATTTTTGCTTGGGTAGGATTCGAAACAGAATACTTGCCCTATGAAAATGTTGAGAGGGTCGCTGGCGAAACTAGTTGGTCTTTCTGGAAATTGCTTTCTTATTCTATTGAAGGAATCATCAATTTTTCAGATACACCTTTGAATATTGCCTCCTATACAGGTTTTTTCACCTTCCTATTGTCGCTAGTTCTAATGGTTTTTGTGGTTTTCAAAACCTTGGTGTTCGGGGATCCTACAATTGGCTGGCCGTCGACTATTTGTATCATCCTATTTTTGGGAGGTCTGCAGTTGATGACCATTGGTATTCTCGGTAAATATTTGGCAAAAGTTTTCTTGGAAACGAAGAAACGTCCGATTTATATTGTTAAAGAGAAAAGTTCAAACTAGGAGCAGTTTATGGAACATTCAGCTTGGCACGAATTGATAAAGGCACAGTTGCCAGAGCATTATTTTGGTAAAATCAATCAGTTTTTAGATCATGTTTATGCTGGTGGAACCATTTATCCGCCTCGTGAGAAGGTATTTGCAGCCATTCAAACAACAGATTTGGAAGAGGTTAAAGTAGTTATTTTGGGACAGGATCCCTATCACGGACCTGGTCAGGCACAGGGCTTGTCATTTTCTGTTCCGAACTCGGTACCAGCTCCGCCATCTCTTCAAAACATCTTAAAAGAATTGACGGATGATATTGGCGTCAAGCAAGATCATGATTTGACAGCATGGGCGGAACAAGGTGTGCTTTTGCTCAATGCTTGTTTAACTGTTCCAGCAGGTCAGGCAAATGGACATGCAGGGCAAATCTGGGAGCCTTTTACGGACGCTGTTATTAAGGTGGTCAATAGCTTAGACCAGCCTGTTGTCTATATTCTTTGGGGTGCTTATGCTCGCAAGAAAAAGGTGTTGATAACCAATCCAAAACATCTGGTTATCGAATCTGCTCATCCAAGCCCTCTTTCAGCCTATCGAGGTTTCTTCGGAAGCAAGCCCTTCTCACAAGCAAATGCCTACTTGACTTCACAAGGCAGAACAGGAATTGATTGGCTGCGATAGTAGATGGTAATGGCTTGGGTACTACAAAGGAGAATATGAATGTTATTAGTGAAAAATGGTCGTGTATTGGATCCGCAATCTGGTTTAGACAAGGTTTGCGACATCTTGATGGACGGAAGTAAGATTATTAAGATTGCGGAGTCTATTTCAGAAGATGTTGAGCAAGAAGTGATTGATGCGACAGGATTAGTCGTTGCTCCTGGTTTGGTCGATGTTCATGTGCATTTTCGGGAGCCAGGTCAGACCCATAAAGAAGATATTCATACTGGAGCTCTTTCTGCAGCAGCGGGTGGTTTTACTTCTGTTGTCATGATGGCTAACACTAATCCGACGATTTCAAATGTTGAAACCTTAAAAGAAGTATTGGATTCCGCTAAAAAAGAAGCTATTCACATTTATAGTGTGGCAACCATTACAGATCATTTCGATGGGCAAAATCTGACCGATTTTCCTGCTTTGCTAGAAGCTGGAGCGGTGGCCTTTTCGGACGACGGTATTCCTTTGACAAATGCTGGCGTGGTTAGAAAAGCTATGAAATTAGCCAAAGAGCAGGGCTGTCTCATCAGTCTGCATGAAGAAGACCCTGACCTGAATGGTGTTTTGGGACTCAACGAGCAAGTAGCTGAAAAACATTTTCATGTTTGTGGAGCAACAGGCGTAGCAGAATACAGCATGGTCGCTCGCGATGTCATGATTGCCTATGAAACAGGTGCGCGTGTTCATATCCAGCATCTATCCAAAGCCGAGTCGGTCAAGGTGGTTGAATTTGTTCAAGGTCTCGGAGCAAACGTCACGGCAGAAGTCGCACCCCAACATTTTTCACGAACAGAAGAATTACTTCTAACAAAAGGTGCCAATGCTAAAATGAATCCGCCATTACGATTAGAAAGTGATCGCTTGGCTGTGATTGATGGGTTGAAATCTGGTGTTATCTCTGTCATTGCGACGGACCATGCACCTCATCACGCAGATGAGAAAAATGTAGAGGACCTTACGCAAGCTCCTTCAGGAATGACAGGCTTGGAAACCTCGCTTTCACTTGGTTTGACGCATCTGGTGGAAGAAGGGCATCTGACACTCGTGCAATTGTTGGAGAAAATGACTATTAATCCAGCCAAGCTCTATGGTCTTGAAGCTGGCTATCTTGCTGAAAATGGCCCAGCTGATCTTGTTATTTTTGACCCAAATGCAAATCGGTTGGTCACAGCGGATTTTGCCTCGAAGTCTGCTAATTCTCCGTTTGTTGGTGATAGTCTGAAAGGACAGGTCCTTTACACCATTGCAAATGGACAAATAGTATTTGGTAAATAGGAAATGGAGGCTGGGCAAAAAGCTTAACCTCGCTTCTCAGGGTTCGTGTCAACATCTCAGCGCAATGGTTGATTGGCAGATTTGTTCGTGTTTTACACTCCAAATCTGACCTAATCAACTGTGCGGGGGCGGGAAGACGAACTCTTTTTTGACCAGTCGAGTTCTTTCCCGCTCCCTTATTTCGAACTATTTTTACATGTAAGCGATTTTAATGTTTTTGTTTTTTGATAAAAAGTGTATAATAGAGATATAAAAAATTCCGAAGAAAGGTCTATTTATGAAAAAGAAAAAAATCTTGTTGCCTGTAATGTCCACACTCTTGTTGGCGCCATTTGTTTTAGCTCAACAAGTACAAGCTGCTGAGACAACGACTGCAGCTACCACAACCAATCAGCCAGCAACGGCTGATGCAACTGCTACGGTACCAGCAACGTCAGTTGAAAACGTAGCAACGGAGGAAACTGTTGTCCCTGCTGCGGAAGAAACGGTAGAGGCAGTCATTATCCACACAAACGACGTTCACGGTCGCATTCTTGAAGAAAAGAATGTCATCGGTGACGCTAAGGCTGCAGCAGTCATTGAAGAAGAACGTGCCAAAGTAGAAAATACAATTGTAGTAGATGCTGGTGATGCCTTCCAAGGACTTCCAATTTCCAACTCTACAAAAGGTGAAGACCGCGCCAATATCATGAATCAAGTCGGCTATGATGCAATGGCTGTTGGTAACCATGAATTTGACTTTGGGATGGATCAAGCAATCAAGTACAAGGAAACTTTGAATTTCCCGCTATTGAGTGCTAACACTTACGTTAATGGCGCTCGTGTTTTTGAAGCTTCAACTATTGTCGATAAAACTCCAACTGTTGTAGGTGATGAGTTTGTCGTGATCGGAGTGACAACACCTGAAACAGCTACGAAGACACACCCTAAAAACGTTGAAGGTGTTACTTTTGCGGATCCAATCACTGAGGTAAACAAGGTCATTGACGAAGTGGAAGCACGTGCTCTAGCAGATAATCGTGTTTACAAGAACTATATCATTCTAGCTCACCTAGGTGTCGATTCTACAACGCCTGTTGAATGGAGAGGTTCAACTCTTGCTGAAGCACTTTCTAAAAATAGTAAATTAGCTGGTAAACGCGTTATTGTTATCGATGGTCATTCCCACACGGTAGAAGCGACTACCTATGGAGATAACGTTACTTATAATCAAACAGGCTCTTACTTGAACAATATCGGTAAAGTAACCTTGAAATCCGATAAATTATTGGGTGAAGCTAGCTTGATTTCTGCTGCGGATACTAAAAATGTGACGCCAAATGCTAAAATCGCAGCCTTGGTTGATGAAATTAAAGCAAAATATGAAGCTGAAAATGCTCAAGTAGTTATTGAAAATAACCCAGTGGAATTAAATGGAGACCGCTCAAACGTGCGTGTTCGTGAAACCAACTTGGGGAATGCAGTGACGGATGCGATTTATGCCTATGGTCAAACAGGATTTTCAAACAAAACTAGCCTTGCTGTGACTAACGGTGGTGGTCTACGTGCAACAATTGCTAAAGATCAGCCTGTTACAAAAGGTGATATTATTGCAGTCTTGCCATTTGGTAACATTGTTTCTCAAATCACTGTGACTGGTCAGCAAATTTATGATATGTTTACCAAGTCTTTATCATCTACATTGCAAGTGAATCCAGAAACCGGCGAGATGCTTTTAGATGAAAATGGTATGCCACTCTTTGAAGCTAGTGGTGGATTCCTACACATTTCAGGAGCAAATGTACTCTACGATCCAACTCTTCCTGTAGAAGAACGTGTTCTTCTTATCGGTATTCTTAATCCAGAGACTGGCGAATATGACGCCTTGGATCTTGAAAAAAACTACTATTTAGCAACAAATGACTTCCTTGCTGCTGGTGGTGATGGCTACACAATGCTTGGTGGAGCACGTGAAGAAGGTCCTTCAATGGACAGCGTCTTTGCTGAATATCTAAAGACAGCTGACTTATCAGCTTATGAGGTTGTCAACCCATATTCACGTATCATTCCTGTAAATTCAAGCATTGATACGGATGAAGATGGCTACCCAGACTTTATCGAAATTTTATTGGATACTGATCCAGAAAATCCGGCCTCAAATCCAGAAACTGTTCCAGCCGAAAATACGGATTCACCATCTAATCAAGTACAAAATACTTCAGCAACGGACAAGAAAGCTCCAGTTGATTCTCCGAAAGTAGGAGATAAAAAACCAGAAGTAGCAAGTCCAGTAAAAACTACAAAAGCAGGAGTCTTGCCAAATACTGGTGATCAGATGAATCTGACGCTCAGCCTGTTTGGTTTAGGTCTTGCAGGACTGGCCATGGCAGTAGGTCGTAGAAAAGAAAATTAATCAATCATCTGAAAACAGGGTCTTCGGACTCTGTTTTTGACTGGAGGAAACATGCAAACTGTATTTCAATATCAAAAAGAGGGGGATCGTGAGCAGATTAGTTCTTACGTTCTGCTTAGCAACTCCCCACGTCGTAAACAATTATTGGGATTTTTACAACCACAAATCGCATCAGTTGAAGTGGATGAGCGTGGTATCGAAGAACATTTTATGAAACAATTCGCTACAGATGATTTTCTCACTCGAGCTGCAAAAACCTGTTGTGAAATTTCCAAAGCCAAATCGGACATGGATTTGGTAACTGGTCATCTCTATATTTCTGCGGATACAATCGTCGTGTCAGATGGGCAAATTTTTAACAAGCCTCAAGATTTGACAGAAGCTGAAACCATGTTACGTTCCTATTTTGGAAAGAGCCATCACGTAGTAACATCTGTTTGCCTACGGACAAGACACTCACTGGATGTTTTTTATACGGTTGCACAGATTGATTTTGTTGACTATTATCCAGCCCTTGAAGAGGTTATTCAATCCTATATCCGTGAAAAGCAGCCACTCGACAAGGCAGGTGCATACGGTATTCAGGAGCTGGATCCACGCTTTGTGGCGGGCATTTCAGGGGATATTCACACCATTATTGGTCTGCCCGTAGCCGAAGTTTCCCGCAGGATTTTTTCTGAAGAAGGTTTTGAAAAATAGCAGAGCTCAATAGCTAGTTTGTGGTATAATAATGGTCGAAAAGGAGAGTTTATGACCGTCGACATTGAAAGATACAAGCAATTGGCCCAGCAGAAGCAGGGAGAACATCGAAAATTTCTGGCAAATTTGAAGAAAAAAGCACCTAAAAATTTGGATAGAATTGTTCAAGATATTCATGCCGAAGTATTTTCTGAAATCGACTGTACAGAGTGTGCCAACTGTTGCAAAACGTTGGGACCGCTCTTTACAGAAGCAGATATTACCCGAATTGCCAAGCATTTGCGCATGAAACTTCCAGTTTTTGAGGATATGTATTTGCGTGTGGATGAGGACGGAGATAAGGTGTTTCAATCCATGCCCTGTCCCTTCCTTGGAGGCGATAATCTATGTAGTATCTATGATGCTCGTCCCAAAGCCTGTCGAGAATTTCCGCATACTGACCGCAAGAAGATTTATCAAATCAACAATTTAACAATAAAAAATACTCTGATTTGTCCCGCAGCCTATCTCTTTGTCGAAAAGTTACGGGAGAGAATTTAAGAGGAACAAGTAAGACAAAATATGGATTTTCTGCTATAATAATAAAAAAACAAGCCGTTTTTACGGCTTTTTTCAATGAATCATATTTAGGAGGACCCCATGGCAATTATTCAATGGTTGAATGGATTGCTTAGGAACTTCGGTATGATTTTTATTGAGTTTAACCATTGAAAACCCTTGATATTTCAAGGGTTTTCAGCATAGTTTAAGTTAGACTGCCTAATATCGTATTTAGGAATTTATAAGCAGTAATATTCAATAATAAGCAATTTTTGGTGCCTAGTTTGGTGCCTAATTTTATAAAGTTATCGAGCAATCAGAATTCTTCTGGTTGCTTTTCTTTTTAAAGAATTTTATAGGAGGTATGTATGAATGCTCTCTTGTTTGATGAGCGACCAATTGTCGCAAATCCTGTCTTGGCCAGAGAAATAGGTTTGAATGAAGCAATTGTACTCCAACAAATAAATTTCTGGCTAGAAGTAAATAAACAAAATGGGAAAAATTTCCACGATGGTAGATATTGGACATATAATTCGATTCGCGCTTGGCATGAGTCCGATTTTTCATATCTTAGTTATGAAACAGTTAAGAGGACATTTTCAAAACTAGAAAAAGCAGGTTTTCTATTAACTGGCAATTACAATAAAGATCCAAGAGATAAAACCAAGTGGTATACATTGGACTTTGAAAGAATTTTTGAATTACAGGAGATAGTAAAAATAAAAAGAAATCAAATAGCAGAGAAAGCATTGGATGAAGGAATAAATTCTAAATTAACCAATGCATTGGGTCAAAATGACCCAATGGAAAAGTTCAATTTGACCCAAAGCAATCGTTCAAAAAGTTCTACTGCATCAGGTCAGAATGACCCAATGCATAGTTTCAATTTGAACCAACCATTACCAAATAATACAACAAATAATACAACAAATAATACAACAGATGATACTTCATTTTATATCAATCAATCTATTGAGGAGGGGGATGAACTTGAGAAATTAAAGAAACAAGTACATTATGAATTATTAGAACAGTCAGGTTGTCGAGAAAAATTATGTGAATGGGATGAGGTATTGCCAGTGATAGCCGATGTGTTTTATCAGAAGGAGGGAACAATATCTATCAATCAGATGCGATTGCCGATTGACTTTGTAAAAGAGCGATTTAGACAGCTGACAATGTATCATATTGACTACATCTGCGAGTGTTTATCAAAGGTCGATACAAATATTCGAAATATCCGAGCTTATATTTTAACAACAGCTTTTAATGCACCTCAGACTATTGGTGCCTATTATTCAAACCAAGTGAAAAAAGATTTTGGAGGAAATAACTTATGATTTCAAAAAAATGTAAATTTTGTCTGCGTAAATTAACAATTGGACTAGTTTCTCTTTCCATAGGACTTATTGTGCCTAGTTACTTCAATAGGAATGATGATGTGGAAGGATAAGAAATCAGATGATAAATGAGGATGTTGGAAATCGTTTGGTTACATTAAATCTTCGTCTGGCGAAGGTATCAGCTAAATTGATAGTAGCAGCTTTAAAAGTATTGGCTAAAGAGGCTGAATCAAAAAAGTTATCTGTTAAACAATATTTATCACAAAAAAGTGAACAAGGTGAGGTTCCTTTAAAAGATTTGGTAGGCAAGGGAACTCTAGAGAATATTCCTATGAAGCAGCCTGAATTACTTGAGTTAAAGAAGGAGTTAAATAAACATGGTGTTCGGTTCTCTATTCTAAGAAACAAAGAGAACAAAAACTTTGAAGTATTTTTTCAAGCGAAAGACACAGCAATTTTAGAACACTCATTTAAACAAGCAGTTCAAAAAGCTGAAAAGAAAACAAGAATCAAGCAGTCAACCTTGAAAAAAATCAAACAGTATCAAAAATCTCTTGGAGAACAGATTATCAAACCCAAAATCAAACAAAAACATCAGGAACAGTCATTGTAGGAGGTGATAGGATTGAAGTAATCGAACAAATTAAACTTGACATTCTAAATAGTATTCCAATAGGAGATAGGCGAACACTTATTAAGAGTTTAATTCCCTATCTTCTTTTTTTCTATCTTGGAACCTGTTTAGGCCACCATATCCGAAGTTTTAAAGGGGGTGATGTTTTAGATAGGCTATTTCAAGCAATTTTAGAAATTGAATCTATGAGTTGGTTATTCATTCCGAGTTTTGATGATTTGCTTCTCGGTTTAGGTTTATCTATAAGCATTTGGGGAGTGATGTATTCAAAAAAGCATCATGCAAAAAAATTTAGACACGGAGTTGAATATGGTTCTGCAAGATGGGGAGATAGGAAAGATATTCAACCTTATGAGGACCAAATTTTTGAGAATAATATCTTGTTGACAAATAGCGAAAAGCTAACTATGAATTCCCGACCATCAAACCCAAAGTTTGCCAGAAATAAAAATATTCTGGTGGTAGGTGGCTCAGGCAGTGGTAAGACTAGATTTTTTGTCAAACCCAATCTTATGCAAATGCATTCTAGTTACTGTGTAACTGACCCAAAAGGAACGATAGTTCTAGAATGTGGCAAGATGTTAGAAAACAATGGTTATCAGATAAAAATCTTAAATACTATCAACTTCAATAAATCCATGAAATACAACCCTTTCGCATATTTGAAAAGTGAGAAAGATATTCTCAAGTTAGTCCAGACAATCATTGCAAATACTAAGGGTGAGGGTGAAAAAGCTGGAGAAGATTTTTGGGTCAAGGCTGAGAAACTTTATTACACGGCACTTATTGGTTATATCTACTATGAAAGTCCGAAGGAAGAACAAAACTTTAATACTTTACTTGCAATGTTGGATGCTAGCGAGGTGCGTGAAGATGATGAGAATTTTAAGAATGCTATTGATTATCTATTCTTAGCTTTAGAACGGAAAAACCCTCATCATTTTGCTGTTAAACAGTACAAAAAGTACAAGTTAGCTGCTGGGAAAACTGCAAAATCAATCTTGATTTCTTGTGGTGCAAGGTTAGCACCTTTTGATATTGAAGAGTTGAGAGAATTGATGAGTGATGATGAGTTAGAATTGGATACTCTTGGTGACCGAAAAACGGCACTCTTTGTCATTATTTCTGATACAGATGATACATTTAACTTTGTGGTTTCCATTATGTACTCGCAACTATTCAATTTACTCTGTGACAAGGCGGACGATGTTTATGGAGGTCGATTACCAGTACATGTACGTTGCCTATTAGATGAATTTGCCAACATTGGTTTAATTCCACGATTTGAAAAGTTGATTGCTACCATTCGTTCTCGTGAAATTTCTGCTGCTATAATTCTTCAAGCAAAATCCCAACTTAAAGCCATTTATAAAGATAATGCAGATACAATTATCGGAAACTGTGATACCGAGTTATTTCTTGGTGGCAAAGAAGGAACTACTCTGAAAGAATTAGCGGAGAATTTAGGTAAAGAAACAATCGATCTATACAATACAAGTGAAACTAGGTCCAATCAGAAATCATTTGGTCTGAATTACCAGAAACTAGGAAAGGAGCTAATGTCACGAGATGAGTTAAAAGTCATGGATGGTGGGAAATGTATTCTTGAGATTCGTGGTACACGGCCATTTTATTCAGATAAGTATGATATTACCAAGCACAAGCATTACAAATTATTAGAGGATTTTGATAAGAGAAACAAGTTTGACATAGAAAAGTATCTCAAGAAAAGAGGTGGAGTCAAACTGACTGAGAATACAAAGGTTATTCAATTGTAGGAGGTTCCTTATGCGGATTAGGGCACCACCAACATACACAAAACGTAAAGAAAAAATAGAAAGAGGAAAATTATGGAACATGAAATGATAAATATTAACGCTCATCTTGTAAAAGATGTTGTGTTTTCAAGTTTTGAATCCGAGGATGGAATTGTCCCAGTTGTAAATTTCTCCCTTGTTAAAAAATATGGAAAGGGTAAGGAATACACTAACTGTTCTGCCTATGGTGATAAGGTAGAGATTGCAAAAGAGTTTGAAAAGGGAGATCTTATCCATGTTTTCGGTTACTTTAAAGAAAATCGTAAAGGTGATAAGGTATACAAGAATTTTATTGTTAAATCAATGAATAAAATTGAACAAGATGAAATGGAGGAAGAGTAATGGATTTTTTCACACAAGGAGTGGACGTATTAAAAACATTGGTTATCGCAATTGGCGGTGGTTTAGGTGCCTGGGGCGTTATTAACCTCATGGAAGGATATGGTAACGATAACCCAGGAGCTAAGTCACAGGGTATCAAGCAACTGATGGCAGGTGGTGGCATTGTGTTAATTGGTTTAAAACTAATTCCTCTGCTTGCTAATTTAATCCAATAGGAGGAGCTATGTTTGATATATTTGGAAAACTAGAAGAGATGATTCAAGAAATTCTTTTGGATATGATAAAAGGGACTTTGACAAGTATGTTTACTGACTTGAATCATCAATTAGACTTTGTATCTGGTCAGGTCGGTCAATCGCCAAGCCAGTTCAATGCTGAAGTGTTTTCCTTTATCAAACACATTAATGATAGTGTCGTACTACCAATAGCTGGTTTGGTAATTACAGCTGTATTATGTTTAGAATTGATCCAAGTAGTGATGCAAAAGAACAATATGGCAGAAGTTGATACGTTTGAATTTTTCAAATATGTCATTAAGATGTGGGTCGCAGTATACTTGGTATCGCATGCTTTTGAATTTGCCATGGCAGCATTCGATATGGGTCAGCACATGATTGGACAAGCAACAGGAGTCATTCATGGTGAAACATCTATATCATCCGAACAGATTACAGCAATGGTTGACAGTTTAAAAGATAAGAATATTGGTGAATTAGCTGGTATTGTTTTTGAACTTCAAGCGGTTAAGCTAACGATACAGATTATTTCCTTAATCATTCTTATCATAACTTATGGAAGAATGTTCGAAATTTATGCTTATAGTTCGGTTGCTGCCTTGCCATTTGCTACCCTTGGCAATAGGGAATGGGGCCAACTTGGACATAACTACATTCGTGGACTGTTCGCTTTGGCTCTGCAAGGTTTGTTCCTGGTTATCTGTTTTGGAATCTATGCGGTATTACTTAGAGGTGTAAAAATGACGGATATTCATATGTCCGTCTTTTCCATTTTAGGTTATA
This sequence comes from Streptococcus suis 10581, assembly GCA_000440235.1. GTDB lineage: Bacteria > Bacillota > Bacilli > Lactobacillales > Streptococcaceae > Streptococcus > Streptococcus suis_F. Next base: position 4,702 of record ALKQ01000093.1, on the reverse strand, counting down.
CAGTTCTGCTAGGATTCATGATGTTGAAAACTGGTACACTTGCAAGGTCGATTATGAATGCCCACTAGAGAGGAGAGTATATGGCCTACGTTCAAATTCCAAAGGATTTATCCAAGGTAAAAACTAAAATAGCATTTAATTTAACCAAGCGTCAGTTAATTGGTTTTTCATTGGCAAGCTTTGTTAGTCTGCCTGTTTATTTATCAATTAGGGAAAGTGTTGGAAATGATTTGGCAATGTTAGTCTTTATTATTCTTGCTTTCCCTTTCTTATTTTTAACTTTTTATGAAAAAGATGGGTTAACGAGTGAAAACTATCTAAAGTATATTTTCTTACAACAACACTATCAGCCATGTGTGCGGTATAAAAGAGCACTTTATAAAGCAAAATTCAAGGAGGAGGTACATGAGACCAGAAAGAAAAAGAAAACAGGCACAAGAATTTCTTGAAGTGAAGCAGGCCCAACTAAAAAAGATACAAAAGGAAACAGCAAAACAGGAAGGAAATTCGCTGATAGGTTCAATAAAATCATTTTTTGAACTAGGCGAAAAATGTTTTACTGTAGAGGACACAATTCCTATTGATAAAGTGTATGAGAATGGGATTTGTCGACTATCTGATGGCTATTTTACTAAAATGATTGCTTTTGAAGACATCAACTACCAACTAGCATTGGAAGAGCAACGAGATTACATCTTCAATCAGTTTGCTTCATTTTTAAATAGTTTTGATAACAATACCAGATTGCAACTCTGTTTTACGAATCAACTTGGAAGGTTAGAAGAATTAGCTGATGCAATTACAATCCCAATTAAAAATGACGGACTTGAGGAAATTCGAAGTGAGTTTAGGACTATGCTTCAAAATCAATTGGAGAAAGGAAATAATGGATTAAGGCAGACAAAGTATATCGTTTTTGGTGTAAAAGAGGATTCGTATAGGCAAGCAAAGGTTGTATTATCAAGGCTAGAAATTGACTTACAATCTCATTTAAAAGGGATGGGAATTCGTTCTACTGTATTAAACGGTTTTGAACGTTTGATTGTACTTCATCATTTATTGAACCCAACAGAGCACTTATCTACATTACCTGATGATTTGGAAAATCGGGATTGTCGTTCTATAATCGTACCAGATAAAATTCACTTTCAGAAGAAGTATTTTTCAATGGATAATGTCCTATGCCAGACTAGTCATGTGCAGATATTAGCATCAGAATTGTCTGATAGATTCTTAACTGAATTACTTTCACTAGAGGAGAATATGGTTCTATCATTGCATATTCAAGCCTTAGATCAAGTTGATGCGATAAAGTTAGTCAAACGTAAGTTCACCGATGTGCAACGGATGACGATGGAAGAGCAGAAGAAAGCTTATCGTTCTGGTTATGATTTAGATATTATTCCTTCAGACTTGATGACCTACGGTACTGATTTGAAACACCTATTGAATGATTTACAAAGTCGTGACGAGAAGATGTTTCTCGTTTCGTTTATCATTCTAAACCAAGGATTGTCAAAAGCTAAACTGGACAATGCAGTCTCCCAGTTGGCGACCATCTGCAGTCGCCACAATTGTATGCTGAAATGTTTGGATTACCAACAGGAGCAGGGCTTAATATCAGCACTACCATTAGGAATGAATTGCATCAAAATAAAGCGACAATTAACAACTTCAAGCACGGCCGTATTTATTCCGTTTACGACTGAAGAATTATTCATGACCTCTAGTACATCCATATATTATGGTTTAAATGCCATTAGTCATAACTTAATCATGGCAGACAGAAAGAAACTAAAGAACCCCAATGGTTTAATCTTGGGGACGCCAGGGTCTGGAAAATCATTCTCAGCAAAGCGTGAAATCACCAATGCTATCTTAGTAACTGATGATGATATTCTCATCTGTGATCCGGAAGGAGAGTATGGTGCTTTAGTTGAAGCATTTGGTGGAGAGGTTATTCATGTATCCGCAAAATCAAAAGATTACCTAAATCCCTTGGATATTAACTTTAACTATGGGGATGGGGATGCACCATTGAAGGATAAAGCGAATTTTATTATGTCTATGCTTGAATTGGTTGTAGGTGGTTCTGGTTTAACTGCAGCAGAAAAGTCAGTTATCGATAGGTGTCTTCCAAAAATTTATGAAGCGTATTTTGAAAAACCGATACCAGAGAATATGCCAATTTTACAAGACCTATATGAATTATTGTTAAAACAGGAGGAAAGTGTTGGCCGGAAATTAGCGACTGAAATGGAAATTTATGTGACAGGTTCCCTTAATGTTTTCAATCATCGTTCCAATGTTGACTTGAATAAGACCCTCTTATGTTTCGATATTAAAGAGTTAGGAACCCAATTGAAAAAGATAGGTATGTTAGTTATTCAAGACCAGGTATGGAACAAGGTTTCACAAAATAGGCAGAGCCAAAAGTCAACTCGCTATTATATAGATGAATTTCACTTACTACTAAAGGAAGAACAAACAGCTCAGTATTCTGTTGAAATTTGGAAGAGGTTTCGGAAGTGGGGAGGTATTCCAACTGGATTAACCCAGAACGTGAAGGATTTATTGGCAAGCAAAGAAATTGAAAATGTTTTTGATAACACCGATTTTATCATGATGTTAAACCAGGCTTCTGGCGATAGAGAAATATTAGCTAGAAAGCTAAAAATTTCACCTTATCAGCTCAATTACGTGACAAACTCTAATGCAGGTGAGGGGCTACTATTCTTTGGGAATACCATTGTCCCATTCCTAGACCAATTTCCTAAGAATACACTCTTGTATCAAAAGATGACTACCAAACCAGAGGAGGTCAAGAAAGGCTAGGTGAGAAATGGGAAAGTCAAAACGAATGGTCCGAGAGACCAATAAGAAACGCTATTCTAAATCTAAACCTGATATAAGACAACGGAAAGAAGTACAAGATTTTTCTGGGAGAGCGGTTGATGAGAAAGTTCGCTTTCAGCACCAAATTATTCATAAGGGAAGTAAACTAGAGTGTAACCATCTTAAAGGTGATACGTCAGAAAAAAAGAATCATATTCACAAAAAATCAAATGATAAATCCCTGCAAACACATTCTAATAATCAAGACGCAAACAAATCAACTATACAACTTGATAGTTTACGAACTAAAATGGTTAATCAGGAAAGTTCGCAACAGTCTCATCCACCAGAAAGATTACAAGTTGAATCAAGGCCACCGACACAGAGGAGACAAGTTCAATTAAATCAACGTAATTCTTTTGAAAATCAAAAATTTTCACAAACACAGAACGACAACGCAACTACTGTCCAGACTAGTTTACATTCCGAAATCAAAACAAGTTTTGAGGAGGATATTCAACCACCCCCTCTTGAGATGGATGCCCGACCTCCTGAACTTGTAAGTATACATGAAGACTTTGTTAATTCAACTGAATTATATATAAAGAAGCATGGGGATATAGAGTCAAAAACTAGTCATATTCAGGGAAAAAGCGTTTCTCTGAGCAATCAGTCAAATGTTAGAAAAAATCCCGAAAGTCCATTTCGTAGATTTGAGACTAATCAAAGTAGAATCGTTGATGCAGACTCAAAGTTTTCCCATCGTAGAAATGAGGGGGAAACAAAACTTATTCATCACCAAAGCCAAGAAAATACTTCTCAACTTAGAAAAAAGAAGAGAAGAATACACGGTCAAGGTGAGTTAGTTAAAGAGCGTGGCAATATTTTCTCAGACAGACCTTTATCACCATTTGAAACTGGTTTAGAGTTATCTCAAAATGAAGCAGATTCCACTGGTTTTGTTGAGACAGCTTCAATAATTGAAGGTGATAGAAATGTAAAAGTTAATGATGATTCTATTCTTTCATGTCGGATTATTCCGGGCAATAAAAACTCTCAAATCATCATTTCTGATGAATCAAAAAATCCGAATATCAGAAGAATGTTTGTAAAGAATAGTCAGCACCTTCAAAATGATAAAATGGTTACTCTAATTGATGAAGCTTGTCAAAGTTCAGAGCAATTTCAGCCAAATCTTAATGATAATACAATTACGGTTGGACAAACAGATCTGTCTATAAATGCCTGGTCAAAAAAGTTACATCAATCAAAATTTAGCCTATTCTCGAGTAATATTCTACAATCAAATGCTGTCATTGAAAAGGTCAAGATTGGAGAGAATCAGTTTTCAACACGAACAAGAAAGCAATCTTCAAGTAGACAGGTAAAAAAGGAAGCAAAAGTAATTGTAGATAGGGGATCTATTCTAGATTCTACTAATAACAAAGATAGTCAAATTGATTCTTTAGTATCCAAACCCACGTCAAATACTAGCCTACTACCTGTTGATAGAAGACCAACTTATGCTTTGACAAAAACAACTATGAATCAAACATATAAGGGGCGTCTTCCGTCAAAAAATAACATTAAGGTAAAACCAAATAAACCACTCAGATTTCCAAATGGACAGGCACAGGTACACGAAAAGATAAATTCATTAGTAAATGAACCTATTGAATTCGTCAAGGATAGGAAGAATCACCGTTTATCAAAAAACATTGAAAAAACTAATCTTGGTCGAATCCAAAGAACTCCATTAAGAAAAGTAATGTCAGGAATAGCTAGTAGTGAGTTTTTAGCAGATAGTCAAATTGATTCTTTAGTATCCAAACCCACATCAAATACTAGCTTACAACCTGTTGATAGT
>ALKQ01000092.1 GCA_000440235.1 Streptococcus suis 10581 | reverse complement strand
GGCACAGGTACACGAAAAGATAAATTCATTAGTAAATGAACCTATTGAATTCGTCAAGGATAGGAAGAATAACCGTTTATTAAAAAACATTGAAAAAAGTAAACTTGGTCGAATCCAAAGAACTCCATATAAAAAAGTAATGTCAGTAATGGCCAATAGTGAGTTTCTAGCAGCTAGTTATCTTCAAGCGGGGGCTGAGGAGAATGTGGCAGTGGATGCAACAACAAAAGCTATGAATATCCATGCAACTACAACTATGAAGCTTGCCCAAAAATCTAATCGAAAAAAGACTTTGAAGAAACTGACAAAGAAGGCAAAGATTAGACAATCACAGTTGGAGTTTCGACATAAGTATCGTTTGTTGAAGGAAGATAAAACTTTTAAACGGCAATCATTCTACCGCAAAGCGATGTATCGTCATCGAATGAGGCAACAAATACGTAAGAAACACCTTCCTAGATTCAGAGACAGGATAAAAGAAGAAGCAATAAAAATACTTAATCAATTCGTTCAATACATTACCACAAAATGGAAGAGCATGTTAGTTTTGGTTTTGGCTGTATTTTCACTGTTGACGGTTGTTTACTCTAATAGTCAATTTATGTTCGGTGCTCTATCATCAGTTTCTTACCAACTTACCACTACATCTTATTTATCTTCAGAGGAAATGCTAATTGCCTTAAATCACATTTTCTCTACTTATGAATTGACATTATCCAATCAGTTGACGAGATTGAAGGAGTCGAAACCTGGATATGATGAATACATTGTAAAAGGTAGGGAACAAATTGGCCATGATCCGCATGTCTTATTAGCCTATCTGACAGCTCGTTTCGGTGAAATAAAAGACCAAGCAAGTGTTGAACCTGCGATGAGACAATTATTTGAGCAGATGTATCATGTTTCCTACCAAGAGGAGAAGGAAATCCGGTACCGAACAGTCAAGGAAGAAGTGCTCGACACAAGTGGGAAGAAAACTATTGTAGAAAAACGAATTCCATATTTGTATCGAAAATTAATCGCAACGGTTTCTAAAAAAGATATGGATGGTCTAGTTCATGAAATATTTGCGAGTAAGCCACAAAATTTATATCATTATAAGATACTACGAGAATCGAAAGGTAACTTAGAAGCTTCTTTTCCTTCAGGTACAGGGATTAGTCTTCCAGGAAATGTATCATCAGTTTACGACGTAAATTTGACAGGTGGTAATTTTCCACCACCAAATCCTAGCCATGTTGCAGCCTTAAACGGTGGTTACCCTGGGCAATGCACGTGGTATGTATATAATCGCTTTTCACAACTTGGAAAGCCAATCCAACATTCCCCAATGGGAAATGGAGGAGAGTGGGCTTTCTATGCTGCAAAATATGGTTATCCAGTTAGTCGGGAGGCACGAGCTGGTACTGCAGTATGTATGCCACCAACTGTACCTTATGCGGACCCTACCTACGGTCATATTGCGTTTGTCGAGCGAGTTAATCCTGATGGAAGTATCGTTATATCAGAAATGAATGTTAAAGGGGAATTCGTGATTTCAACAGGTTATCTTCCTCGGGAGATGGCGGCACAATGTTATTACATCAATTTTGGATTATAAGGAGGAATATATGCGTAAAGATATTCAAATGTTGCAAAAAAAGAAAGAAAAGTTACTAGAAAAAAAGCAAAAACTTGACCAAGATTTGGCTCAGGTTTTGCAGGATGAACAAGATTTAATTTATGAAGAGGTCATCGTTGTCTTTGAAAAATCAAATCTATCACTTGAAGAATTTACTAAAAAAGTTCTATTTGAAAAGGAGACGTCGCATGAAACGATTAAGTAGTTTTGTGAGGTTGGCTGGGTTGGTTATGCTTTTTTGTGGTTGCCAAACTATTTATGCAAGCTCTCCAAATCTAGACACAAATAGTCAGCCAGTAGCAATTTCGGTTAATCCTCAAGCCTCAGAGCAAAGCAATGCTAAGGGGCAAGTTACAGAAAATGTTGATGCTAATAATCAAGATTATGAAATTACCGAATCTGTTGCAACTAAGCGACAATTTGTCACATTCACGAGTAAATCAGGTAAGGTGTTTCATCTGATTATTGATCATGATAAAGGTGGACAGAATGTCCAATTACTAACAGAAGTTTCTGAACTGGATTTGCTTAACCTAATTGAATCAACAAATACGGTTGCAGTCAAACCACAAAAGATTGAAGAAGTTGTCGAAGAAAAACCTGCCAAGAAAGAAGAACCGAAACAAAATTCTTCAGTTGGTAGCTATATTATCATAGGTCTATTTCTTATAGGAGTTTTGTGTGCAGGTTACTATATGAAGGTCATTAAACCCAAAAAAGAACACAACTTTGAAGAGTTTGAAGAAGATGATGATTACGTAAGTGAAGGAGAAGAGGAAGTTTGACATTGTTTTCCTTTTTTGTATAATGACTATAGAGGTATTGAAATGGATTTAACAAGTAAGCAAATTAAAAATTTATCACATAATAAATGGTATCATGCTACTTTAAAAAGACATCTTCCGTCTTTGTTGAAAGGGATAAAGGTAGATTTCAACTTAGGACATGAACTCGATTTTGGTGCTGGATTTTATATCACTTCGGATTTTCAACAAGCTCAAAAATATATCAATCGTTTGGTAGAATTTCTAAATGCCAATAATGCTAGTTCGAAATTTTTGGGGAATGTGGATGAGGAAGGGATTATTTTAGAGTTTGAACTGACAGATTTTCCTTCCATCTTTACAACTTCTAAATACAAGTGTCACTATTTCAATAGTCATAAGGCTTCTAATGATGTAATAGATTTTGCTGAGTTTGTGTTTCAGAATAGGCTTCGCTCAAATGAACGGATTCATCAATTCGATTTTATATATGGAGTTCAGACGGATGATAATCCGACAGGTTTACTTCAAAAATATAAGGCTGGAATGGTTTCAAAAGCAGATGTTTTAGAAGAATTTCGTAAGCCATTCTCATTTAAGCAGTTATCCATTCACAATCAAGACTTTTGTGATATAATGAAGGTAAATAAGATATATTTATCTGAAGATGGAAAGGAGTTAGACCAATGGCAAAAACTGTGATTAGCCCTGTTGATTTGTATAGTAATGAATTAGCACAGGCTTTGTTAGAAGCATCTAAATACAGACTTGAGGCTAGTGTTGCACATCAAATTGCAAGACAGTATGCAAGTCAGGTAGATTTTGAAGATCCAATCTTGATGCATGTTGGGGTTAACTCCATCGCAAGCACCTTGATTGATAAAATAAAACCTGAGTATTTTCAGACTTAAAAAAACTTTTTGATACTTAATCATTAGAGCGATTAGAGAAATCTAGTCGCTTTTTTCTATTGTCAGAAAGGAGGAAAAATGTATTTTTTGGATTTATTTGCAGGGATAGGAGGTTTTCGATTAGGACTTGAACAAGCTGGTCACATTTGTGTAGGTTTTTGTGAAATAGACCGCTTTGCTCGAAATTCCTACCAAGCTATTTTTGATACGGGAGGAGAAGTTGAATTTCATGATATACGAGAAATATCCAATAAGTCATTCCGAAAGCTCCGAGGAAAAATTGATTGCATCTGTGGTGGATTCCCTTGTCAAGCATTTTCGCTCGCTGGACGAAGATTGGGATTTGAAGATACTAGAGGAACTCTGTTCTTCGAGATTGCTAGAGCGACCCAACAAATCCAACCACGGTTTTTACTGCTTGAAAACGTTAAGGGCTTACTCAATCATGACCAAGGGAGGACGTTCCGAACTATACTCACCACGCTTAATGAACTGGGGTATGATGTTGAATGGCAAGTACTTGACAGCAAATATTTTGGTGTCCCTCAACACAGGGAAAGAGTCTATATTATTGGACATTCTAGAGGAAGAAGTCGACAGTTCATTTTTCCTATCGGACGAAAAAGTAAACAGACTAATTTATCAAGTCCAACATGTCTAGGAAATATAAATCCTTCAGGAAGTGGGTTAAATGGAAATGTTTATTCATCGAACGGAATTTCCCCTACTTTGACTACTAATAAAGGTGAGGGGGTAAAAATTGCTTATCCTATTCTAACACCTGATAAATTGGTTAAAAGGCAAAGGGGACGGCGGATGAAAGACCCAACAGAACCTATGTTCACGTTAACGGCACAAGATCGACACGGAGTTGTCTTGGAAAAACGTATACCGAGGAAACGAGGACTTTACATACGTTCAAATACGAATAAGGGATTCGAGATAGCTGTTGAAGGTGACTCGCTTAATTTTGCTTATCCATCATCAAATTTTCGTAGAGGACGAGTCGGAAAACAGGTTGCACAAACTTTAGTAACTGGTAACTCTCTTGGAGTTGTAACGAATCAATTGCAGATTCGTAAATTAACTCCAAGGGAGTGTTTTCGTTTACAGGGTTTTCCTGACTGGGTATTTAATCGAGCCAGTAGTGTTTCTTCCAATTCGCAATTGTATAAGCAAGCAGGTAATGCAGTAACAGTACCTGTTGTTTATGAAATTGGTAAACGATTAGCCGCTATAGAAAAGGAGGGGAAAGCAGATGAAAACCATGAGAGTTGTTGAATTATTTGGTGGAATTGGTGCTTTTCGAAAAGCATTACTTAATCAGGAAATCCCTCATGAATTGATAGACTATGTCGAAATAGATAGGAATTGCGTAAAAAGTTATAACGTCCTCTATAACGAGAATTTTATTCCTCAATCCGTTAAAGGGTATTTCTTACCAAATATGCAGATTGACCTGTTAATGCATGGTAGTCCTTGTCAGGATTTTTCACGGTCTGGACTAAAAAGAGGGGGAAGGAAAGGTTCGTATACGAGAAGTTCACTATTGTTTGAGACAATTATGATTTTAAAAAATGCTGTCAAAAAACCTAAATGGGTTATTTGGGAGAATGTTGTAGGTGTACTAGACAAGAAAATGAAACCAACTTTTGAAGCATATCTAACTGAACTAGAATTTTTAGGTTATTCATCTTGCTATTGGGTATTAGATAGTTATGATTTTGGAATACCTCAAAAACGGAAACGAGTCTTTGTAGTTAGTTTTCTAGGCAAAGTCAACCCATTCGATTTTTCAAAATTAAAACGGATGAAATCTCCGTCGATTCAGGTATTTTTGGAGGAAGATGTAGCCGATAAGTATCTGGTTACCCAACCTTCAATTCTAAAATATATTGAAAAAGCTTGTCAGTCAGTTTTTACTGAACGAGTTCATATCATTCAAGATTATTGCTATACCATTTCTACGAAGCAAACACGAGTGCCAAATGCTGGGTTTATTAAACTTACAAATGGGAAATATCGCTATCTAACAGAAAGAGAATGTTTCCGCTTGATGGGATTTACTGATTTAGACTTTGATTTATTACGAACTGTATATCCAGAAAAAACCAACAAGAAATCCAGTATCCTCTATCAACAAGCTGGAAATTCAATAGTTGTAACAGTGCTAGAGGCAATCGTAAAACAAATTTATCAGAAGGAGTTAATCAAATGAAACTATTACACAAGAAATCAATTTACGAGAGCAATTACGAAGAATCTTTGCGACATGATAAGGAGATTGACGATATTATATCAAAACTTTTGTCGCTACCAGATTACCATTCGGAATTTCAATTACGATTCGAGGATGATTATCATAAGGAAATGAATGTTCCTTTAGACTATGAATCATATCTTCATAATATTTTCGATTTTATTTCGGAGCAAGACATAAAAAATGGAGTTGATGTTCTTTTGACTGACGAAGGAAATCTTTGCTTTATGGCTTACGGCCAGTCGTATACCATTCGCTCTACTGGTGTATCGGATGTGGTTCGAACTTCTGTAACAGTTATCTCTAAAGATGAAGATGATAATAAAGTGGATTTTGGTCAGCACTTTGCTTGTCCAGTCCCTGAAAAAGAACAAACGAACAAACCTAAGTCCGAACATTTTTTATAGGGATAGAAAGGAGAAGTCATGCGAGTTGAAGATTATGCCAACTATGTCGGAGACTTATCCAGTTACTATCTCTCAGATGTTGATGCTTATCAGAGACTGTTAGCACGCTTGGGCTTTGTTGTTGGCTTTGACTTTCAAAATCAATTGAGCATTATTCATCAGAGACCGACAGCCAGTTTATGCTCAGACTTTCAATCCTGGAAATCAGTTGACCATATTGTCAGACGAGGTCAAAAAGGGATTCCAATTATATTAAACAAGCAATCCAAAAGGTCAATTGGATATGTATTTGACATAAGTCAGACTGTTTTGACGAATAAAGATCGCAAGCCGATTATGGAGTGGCAATATGAAGCAGGTCAGGATTTATCCATTTTAGCAGATCTTGTTCATGAGAGATTATCGCTTAGACCAGAGAATGAGGTTGCTGCAATTCGCTATCTTGCAAATCTTGCAACGAAGGGTATTGGTTCAAAAGTTCTTGTCGGAATGAATTTAGATGTGGAAACCGAATCAAACTTATTACGCTTTATTGAACAAAGTTTTGAAGCTGTATTATCAAATAGACTTGGTATTGAACTAAAACTGAACCAAGACTTGCTAGAAAATGGTCTCGGTCAATTTAGCCCACGTCAGTTTCTGATATTTGGTGATTATTTGACCAGAATGTCGCAAAAAATTCTCAGGATTATTCATCAAAAAAAGTATGAGAAACTTGCATTAAAAGAGCAGACAAAAGAACTGATTGAGCGGTATAATGAGGTTGTAGAAGAAAGAGGAGGGCAAATAGATGAATCAAGCATTACTGATCGAGAAGATGAACACGACCTTGACAGTCAACGACTTCAGTCACTGTCAATCAACAGAGGAGATAGTAGAGGTGATTTATCGTCTAACATTACAGACCCTTCGAACCAATCAACAGATTTGGGACGAGATTGGGAAAGCTCTCTACGCCAAGGAAAGATTGGAGTTTCTGAGCAAGGAAGAGAACAAGACCGAACTACTTTTGGAATTATATCAGACAGGACAGCTGATTCCACATTTGATAGCAGTGGAGAAAGAATCACAGAGCATGGCGGAACAAATAGAAAGTCATCTGATTCAAGAATGGAAGTTGACCGAGGACTTGAAGACCAAGGATATGCTGAGTTGGACCAGTCAGATGAACAATCTTCGTCAATCCGTCAAGGAACAAGTCCGGGAGAATCTAATTTACATTTAGAAAAAATATCAACTGAAGAATTGCATGATGTACTTCGAAAAGGTACTGGTACACGAGGTGGGCGACTTAGAGTTGCTCACTTTTTTTCTAGTCAGGAAGATATAAAAATTCAAGCTCAGTTTTTACAAAAAGAATATGGGTGGGGTGGTGCTACTGGTCCTAATTTTCCTATTTCCTACAATTATGACTCCAGAGGCTTACATTTGACAAGAAAGGCTGATGGTTATAATGAAACATTTAGTTGGAGGAAAGTTGCAGGTGAAATTGATAGACTTTTAGAAAATGAAACCTATCTGTCTGATGACGAAAGCAAGCTTTACCAATACAATGAACAGATATTCTCTAATTTTCAAGAATCACCATTATTTGAATTTGATAAACTGGACAATGGTCAAGTTAATGTATTTTTGGAAGATGAACTTGTAGCACGAATTGATACAGTTGGTCAGGTTAGCTATGTTGTAGAGTTAGAGGACCGTTTTAAGTTTGAAATTGATGAGTATGTTCAAAACCTAGAAACTAGTTTGCTGATAGAAAAAATCAGTCAGCATGAGCAGTTGGATCTCTTTGATGATTCAGCGTTTGATGATAGCAGTATTGATGACACAATATCTGTTGCGGAAGTTATAAATTCTGCAGACCATCTCACTCCTTCACAGTCCACTAGGAAACCTGATTTATTAGATAACTACATTCTAGATAATTTACCACATTCAGTCTCTCCCTCCGAACGCTTAGACAATAACTTAGAAGCGATTCGAATCATAAAAAAATTAGATTTGGAAGGTAGACGAGCTACTTTTGAAGAACAGAAATCACTTGCCTTATATGTTGGATGGGGTGGTCTGGCTGATGTTTTTAACGAGGAGAAAACTGGACAATGGTTAGAAGCACGAAATGAACTTACAGAATTGCTTAGTCCAGAAGAATTTCAAGCAGCCAAGGAATCCACCTTGACTGCTTTTTATACACCACCAATGGTCATTGACGCTATTTATCTGGGATTGAAGACTCTTGGATTTGAAAATGGTAATATCTTGGAGCCTTCTTGTGGGGTTGGAAACTTTCTCGGTCGCCTACCAAGTGAAATGGGGCATTCAAAAATCTATGGTGTAGAGTTAGATAGAATCAGCGGTAGGATTGCACAAGAACTATATCAAAAATCCACTATTCAAATACAAGGATACGAAGATACAAGCTTTTCAAATAATTTCTTTGATGTGGCAGTTGGAAATGTTCCGTTTGGTGATTTTAAAGTTTCGGATAGAGATTATGACCGAGAAAAATTCTTGATACATGATTATTTCTTTGCCAAGTCTATCGACAAGGTTCGCAGTGGTGGAGTGATTGCATTTGTGACCTCTTCTGGAACCATGGACAAACAAGATAATCGAGTCCGTCAGTATCTGGCCAATCGGTGCGATTTATTGGGGGCCATTCGGCTACCAAATTCAACTTTTAAAGGTTTGGCAGGAACTGAAGTTACCAGTGATATTCTTTTCTTGCAGAAGCGAGATGTGATTCGAGAGCAAGAAGTTGACTGGATACATTTAGCAAGAGATGAGAATGGATTTACTTACAATAAGTATTTTGTAGATCATCCAGAGATGGTCTTGGGTAAAATGACAGAAGTGTCTGGGAGATTTGGTCCAAGTTTAGCTTGTATACCTAATGAGGAAAATTTGAGTGTACAATTGGCAACTGCCGTTGAAGAAATTCAAGGTGAGATACCAAATATTAAAATCGTTCAACAAATCAATGATGGGCAAGACATACTTCCAGCTTTGGATCATGTTAAGAATTTTTCTTATACCATGATAGATGGAATTCCCTATTTTCGTGAAGATTCGGTGATGATTCGGCAACACATGACAGACAAGGAAATCAATAGACTAAAAAATTATCTAGCGGTTGTCGAAAGTCTGAAGGAAGTCATTCAACTCCAAAAAGAAAATGCTAGTGATGAGTTAATTCAAGAAAGTCAACATAGGTTAAATAAAGCTTATGATACTTTCAAAGCCAATCATGACTATATTAACTCTACACTAAACCGTAGGAATTTGCGTGAGGATAGTAACTATCCATTAGTATCATCAATTGAGAAACTGGATAAAGGTAAGTTTGCAGGGAAAGGGGATATTTTCTTTAAACGGACGATTGCTAAAGCAAAAGTTGTCGAGCATTGTGAATCTAGTCATGAAGCTTTGATTCTTTCAATTTCAGAAAAGGGAAGAGTTGACTTTGACTATATGACTAAGTTGACCGACAAACCGAGAGAAGTTCTCGTAAAAGAGTTGAAAGGCGAGATATATCTTGATATTCCCTACATATATCCTGAAACAACATTACTTCCATTTTCAGAGAAAGGGATGGAAGAAATGGGATTAACGTATGTTCCAGCAGACCAATACCTAAGTGGAAATATTCGTGAGAAAATGGCAATCATGGATTTTTACATTGAAAGGTATCAAGCATTTGAAAATCCAGATAAAGATGTTCTTGATAATTTAATTGAACTGAAATTTCAGCGAGATAAACTTCAGGGAGTCATGCCTAAAGAATTGACCGCAAGTGAAATATCGGTACGACTTGGTGCAACTTGGATTCCTACATCAGATATCAATCAGTTTATTTTTGACACTTTACAGCCTGGTTATTATGCTAAACAAGCAATAAATGTTCATTTTTCTCCTTTTACATCAGAGTGGAAGATTGATGGCAAGACACAGGACAGTCGCAATGACTTAGCAAATTTGACATATGGGACAAGCAGGGTAAATGCTTATCGACTTATTGAAGATTCATTGAATTTGCGTGATACTAGAGTGTACGATACTGTCTATACTGATGGTGGTGATAAGAGACAAGTTCTAAACAAGAAAGAAACTATGTTAGCAGGTGAGAAGCAGGAACTTCTCAAAGAGGCTTTCAAGGATTGGATTTTTAAGGACCAAAGGCGAAGACATCGTTTAGAAAAACTCTATAATGAGAAATTTAATTCTATACGAAATCGTGAGTATGATGGGCAATATTTATCCCTTGAAGGAATGACAGCAGATATAAGTTTACGTCCTCATCAAAAAAATGCTATTGCGAGGACACTATACGGAGGCAATACACTTCTAGCTCATGTTGTCGGAGCAGGGAAAACGTTCGAGATGGTTGCCAGTGCTATGGAAAGTAAGCGTCTGGGCATGAGCAATAAAGCTTTGTTTGTTGTTCCAAACCACTTGACGGAACAAATGGGACGGGAGTTTATGGAGTTGTATCCAGCTGCCAATATCATGGTGGCCACGAAAAAAGATTTTGAACCTGCCAATCGTAAACGGTTTGTTGGTAGGATAGCGACTGGTGAATATGATGCAGTTATTATTGGACATACTCAATTTGAGAAGATTCCAATGAGTAAGGAATATCAGGAGCAGCACTTAAAACGTCAAATTCAAGATATAGTTGAGTTTATTGAAGAATATAAGTACCAAAGAGACCAAAACTTTACTGTCAAGCAACTTGAGGGAACTAAGAAGAAATTAGAAGCCAAACTAAAAAAATTAAATGATGATTTCCGTAAGGATGATGTTGTCACTTTTGAAGAATTGGGAGTTGACAAACTTTATATTGATGAAGCTCATAACTACAAAAATCTTTATCTTTATACCAAAATGCGAAACGTGGCAGGAATTGGCCAAACTGAAGCTATGAAATCTTCAGATATGTTTATGAAGTGTCGTTATTTGGACGAGTTGACAGGTGGAAAGGGTGTTGTTTTTGCGACAGGTACACCAGTGTCAAATTCGATGAGTGAACTCTACACAATGCAACGTTATCTCCAATATGATGACCTAGAGAAAAAAGGCTTACACCACTTTGATTCCTGGGCTTCTACATTCGGTGAAACAGTTACTGCCATCGAACTATCTCCAGAGGGTGACTCCTATCGTAGTAAGACACGATTCTCAAAATTTTATAATTTGCCTGAACTCATGTCCTTTGTTAAAGAAATGGCTGATATCAAAACTGCAGACCTTTTGAATTTACCAACACCCCAAGCCCATTACGAAACAATTTTAACCAGACCTACGAACCATCAGAAAGAAATTTTAAAGACTTTATCTGAACGAGCTGATAAGGTTCGGAATAGAAAAGTTGAGCCTCATGAAGATAATATGTTGCGAATAACAAATGATGGAAAAAAGATTGCCTTGGATCAACGGTTAATCAATACCTTACTACCAGATGATCCGGAGAGTAAGGTCAATGTTTGCACAAAAAATATTTTTTCTATTTGGGAAAAATCGAGCGAACAACGGTCAGCACAGCTAGTTTTTTGTGATATGTCTACACCAAAAGGGGATGGGACGTTTAATCTTTATGATGATATGAAAGGCAAGTTAATTGAACTCGGAATTCCTGAAAATGAAATTGCATTTATACATGATGCGAATAATGAAAAGCAAAAGGCAGAACTCTTTGCCAAGGTCAGAAGTGGAGATGTTCGCATTTTATTTGGTTCTACATCGAAAATGGGAGCAGGAACAAACGTTCAAAGTAAACTAATAGCCTTACATGATTTAGATGTTCCTTGGAGGCCAGCTGATTTGGAGCAACGGTCTGGTCGTATCGTGCGTCAGGGGAATGAAAACAAGGACGTCTATATCTACCGTTATGTGACCGAGAATACCTTTGATGCGTACCTTTGGCAGACCATTGAAAATAAGCAAAAGTTTATCTCCCAAATTATGACCTCAAAAACACCTGTTCGCGTGGCTGATGATGTTGATGAGAATACCTTGAACTATGCAGAAATTAAAGCTCTTGCGACGGGTAATCCACTTATTAAAGAAAAGATGGATTTAGATGTTGAAGTATCGAAGTTACGAATGTTGGAATCCAATTATAAATCTAACCTCTATCAGTTGGAAGATAAAATTGCAAAACATTATCCATCAGAGATTACTCGATTAAAAGGGCAAATTGAAAAAGTAAATAAAGATATTAAAAGACGTGAGCCTAAAGTACAAGGTGATGGCCTATTTAACGGAATGGAGATTTTAGGTAAGACTTATTCTGACAAAAAAGAAGCAGCAGAAGAATTGATGAAAATTTTACCATTGGTTCCAGCTGAAGGCAGTATGCCTATTGGCAACTATCGTGGATTTGAGCTTTCAGCCTTCTTCAATCAGATTGCTCAAGCAATGGATTTTGTGATTGAGGGAAATCTTTCTTACAATGGTCATTTTGGAGAAAGCCCAGAAGGCAATATTCAGCGTTTAGACAACGTTTTGGATCGGATTGATGAAGAACTACCCAAGCTAGAAAATAGACTGTCAGATGTCCAATACAAGCTCCAGGTAGCAAAAGAAGAGGTGACAAAACCATTTGAAAAGGCTGATATTTTAAAAGAAAAGACCTTGCGTTTAGCAGAGGTCAATCGTATCTTGGATATGGGCGAAGTAGAAGAACTGGATAATCCCAATCCCTTACTTGAAGATGTTAAAGTAGCGATTGTTGAGTTTATGGATCGTGAGTATGGCTCCAGAAAAGAATCAAATCAAAGTAAAGAAGAACAATTCAATGATATATTCTCAACTGGAGATTTAGTCTACTTAGCCAAGAGCAAAAGTAACGTTGGTGGATATGATATTGAGTATAGTGTGGACTTGTCCAATTTTTCTTGGAAATTAACCTTCGCAGATTCAGATATAAGTACAGGTCAGTTTGATGGAAGTACAACAGATGAGCAAGCACAGCATTTTAAATTATTTTTAGAACATTCCACCAAAGACGATTTACTATCAATTGATGAGAAAACAACCTGTCAAATGCTCGGTTTACCTTACACGAGAGATTCGCTTGATCAGGACATGGATAACGATGGAATTACAGACCGTTATGACCATGATATTAAGGATAGTGATGTCTTTGAATCAACCTATGATGTTGATGGAGAGGAAAAACGACCTTCCACATTAGCACAAATTCAAGCTTTTAAAGCTGAAGTTGAAGAACGTGACTACAAAAGTCAGTATAAAGAAGAAATAGAAGAGGAGCAAGTAATATGAATTTTGAAGAAATGAAATCAACTTTAGAAAATATGTTGAAAGAAAACTATGCAGACTTTACCAAGGCCATTATTTCAATTGAAAAGGATATTTCAGACCCAGACTTGTTGGAACAAGTCTACCAGGCCTATATGGATGATGATTCAATTTCAGGTTTGTTGCATTCCAATATAGATGCGATTATTGAAACATTAGAAACTGATAAGAGCCAAATATCCCTAGTTAATGTTGAATTTGTTGGCAATGTTACGAAAGATGTTGAAGTTAACGTATTTCGAGGTGCGGATGGTGAGAATTTTAAAGTTGCAAATTTTTCCATAGCACGCAATGATGAAGAGGGGAATACGCAATTTACGAAGGTAATAGCTTATAACGGACGGGCTGACTTTGCAGAGCAATTAAAGAAAGGGGATTTTGTTAAGTTAACAGGTCAGATGAAGTATGATGAGTATGAAGGAAAACTCTTCAGTAACCTTGTTGTTAAGAATATAAAAATCTTAAAAACGAGAAAGAAATCCCTGGAGGAGAAGGCTGCGAAAGAAGAGAAACCTTCAACGTTAGGAGCATTGAAAGAGTATTCCCAACAAACAAAATCAGAACAAACTAAACCTAAACAGGATAAAGGGATGGAATTATGAAATAAGCTAGACTTCCGATTTTGGAGGTCTAGCTTATTTTTTCGGTCTGGAGTAAAGTGTTGTGCTTTGCTTAGTTTGATGGTCAATTTCAATTATCTCTAATACTGTATACCTTACTTGATTCATTGTGTAGTCACGAGTTGATTTTTCAAAGGTTGAAACAGGTATATACTGATTTGGCTCTTTGGAATCTCTCTGTCTATCAAGAAATAGATAACCGATTTTATTGTCGAACGTAAATTCTAATAGATACTCCCATCGAATCTTGCTTCCCTTGATTGGATATAGTTTTGTAAATCGTACTGATAGAGTTGGTGAAGAAAAACTTTCTCTGAGTATTTCGAGAATACGCAACCTTCCACATATATCAGTAAAACCATTTGACCTAGTTAGCAATTCTTCGGAGATTGTTTTTTTCAAAATCAAATTATAGATTTCGTGCTTAGATCTGGTGGGTAAAGATAAACCTCTTAACTTATGTATACCTACTAAGTGTACAAAATGTTCCTCAGAAAACGTAAGATTGAGAGTTGTTTGCTGTCCTTTTCGTCCTAAAATAATTTGATAGGTTTTTGAAAGGAGTTTTTTATAATTTCTTGCGGATGAGAGTAATAATGATTCCATGTATTTCCTTAGAAAAAAGGACAGGATAACCTGCCCTTAGTAATGAGTGTTTTCAGTGTTGGCTTGAGGTGTTCACACACAACCCTGGTAAAGCTCCAGCCACAGTCAAACCAACCGACCATAGACCTTCAACGCTTAGTAAATACTCTTGTTATCTACAGTTTTATTATATAGAAAATGTTCTATTAAATCAAGTATTTTACAAAAAAATCACTATTCTGCAATTAGTCTCAGGATAAGTTGAAGTTAGAGATTAGTAGGTCTTGTTTTTACTCCTAGATACTGATATAAACGAACAAGCCTATTATCTTTTAGTGATTCAACATTGAACATAAAATAATGGTCACGATGGTCTTTCGAATTTTCCTTATTTAGCTTAAAATAGGGCTTTTGAGATTTTGCCATGGCAAGCATAATATCATCTGTTAAAAAAGTAAGTGGAGTATCTAGGGCTGAGTAGCGATAGAAATCCTCTTCAAATTTTCTGTAGCTATTACTAAAATAATCCATTTGTAATTGATTTTTATTAAACTCAAGCTGATTCATACTCTACCTCCAAGTCTATTGCAAGAATATCAGAGATTTTGATACTGATGTAGCCTTCTTTTGTTTCAAATGAAATCGATTGAAAATTCAAGTTCTTTACTTTCCCTACATAAGTCCTACCAGGAACTGTCAGAATACCAGTTAATTGGTGGCTATATAGTTGATTGAGTAGCAGTAGTTTATCTGCCAAACTTAACTCACTTGAATAATCAATGCGATTGCGTTCTTGTTCTAAACCCGATGTATGTTCTGATAAGAAAAATCCCATCCATTTGGCCATCTTTCGGTCTTGATATTCTCTAGCAACCTTAAATGGCAGATAACTTCTATCAATCATTTTAATCCCTCCAATCCTCCAGCGGAATGTCCGCCGACTAATCTACTGCGAGCAATTGCCCTTGAATTTTCTAATAAAGAACTAGCTTTCTGTACAGCAAGAAATCCAAATCGATCACGAATGGAATCAATGGTTGTCTCCAATTTTTCCTCTTTTTCGCTTTCTTCAAAATTATCAAAAAGTGAAATCACAGCAAAGTTTTCATCCACCAATCCATCATACCTTACAGCAATGCTTCTAACTGCCCCTCCATCGTACTTAGAACGAAAGAGAGAAACAACTTCATCTTGAAAAACAAGCGTACGATTATTGGGGTTAATTTTTCTCTGAACATTGATTGATTTCTTGTTTTCGAAGTTTGAATAGCCTACATTTATGGCAACTACGGTTGCTTTTTTGTGCCTTCTGCGTAGCCGAATCGCAACTTGCTCTGCCATTTCACGTAGGACAAGCTCTATATCGCTTTGACGTGTATAGTCTTTGTGAAGTACTTGTGAATTACCAATCCCAACTTCTTTTGGCCGATAGGGTTCATGGACATTGCTCTCATCAATTCCATTGGCATGGAACCAGTGTTGCACGCCAATCACACCAAATTCTTTTTTCAAGATAGTAGGGTCGCAGTTGGCCAATTCTTTGATGCTGTAGATTCCCAATTTGTTTAGTCGTTTTTCTGTTCGTGAACCAATTCCCCAAAAGTCAGTCATTTTCGGAATGTTCCAGACCTTCGTTTCAACATCTTCATAGGACCAATTGGCACGCATGGTAGCAGTGGTTTTAGCTTCATTATCAAGTGCTAATTTGGCAAGAAGTGGATTAGCATTACTCATACCAACTGTTGAATAGACACCTGTTTTTTCCCAAATATCGTGTTGAATTTTTGCTGAAACCACATCTAACTTATCTTTACGACTTAGAGATTTGTCTTCAACAAAATAATTTAGCGATGAAGTTAAGTCTATAAATCCCTCATCAATAGAATAGGGCAGAATATCTGTCGGATCTGCGTAATTTTGAAACACTTTTTGTATTTCAAGATTTTTTTGAATGTACAAGTCCATTCTAGGTGGCACAATAAATGTACGCTTGGCCCAATTTTCTATGAAGGAAACAAACTTTGCATCCGTTGGCAATCCTGAGATTTTAGCACGGTAGTAGTTAAATTTTCTTGTCTGAACATCAAAGGGGAGGTCGTAGGCTCTACCGACATTTCCTTTACCAAAGACTTTTTTGAACATTGGAGAAGAGGCTAAAATTAAACCAGAAGAGTTGTCAGCCCTACTCATGACACAAAGTGAAGTATGGAGCGGGTGAAGTCCTCTCTCTACACATTCGATGGATGCGTAGAAGGATTTCATATCAACAAAAGCAATATCGCTACGTGGTTCTTTTGAATAGTCGATATAGCCCATACTATTCACCTTGTTTTTAGTTTTGCTAGTTCATCGACCAATTCTGTCAGATGGTCTGTTACGTCGTATTCTTCTTTTTCAAGAGATAAGATAATGCGGTCTTCCTTGAGGTAAATCATTTCTTTATCAAACTTTGACATCTCTAACCTCCAATCACCGGCATGAAGTGGCCTACAACTTTACCAACAATTCTGATTTCATCTTCAAATGGGATAAATTTCTCGGTAACATCTGGATTGATAGAAACCATTCTAAAGCCGTCTTCTTCACGATAGAGTTTCTTGATGTAGAGAGCTCCATTCCAGTTTAATGCATAGACAGCCCCATCATAATCAAATCCAGTAGCTCGAATCAACGCAACCTCTCCGTCTTTGTAAACAGGTTCCATTGAGTTACCTGAAATCCAAGTCGCTATATCAAACCCTGAATATTCATCTTCTGAATAAACAGTTTCTGTTTCATACTCATCAAAGAAACTTTCACCTGGTCCGGCAGATAATTGAACTTCGGAAAGCACCTGATAAGAGAACAGTGACACAACATTCTCAGCAATGGATTGAGAGGCTAACAGTTGTTCAACATAATCCTCGGCAGCTAATTTATTTTCATCTGTGAGTAGAAGATAGTTTTGAACGATAGTATATTCAGATTCAAAAAAAGATTCCTCTACGTCGAAAATATCAGCAAGTATGGAAAGATTCTTCTGATTTGGTTTGGTTTTTCCGCTTTCCCAGGCACTAAAAGACATGCGACTAATATTCAGTTTTCGTGCTATTTCAGCTTGTGAGAATCCTAATTCTGTTCTTTTTTCTCTTAATTTTTTTGGAGAGAACATGTTTACTCCTTTCTTTGTCAGTTTATAAACTTACACAAAGTATAAAATATTTTTTGAATTTTGACAAGTATAAGTTAAAAAAATAATTCGACAATTCCATATAATGAGCGGACAAAATATGAGAAATGCAGTAAACTAGAAGTGCGAAAGGAGTGATACTGTTATGATTTTTTTAAGTTTATATGGGCTAATTATTGTAGCAGCAATTTGTCTTTTCTTTTTCTTTGCAAAGACTTCTGTTAAGCTTACTTGTTTTGCAATTGATTTCGTTGCAGTATTTATCTATACAATTTATCTTTTACACGGACCAGTATCTAGTAAAATTTCTAGCGGAAATATGACTTATTTTTGGGATGTTTTGTTTGGATTGGTTTCAGTCG
The DNA here is from genome assembly GCA_000440235.1 of Streptococcus suis 10581. GTDB lineage: Bacteria > Bacillota > Bacilli > Lactobacillales > Streptococcaceae > Streptococcus > Streptococcus suis_F. The sequence goes on along the minus strand of ALKQ01000092.1, from coordinate 31,100 downwards.
TGGTATATGGTTTTCTAATGTTGTTGTTGACCATTTACTTGCCAAAGGTAAGTAAGATTATCAATTTCGTGATAGTATATTTTGGTGTAGGGATAGGTATTTGTTTGGCAACTGATTTCATAACTTCCCTGTTATCAATCTTTAATTCAAACGCGGAAATATGACTTATTTTTGGGATGTTTTGTTTGGATTGGTTTCAGTCGTGGTATATGGTTTTCTAATGTTGTTGTTGACCATTTACTTGCCAAAGGTAAGTAAGATTATCAATTTCGTGATAGTATATTTTGGTGTAGGGATAGGTATTTGTTTGGCAACTGATTTCATAACTTCCCTGTTATCAATCTTTAATTCAAACATTGAAGCAACCTATCGGTTACAGTTTTTGAATAATGACCTAGCTAATGATGTATTTTACTATGCACTATTCTTCTTTGTTTCTATACCTGTATGGAAGAAGCGGATGGAATATCTAGTTGATAAACAATCTTAAATATTGCGATTTTGTTCAGTTTCAAAGTAAGTGTCTAAATTTTTCTTGTGCTGATATAGTTTGTTGAATTGAACTTTTATTTGAGAATACTCTGTCATAAGGGTATTCTTTTTTTCTTGCAATTGTTCTAACTGGGATAATATGTCTTTTGGATTGGCTGATTTATAATTGTGTGAAAGGTCTTGTTTGGCCATTTTGTAGGCAGTAATTTCTTTCTGATATTCTTTTAAGAACTGGCGATTATTTGGTTGTTTCTGATAATGATGATAAATGAGTCTATTCTTCTGTATGACGTGAAGATTTTCCATTATCTTACCAAGTTCCGTCATCTCTTTATCAATTTGCTTAACTTCATCTTGAATCAAGATTTGTTTATCAGCAATAGATTCGATGGCAAGTTCTAAATCATTTTTTGTTTGAATACCTAGGTTTCTCAGTTCAACTAGACCTTGTGCCATGGATTTTAAGTTGTGTTTTCTCGCCCAAAATTCTAAACCTTTCTTGTCATTAAATTTAGTTGTATCAATAAGTTGTTGAGGCGGATTATTCTCAATTCTTTCTTTCAATCTCTCCTCAGTATAGTCGGATCCAATCGTTTTAGAGCGTGTAAATCTAGTAGCATTTTTACATTTGAAGGCAATGTGTTTTCCAAATTTGATTTCGCATTTTGATTTCTTCATACGGTCAAGAAAGTCGTCCCATGAGTTCGAACGTGAAATATTTAGGTCGATAAGAAATTGTAAATATGACTTCCAACCTTTACCATTTTGGCTTTGTTCCCACTCATAATGGGATTTTCCTCTGGTTTTGTATTTCGTACGATAAGTTTGATAATGTTCATCAATAATTGACAATTTGTATTTTTTGCATAAGCGATCACTAGTAGACCGTATTTGGTGATAGGTCCGTTTATTGCTTTGATAGCATTTCCCAGTTTCAAAATTGACATTATTAAAAATAATATGATTATGAATATGTCCTTTGTCAATATGAGTAGTAAGTACAAATTCATACTCATCTTTCAAGATATTTTTACAGAGTTCTAATCCAATTTTATGGGCAGTTTCTTGGTCAACTTCACCTGGTAAGAAGGATTGAATCAGGTGTCTAGCTAGTACCGTTCCATTTACTTTTTTCTCTTTTCGAGTTTGTAAGAATTGTAAATGAGCAGTGGTAGGGAAACACATGTGTGTCGAAATGAGCGTTTGATCATCTGTTTTTTTCTTCTCAAGGATGTAGTCTATTGCAAAATGCAGAGTAGATTTAATGGGGTGAATTTTAGTAACAGCCATATCAAATATCCCCCTGATTTGTTCTGTTGTAGAGTATGTTTTGTAGTTTATTGAGTTCCTTACTCAAACGATGTATTTCGTTTTGGATTGTCGTAATGTCCTCTTTATAAACAAGGGAGTAAGTATTGACCTTCTTGGCAATTTGGTTGACATTAGTGGAGGTCTTTGAAAGGAGATGTTGTAACTCTCTAAATGGTTGCATATCGACTTCATAAATCGATGTTTCAAGGATACACTTGAGGACGAAATGCCGCATTGATTTTGACCGAGATTGTCCATATTTTTGTCGCACTTGAGCAAGTTCTTTATCCGAAAGTCGAATTTTTAATTGGTTTGGTCTAGTACGTTTTTCCATTGTCTATTCCTTCCTATCGGGGTCTTAGGGTTCTCCCTAACAAGTAAAATGTAACGAAAAAAGCAGAGCCAAGGGCATCTGCTTCGTTAATTTTATCGTAAGTGGGTACCCACTTACTGTGCTTGCTACAACAGTTCAAAGTTGTAGAGCGATAAGCTGCTATATATTTCATTGTATCATAAAATTCATTATAATTGTTTAATACATCATAAGCAATATTTAATTCCAAACTAAGCTGATTTGTGTGATACTGTTTATACATTTTCATGCCTTTCTAGTTGTTTAGTCTTTATTTTAATTATAAAGCATGAAGTGGAAAAGTGAGCAACTCCTAATTGAAATTGCTCGCTTTTTTTAGTGCGACGGGCATGTTGTACATCTGAGGTGAAAATCCTCCGTGGACACCCGCTACCGGTGAACCCCAAAGCGACTCCCAAGCCTGACTATCGTGAGGTAGCGGGGAGAGGAAGGGATAGCGAAATCGTGGCTCTACGAACAGAAACGTGATAACAAGGCGTATATAGGGGATGAGGGGACATACAACTCTAAAGTCCAAAAAGGTAGCCGTAACCTATAGGCGTAAATAACGAGAGTAAACGAGGAAAGATGTACGACTTATCCCGTGAGGTCTCATGAGCGTCAAAGGCTTTTTAGCTGTCCGTAGATATAGTTTCAATGCTATTAAAGATGAAGCGTTTTGTTTAGAAATCTTTGATTCGTGAATCGTTAAATTGTATGTTGCCAAAGACAGACCATGTTGAGTGTGTAGCATTGCTCGTAAAAGTTTAGAAATCTTGGAACGAAAGGGATAATGAAAAGCCTTAATTGCAAGGCTTTTTGTCATATAGGGGTAAGTATCAGAGTGAGAGCACAAGTTGAGTGTTTTGATATGATAGGATGTCTAATTGTATTTCTAGCTCTTTATTTCTCTTTCTTAGGGCAATGAGCTCACGCTGCTCGTCGGTCAGATTATCAACAGACTTGAAGGAACCGGTTGTTTTGGCTTGTCTTACCCACTTGTCAAAGGTTGAAGGGGTCAAGTTATACTCCTTGATGTGTTCACTCCACTTTCTTCCTGCCTTGTGAAGCTAAACAATCTGTTGCTTAAAGTCATCGGTGAAGTTATGGCGAATTCTTCTAGACATTTAGTTTTCTCCTGTTTTTCTCAGTATAGAACACTTTATAATTTCTGTCCAGTCTAGTGTAACAGATTCAAGTAATCTCATTTTTTATGATTTAGAGTATTTAATCTGCAAAATTTTTATTTAAAGCTTCTTCGAGTTGAAGATACATAAGATCATTATCGTAGATTTTACAAAGGTTCTTTGCGTCTGTGTAATATTCTTTTCTTTTATCTTTAGGGAGAAATTTCTCTCCAGCGTTTGCAACAATCGTTAATAGGGGGGCGAGTTGATAACTAGTGTGATGTAGTTTGCATAATTCAATCGTTTGCATCGCTATTTTTATAGCAGAGAGTGTTTGTCCCTGTTTCCATAAGTGGTAGGAGTAGTTGTACTGAATTTTTATATAACCAAAGAGATAGGTAGAAACGGAAAGATTCTTGTTTTGGTATTCTTTTACTAGTTTTTTGTAATTTGTTTCATATTTGATAATTTGATTAGTTAAAGAGTAAAAGTTAGATAGTGTATTTAAAATATTTAAGTAAGTTATTTCATGATCGTTTACCTTATATAGTAAAGTTTCTAATTGAGAAATAGCTTCTTCTTTTTGATGATAGTTGTAGAAAAGAAGGATTGCATCAATCCATTTAAGATAACAATTATCATCATTTGAAAGCACGGAATTATTATTGCGTTCAAGAATAGTGAGATATTCAAGTTCTTTATAGTTTCTATCTTCTAACAATTTTGTCGCAATTGACTTAAAGGGTTCGAGGTTTGAGTGAATAACGATATCTTCATCAAAAAAGTACTCCATAGAAATTTCTAATCGTTTAGCAAGTTGGTTGAGTAATTTTGAGGAAGGATTCACTAAGCCACGTTCGAACTTGCTAAGTTGACTGGGTTCACAAATTCCCTCAGCTAATTCTTTTTGGGATAGATTTTTTTGTTTTCTTAAAATTTTTAATCGTTCACCTAGTATATTATTCATATGTTCCCTTTTCAATTTAAAGTTTTAAAACTATTATATCTACTTTTTGCTAAAAATGCAAACAGCAAAAATGTCATATAGTAACTTTTTTTAAAAAAAGTTCAAAAAAGACTGGATATTTTTTAGGAAAATGATAGAATATATTTAAGAACTAAGAAAGGGTTTTCAATATGATGCGAAAATTAAACTTAATGCTAAAGATGGCTCTCGCTTTAATTTTTGTGTTTGGTTTTGTATCTAAAATGCCGAATACTCAAATTATTGATGATAAAACGTTAATTTCTCACTATTCCTACCATTCTAACATTGTAAATTTTGATGTTGTGGATGTAGGTATGGCTGATTGAGGCATTTCGATATTTTAATTCTGAATAGTGGAGAAATGAAGAAAATAAACGTTTAGACTGACGAGGTTGACCTTTGCTCTAAAGATTAACTCGTATTATCTCTAAATACGAATGTATGTGTGCTAGGAGGAATATAAAATGCAATATCAAGTAATACAGACATCCAATTTATCGAAATCGTATGATGGGAGAATTATCCTTGAAAAGATAAATTTTACGCTAAATCAAGGAGAGATTTATGGATTACTAGGAAGAAATGGTGCTGGTAAAACAACTTTTATCAAGGCTATTTTAGGGTTGATAGAGATGGATAGCGGTGAAGTGAGGATTCTATCCGAAAAACTGTCAGGGGAATTTTCTAAGGATTTATTATATCGAGTTGGTGTGGTACTAGATAGTGCAGCTTTTTATCCCAACTTAACAGGTAAAGAAAATCTCTCTATTTTTGCAAGACTGAGAGGTATTTCTCTAAAACAGGTAGACCAAGCTTTACAAGTTGTTGGGTTATACGGAGAGGATAGGAAATTATTCAAGCAGTATTCTCTCGGAATGAAGCAACGCTTGGCAATCGCCAATGCGATTATGCACCACCCGCAAATTCTGATACTAGATGAACCAACAAATGGTTTGGATCCTATTGGCATCCTTGAAATGCGTCGTTATTTAAAAGAACTTAGTACTAATCAAGGCATTTCTATTTTAATATCCAGTCACATTATTTCAGAGCTCGAAAAACTTGTTGACAGAGTGGGAATATTGCACAATGCTCATTTAATAGCTGAAAAGAGTATGAAAGGACTAGTAAATGAGACAGAGCAAAATAAAGTTCATCTAACCGTTTCTGATGCCCACCAGGCTAAGGAAGTTCTTTGCAAATGCAAACTGAAAGGAGTCGTAAGTATTCTTTCTGATGTAGACCTTGAACTTCAGGGAGGTCCATCTGATTTTGATATTGCAGCTGTTTCTGCTATTTTAAAGGAAAATGGAATAGTCCTAAAAGAATATTTCTATAGAAACCATGAAAGTTTGGAGGATTATTTTGAGCGAATAACTGGAGGTGAGGGAATTGCTTGAGTTAGTAAAAATCGAATTTCTCAAACAAAAGCATCAAAAACTGAATCTGGTTGTATATGGTGTGATTGCTCTCTATCTAGCTCTTATCTTTTATTATGTAAATGATGCACGAGGTTTGTTTGACTCTTTTCCATTTGTTTATAAATTTTCCTTGTCTTATTTGAATTTTTTAATTCTCCCTTTGTACTGTGTCTCTTATACTATACAGGCGTTTGGTGTGGAATATCGCTATAATATAATGAACAACTTGCAACTTGCTTCAGCGAATATGCTCAAGACCTTTTGGGCTAAGGTATTGTATATAGAAATCAATGCTCTGTTGATTATGATGTTTACCTATGTTTCCGTTTCCTTATTTGCATTACTATCCCGATTTTCTTCAACGGTCACATTGCTTTTATTGCTAAGATTTTTATATCTATGTATTAGCAGCGGTTTGTTGATTCCTGTGGGTGTATTTCCTTTAGTTGCTTTCGTGATGATTAAAGGAAAAGGAAAGGATATCATTGGGAATTTGGTAGGAGTCATCTATGTTTTGGTATCTTTCTTTCTAGCAAGGACAAGCCCAAACATCAGTCCAATTACAAGTGCTACTAGTTTAATCTGGGAAGGAAATAGCGAAGGAGTAGTTCTACAACAGCCGGCTTCCGTATCAAGTATTGTCTTAGGTTTATCTTTATTTGTCTTATCTTTTCTATCCATTAAATTCTGGTTAAGAAAGGCGGAAAATTAAATGTTTATGCTCGAATTAAGCAAGCTACGACGTCGCAAATTCCTATATAGTCTGCCTTTGGTTGTCATTTTTCTCTTTTTGTTGGAATTTGTGATGGGTAATCAGCTGTATCAAGGACATCGATATGGTAGTGTAAATGGTTGGTATTTGGAAAATGGCTTCTTCTTTTTGAACTATTATTTTCTCCTTCCTTTTTCAAGTATGATTGTAGTGGATTTGATAAGAATAGAGCAAGACTCTGAAACGATTGCGAACCTTAGACTGATTCCAGTGGATTTAAAAAGACTCATTCAATCAAAGTTTATTCTTGCTTTGCTGATGAATCTCTTACTCAGTGAGCTAATCTTTTTTGCAATGCTTGTACTCGAGATGATAGATGGTGAACTTGTTTTTTCTAATATTACTCTGTTATCATGGGTGATTGGATATGGAGTAGTAGCTTTTGCGTATACACTATTTGCTAATCTTATTGTCCTCTTTTTAGGAAAATGTAGGAGGCAACTTATCCTCGCGGTCCCTTTTGCATTCCTACTGTCATTTGCAGGCTTGTTTACCTTGTCAACAGCTTTTGGGCAGTATTATCTGGTAAATTTACCATTGCTCATCATGAAGGAGTTTACACTTTTGACAGTTTTTGTATATGCTATTTGGTTTCTTGTCTTACTGTCCTGTGTCTGCTATTTTTTAGCAGATAGAGGGATGATAAAGATTATTTTCGCTTATAAATGACTGTATTAGCCTAAATTAGGGAATACAGCGTATTTAAATATGTGTTACTGGTATCTCTTAATCCCAAAGGTTTAAGATGTCACTATGTTTAATCAGGGATAACAATAGCTAGAAAGGAAATTATCAATTATGTCTGATTGGAAAAAACCTATTTACGAATCACTAAGTACAGAAGGTAATCCAGCTGGAGATATCTTACGTGAGCTTAGTGATAGCGAGATGGATCAAGCTATGGCTGGTGGAACAGCTAGATCTTATTGTGGATGTTATTCAGGCGAGCACTCCTGTGGACGTGGCTGTACTATTACCACAGAGTGTCCTTTCTTAACATTTATATGTTGTTAATAGACTAACTCCATTAAATCTTTGGGGAGGTGACATCTGGAAATAGGGTGTCACCTGTTGTTTTATATTGAGGAGCTTAAAATGAATAGAGAAATAAATATAACAGAATTTAAAGATGCTTCTTATTTTTCTGAAAGAAGAGTTGCTAGCACTGATGTAAATTATTGTTTAAAATCGAGAAAAAGAAAAGAATATTGGGATAAGTTTATTGGAGAAGGAGCTGAGGAGTTCTGGGAATACTTAAAAGAAAAAAATGGTTTCTCTAACCAGGATTTAAATATTTTTCTAGAAGAAAACGAATATGACGTAGAAGAAATAGATTCATTTTTATACATGAATAAATTTATAAAGTTTTATTTTGAAAACAATGATTATCCATTACCAGATTTTTATATAATTGATAGCAAAGGAAAACGAAAACCTATTTTTAGTAAATTTGTCATACCGTTTCTTAAATTTGGTGCATATAACCTTGAGGGCGATTTAAATAGTAAAAAACTGAAAGTTACTAGAGAAGTTTTGAATAGTTTATTAGTCAGTTTATTTCAACAAATTTTGAATATCTCTTATAGAACATTGATATTAGAATTACAAGTTCTGAAGGAACAAAAAATGTTGAAGGGTAAAACTGGTGAGAAAAGGTTTGAATATTTTTCAGAAATATATTTATCGGACAATTTTTGGGATATTTTAAAAGAGTATCCTGTTATGTTTCGTCTAATTATTGAAAATGTTCAAAATTGGGTGATTAATAATGTAGAATTTTTAAAGCATTTAGAAAAAGATAAATCATTATTACATAAATATTTCGATATCAATGAGGAGTTAACTAAAATTGAATCTGGTATATCTGATTTTCATAATCATGGAAAATCAGTATATATTCTTTGGTTTGGTACGAATAAGTTAGTGTATAAACCGAGAGATTTAACCTTGGATGTAAAGTTTCAAAAATTACTTAGCTGGTACAATCTGAGATTCAATAAAAATTTATACGTAACAGATATTCTTGATCGTGGAAATTATGGATGGGTGGAGTATGTAGAACATTTACCCTGTACAAATGAATTAGATTTTATTCAGTTTTATACACATCTAGGGTACTTATTGTTTTTATTATTTGCTATGAGGGGGAACGATATTCATTTTGAAAATATCATTGCCAGTGGTAATAGGCCAGTTCTTGTTGATATTGAAACATTATTCCACAATACAATAGAGTATAGAGAAAAATATGAAACAGCAGATAAACTGATATTCTCTTTATTGGAAAAATCTGTAAAAAGAGTAGGTATTTTACCTAATATAGTTTGGGGGAAAGATGGGAACTCTGGGGTGGATATTAGTGGTCTGAGTTCAAGTGCAGGAGAGGTGATTCCAATTGAACGCGCAAGTATCATGCATAGTATGACAGATGAAATGAAAATTGGTTATGAACAATCTGTCTTACAAGATAAAGAAAATCAACCGTTTATTCTATCAAACGAGGATGTTGATTTGAATTTATACAAAAATTACATTTCTGCTGGTTTTAAGGAAGCTTATGAAATTATCTCAAAAGATTCTTCATCAGTTGAAGAATTTATGATTGAGATAGAAAAATTTAGCGACACATATTCTAGACAAATAATGAGACCCACCCAATTTTATTCTAATTTAATACAAACATCTTACCATCCTAGTTTTTTAAGGAGCGGTCTAGATAGAGAAATGTTATTTTCAAAAGTTTGGAAAATAGTTTTCGAAGATAAAAAAGTGCAAAGAATAGCTAGTTCGGAATTTGAATCATTATTATTGGGGGATATTCCATTATTTCAGACAAAAATATCTGAGAGATTCTTATATTCTGAATTCATGGAATATCGAAATTTTTTTAATATTTCAGGGCGAGAATTAGCTGTTCAACAAATAAAGAATTTTTGTAGCAAAGATATGGAATTTCAACTAAATTTGATTGAAACAGCTTTAAATTATGACCCTTCCTATAATTTAGTTCAAGATTCCTTTGTCTCTCGAACATCCTCTATAAAAGTGATACACAGTTTAAATCAGAGAGAAATACAAGAAACAAAAAATAGGATTGTACCCCTGGCAGAAAAAATTGCTAATTATTTATCTAGAATTTCATATAGTGGCACTTCAGGAGATGTAGGCTGGGTAGACATGAATATACTTGGAGAAAAAACAAATGATTGGAATATGGTTCCAATTGGATGTGACTTATATAATGGTATATCAGGCATTATGATTTTCTATTTATTTTTATATTTGGAAACTAAGAATGAAGAGTATCTTATATATCTAAAAAAATGTTACCAGTCACTTAAGTATTACCTAGATTCAAGAAAACAATTTGTTACTCACTCTCACATATTATTTGGAGGTTTTTCTGGAGAGACCCCTATTATATACGTATTGTTGTTATTGAAGACAAGGATAGCTGAACACTTCGATCCTGAAGAACTTGATGTTTATATCTATGATATTATTGATGATCTAAAACAAGGATATAGACAGGATGAAAATTATGATGTTCTTGTAGGTTCTGCTGGAGCAATTGTACATTTATTAAATGTGTTTGAAGTGACTAAAGATGAAGAACTTTTAGAGTTAGCATATAGTTTGTTTTGTCATTTAGAGAAAAATTCTTTAAGAATTGTTGTTGATGGTCGGGATGGAAAAGCATGGAAAGGGACGATGGCTTCAAATCCTTTAGCAGGTTTTGCACATGGAGTTTCAGGGATTGTATGGTCATTATCAAAACTTAGTAGATACTTCCAGAAAGATAAGAGACTTAAAGATATAATTGAACAAGGTATAATTTTTGAAAACTCTCTGTTTGATACTGAAAAGATGAATTGGTCTGATTATAGAGAAACTGACAGTGGTATCAAATATAAAGATATTGTCGAAAATATTCCTGTTTCATGGTGTCATGGTGCTCCAGGTATACTTTTAAGTAGAGTGGAGTTATATAAAAATAACACTTTAAATGTAGAGTTTCGAGAAAAAATGAAATCTGATATGGACGTAGCTATTGATACAACAATAAAATATGGTTTTGGTAAAAGTCATTGTCTATGTCATGGTGACTTAGGAAATCTAAGTATTCTACTTTATGTTGCTGAGAAAACATCTTCTGATTATTTATATAGTGTTGTTTATTCCTATTTAAATACTATTCTTGATGATTTGGAATCAGAAAATTGGAAATGTGGTCTTCCGTATAAAAATTCTCCAAGTCTAATGAGTGGTATAGCTGGAATAGGATTAGGACTACTAACTTTAAATAATCCGTCAATTCCTTCTGTAATTAATCTAGAAATTTGGTGATTCAAATTGAAAAAGGTAAAATTCATACAACAATTATCTAACACTAGTTGTGGTTTAGCATGCTTAGCAATGATTTTAGACTATTATGGCTATGAGACAAATTTATATGAATTATGCTGTGATTTCGAGAATTCAAGAGATGGATTGTCTATTAAAGATATTAAAAATATAGCTTCTAATTTTGGAATGGATGTAAAAGCGATTGAGGTTTTAAATTTTAAAAAATTTTTTTCGGAAAAATTTGTAGAACCTTATATAGCTTTAACTAGTAATGCACATTATATTGTTGTAGAAAAACATGATGAGCATAATGTGATATTCATCGATCCAGAAAAAGGTAGAATGACAGAAAATATATCAGAATTCATGAACAATGCATCTGGTATTGTAATTTTCTGTTCACCTAATGAAAAATTTACCAAAAAAAAGAAATACAATAGTTTTTTCAAAATATTGAAGATAGGTGAAATTGATATCAAAAGATTATGTTATATTTCTTTAATATCAATCGTGGTACAGAGTTTAACTTTATTATTACCCTTGGTAACAAGATATATTATTGACGATGTAATTAGCAGAAGAGAAATGTACCGCTCGGGAATAATTATTTCAATCTTTTCGTTAATTATATTTTATGCATTGTTTAGCTTGATACGGACTAAATTAATAATTACAGTTGAAAAGAAATATATATTTACACTAAAAGATACGATTGTTAGTAAGATTTTTACTCTACCTATGAAATTTTTTGATAGCAGATCTTCGGGTGAAATTGTATCTAGAATTAATCATTTAGATTCTTTAGAAAAAATAATTTCAAGCGGAATATCAAGTCTATTAATTGATTTATCGACTGTTGTTATCGCTTTTATAGCGATGGCACTGATGTCAGTATATTTCACGCTTATAATTATGTTTTTCGCCATGTTTTTATTCGTAGTTTTGTATTTTTTGTTAAAAAAGTTAGAAGAAAAGAACTCAAATTTTATAAGATCTAAAGAATTGACCCAAGGTTATTTGATGGAAATTTTCTCAAATCTATTATTTTTGAAAGTCTCAGCCAGAGGAGATGTTTCATATTCAAAATGGAAAGAAATGTTTAGCAATGAGCTTAGATTTGATGTCGAACGTGAGAATTATTTAAATATTTTTCAGACTTTTATTTCTGTATACAGGTTGCTTCCTAATGTACTAATCTTAATTTTAGGTAGTATAGAAGTACAACAGCATACGATGTCTCTTGGTAGTTTAATGTCATTTTTATCATTGGTTTCTTTAGTTCTTTCACCAATTGCTCTGATTGTACAAAATTGTTTTCAATTTCAATTTTGTTTTACAATTTTGGATAGAGTTTTTGATATCATTTATACCCCAGAAGAAAAAAATAAATTCTCGATTTCAAAAATGCCTGCATTAAAAAGAATAACTTTTAGTGGCTTGAACTTTTCTTATGGTAGTGGGAGCAAGGTTATTGATGATATTGCATTAACTATTAGGAGAGGTGAACGCATTGCTATAGTTGGAAAAACAGGATGTGGGAAAACAACACTTATTAAGTTATTGCTAAGATTATATGAAGTAGAGGAGGGCACTGTTTTATATAATGATAACGACATTAATTTGTTTGATTTAAATAGTTATAGGAAGAATTTTGGTGTTGTTTTACAAAATGATGTAATGTTTAATGACACAATTCTTTCCAATATAGATTTGACGCATAGTCATTCTATGGAAGATATTATTACTGCAGCAAACCTAGCTAAGCTAGATACAGAGATTAATAATATGCCTATGGGCTATTATACTAGCGTTGGAGATAATGGTAATAATTTATCAGGTGGACAAAGGCAACGATTAGCAATAGCAAGAGCTATTTTGCAAAATCCAGAGATTATAATTTTTGATGAAGGGACTGGGCAACTGGATTCCATCACAGAGAAACAAATAATGGATAATTTAAAATATAGAGGTATTACTCAAATATTTATTACTCATAGGCTATCTAATGCTAAGGAATACGATAGTATAGTTGTTATGGACAATGGTAAAATAATAGATATTGGAAAACACGATGAATTATGTAGTAAAGAGGGAATGTACAAAAGACTATTTGAGGCTTCACATAGTTAAAAAAGCAATCCTCTAGAACCTTATTTTTTAAAATCGGCTCTTGAAGATTGTCCAAAAGGTATCTCATGTATGTTTCAGCTTTAGGACTAATAGCTTTGTCGGTTTCAAGTAAGCTTTTGATAGAGAATATGCTTTGAGCACCTGTTCGACTACTTGAGAAGAGCTAACATTTGCGTCTTATTACTTACTCATTAACATGCCTCCCTGCTAGATTATTGTTCAAGATGAGATTGAGATGGTTAAGGACTTGACGCAATTCTTTTTCATGGGGGAGACAGCAGTTAACGGCTTTGTTTAGCTTTAAGTCGTGTAAGATATTTTCATTTCGACAGTAAGTAAAGAAGTGCTATTCCTAAAAGATGGGTATGGTCTTTCTCAAAATTGAACAGGCAATTAGTATTCTACTTCTTTTGATAGGTTAGACTATCTGAGATGGTGGCCTTGGGATAAGCGCTATGGAAGTAGCACCCTTACATGCACCTAGTAACTGACTAAAGTGACATTTTCCAAATTCTGATAACTTAAATACACGTCTGTTTGTAGATAATCAGGAGAATATCCCAGAATCTCTTTGAGAGATGAGGAAGAATATGTGTAGCTGAAATATTCTTCTGACAATTCGTTGTATTGATCTACCTGAGGGAGTTGAGATTAATCAGCTGGATGCTTTTCTCTTGTCTTCTGACATTTGTAGGTAATTACCTAAGTTTCTTTTTGAGTAACTCGAAGTCGTTGAAAAGTTTAGTAGGTAGCTTTATGGTAAAGCGCAAGAGGAGACAAATTTGGTTCTTAGTTTTTCTTTAACCCATTACAGCCTTATAGAGTCGAAAAATGGGAGTGGTTATAATGCTTTTACTGTTCAATAGGCATAAAGTTTCCTTCGATTTTCCCTATAATTCTTGGATTATCTACAGCTAGCGCAAACTTATCTGAATAGGAGTCGTTCATGGAGACGAATCGATAGCCATCTTCCTCAAGATAAACTTTTTTGATGTAAACTTGCTCATTCCAAGCAATGGCATATACCGCCCCGTCGTAGTCAAAGCCACCTTCACGGATTAAGGCTACCTCACCGTCTTGATAAACAGGTTCCATGGATTGCCCCTCAATCCAAGTCGCCACATAGTAGAGGTACTCTTTATCTGTAATGACTTCCTTGGTCTCGTATTCATCCCAGATACCGTTACTAAGTCCAGCTGATAGAGCCAAATTGTCAAGGACACGGACTGAAAATAGTGTGAGAACCTTTTGTTCCATGAGAAGGTCTTGAGTTAACTCATCGACCTTCTTTTTGTTTCTCTTGTTGAGCTGTTTGTAGAGGGTCAGGTGCGGATGTTCTTCCTGAAGGTCACTTGTTGAAAAGGAGAAGATTGATACCCTAACCGCTGAAGGGGAGTTGCTTTTAACCCTGCTTGCCTCCATGGCTCAAGAAGAATCATAGTCTATCAGTCAAAACATCAGATGGAGAGTGAAGAAACGCTTTGAAGAAGGGAAACCTAATTTTCCTCAAGACTTCTTTGGCTATCGATGGAATGGCGAAAAGTATGTGATTGAACCCCATGAAGCCTCAATTGTCAGACAGGTCTTCGAATGGTATATGGAAGGTCTATCAGCCCCTAAGATAGCTAAAAGACTTGATGATAGGGGTGAGCGAACACGTCTAGGCAATCACTTTACTAAGCGAGTCATCTACAACATGTTCGACCAAGAAGCCTACTGAGGTCGACTGATTTTACAGAAGACCTTTTGAAATCTTTTTGGCAGTCGCTCCATTCCAAATGATGGTCAGACGGCAAAGTATATGGTTGAGAATGCCCATGAGGCTATTTTAACATCGGAGTATTTCCAACAGGTTAATCATGAAAAGAATCGACGTGCGAAGAGACGGACTTCAAAACATGAATCAATAGCCAAACTCAATGGCAAAGTGTATTGTAACCACTGCGGTTTAGACATGCTTTTGAATGTGGAAACTACATCCAATCAGAAAAAGCGAGTGAGGTATTACTGCAGGACAAGAGATGCCAAGGGTGTTGAGACTTGTTTAGGACGTACCGTTACAGAAGAACAACTCTTTCAAACTTTTGGCGAAACCTTAAAAACAGCAGATATTCACCATATTGCTTTTAATAGCGTGACCAATGATGTTAAAGCCACCTATAGAAATGGAGAAGAAAAACACGCCATCATTCGGAAAGAACGTTAGACATGAAAAAGTCATCATGATAGAACCATCCAAACAAGTCACCCATAAGATTAACCTACCGAGTTTTACTAAACGAAGAGTGGCGGGTTATGCCAGGGTGTCCACTGACCATGAAGACCAGACAACTTCTTAAGAAGCACAGATGACATACTACGCAGACTACATCAACAGTCGCTCGGATTGGGAATTTGTCAAGATGTATTCAGACGAAGGGATTTCTGGAACAAAGTCTTGGCTTTCAATAAATGGTTGAAGATGCCCTTGACGGAAAGTTAGACCTTATCCTGACCAAGTAGGTTAGTCGATTTGCCAGAAACACGGTTGACTCCCTATCAACAGTTCGGAAGCTCAAGGAAGCAGGAGTAGAAATCTATTTTGAAAAAGAGAACATTTGGACCTTTGTTTCTAAAGGGGAGCGTCTGATTACCATCATGTCAAGTCTAGCCCAAAAAGAGAGCCGTTCCATTTCAGAGAACGTGACTTGGGGTAGACGACGCCAGGTGGCTGAAGGGCAAGTGGCCTTTTCCTACAGCCAAGTTCTAGGCTTCAAGAAAAGTGACACAGATGGTTTTGAAATTGACCATGAGGAAGCTAAGATTGTTCGGTATATTTTTCATCAGGTCTTATTGAGAAACAATCCCAACAAAATCGCAGGGAGTTGACTGCCCAAGGGATTCCGACCCCACAAGGGAAAAGGAAGTGGAGTTCTGCACAGTTAAGCGTATGCTTCGGAACGAAAAATATAAAGGAGATGCCCTCCTTCAGAAAAGTTTTACAACGGATTTCTTGACCAAAAGCACCAAACCTAATGAAGGGGAACTCCCTCAGTATTATGTGGAAAACAACCATGAAGCCATTATCAAGCGTGAAGTCTTTGATTTGGTTCAGGTTGAATTGGAAAGCTAGAGAAGAAACGACAAACCAGCAACATTTTCGCAGGACGACTGTTCTGTGGTGATTGTGGGTCAGCCTTTGGGAGTAAGGTGTGGCATTCCACTAACAAGTACAAACGAACCATCTATAAGTGCAATGCCAAATACAAGGGCGAGCATAAATATCGGACACCTCATGTGACGGAGGAAGAGATTAAAGGTTGGTTCATTTCAGCTATCAATCAACCTCTCAGTAATCGAGATAAGATTATCGCAAATATAGAACTCTTAATTGACATGGCAAAAGACACCTCGCCACTTGAATCTAGGATTGATGACTTGGAGCATCACCTTGAAACCATACGACAAGACATCGAGGACTTGGTCGATAGGAATGCGAGGAAGGCTCAGAATCAAGAACTATACCAAGAGCAGTACGATACCCTAGTAACAGCCTACCAAGAAAAACAAAAAGAGTTGCAGGAGGCTAGGTCAGCCTTGGAAGAACAGAAAAGTAAGCGGCTAAGTCTTGATGGATTTATCCAACAACTCAAAAAACAGCGTGAGCTCATCTCAGATTTCAACCAAGAACTCTGGCAGACCAGTGTCGAGCGATTGGATATAAAGGAAGATAAGAAAATCAGCCAGACCTTCAAAAATGGCTTACGGATTGATTTATAGAAGACATAGGTTTTTTAAGTCTAATGGTCCAAAAAAGACCATATTATTATATTTTTGAAATACTAATCTATACTTTCTTTAGGAGAAAGTTTGATGTACCCACGACTAAAGAATTTGAGAGAGGATTCTGATAGAACACAGCAAGATATAGCTGATTTTCTAGCTTATACACGTTCAGCTTATGCCAAGATTGAGCGCGGTGAACATATGCTAACAGCAGAAGTATTAACAAAACTTTCTGAATTATATGATGTGAGTACAGATTATCTTTTAGGATTATCAGATTATCCGAAGAGAATAAAGAAAAATATCAAATAGTCCCTCCTGGTCCTTTGACAACTGAATAGACCAAGGTGGGACTTTATTTATTTGTCGAGCAATTGAAATAGATACGCGATGATATGAGCGAAAAATATCTGTTTCTAAAATTGGGGTGGAACCCAATTTGCCATGACACAAATAATGTTAATGATACTTCTGTACGTTCAGGCTCTAGTCGAAAAATGGAGCAGGTGAGATTCCTATGTTGATGTCCAAATCAACCCACCAATGTCGTGAAACTAATGAATAGATAGAAAATCGATAAACTGGAGGAAAGTATGCAAAAGATAAAATATGTACCAGTAGAGAATTCGATTGCAGAGTGGGCAGACAAAGAAGCGTTAATGAAACGGTGGGAGGGACTATCAATCTATACGCTTAACCGCTGGTTAAAGGAAATGAGAGAAATGAAAAGGTTTCGTTGCTATATATTGCACCCCTCCCATAAAATCGTATTTATTAATCTAGATGGTTTTCAGGAGTTTCTTGAATGGAAACAAAAGCGGTAATTCAGAATAAAACATGGTATAATATGAATTGGTTAAATTCTATAATCGTATCGATTTTCTATTTTAATATAGAGGAGAATAACGATGTTTTATAGAACTAAAACTAATTCAAAAGGAAAAATTCGATATGAGGTAGTTGAAAAATATAAAGATCCACTAACTGGGAAATGGAAGACCGCAATAATTTCATATTACAAGAATTCAAGTCGAGCACGTAAACAGGCTGAGCTGGAATTGATTGAAAAAATTGAAACATTGCAGGAAAAAACTAAATCTTCTTTTTCTGCTTCCGAAATAAAAACGTTTGGAGAATTGAAAGAAAGTTGGTTCAATTCTTGGTCTGTGTCAGTAAAAAAACAAACAATTGAAAGAGAAAAATTAGTATTAAGTCGATTGGGAAAAATAATTGGCGATGATTATTTAATTGATTGCATTACACCGTTGTTATTAAAAAATTGTTTAAGTGAATATTTAAAAAAATATGATTCTTCTGCAGCAACAATGACACATATAAAGAGTTCATTGAATAGGATTTTTAATTATGCTGTAATGTATGGTATCATCCAGTTTTCTCCACTTGCTCCAGTCAGATTGGAAATTCCGCTCGAGAAGAAACTTGAGGTAAAACGTAGACATGATGCAAAATGTTTAGATATTCATGAAATAATTCCTTTTTTCGAGGTTTTAAGTCAAGTTAGAAATCAAAGTTATTATGACTTAGGAATTGTTTTACTATTCACAGGCCTTCGGATTGGTGAAGCTGCTTTTACCAGTGATGATGTTAACTTTGAAACTCAAATATTAGATGTAAATAAATCACTGCAAACACATGATTTGAAAGTTGATGATTTCTATTTTGATTCTACAAAAACAGCAAATTCAGAAAGAAAAATTTTGTTACCGAAAATTGCATGCGAGGCAATTAAAAGAGCAATAAAACGAAATAATGAATTCGATCTTTATGCTAAGAAAAATCCAAGTCCAAATTTTAGATACTCTCCGTGTATTTTTAGAACGGAATATGGTTCACCTATTAGATCGAGCTCATTTCGTGAAGTTTTAAAGCGAGTTGAGGAAAAATTATTAGAATGTTGTGAAGAACAATTTGGTTTTAAATGGACGAAGCATGTTACGCCTCATTCTTTTAGGCATATGCATATTACTTATTTACAAAGTGGAAGTAAATCTGTCAACTTAAAGGAAATTATGGCACGTGTCGGACATTCAAGAGCAGAGACAACTTTAGGTTACACACACCAAACAATTGTCTCTCAAGAGGAATCGCTTAAGGCACTTGACGAATTTGCTCAGAAATGTAATATAGATTTTTCTACACATCAATTTTTTACTAGTAAGCATTCGAAAATGGCGAGTGAAATGATTGAAACCTCAAAAGCTGAAAAAATTGTTCTAACAGTGCAGGAATTTAGAGAGAAACTTCATTTATCGAATAGCTATCAACCTCGACATATTTCGGCAAATATTCTACCTAAGATAAAAAAAGAACTTACAAAAGTTTATCCTAATTTTGAAGTTTTGCCTATTAAGAAAAAAGGTAAAGTATTGGCATATGAAATGTCTTGGTAATCGAAACTTTGGTGCCTATTTGGTGCCTAGATGAAAAATTAAGAAGTCAAGGGCCTCAAACCCTTGCTACGAAAGGATTTTTACTACATGGCAATTATTCAATGGTTTCCGGGCCACATGTCAAAAGCTCGCAGGCAGGTGCAGGAGAACATCAAGCACGTTGATTTCGTGACCATTTTGGTCGATGCCCGCCTGCCCCTATCTAGCCAAAATCCTATGCTGACCAAGATTGTCGGCGACAAGCCCAAACTAATGATTTTAAATAAGGTTGATTTGGCAGACCCTGTTCGTACCAAAGAATGGCAGAGCTACTTTGAAGGTCAAGGCATCCGTACCCTTGCCATCAACTCAAAAGAGCAAGCGACGGTGAAAAAGGTGACCGATGCAGCCAAGGGTCTGATGAAAGACAAGATTGAACGCCTCCGCCAAAGAGGGATTCAAAAGGAGACCTTGCGAACCATGATTATCGGTATTCCAAACGCTGGAAAATCCACCCTCATGAACCGTCTGGCAGGTAAAAAAATCGCTGTTGTCGGCAACAAACCAGGTGTGACCAAGGGCCAACAGTGGCTCAAGTCCAATAAGGACCTTGAAATCCTTGATACACCAGGTATTCTCTGGCCTAAGTTTGAAGACCAGGAAGTCGGTCTCAAGTTGGCTCTGACTGGGGCTATCAAGGACCAACTTTTGCCTATGGACGAAGTCACCATTTTTGGTCTGGACTATTTCAAGGCAAATTATCCAGAACGTCTACAAGAGCGGTTCAAGGGCATGGATTTGGAGCAGGAAACGCCTGAACTTATTATGGACTGGACAAAAAAACTGGGCTTCCGTGATGATTATGATCGTTTTTACAATCTCTTTGTCAAGGACGTTCGGGACGGTCGCTTGGGTACTTATACATTAGACAGGGTGAGTGACTTAGATGGCAACAATTAAGGAAGTGACTGCTCTGCTGGCCCAGGTAGACAGTCTGGACAGTCCAGTCTGGGACCAACTATCTCAGGATGAGCGAGCAGGGGTTCAGGCTGCTATTAAGAAACGCCAAAAGGAGTTGGAAAAAGAAGTAGCAGAAGATGCCCGCTTAGAAGCTATGCTATCTTACGAAAAAGCCCTTTATGAAAATGGGGTGGAGTTCATCGCTGGTATCGACGAAGTCGGCCGGGGGCCTCTGGCAGGTCCTGTGGTGGCAGCGGCGGTCATCTTGCCCAAGGGCTGTAAAATCCACTACCTCAACGACTCCAAGAAAATCCCCAAGTCCAAGCATGAAGCCATCTACCAAGAGGTCATGGAGCGGGCGGTGGCAGTTGGTGTGGGAATAAAAGATGCAGCTGTCATCGATCAGGTCAACATCTACGAGGCGACCAAGTTAGCCATGCTGGAGGCTTTGGGGAAATTAGGCCAGAAACCTGACCACCTGCTCATCGATGCCATGAAGTTGGATACGCCCATACCACAAACTTCCATCATCAAGGGAGATGCCAATAGCCTGTTTATCGCAGCTGCCTCTATCGTTGCCAAGGTGACGCGGGATAAGATGATGGCGGACTATGACAAGGAGTTCTCAGGCTACGGCTTCGCCAAGAATGCTGGTTATGGAACGGCAGAGCATTTGGAAGGCTTGAACAAGTTAGGCATCACGGCCATACACCGTAAGACCTTTGAGCCCATTAAGTCAATGCTAGCAGGAGGGAAATCATCGTGACGGTCTTTTTCTGGCTTTTACTAACTTCCATCGGATTGTTTGCTCTTCTTTATTTTTGGGAGAGACGGTCGATTTTTATCTCCCTGTTTGCTTTGAACATCCTCGTCTGGGCTTTGGCTTGGATTGTTTCAACAGGTATTTTAGAAAACAATGAAATCTTGCGTTTGCTGGCTATAGCAGTGGCTATGGTGCTCTTTTTAGCCTTGTTAAGTGGTCCATTTGTCTTGCTGATTACCCTCTATCTGAACGGTTTTCGGATTTTGAAGCGAGAAGGTGTCCGTTTTCATAACTTTTTATCGTTAGGATTGGCTATCGGCTTAACTTTTTATTTCTTTATCGCGCCGTCTGTAGCAAGCACCCTTTCTGGTATCAGTTTTTTCAATATGGTGTTTGTCTATGTTGGATTTTTAGTGTCCTATGCCATTATCATCAGTATGCTTTATACGACATCTAGCTTTGTCAATTTGGTCAATCTCTTCCCAGGGAAGCTGGATTATGTGGTGGTGCTGGGAGCTGGGTTGATTGGTGACAAGGTGACGCCACTTTTGGCTTCGCGGGTTGACAAAGGCATAGCGATCTACCAGAAACATCCTGGCAGCAAGCTCATCATGTCAGGCGGACAAGGTCCTGATGAAATCATAGCAGAAGGACAGGCTATGGCTAATTATGCATTGGAACAGGGTATCCCTGCTGAAGACATTCTCATTGAAAACCAATCGACCAACACAGAAGAAAATTTGAAATACTCCTATGCCCTGATGAAACCTGGCAGTCGATTTGCACTTGTAACCAATTACTATCATGTTTTTAGAGCTCTGCTATTGGCCCGAAAACTGAAAATCAAATGTATCGGCTATGGAGCAAAAACCAAATTTTACTTTAGCCTCAATGCCTTTATTCGGGAATTTGTAGGCTATGTAGTCATGAGCCGAAAGACGCATTTGGTATTTTTGGGCATCGTGTCAGTTCTTTACCTGATCGGAGTGATCATCAGTTTAATGCATTAAAAACAGCCTCTAGGTGACTAGAAGCTGTTTTCTTATAACATAAAGTAGACAATGGCGATGTACTGCAGTGCGGAAGCCAGTAGGATAAAGAGATGCCAAATCATGTGGAAGTAGGGCTTTTTCTTGGCGTAGAAGAGGGCTCCAATAGTATAAGATAGTCCACCAGCCAGCATCAAAATTCCGAAAACAAAGCCAGTCTTTTGAAGAATGGCTGGCAAGATAAAGACAACTAACCATCCCATGAAAAGATAGAGGAAGAGGCTGAATTTTTCGTTGATTTTCTTAGCGAAAATTTTATAGAGAATACCGAAGATGGTCAATCCCCATTGCAAACCAACAATCAGATAGCCCAGCCAACCACCGACTAAGGATAGGGCGACGGGTGTGTAGCTCCCAGCGATAGCGATGTAAATCATACTATGGTCGATTATGCGCAGAATGTACTTATGCATGGAATCATAGGGCATAGAATGATAGATTGAAGAAGAAATAAACATGAGGAAGAGACTGATAACAAAGATGGACATTCCTACAACTGCAGTGACATTGTAATTATTGAATGCATGTATGGCAGTAATGGGAAGCAAGACTAACATAAGTAGGGCTCCTACTGCATGTGTGATACTATTTGCGACTTCTTCACCAAATGAAAGTTTTAGACTTAATTTCAAACTAGGATTCATGAAATTTCCTTTCTAACTCAACAGTGAGTTGACGGGTTTTGTAGTAGAGTTTGACGGATTGACAAGCGTAGCGAATGATTTCAGGTGTTTCATCGCTCTCCTCATTTCGCATGCAGTCAACAAAATGATTGTATAAGGTTTCTGAATTGCTAGATTGAAGAAGAAGATGTAAGGTCTGACTGATTTCTTGAATGGAAAAGATATTTTTTAAGATAGTCAAGGCAATCAAGCGGGCAACTTGCTGTTTTTGATATTTTTTCTTAACAGGTTTTTCAATCTGTTTATGTTTGACATAGTTATTGATCATGGCAGCAGTTAATACCCTTCGAAAAACAACATTATCCGTTGTCAACTTGCCTTGATGAACCCCTGTTCTATCACTGGTTTCGTTTCCTAGGCCACTGTTGATTTTCATTGAGTATGAACTCTTCTGTTCAAGGCTTTCCTGAGAATTGACTACTTGATTAACATACAGCAGAACTTGGTCTAAATAGAGGTCTAAGTCTGGTAGTTCATGCCAGTAGGGGATAGTTTGTTTCATGATTATCCACTTTCTTTTATCTAGTAATGATAACTAGATTGTACGATATCCAATATTAAAAGTCAAGAAAAAACCTTCTGGACCCAAAATCACAGAAGGTTAGTTGCTTATGGTTGGATAATATTTTCTGGTAAAGCTATCTTATAGAGTGAAAAGGCACCATCTAGGTTTTTAACACCAAAGCCCTTTTCTTTCAAGATTCGTTCGGCAATATAAGAACGAAGTCCACTATGGCAGCTGACAATGTATTCTTTTGAAGCATCAAGTTCTCCAATTCGCTCACGGAGTTGGTCCAAAGGAATGTGAAGGAATTCTCTGAATTGCCCGTTTGCGACTTCGCCAGGATTGCGGACATCTAATATAACTTTACCAGTAGCTAACTCGTCGTCTAGTTGGTGCCACTGGATGTTTTGGCTAATCCCTTCTGCGATGTTCATAGCAGCGTAGCCAATCATATTGACTGGATCTTTGGCTGAACCAAATGGCGGAGCGTAGGTCAATTCAAGCTCTGGTAAATCAAAAATCGTCAGTCCAGCCTTGATAGCAGTGGCAAGGACGTCTATTCGCTTATCTACTCCCTTTTGACCGACTGCTTGGGCACCGAAAATTTTTCCATCAGTCGGTGAGAAAATGAGTTTTAAAACAATATCCGTCGCACCTGGATAGTATGAAGCATGGTCTTTTCCAGTTGTATGAACGACGGCATGTTCATAGCCGAGTGATTGAACAGCACGTTCGCTTAAACCAGTTGAAGCGGCAGCTAGGTCAAAGACTTTTACGATAGCTGTTCCAATAGATCCTTTGTTTTTTCTATCAAGTCCAGCGATGACATCAGCTACCTGTCTGCCTTGTCGGTTGGCAGGAGAAGCCAGTGAAATCAAGGCATCTTGACCTGTAATTTCTTGTTTAACAACAATAGCATCACCAACAGCATAAATATTCTTCTGACTAGTTTGGTAGTTTTGGTCTACGAGAATACCACCACGGAGACCTAACTCAACTCCAGCATTTTTGGCTAGTTGACTGTCGGGAGCAACTCCGACTGAGAGAATGGTCACATCAGATGCCAAGTGTTGGCCATTTGACAATTCTAGAACCTGTCCTTTTTCATGAAAAGCAGTGACAGACTGCCTAGTGATAACCTCGACACCCTTATTTGTTAACTCTGCTTCCACATATCGAGCCATCTCTAGGTCAAATGTTGGCAAAACATGAGGAGCCTGTTCGACAAGCGTGACCTTCCAACCTTTTAAAGCTATGTTTTCAGCCATTTCCAGACCGATAAAACCTGCACCGATAACAATTGCCTGACCTGATTCGATTTGGTCTAACTTGGCCATAATCTTGTCCAAATCAGGTACGTTCCGAAGAGTAAAGAGATTGTTTGCTTCCTCAATACCAGATAGATTTGGAATGACAGGCTTGGCGCCGGGTGATAGGATTAGTTTGTCGTAGCCTTCAATCAACTCACCAGTAGGCGTTTTGACTGTTACAGTTTGCTGCTCAGCATCAATACTAATGACTTCATGGAAGGGGCGGACATCTAGATTGAAGCGTTGTTTCAAACTTTCTGGCGTTTGGAGGAGCAAGCTATCATGCTCTGCTATTTCTCCAGAAATGTAATAAGGTAAACCGCAGTTGGCAAAGGAAACATACGGTCCTTTTTCAAATACAATGATTTCAGCATCTTCCATCAGACGACGCAAGCGAGTAGCAGCAGACATACCGCCAGCGACACCACCTACAATAATTATTTTCATGCTATTCCTCCTGTCCAGGCATTCATACCGCCTTTAACGTTGATTGCTTGATAGCCTTGAGATTTTAGATATTCTGTCGCCCGTTGGCTACGCATGCCAGATTGACAGATGACAAGATAGTTCTTGGTTTTGTCGCCTTTAAATTGGTCAAGTTGACTTAAGGGCTGGTTGATAGCTTGTGGAATATGTCCACTAGCAAATTCGTCGACTTCGCGAACATCAAGCAAAATAGCATTCGATGATTGTATCGCTTGTTCTACATCAGTTATCGGAAGACTATCTGAGTTTGAAAACATTCCTGAAAATAATTGTTTAAACATTGTTACTCCTTCATACCCTACGGGGTATCTAAAATATATCAAGGAATTCGAGAGATGTCAAGGTAAAAAATTGACAATTTTCACTTCAAGCAGTACCATATAGGGTATGAATACTGATAAGAAAAAGATGATAAACCGTTTGAAACGGGCCGAAGGTCAGCTAAGAGGCATTCAGAAAATGATTGAAGAAGACCAAGAATGTATTGATATTGTAACTCAGCTGAGTGCTGTTCGTTCCAGCATCAATAGTATGATGGGAATGGTCATTGCTCAGAAGGTACAAGATTGTATCACTCATCCATCTGAAAACCCTGAAGAACAAGAAGCTCGTCTTGCTCAAGCTATCAATTTAATCATAAAAAAATAGGAGCAGAAGTATGCCAACAGAAAAAGAAAAGATGCTAGCTGGGCAATTTTATATGGCAGCAGATGCTGAATTGAGAGAGATGCGAACCTTTGCCCGCCAACAGATGAAAAAATTTAACGAAGAACTAGATGGACAAGCCCGCTCTGAGCGATTGAAAAACTGGTTGGGAGCTACAGGTGAGCGGATTTACATGGAGCCAAATTTCTATTGCGACTACGGTAGCAATATTCATGTTGGTGAGGATTTTTACGCAAATTTTAACTGTACGATGTTGGATGTTTGTCCCATTACCATTGGCAAAAACGCCATGCTTGGTCCCAATGTACAGTTGCTAACTCCACTTCATCCACTAGATCCTGATGAACGAAATTCTGGTTTGGAATATGGCTCTCCCATTACCATTGGTGATAATTTCTGGGCTGGTGGTGGTGTGACAATCTTACCTGGCGTGACCTTGGGCAACAATGTTGTTGTTGGTGCTGGTTCTGTCGTGACTAAGTCTTTTGGTGATAATGTCGTTTTAGCCGGCAATCCTGCGCGTGTTATCAAAGAAATACCTAAAAAATAATTCTTCTTCGGGAGAATTTTTTTCTTTGCCTTGCGAATAGACTAGGTGAGGTGAAGAAAATGAATAATTTTGAATTGTTTAAATGGAAAAAAGCAGGTCTGACCAATCTAAATATTAATAAAGTTTTGGCCTATCAAGAAAAACACGGTAAAAAATTGACCTTGCGAAATGTCGCTGTAGTGTCTGAATGTAAAAATCCAGTGCTATTTATGGAAAATTATAAGAATCTAGATACAAAAGCCTGTCGCGAGGAATTTAATAAGTATCCATCATTTTCAATTTTAGATGATATCTATCCTTTGGCGCTCAAACAGATTTACAATCCGCCTGTACTTTTGTTTTATCAAGGGGATTTAGAATTGCTAGAAAAATCAAAGCTTGCAGTTGTTGGTACTCGAAATGCCAGTAAAAATGGGGTTCAGTCTGTGCAGAAGATTATCAAAGAACTCAATAACCGCTTTGTCATTGTCAGTGGTTTGGCAAGAGGAATTGACACTGCAGCCCATATTGCCAGTCTGAAAAATGGTGGACAAACCATTGCCGTTATTGGAACAGGTTTGGATAAGATTTATCCCAAAGAAAATAGAGAATTACAGACCTACATCGGTAAACATCATTTGGTTCTGACTGAATATGAACCGGGTGCCCAGCCACTCAAATACCATTTCCCAGAACGCAATCGCATTATAGCTGGTTTGGTAGAAGGATTGGTAGTCTGTGAGGCAAAAATGCGGTCTGGTAGCTTGATTACCTGCGAACGTGCCTTGGAAGAAGGTAGAGAAGTCTATGCTATACCTGGTTCCATTTTGGATGGGAAATCAGATGGATGTCATCATTTGATTCAAGAGGGAGCAAAGTGCGTTACATCAGGATTGGACATCATTTCTGAGTATCAATTTTAAAACAAGTCTTCCTATAGGAAAATAAATAGCTTGACACTGACTGAAAAATAGTATATTCTTTGTGAGGTTAAAAATATTTGTAAGGTATAAGAATGGCTACAAAAACAGTTAGTAAGAAAAAAACGACAACCAAGAAAAATCTCGTTATTGTAGAGTCGCCTGCTAAGGCAAAAACAATCGAAAAATATCTTGGTAAAAATTATAAGGTCGTTGCTTCAGTCGGGCATATTCGAGATTTGAAGAAATCTAGTATGTCCATTGACTTCGATAACAACTATGCACCTGAGTACATCAACATACGTGGAAAAGGACCACTCATCAATTCTTTGAAAAAAGAAGCAAAAAATGCAAAGCAAGTCTTTCTCGCGAGTGACCCGGACCGCGAAGGAGAAGCAATTTCTTGGCATTTGGCTCATATTTTGGGACTAAACGAAAAGGATAAAAACCGGGTTGTTTTCAACGAAATCACCAAGGATGCTGTCAAAAATGCTTTCAAGGAACCTCGTGCTATTAATCACGATTTGGTCGATGCCCAACAGGCTCGTCGCGTCTTAGACCGTATTGTAGGGTACTCCATATCACCTATTTTATGGAAGAAAGTCAAAAAAGGTCTATCAGCAGGACGTGTTCAATCGGTTGCTCTCAAATTAATAATCGACCGTGAAAATGAAATCAGCAATTTCAAACCAGAAGAATATTGGACAATTGATGTAACCTTCAAAAAGGGGAGCAAGAAATTCCAGGCTTCATTCTACGGTATAGATGGAAAGAAAACTAAAATGGAAAACAATGAGCAGGTTAAAGAAATTCTCACCCGACTTGATGGGGATGATTTCTTAGTAGAACAGGTTGAGCGTAAGGAACGCAAACGAAATGCACCTCTGCCTTACACAACTTCTACCATGCAGATGGATGCGGCTAATAAAATCAATTTCCGTACTCGTAAAACCATGATGGTTGCCCAACAACTTTATGAGGGTGTCAGTCTTGGTACAGGTGGTACCCAAGGTTTGATCACCTATATGCGTACGGATTCAACACGTATTAGCCCTGTTGCACAAGCACAAGCTGCTGACTTTATCACGGAGCGTTTTGGTGCTACCTATTCAAAGCATGGTAATAAAGTAAAAAATGCCAGTGGAGCACAAGATGCCCACGAAGCTATTCGTCCCTCAAATGTTAACTTAACACCTGAATCAATTGCAAAATATCTGGACAAGGACCAGTTGCGACTATATACACTGATTTGGAATCGTTTTGTCGCAAGTCAGATGGCTGCAGCAGTTTTTGATACCATGAGTGTTCGTTTGGATCAAAATGGTATTGTCTTTGCTGCTAATGGTAGCCAAGTAAAATTCGATGGTTATATGGCTGTCTATAACGACGCTGATAAAAATAAAATGTTGCCAGATATGGAACAAGGTGACACGGTGGTACGCGCGTCAACAAATCCAGAACAACACTTTACTCAGCCACCGGCTCGCTACTCTGAAGCAACCTTAATTAAAACATTAGAAGAGAATGGTGTAGGTCGTCCGTCAACCTATGCACCAACGATTGAAACCATTCAAAAACGTTACTATGTTAAGCTTGCGGCTAAGCGATTTGAACCAACTGAACTCGGAGAAATTGTTAATAAGCTGATTGTTGAATTTTTCCCAGATATTGTCAATGTCAAATTTACAGCCGATATGGAACAAAAATTGGATGATGTAGAAATCGGGAAAGAGCAGTGGCAGAAGGTCATTGACGGTTTCTATCAGCCATTCAAGGTAGAATTATCTAAGGCAGAAGAACAGATGGAAAAAATCCAAATTAAGGATGAACCAGCTGGCTTTGACTGTGATGTTTGTGGACATGAAATGGTTATTAAATTAGGACGTTTTGGGAAATTCTATGCATGTAGCAATTTCCCAGACTGTCGCAATACCAAACAAATTACCAAGGAGATCGGCGTGACTTGCCCCGTGTGTCAACAAGGTCAGGTCATTGAGCGTAAGAGCAAACGAAATCGTCTATTTTATGGTTGTGACCGTTATCCAGAGTGTGAATTTACCTCATGGGATAAACCTGTTGGTCGTACCTGTCCAAAATGCGACCACTATCTCGTTGAGAAAAAAGTTCGTGGTGGTGGTAAACAAGTTGTCTGTCCAAATGGTGACTACGAAGAAGACAAGATTAAATAAGATTAAACTGCTATTCTCAAGGGAATGGCAGTTGTTTTTTATAGTCATGTTAGTTTATCTTAGCTTACTTCGACAAGCGAGGAAACTTCCTTTCCTTATTTTCAACTTTAAACGAGGCTGGTCAAAAAGTTCAAAGTCACTTCTCAGTGCAGTGGTTGATTGGGTTTAACAGGCCAGTGGAGTGAAACTGTTCAGTGAACTGTTTCAGCCTGAGCTTAGAAATGAAAAAATCGAGGTAAAAAGGTTGGAGATAAGATTTGCGAAGCAAATCACAGCAATTCGTGTTTCACATTCCAAGTCTGACCTCTACAACTAAAACTAACTAAACGGCACTGCTGCTTGAAAAAAATTGAAAAAAATGAAAAAAATATTAAAAAAATAGGAGAAAAGTCTTGCATTATTGAAAATACTGTGTTATGATAATTGAGGTTTGAAAAAAACTGACCTAAGACAGTAGGGGAGCTAGACTCGTAAACATCCTACCGAGGCACAAAACGATTATTGAGATAAACGTATTTGTACTTTCGTGTCTAGGTTTAGGTGCGATTTTTTTGTGCCTAGCCCAAAATAAAAACGGAGGTAAAAAAATGAGTGAAGCTATTATCGCTAAAAAAGCGGAATTAGTAAATGCCGTTGCTGAGCAAATGAAAGCTGCAACTTCTATCGTTGTTGTAGACGCTCGTGGTTTGACAGTAGAACAAGATACAGTTCTTCGTCGTAACTTGCGTGGTGCAGAAGTTGAGTACAAAGTTATTAAAAACTCAATCTTGCGTCGTGCTGCTGAGCAAGCTGGTCTTGAAGGTCTTGCAGAATTGTTTGTAGGTCCATCTGCAGTTGCATTCTCAAACGATGCAGTTGCTCCAGCTAAAACAATTTACGATTTCGCGAAAACTGCTGATGCTCTTGAAATCAAAGGTGGTGCTGTAGAAGGTAAAGTTTCTTCTAAAGAAGAAATCGAAGCACTTGCTACATTGCCAAACCGCGAAGGCATGCTTTCTATGTTGCTTTCTGTACTTCAAGCGCCAGTTCGCAATGTTGCATACGCTGTCAAAGCTGTTGCAGAAAAAGAAGACGCAGCTTAATGCGTCAGAGCGTAGCTGCTTAGTGCTACAAACTATTTAAAAACCTAAATTGGAGGAAAATCACAATGGCATTGAACATTGAAAACATTATTGCTGAAATTAAAGAAGCTACTATCCTTGAGCTTAACGACCTTGTTAAAGCTATCGAAGAAGAATTTGGTGTAACTGCGGCTGCTCCTGTAGCTGTTGCTGCAGCTGGTGGTGCTGCTGAAGAAGCTAAAGACTCATTCGACGTTGAATTGACATCTGCTGGCGACAAAAAAGTTGGCGTTATCAAAGTTGTACGTGAAATCACTGGTCTTGGTCTTAAAGAAGCTAAAGAGCTTGTTGACGGTGCACCAGCTATGGTTAAAGAAGGCGTTGCAACTGCAGAAGCTGAAGAAATCAAAGCTAAATTGGAAGAAGCAGGCGCTTCAGTTACTCTTAAATAAGAGTCACATCATAATTAGATTGCGGAATCCCTATTTACCAGTCTTTGAGAGCGATAAGCGATTGATAGAAACTGATAAATTGATTTGGTTTCCTGCCAAAAATCCTGCCAAAAATTCTTTGGCAGGATTTTTGTTTTAATAAATTTTCGGGGGTAGACATTAAATTGTCTACCCCTTTTTTTGCGTTTTGGAGGTAATTATGCAAAAGGAGGAACAATCATCACGTCTAATCGTGATGTGTAATCTCGTGACTATCTTAGGAGTTGATATTGAGAAAGCAACTCAGCTAATTGATGAAATGGAACAAGTAGGTTTAATCCGATTTGATGAATTTGGAAATGTTGGAATTTTAGTCTTGGAGGGACAATCATGAAACGAATTACCGCTAATCAATATCAAACATCAGAGCGTTATTATAAACTCCCAAAAGTC
>ALKQ01000091.1 GCA_000440235.1 Streptococcus suis 10581 | reverse complement strand
CTAGACAATCGAATGGGACCTATAAAGTAAGTGTTAACAAAAAGGATCATAAGGATAGTACAGGTCAGTATCATATTCATCTATACTACCAATACTCTAATGGTCGAGGTCCCATTGTGGATGGGATATTATTTGAATTACCAAGAGTTAGTAATTCACCGATAGTTCAAATTCAGAATATAGATTCGGATTTAGGAAGCTTTGAAGTGAATATTTCCCAAGTTACTATGGTCTCAAAGGACCAAGAAATTCTTGTCCCAATATGGTCAGATATTAATGGGCAAGACGATTTACGTTGGTACTCTGCGACTAGACAGTCTGATGGGACCTACAAAGTAAGTGTCAATAAAAAAGATCATAAATATAGTGTTGGTAAGTATCATATACATGTATATTATGATAGTTATGGATCAAAAAATATTGTAGCTACTACTACAGTTAATCTTCCTTCAAGTCGCTCCTACACAGTCTATATTGACCCAGGACATGGAGGTCGAGATTCGGGTGCTTCTTATGGAGGTGTACATGAAAAAAATCTTGCATTGTCTGTTTCAAATAAGTTGCGTGAAAATCTCTTGCAATATGGAATCAATGTTTTGATGACCCGTACAGGTGATTATGATGTAGACTTCAAAACAGAGAGGTCGCGAATGACGAATGCAAGCAACGCAGACTTATTTATTAGTATCCATTTTAATGCGACGGGAGCAGGAGTTTCGAATTCGACTGGTATCGAAACATACTGGTATCAATACGATCCGGAATACCAACCTAAAATTAATAAAGAAATGCATAATAACCCTACTCGTTTAGCTGAAAGTGAGATTTTAGCTAACAAGGTTCAGGAGAGTTTAATTAAAGAAACAGGTGCAGTTAACCGTGGTGTAAGAAGAGAAACTTTTGCAGTCCTTCGTGAGACAGCAATTCCTGCCATTCTTGTGGAGCTAGGATTTATGGATAATCCTTCGGAATTACAAGTTATCAAACAAGATTCTTATCACACTCGCCTTGCGAAAGCATTGGCACAAGGTGTGATGAACTGGTATGGTGCTGTAGAGGGAAAGTAGGAACTGCAGGTACAGGTATTGAAACAGGAAAACTTTCTAATGATCAGAAAAGTTTCATAGCTAATCTAGTGCCTACAATAGAACAAAATTCAAAAGCGAATTCTGTCCTTTCGAGTGTCATGTTATCTCAAGCCATCTTAGAAAGTGCATGGGGAACGTCATACTTGGCGACTCATGGGAATAATCTTTTTGGTATCAAAGCGGATGCTACATGGAAGGGTGATACAATTGAAATCATTACCAATGAATACCGTGATGGTGAGAAGAAGCAAGAAAAGCACTTGTTTAGAAAATATAATTCATGGAATGAAAGTGTAGCAGACTATGCTAAGTTCTTTACCTCTACTCCATGGAGAATAAAAAATTACCAGAGTTTTAGGGAGGCAACTGATTATCAACAAGCAATTCTTGCGTTAAGACAATCAGGATATGCTACTGATCCGAAATATGGTGAAAAATTACTATCAATTATCGAGAATTACAAGCTTTATCTTTTAGATAATTAAGTTTTTTGGATGATTGATGATAAAATAGCCTTGCTCAAAAACGAGCAAGGCTATTTTTATCACTCATATAGATCTGTTAGAGGTCGTTTGTCAACGGCACTATTGTATTCTAGTTGTAAGTAGGTTTGGTAAAGTGATAGGTTTGATATGTCTTCAATTTGTTGGCCGCTATTAACGATGTTTCCCCAGCTAGTAATGATAGGTGCTTCGATTTGCATATCTCTCAAAAATTGTTGGTAAGGTGATCGAGGAAGGGCATAGTCGGATTCGGATAAAATATCCATCAAATATGGAACGAGATAGTTTGGGCTGATAGTTGTAGATTCACGTTCCTTAATATCAAAATTAGACCAAATCACAAAAGGGGTAGAATATTTAGCAGCAGGATTATTTTCATCCATAAACTGTGCGTAAAATTCTTGACTCAAACTAGGTTGGTGATCGCCGTACATGACGACGACCGTAGGCTCTTTGTAAGTGCTAAAGAAAGTAATTAAATCAGCAAATGCTTCGTCCGTCTTCTTCATGCTGGTCAAAAATTCTGTTTCAGCTAAGTATTCAGATGTTGAACCATTAATGCTGACTTCACGAGGGTAAGTTTCTTCCGTGCTTAGATATCCGCCGTGACCTTGCATGGTGACGACAAAACTGAATAGAGGACGGCTTCCTTTTTGTTTGTAGAGTTCCTTTATTCCATTAAATAGAAATTGATCAGATGGCCAACTTCGATCGGTTGTCAGTGTCGCTAATTGATCAATTGCTGGAATAGAATCTAAGAAATATGATTTGTTAAATCCCAATAGTGGATAAACAACGTTTCGATTGTAATTTGTGCCAGATTGTGGGTGCAATGCCATAGTCTCGTAATTTTTATCTTTTAGATAGGATGCAAAACTTGGTCGTTCTTGCGTGATAATCTGTTGATAAGGGAATAGATTAGAAGATAATAGACTAATAGCATTGCTTGTTAGAACTTCATACTCTGTATTGGCTGTCCCGCCTCCAAATACAGAAACGTTTAATGTACCGTGAACAGTATTATCAGTTAGAGCATGTTGGTTTGATAGTGGATCGGGATCCATATTCAGGCCTTGTAGACTTGAAAAATCACTCTGTGATTCATTCTGTATAAAGATAATATTAGGCTGGATTGTCTGTTTTTCTGTTTCAGGAGAGTATTTTTCAAGAACTTCACTAAGCTTGGAAGCTGAATATCCATCAGGTTTAGTGATTTTACTATCTTCATAGAAAGAGGCAAGCGAGAGTGGGAGCCCAAATTGACCGTAAGTAACATACATTTTCCAATAATCTAAAGTAATATTAGCTTTGCTAACAACTATTTGGCTTGTTAAGGGTACAAAATTTATAAATGCTATATAACCAATTATAATCCGACTAATACGTTTAGACCATTTAAAATCATATTTTGAATTAAATGCGATACTAGGAAGGAGGTTGGGGAACGTTAACTTTGGCAGAAAGCTAAAGTATGTAACTAAAATTAATGTAAAGAATAGACTCTGTAACATTCTATTGTTAAGAGTGACTGCGACACTAGAAGCAACATTTAAGCCATCTTCAATTTGAAAAAGGTTATAGAACAGAAGTGGAATTCCCCGACTAGTAATCATAATTTGATTACTAATACCAATCATTATGGACCCAGATAGTATAAAAATACTTGCAAACCTTAAATTAGTCATGAAGGCAAAAATAAGGTAAAGTACACTGATAATAATCAAATTATTCCTTATACTTTCTGTAGAGAGAGTGGAAAATTGTGAGTAACTGTTTTCAATAATAAACAGAGAGAATATTGGAATAGATATAAAGCTAGTTATAAGAAATAGATTCTTACAAGTTTTAAATACCTTATTTTTAATTTGGCGGTAGCCGATAAAACTAGCGAATATCATCATAGAAAAAGTAGTTAATAGTAACTGAGCTTCTGATTTATTAAAACTTGAATTAAACAAGACTAGCTCATCTCTATATAATAACGGAAAAGTAAAAGAAATTAAAAAATATTGAGTACTGAGGAGAATTATCAGAAGAATTAAATCACTGCGCTTGACTCTCCAAGTAGAATTACTTAGTGTATATGCTACTATTCCAACTAGTAAGATAAAAAGGTGCAAATACCACAGTTGATTTTCTGAGGTCAATTTAGTTGAAGAAGCTGTTTCAATAAATACTAAATTTTTAGAGTTTTCACCTATAGAGGTATCAAGAGTTCTTACAAGTTCATCATCAATATATATGTGAATTTTTTTAGGTTCATCGCTAACTCTATATTCAAAGGCTAACGATTGTATAGGTGTTGGTAGTTTGAACTCCATTAGATTCTTTTCAACTTGTGAAATGTAAAATGTATCTACGACATTTTGAGTGACAATATACCAATCATTCTTTACAACGTACTCACCCAGAACATATTTTCCGTTGATTTGCACTCCATCGATATATTGCTGAGTCTCATCTGCTACGATACGAACATGTCCATTGTTATAAGCAATCCCTAGCTCATTTTGAATCAAATCAATATATTTCAAAAATGAACTACTTAAGAGTATAACAACAATCCAATGAATAAGCTGTTTAATTAATTTCATATTTATTAACAATTCTAAGTTTTATATTTTTATGTAAAAGCCAGTACATATTATATCAAATTTTTCTTATTAACTCAAAATTTGTTTTTATCTATACTGTGGAGTTAGGGTGTAGAAAAAGAAAAGGCTTTATAGCCAAACTAGGATAGAATTAGGAAAAAAAACTAAAAAATGGTATAATGAAAAGAACTGCAATTTGATGGAGAGGATTCATGAAACACGTTTTTATTATCGGTAGTCGTGGACTGCCAGCAAAATATGGTGGCTTTGAGACCTTTGTCCAACAATTGGTCAGTCACCAGCAATCTGAGAAGATTTGTTATCATGTGGCTTGTTTATCGGATACAAGTCATCACCAACATTCGACCTACCTAGGTGCAGATTGCTTCACCATTAATCCACCAAAACTTGGACCAGCTCGTGTGATTGCTTATGATATGATGGCAATCACTTATGCGCTTAAAATCATTAAGGAACAGCAGATAGAGCGACCAATTTTCTATATCTTGGGAAATACCATAGGTGGCTTCATAGTACCTTTTGCGAAACAGATTCACTCTGTTGGAGGTACCTTGTTTGTCAATCCAGATGGTTTGGAATGGAAACGGGCCAAGTGGGCTAAGCCAGTCCAAAGGTATCTAAAATTTTCTGAAAAAATGATGGTCAAATATGCTGATTTGATTATTGCTGATAATGAGGGAATTGAGGATTATATTCAATCTGAATACTCGGCTACCAATACACGCTTTATTGCCTATGGTACAGATTTAAGTCCGACTAAGTTAACAAAAGAATCTGAACAAGTTCGCCAATATTTTACAAATTGGAACATTAAAGAGAAAGAATTTTATCTGATTATCGGTCGTTTTGTACCTGAGAATAACTATGTGATAGCAATTAAGGAGTTTATGGCAAGCAACACGAGACGTGATTTAGTCATCGTTGCAAACCATGAAGGCTCTGCCTATTTTCAAAAATTGAAAGATGAGACAGGCTTTATATCCGATAAGCGGATTAAGTTCGTAGGAACAGTATATGACCAAGAACTACTTAAGTATCTGCGCCAAGAATGTCGAGCTTATATTCATGGACATGAAGTTGGAGGAACCAATCCTAGTCTCCTAGAAGCGCTGGCGCAAACCAATGAAAATTTGGTTTTAGGTGTTGATTTTAACCGCAAAGTTGCCCTAGAAGGTGCTCGGTATTGGAGTAAGGAGTCAGGTAGCCTGAGTCAATTAATTAACCAAATTGATGAGAATGCTGAAGCGGTGGAATTAGGAGAAATTGCGAAAAAACACATGAAGGATGAATACACCTGGGAAAAAATCGTCCAAGAGTACGAGGAATTATTTTTACAATGAAAGTAAACATACTCATGTCGACCTACAATGGTCAACAGTTCTTAGCTGAGCAAATTCGCTCTATCCAAGAACAGTCATACACAGACTGGACACTATTCATTCGTGATGATGGTTCCAGTGATCGAACTAGAGAGATTATTAAAGATTTTGTTGAACAAGATCAGCGAATTCGTTTCATAGATGTTGAGACAGACGAAAATCTCGGTGTCATCAAAAGTTTTCATAGGCTAGTTCATTATGATACTGCTGATTTCTATTTTTTCAGTGACCAAGATGATGTTTGGCTACCAAATAAACTGGAAATTAGCCTGAAAAAAGCACAAGCCTATCCAACAAATTTGCCATTGATGGTTTATATGGACCTCAAAGTTGTCAATCAAAATCTAGAAGTTATGGCAGAAAGCATGGTAAAATCTCAATCTCATCATGCCAATACGGAATTGGTGCAAGAGTTGACTGAGAATACGGTAACTGGCGGTGTCGCCATGATTAATCATCATCTTGCTGAAATGTGGCAAGTAACTGAGGATATTTTGATGCATGATTGGTATCTGGCCCTGCTTGCGTCAGCCTTTGGAAATTTGGTATTTATTGATCAACCAGGGGAACTGTACCGCCAGCATTCTGATAATGTTTTAGGGGCTCGAACACTCTCAAAACGCTTTAAAAAATGGATTCGCCCTCATATTTTATTTGCTGTCTATTGGGATTTGATAAAAAATAGTCAAAAACAAGCCCGACACTTACTACAAATGCCTCTATCTCAGTTAAATAGAGAATTAATTGAAGCATTTGTAACCATTATGGATAAACCAATGCTGGAACGATTCAGGATTTTGAAAAAATATGGATTGAGGAAAAATAAGGCTTTCCATACATTGGTATTTACAACACTCATTATTACAAAATTTGCTTATAAGGAATAGTTATGAATTTATTAAATAAAGAAAACCAAATTCTCTTAAGAGAGATGGTTAAAACTGATTTTAAACTGCGTTATCAAGGTTCTTTGATTGGTCACCTGTGGTCAATCCTAAAACCATTCATGATGTTTACAATTATGTATTTGGTTTTTGTACGCTTCTTAAAATTTGATGATGGGACACCTCATTATGCAGTAAGCTTACTGCTTGGGATGGTAACTTGGAATTTTTTTACTGAGGCAACTAACATGGGAATGCTATCTATTGCAGCACGAGGGGATTTGTTACGTAAAATTAGCTTTCCTAAAGAGATTATAGTTATTTCATCAATTATTGGTGCGGCAATCAACTATGGAA
The DNA here is from genome assembly GCA_000440235.1 of Streptococcus suis 10581. Lineage (GTDB taxonomy): Bacteria > Bacillota > Bacilli > Lactobacillales > Streptococcaceae > Streptococcus > Streptococcus suis_F. The sequence goes on along the minus strand of ALKQ01000091.1, from coordinate 44,479 downwards.
TAAATATTGCAGTAGTTATGCTTTTCGCCATTATCAATGGTGTACAGCTTGATTTTGGTGTGTTGATGTTATTGCCAGCATTTGTAGAGTTAATTACTTTGGCAACTGGACTGGCATTCATTTTGTCTAGCTTTTTTGTAAAATATCGTGATATGGGACCGATTTGGGAAGTAGTCTTGCAAGCAGGGATGTACTCGACACCAATTATTTACTCCATCACCTATATCATACAAAGAGGGCATACTGGGGTAGCCAAGATTATGATGATGAATCCTATTGCTCAAGTTGTACAAGACCTTCGACATCACATTGTCTTTGATGGGGCGACAATTTCATGGGATATTTATGACAACAAATGGATGGTAGCTATTCCATATCTCATATCTATTGCAGTATTCATTATTGGATATACAATCTTTAAAAAGGATTCTAAGAAATTTGCGGAGATTTTATAATGTCAAACAAAGAAATTGCATTGAAAGTTGAGTCAGTAAGCAAGACTTTTAAACTACCAACCGAATCAACTCAAAGTTTGAGAACGACATTGGTAAACTATTTTAGAGGAATCAAAGGCTATAAAGAGCAGCAGGTGCTGAAAGATATATCTTTTGAAGTAGAAAAAGGGGATTTTTTTGGAATTGTTGGTAGAAATGGTTCAGGGAAATCTACACTATTGAAAATTATTTCACAAATCTATGTTCCTGAAAAAGGAAAAGTAAGCGTAAATGGTACACTTGTTCCCTTCATAGAACTAGGAGTTGGGTTCAATCCGGAGCTAACAGGGAGAGAGAATATTTATTTGAACGGAGCCCTTCTTGGTTTTACTCGGTCAGAAATTGACGCCATGTATGATGACATCGTAGAGTTTGCTGAACTTGAAGAATTCATGGATCAGAAATTAAAGAATTATTCGAGCGGTATGCAGGTACGTTTGGCTTTTTCAATTGCTATAAAGGCAGAAGGTGACATCTTGGTGCTTGATGAAGTCTTGGCTGTAGGGGATGAAGCTTTTCAGAGAAAATGTTTTGAGTATTTTGCCAGTCTAAAAAAACAAAAGAAAACAGTTATTTTAGTCACTCATGATATGGCATCTGTGCAACGTTTTTGTACAAAGGCCATGATGATTGATTCGGGAGAAATTTCTATCATTGGCGATCCCAATATGGTTGCTGGAAAATATACCTTACGTAATGTAGAGCACCGAACCGATAGTAAGAAAGTTGAAGGAGAAACTGTAGAAAAAGGTGAACAGCGGAAAAATAGTATTGATGTTTTATCAATTCGAACCAAAAATTCGAGCAAAGCAACCGATACTTTTTATCTAACGGATGATATTTTGGTCGAGGTGAAATATAAAGTAAATAAGCCTTTAACCTTTACTATAGGAACTTCTTTTAGAGATTACGGTGATAATCTGGTTGCAGGAATTGGAAGTATAGCAGATATGGCTTTTCTGAGTAAAGAAGAAGGTGAATATCTAGCTGAGTGCAGAATTCCAGCATCACAATTTATCAAGGGTGAATATTCTGTAAATGTTTCATTTTGGAGTGATACACGTGAACTTCTTGGATATGAAGATATCACAATGGAAGGAAATCCGCCTAAGATAAATATTGTGGAAGCAAATGTTGCTCGCAGTGGTCAATTTAATGCTCAAGGCACTTGGAGTGAAATTTAGGAGATGGTATGGAATATAAGTTCGCACTATTAAATTATTCAACAGAGAATATTGGTGATGAAGTTCAAAGCATCGCCGCTAGACGTTTCCTACCACGCATTGATGAGTATGTTGATAGGGATAAGTTGGCGGAGTGGGAACCAAATCAACCAACAAAGTTAATTATGAATGGTTGGTATAATAGAGATCCGAAGGGATGGCCACCTAAGAATAGTGACCTTTTAAAACCGCTTCTGACTTCTATACATGTTAGTGTGAAGGATGATGCGGTTAGAGAGGCATTTGAAACGACTGAAAGTTTAGAATTTCTTAAAAAAAATGTTCCTGTTGGGGCGCGTGATGAACAAACGCTAGAGTTTTTCAAGCAACAGGGATTAGAAACCTATTTTTCCGGATGTGTCACTTTAACTTTGCAGCGTGATCCGGACATTAAGAAACAAGACTTCATTTTAGCTGTAGATGTTCCTAAAGATGTCGTTAAAAAAATGCGAGAATCAACTAAACGTGAAGTTATCGAATTATCGGTATACCATTACCCATTTTTGGAAAATGAGGAACGTTTTAAAGTGGCGGAGTACATACTAGCTCTTTACCAATCAGCCCATGCAGTTGTAACGACAAGGTTGCATTGCTTTATGCCATCATTGGCATTTGAAACACCTGTTCTTCTAATCAAGGATTCAGAAAAATATGAACCTGCACGTTATGGTGGTTTAGATACTTTGCCACATAGTTTGACTGATAAAGAATATATTGAACATCCTGAGAAGTATCCACTTGATAACCCTCTTCCAAATCCTACAGAATATCAAACTATTCGTGAGGAAATGATAGAACGGATACAAGGGTTTACAGGTTATTCAAATAATGCAACTTTTCGAACATTACCATTGAGTGAGTTTCCACTAAGTATTTCGGCTATTCGTATTTTCGCATTTACTTGGTCATCCACCTTTAAGAAAGCTTTATTAGAAGGTGATGTTGCTTGGGATGAGGAAAGAATAGCAGATTTTGAACGGATAGTAGCTGAGCAGGCAGAAGAAATTTCAATTTTGAATACTGCGAAACAGGAGTTGTATAATGAGATTGCTAGCAAAACCACTGAAATTGACTATCTTACAAATGTAATAAAAAAAATAGAAGACTCACTTTCATGGAAATTAACCAAGCCTCTTAGGGAAATGAAGAGTGTATTGAAAAAAATTATAAAAAGATAGGTGAAAATATGAACATTTTCGGAAAAGTCTTTAGGACATACAAGAATGAAGGCTTGCGCGCTGTTAGTCGAAAAGTTTATCAACAGTTGACCTCAACTGGACAGAACATCCAAGTTGGAGGAAGTGTACCTTCAAAAATTGATATGAATACTCTGCCACAAATGCCACAATTTGTCGATCTAGCTACTGCAGACTATATCAATTATCCATATATCAAACCAGAAAAGTTAGATAAAGACTTTCTAAATATTGCTTGGGTATCTCCACCAGTTGGACCAGGCGGAGGCGGGCATACGACTATCTCACGTTTTGTAAAATATTTACAAAGTCAAGGACATCATATAACATTTTATATCTATCATAACAACACAATTCCTCAATCAGCCAAAGAAGCACAAGATATTTTTTCGCGTTCTTATGGTATTGATGTTGATGTTGAAGAGTTAGAGGATTTTAAAAATCAAGACCTTGTATTTGCAACAAGTTGGGAAACTGCTTATGCAGTCTTCAATCTTCAAGGGGAACGTTTACATAAGTTTTACTTTGTTCAAGATTTTGAACCAGTATTCTTTGGAGTAGGCTCGCGTTATATGTTAGCTGAAGCAACCTATAAATTTGGTTTTTATGGCATTACCGCAGGAAAATGGCTTGTAAATAAAGTTGGACAATATGGGATGCAATCGGACTACTTTGATTTTGGTGCGGATATTGATATTTATAAGCCAAAATCCCCGATCGTTAAAAAGAAGAAAATTGCATTTTATGCTCGTGCCCATACGGAGCGTAGGGGATTTGAAATCGGAGTAATGGCTTTGAAAATTTTTAAAGAACGTCATCCGGAATACGAAATCGAATTCTTTGGTCAAGATATGTCTAATTATGATATTCCTTTTGAATTCGTTGACCGCGGTATTTTAAATAAGGCGCAATTAGCAGAGGTTTATCACGAAAGTGTAGCTTGTCTTGTTCTCTCTTTAACAAATGTTTCATTATTACCATTGGAACTTTTGGTGGCTGGTTGTGTACCAGTCATGAATGATGGGGATAATAATCGTATGGTACTTGGTGAAATTGATGATATTCTCTATACAGAAGCCTATCCTGTGGCCCTAGCGGAAAAACTTTGCCAGGCTGTTGAGCGTTCGGATATCAATGAACATGCTAAAGAAATGAGCGATAAATATACGGGACTATCCTGGGAAGAGAGTTATAAAAAAGTTGAAATGATTATTCGTCGAGAGGTTTTGAATGGCTGATCAATTGAAAGCGACGGTATTTATTCCAGTTTATAACGGAGAACGGGACCATTTAGAAGAAACCTTATCTGCTTTATACCGTCAAGTCACAGATTTTAAGTGGGATGTTCTAATAACAGATTCAGGTTCTTCTGATAATTCGGTTGCAATTATCAATCATTTTTCTGAAAAATACGGTAATCTCCGTCTTCTTCATTTATCAAAGGAAGAATTTTCGCATGGGAAAACTCGCCAAATGGCTGCTGAGATTAGTCAAGGTGAAATAATGGTCTATCTTACTCAAGACGCAGTTCCTCATAATGAGCAGTGGTTGGCGGAAATGGTAAGACCCTTTGCGATGCACTCGGATATCGTGGCCGTATTAGGAAATCAAAAACCACGTCATTACTGTTTTCCAGCCATGAAGTACGATATTCTAGCGGTATTTAATGAACAGGGCGTATCTGATTCGTTGACTTTCTGGCAAAGATTTGATGAAAGTAAAAAAGGGCAATATACGAAAGAGTCATTTTATAGTGATGTTTGCTCTGCGGCTCCGCGGAAATTTTTAATAGAAAAAATAGGCTATCGTGATGTTGCTTATTCTGAAGATTATGAATATGGTAAAGATATTTTGGATGCAGGATATATCAAAGTTTATAACTCAAAGGCAATTGTAGAACATTCAAATGATGTTCGCTTGTCAGAATATAGGCAACGCATTTTTGACGAAACTTATAATGTTCGTTTGAATAGTGGTGTAACAAATAAAGTTTCCGTTTTCTCAGTAATAAAACAAGTCTTGAGAGGAAGTTACAAAGATAGTATAAAAATATTATCAGATCGTGATTATAGTTTGAAAAGAAAGTTGTATTGGTTGGCGATTAATCCTTTATTTCATATCGAAAAATGGCGAGGCATTCGCCAAGCTAACCTTGTTGGGCTGAATCAAGATGTTTCACGCTATTCATTGGAGAAGAAGAGAGGTTGAATCAGATATGCTGACAAATAGTTTGTTGATAGAAAAGCTACGTAATATTTTTTTAGGGATTTTTCTGGTTTTTTTTGCACAATTAACATTACCAATATTGTTTGAATTTAAAATCAATCAAAATTTTTGGTATATTATAATCGCGATTGTTTTTTATTTTTTAAATGTCGATTTAAAAAATACAGAAAAATTAGCCAAAAATGCATTTTTCCTGATTTTATCATTCGGAACAGTTATTGCTTTAATTCGACCGGTTCAATATGCACTGGATGAAGAATCTCATTTATCGAATGCTATTGGAATTTCAGATAGTTTTCTTTTTAAATATTCTCGAGAAGAATTGAAGGATTATGATTCGGTATTTCTACATGATGGGATTAGGAATCAAGCCAACTATAAAGGAGATGACTACTGGTATAGCGTAGAACATCAAGAAAGTGAAGTTTCAGGGCAACCCAAAGGATTTGACAACCCTGCTTTTATTCCAGGGGCGATTGGGTGGACTGTTGGACGTCTTGTATCAAATAAAGTTTATATTTCTTATTATTTGGGAAGACTCTTCCATGTTTTAGCCTATGCTCTTCTTGTATTTTTTGCTTTGCGAATTAGTAAAGTTTATCAGGAATTACTTTATTTGATGGGAACTTTATCATCTGCAGTTTATGTTATATCAGGCTATCACTATGATTATCTATATTATGGGGCCAGTTTGTTAATCTTAGCAATGCTAACAAACGTTCTTGCAAATAAAGAAAAAATTACAATTAATTATGCCATTCGTTTCCAGGCGATCGTGTTACTTTTCGCCTTTTCTAAGTTTCCATTAGTCTTAGCAGGGACTATGATTTTAGCTTTACCAAATAAGTACTATGATTCAAAAAAAGCAAAATTATTTAGCTTTGGAATGTTCGGAATTACTTTTCTTCTAGCATTGATGTATGCAGGAATAATAAAACTGTTTAATGTTGAGGGTTCTGTAACAGCTAATAGTCCAGGGATTTTGTATTTTTTATTACATCCGCTTCCAATTTTTAGAACACTTATTAATGCTCCTGTTGCAATTTTAGATAACTTTGTAAAGCAACCGCTACAGTATGTTTCACATCAGTCAGCATTACTAAATGTATCAATGATTATTTCATTTTTATTTTCCATGTTTATGGTAGCTTTAAGGACTAGGATAAAAGTCCCAGTATTTTTTAAATATTTTAGTTTTATATTACTGTTAGGAATATCGGTATTAATTATATTTGCAATTACAGGAGACATTCGTGTTTATCAACCAGGCAATATTATGGTTGGAGGGGTACAAGGTCGGTACTATTATTTAATGATGTGCTTTATACCGCTCTTTTTGGGAGACTGGTTAAGAAAGTCTACTGGATTAATGATAAAAAATACTGCTGATGGAGAAAATTTTGTGACAATTCTACAGTACATGAATAGTTTTTTATTAATTTTTGCTGTAAGCGTTGGGTTCTACACACAAATATAGATAATGAAGAAAGAGAGACATTATGTCTATTTATATTATTACTCACAAACCATTTAATAGTTTCACTAATTTACAAGAATATAAAACACTGTTAGTGGGTGCTGATAAAAATAGCGGTTTACCAGAATATCTATGCGATAATGATTTTCAAGGTAATATATCATCAAAAAATGCGAATTTTTGCGAACTAACTGGGGCATATTGGATTCTAAATCAATGTTCTGATGAGATTGTAGGGCTAGTACATTATCGCCGTTTTTTCAAAAATGATTGTAATCAAGCTATTGGAATGTATGAGATTGAGCAATATTTATTGGAACGGGATATTATCTTGCCTAAGAGAGAGAAATCAACTTTTTTAGGCTTACCTTGTGGTAGCAAGAGGCATTTTATTAACATACATGGTTCTGAAGGAAAAGAAGCATGGGAAGTAATGGGAAAAGTATTAAAGGAAAAATATCCTGAGATGACAGATGCTTTTAGGAAATACGAAAAACAAACAAGTGGATATTTTTATAACATGTGTATAATGAAAAAATCAGATTTCGATAGATATTATGAATGGCTATTTGATATTTTATTTCAAGTTGAAAAAGAAATTAATGTCAATAGTTATTCAAAGTATAATCAACGGATGTTTGGTTTCCTTTCAGAGCGTCTGTTAACTTTTTGGGTCACTTTTCATGCATTACAAATAAAAGAAATTGAAATCAATTTTACAGAGAAACCATCATTTTTGGAAAGTGTAAAGCAGTTTGTTTACCGTAAAATGGAGAGATAGATGTCAGGAAGGACAAAAATTGGTTCAGTTAAAGCCAATTTCGCTATGAATTTTATTTTAACTATTTCTAGCATTCTTTTTCCTCTAATTACATTTCCCTATGCTTCAAGAATCTTGTTAGCTGAGGGGACGGGGAAAGTTGCATTTGCCACATCAATTGCAACTTATTTTACAATGTTAGGAATGTTAGGCGTCCCTACATATGGAATTAGGGCGTGTGCTCAGGCAAGGGAAGATAAGGAGAGGTTATCACGTACCGTTCAAGAGTTATTAGTCATCAATGCCATCATGATGTCCATTTCTCTCTCTATTTACATTTTAGCTATTAATGTAATTCCGAAATTGTCAGAGAATAGAGAATTGTTCATACTGAATAGTGCGGTTCTTATTTTAAATGTTATTGGCTGTGATTGGCTATATAAAGGATTAGAACAATATAATTACATTACTAAACAATCTTTGTTATTCAAAATTGTAGCCATTATTTTAATGTTTATCCTGGTAAATGATAGAACTGACTATGTAAACTATGCAGCAGTAACAATAATCGCAAGTGTAGGTTCATATTTTCTAAATTTTATACGCTTAAGAGAATTTATTTCAATACAACCATGGAAGACTTTGAATATCAAAAAGCATTTAAAGCCGACGTTGACTTTTTTTATGATGACTGTAGCAACAACGATATATACTAGCTTAGATTCAGTTATGCTAGGGTTTATGTTGGATGATAAGACTGTTGGTCTTTATAATGCTGCTATGAATATAAAAAATGTTTTGGTCAGTCTTGTTACATCATTAGGTGTTGTTTTATTACCGAGACTATCTGTCTATATAAAACAAAATAAAACTGAGGAATTTAAAGCTCTTACAGAGAAAGCCTTAACTTTTGTCATTTTTTCAAGTATACCATTGACATTATTTTTTATTATTTTTGCTGAGCAAGCGATTTATTTTTTATCTGGCGAATCTTTTAGTGGAGCAATTATTCCTTTACAAATTAGTATGCCCACTCTAATTTTTATTGGGATGTCCAATCTTTTTGGGATTCAAATGCTAGTTCCTATGAATAAGGAATATATTGTAGTAAAATCAGTTATAGCTGGTGCAGTGATAAATTTAATTTTAAACTGCTTACTTATTCCAATATATGGTGCAAATGGAGCGGCTATAGGAACATTAGTTGCAGAATTTATTGTGACACTATATCAAGGTTATTATTTAAAAAATCTGTTATTAAAGCAAATACCATATTTACAGCTTCCTAAATTTATTATTGCTGCAGTAGTAAGTGTATTCTTTGTATTTTTAGTAGCTGAGAAGGTGCAAATCATGTCATATTTTTTGCAGTTGTTACTATTTTCATTGATATATGCTGTTCTGTATGTTTGTTTGTTGGGGCTACTAAAAGAAAAAAACATAGCCTACTTGGTTGGATTGCTTAAGAACAACGGTTTTAGCGATAGGAGAAGAAAATGAAAAATTATGATTATTTAGTAGTCGGAGCTGGTTTATTCGGAGCAGTCTTTGCTCATGAAGCAGCAAAAAGAGGTAAAAAGGTGAAAGTAATCGAAAAACGTGATCACATCGCCGGCAACATCTATACCAAAGAAGTTGAGGGCATTCAGGTTCATGAGTATGGTGCCCATATCTTCCATACCTCCGAAAAAAAAATTTGGGAATATGTGAATCAGTTTGCGGAATTCAACCGCTACACAAACACACCAGTTGCCAACTACAAGGGTGAAATCTACAACCTTCCATTCAATATGAATACCTTCAACAAGCTATGGGGCGTGGTCACTCCTGCTGAAGCAGAGGCGAAGATTGCAGAGCAACGTGCTGTTTTAGGTGGAAAAACACCTGAGAACTTGGAAGAGCAAGCCATTTCTCTTGTTGGTACAGACATCTATGAAAAATTGATCAAGTCATACACCGAGAAACAATGGGAAAAACCATGTACGGAGTTGCCAGCCTTTATCATCCGTCGGTTGCCAGTGCGTTTGACTTATGATAACAACTATTTCAACGATACTTATCAGGGTATTCCAATCGGTGGTTACACGCAGATTGTTGAAAAAATGTTGGATCATGAGAATATCGAAGTGGAGACAAATGTAGATTTCTTTGCCAATAAGGAAGAATACTTGGCGAGCTATCCAAAAGTTGTATTTACCGGTATGATTGACGAGTTCTTTGATTATGAACTGGGAGAATTGGAATACCGTAGCCTTCGTTTTGAAACGGAAGTCTTGGATATAGAAAACTACCAAGGTAATGCTGTTGTCAACTATACAGATAGTGAAATACCATATACTCGAATCATCGAACACAAACATTTCGAATTCGGTACACAACCGAAAACCATTATTACCCGTGAGTATTCGAAGACTTGGAAACGTGGTGATGAGCCGTATTATCCAGTGAACAATGATCGTAACAACAAACTCTATACTGCTTATAAACGCCTCGCAGAACAACAAGAGAATGTTATATTCGGCGGGCGTCTTGGTCATTATCGTTACTACGATATGCATCAAGTCATCGGAGCTGCCTTACAGTGTGTGAGAAGTGAGATAGAGTAATTAAAAATGATGAATAATTTTGAAATTTCTATTATTGTACCAGTTTATAACTCAGAAAAAAAGATAAGGAAATGTATTGAATCAATCCTCAGCCAGTCGTTTACAGATTACGAACTCATTCTACTTAACGATGGTTCAACAGATTATACATTATCTATATTAGAGGAATATGAAAAAGAGTATAACAGTATTAAAGTGATTGATAAGCTCAATGAGGGTATCGCTAAAACTAGGAATTTAGGTATCAGTATTGCAACAGGAAAATATATTGTTTTTCTAGATAATGATGATTTTATCGATTCAGATTATCTGCAGATACTTTATGATGAAATTAAAAATACAGGTAATGATATTGTAGTTGCAGGTTACAGAAGAGTTAGTGATACAAAGGAGTTATTTAAGGTTTCGCCTTCAAAAACTTCATGGGCAAAGTACACAGTTATTTCACCGTGGGCCAAAATTTATAGACGAAAGTTTATTATTGATAATAATATAGAATTTTTAGATTATGTTATTGGTGAAGATGTGTATTTCAATCTTCAGGCCTATACGCTAACTAAAAAAGTTTCAACAATTTCTTACATTGGCTATAATTGGTATGATAATGATCAAAGTGTTACTAATACCAAACATCGTGGCTTTAAAAAAGAAGCAGATATTACACAGTTATTTACTTATATTGGTGAAAAAATTGATTTAAGTAGTACTATCAATAGATACTATTTAAAAAGGTTCTATATTTATTATTTATTATTTTCAGGAAGAACTGCATCTCCAGAAGCATTCATGCAAGAATTCAAAAAAATAAATAACTATTTATTAGAAAATAATCTAGTTTCACAATTAAATCCATTTAACAAACAAGTCTCAGGAGATACATTTAAAGTTCAATTTAGTATACTATTTTTTGAGGTACTTAAAAATTTAGGTTTGCTTCCAATTTTTGCCAAAATTTACTGTAAGGGTTGAAAAATTTAAATTTTAGAGAGAAAAAATGAAAGTATTAATGATTATCCCTGCCTACAATGAAGAAGAAAGTATCCTTCAAACTGTTCAGGGAATTATAGATTATAGAAATAGTGTGAATTTCCAATTGGATTATGTTGTCATTAATGATGGCTCAACAGATCACACGAAAGAAATTTTGATTCAAAATAAATTAAATGCTGTTCACCTAGTACAAAATTTAGGTATTGGTGGAGCTGTTCAGACGGGATATAAATATGCCTTGGACAATGACTATGATGTAGCAGTTCAATTTGATGGTGATGGTCAGCATGACATTCGTTCATTAAATAGCTTAATTCAGCCAATCTTAGTTGGTCAGGCTGATATGGTGATTGGCTCACGCTTTGTTGGTGATACTTTGTCGGAATTTCAAACTAGTTTTATGAGGCGTTTTGGAATAGGTGTTATTTCAAATATGATTAAATTAACAACTGGAAACCGAATTTGGGATACTACATCAGGTTATCGTTTGGGAAATAGAAAAGTGATTGCACAATTTGCAAAACGATACCCAATTAAATATCCGGAACCGGAATCAACTGTTCATTTACTAAAGCAAAATTTCCAAGTAGCAGAAGCACCGGCAAATATGTTTGAAAGAGCGGGAGGGGTTTCATCCATAACACCTCTAAAATCGATTCGTTATATGGTTGAGGTTTGTTCATCAATCTTGATTGCATCATTAATGAAGGAGGGAGAATAATGACCATACAAGCATTAGCTATGTTTCTTGCTTCACTAGGTTTTTTGTATTTTATTTTTAGGAATATTAATAAAAATAAGATCTTATTCGAACATGCCTTTATGTGGATTGTTATTGGCTTCGGACTGATTGTTTTTGCGCTCTTTGATGTTATTCCTATTAAATTGGCTTACTTATTCGGGTTTGGTCTGACTTCCAATTTCTTGTTATCTATGGCAATTTTTGTTCTCTTGGTGATTGGATTTTTGCATAGTATGGCTTTATCTCAACAAAAGCAGCAGATTAAAAGTTTAATTCAAGAAGTATCAATGGCTAAAAAAAGAATCTCTGAGTTGGAGGAGCATCATGCAGAATAACCATACATTTGTTATCTGTGCTTATGGAGATAGTAAGTATCTAGAAGAATGCATCCATTCGTTAAAGCAGCAAACACTTCAATCACAACTCATCCTATACACTAGTACTCCGAGTGAATATATAGAACAAATTTGCCAAAAGAATGCAATCGTAATGCATACCGCACAAGGAGGAGGTATTGGAAAAGATTGGAATTTGGCACTCTCTTTTGTAACAACCCCTTATGCTACAATTGCTCATCAAGATGATATTTATTTACCAGACTATTGTGAAAAAATAATGTCTCAGATGACAGAGGAAACGTTGATTGCTTATTCAGATTATCAGGAAGTGAAGGAGGGTGTTATTCCTCTCACCTCAAACTTGAAAATCAAGCAACTCATGTTACGGACAATGGCCATGTTTCCCAAATGGAAGTTTTGGCGGAATAGGGTTTTAGCCTTTGGTAATCCAATTTCTTGTCCAGCTGTGACCTATAATTTGAAGAAACTGAATGATTTCAAGTTTAATGAAGAAATGAAAGTTTCTCTTGATTGGTTTGCTTGGTATCAGATTGCACAAAAAAATGGGAGCTTTACCTTTGTAGATGAGAGTTTGATGTATCATCGTATCCATGAGGAATCTGAGACGACAAATAGCATTGAAAACAATATTCGTACAAAAGAAGATTATGAAATGTATTTGTTATTCTGGCCAACCTTTATTGCTAAGTTTCTTTTGAGATACTATGTCAAGAGTCAAGATACAAATGGGGGAAACAATGGGGAGAAGTAAGACTGTAACCAATACACGAACTCGCAAACGAACGTATTGGTGGTTTAATTTGTATGTAGTAGTAAGTGCATTCTTGTTGATAGGCTTACTAGTCGGCTACAGGCATTTTTCTTTGTTGCGAGATGGTTATATTCCATTGAATACGGTTTTAGAAAAACAATCATTTAAAAAAACTTCTGCTGGGCAGTATGAGAAAAAAATCGGTAATTTATCATACTCCTTGATACTTGATACAGATAAAAACAGCGTGACTAAAGCAGGTTATCAATTTGATATTAGCAATGATATTCAGCATTTTTTATGGATGGATTATCTATCAGCAGATAAGATTGAGGAAATATTCAATGTTCAAGTTTCTTCCAGTGGAATTTTTGTAGATGTTAAAGATATTGAATTTTCACAACATCAGTGGACAGAGGAATTTCCAAATCTTATTGCACATGCTGGAGGTACTTATCGTGAAAAAGCCTATAATACATTCTATACGAACTCTTTAGAAGCGTTACAACAAAACTATTCTATGGGTCACCGAGTATTTGAAATGGATTTCTATTTAACTAGTGATGGGAAGATGGCAGCTGTCCACGATTGGGACCAATTCGGCTATATGAATGGTGTAGCTTTGAGCTCCGATGAATGGAAAAATTTTCAAACTTTTGGATCACCTGTCACTGAATCACGCTTTACAACGATGCTTATTGGAGATGTATTAGATCAAATGCTGATTAATAAGGATATGTACTTAGTGACGGATACTAAATCTTTTGAAGTTTCAGAAGAAGAAGTAATCCATCAGTTTACTGAAATTTATAATGAAGCAATGAAACGAAGCCCTGAATTATTAAGTCGTATTATTCCACAAATTTACAATCAAACGATGTATACTACCCTAAAAAAAGTTTATGATTTCTCAAATGTTATCTACACGCTATATGTCTCGCCCGATAGTCCGGAACAGGTTATTGAATTTGTGGCTAATAATCCATCTATTAAAGTGGTTACTATTCCTTTGAATCATGGTGGATATTTTAATTCAGGATTTTTTAATAACCTTCATGCTTTAGATAAAAAAATCTATACTCATACCATTCACACATATGATGAATTGACGAAATACTCTGCGCTTGGAATTGATGGTTTTTATACCGGTCTATTATTGCCAAGTGATATGGAGAGATTATCGAGTTTGAGGTAATCTTTATTATTACTGATGGCACTATTTTAATCATATCATCAAAAAAAATATTTCAAAAGCATTTCAGAAGTTTTACAAACTAACTAATATTGTCATGTAAATGTAATAAAAAATTTCAAAAGATAGAGGTTTTCATAGGAAAATCTCTTTTTTTGTGCTAGAATAATAGATGGAGGTCTGATATGATCAAAATTTTTGGTAAAATTCGTTACCATTGGCAACCGGATTTATCATGGGCCATTATTTACTGGTCACTTACCTTCACGCCTATTTTCATTGGTATGACACTTTTATTGGAAAAGTTGAGAGTTTCAAGATTATTTATCTTACTTCTCTCTCTCTTTGCTGTATTAGTAGTGCTTGGCTTACATCGCTATTTCGAGATAAAAGAAAAGCATTTACGGATTGCTTCGGCTAATCCTTTTGCAGTACAGAAAATTGAAATTGCTACCATAGAAAGAATTGAAGTTTCTTATCTAGCCATTCGCATATTTTCACAAGAATTTCCCAATGGGCAGGTGTATCACATGCGCAAATGGCCGAAAAAATACTTTATTAACCATTTAGCTATTCATAATTGCTTCAAGGGTGAGATTGAATTAATAGACCATTTAATAAAACAGGATTATTTTGAAGAGTATTATACAAAAAAAGCCAAATCAATCCGCTGAAATGGCTTTTGTAGGACAGGATTTGATGGCTTTGAGAATATCTGGATTGGGTTCAATCGTTTTCTCAAATTGTGAGTCGTCTGAAAAAACAACGATACCGTCGTCATCATAATCGAATATAGATGAATAGGTTTGGCAGAGCCCGCAGGCAATGCACCGTTCAGGAATAAGTTTTATTTTCATATTAGTATTGTAATCATATTTTAATAAAAATACAAGGAGTTTTCTCGATAATGTCACAAGAGCCATGGAATGAAGAAGTTTATCAAACAGAAACAGTTAGTCGAAAAGAACGTTTAAACAAGGGAGTAGCAAGTACAACAGTATTTACAGTCTTGGCAATTATTTTCTTTGTTATCGTACTGATTATTGGTATCACTGCCATCTATTTGTCGGTTGGAGGAAGTAAAACAGATTCAACTAAAGAATTTTATAATCCAAGCTCCGCGGCAGTTGTAGCAGAAAGTTCAACTTCAGTTGCAGAAACACAGGAGTCTACTTCTACTGATGCGACAGAAACAGAAACAACGGAAACAAGTTCCAGTCTAGCAGAAGCTACGGATGGCTCTACCCTTACTGTTCAAGCAGGTGAAGGTGTTGGACAATTAGCCGCACGTGGCGGGATTTCAATTGCTGAGCTAGAGCGATTAAATCCAGAGAAAATGACCACAGGGTCTTGGCTTGCGCATCCAGGTGATGTAGTCCGTATTAGATAAAGAGGGGTTATGAAATCAATTCAAATTGCAATTGACGGTCCAGCTTCAAGTGGAAAGTCAACGGTTGCTAAAATTATTGCTAAAAATTTTGGATATACTTACTTAGATACAGGAGCTATGTATCGCTCGGCTACCTATCTAGCCTTGACAAACGGCATAGAGGTCACAGATCAAAATAGAATCGTGGCCTTGCTTGCTCAGTATCCTATTCGATTTGGGCGTGATGAAAATGGCCAACAATTAGTTTTTGTTGGTGATGAAGATGTCACTTTGCCCATTCGTGATAACCAAGTTACAAATAATGTATCAGCAGTAGCAGCACTTCCTCTAGTACGGGAAGAATTGGTACGCCTGCAACAGGAAATTGCCCAGACTGGCGGCATTGTTATGGATGGTCGCGATATTGGAACAGTTGTTTTACCACAGGCAGAACTCAAAATATTCCTTATTGCCTCTGTTGAAGAGCGTGCCCTCCGTCGATTTAAGGAAAATACGGAACGTGGCATTGAGACCGACTTGGAATCTCTAAAGCAGGAAATTGCGGCTCGTGACTATAAAGATTCCCATCGAGAAGTTTCTCCTTTAAAGGCAGCAGACGATGCCATTACCTTTGATACAACAGGAGTATCCATCGAAGGTGTAGTGAAATTTATTTCCGAAAAAGCGAAAGAAATTCTTGACAAGTAGTTTTAGACATGTTAGAATAGTCGTATTGAGAAAAGCAGAAGTGAGAGCTTCTCGCCTTGCGACTAACGTTGTCTGGCTCTACGGATTAAGATTTCTTCGGAAAGAATAATGGTGTAGTGCGGACTTGTTTAGCAAGTCCGTTTCGTTTTTCTCGAAAAATATAAAATGAGGTGAAAAGCCATAGCAAAGCAAGATTTGTTCATCAATGATGAAATTCGAGTGCGTGAAGTTCGTCTTATCGGTCTTGAGGGTGAACAGTTGGGAATCAAACCGCTCAATGAGGCTCAGGCCATTGCTGATAGCGCCAACGTGGATTTAGTATTGATTCAACCGCAAGCTAAACCACCAGTAGCGAAAATTATGGACTACGGTAAGTTCAAATTTGAATATCAGAAGAAACAGAAAGAACAACGCAAAAAACAAAGTGTTGTCACTGTAAAAGAAGTGCGTCTAAGTCCAGTTATTGATAAAGGGGACTTCGAGACAAAACTTCGTCATGCCCGTAAATTCCTTGAAAAAGGAAATAAGGTTAAGGTTTCGATCCGTTTCAAGGGTCGTATGATTACCCACAAAGAAGTTGGAGCGAAAGTATTAGCTGAGTTCGCTGAAGCAACCCAAGATATTGCCATTATCGAACAACGCGCTAAGATGGACGGACGTCAAATGTTTATGCAATTGGCCCCAGCTTCAGATAAAAAATAAGCTTTTTAAGCAAAAGGAGAATTAACATGCCAAAACAAAAAACTCACCGCGCATCAGCTAAACGTTTCAAACGTACAGGTTCTGGTGGATTGAAACGCTTCCGCGCTTATACTTCACACCGTTTCCACGGTAAAACTAAAAAACAACGTCGTCACCTTCGTAAAGCAGGTATGGTACATTCAGGTGACTTCAAGCGTATCAAGTCAATGCTTACTCAAATGCGCTAAGCACTGATATAGCACTACTTATTATTTGAATTATTTGGAGGAAAATTAAATGGCACGTGTTAAAGGTGGCGTTGTTTCTCGTAAACGCCGTAAACGTATTTTAAAATTAGCTAAAGGTTACTATGGAGCTAAACATCTCTTGTTCCGCACTGCGAAAGAACAAGTAATGAACTCTTACTATTATGCATACCGTGACCGCCGTCAGAAGAAACGTGATTTCCGTAAATTGTGGATCACTCGTATCAACGCGGCTGCTCGCATGAACGGTTTGTCATACTCACAATTGATGCACGGTTTGAAATTGGCAGAAATCGAAGTAAACCGCAAAATGCTTGCTGACTTGGCAGTAAACGATGCAGCAGCTTTCACAGCTCTTGCAGATGCTGCTAAAGCAAAGCTTGCTAAATAAGTATATAAAATAAAGAGTTTGGTCTGTGTGCCAAGCTCTTTTTTTGTTTTAATTCGCTCAGAGCTTGCTAAATTTCAATATGAATGATATACTTAACTGGTAAATTAAAAAGGCGACAAATTTTATTTTATAAAGTAAATAGATATGGCGATGGCATTCTACAATGGTAGAATCCATTTACCATGTCAATAATATAAATATAATAGTAAGTAAGGAGAGAAACATAGATATGAAACAAGGTAAGACTTTGCTTTGTGTAGCAGGAGTATCGCTTATTTGTGCTGTAGCATTGGTAACCTATCAAGTGTCAAATTATAAAGAGCAATCGAGCCATCAAAAAATAACAAGCATAGAAACATCGCAATCAAAGCAATCAAGAGAGATTCCTTCAGATCCGAAAAAGGAAGTTCCAGGGATTGATAAGGCGACAGATGATGGTTTTTTACTCACTGATGAGTCACAAATTGAGGAAAAAACTGATTTAGGAATTATTGTCAATCATGGTGATCATAAGCATTTTTTCTTTTACTCAGATTTAAAGAATACAAAATGGTCCTATTTAATTCCTGAGAACTATCAAGAAAAAACACATTCTTCTCAACCTAATAGAAATCAGCGACCATCTGGTTCGAAACAGACCGAAGATGAATACGTTTTTGATCCTAAAGATATTGTCGCAGAGGATGCCAATGGCTATACTGTTCGGCATGGGGATCATTATCACTATATTTTAAAATCAAGCTTAGGTGGCACGACACACAGGCAATTGACCTCCGGTAGTCGTCAATCGTCAACTCTTCCTATCGTTCACCAACAGGAAGGGATTCCGGGGATTGATTTTCAAACGAGTGATGGTTTCTTGTTTGATGGGCAAAATATCAGCGGTGTAACGGAAACTGGGATTCTAGTAAGGCATGGGAAACATTTGCATCTTATTCATTTTGAAACATTGAAAAAGACTAAATGGTCTTATCTTGTGAATCAGTATAAACCAAATGTAGAATCGGATAAGAAGCCATTGTCCGAGGTAGAAAATACTGAGTATCAAATGAAATTGGACTACTTAGCAAAAGAACTGAATTTAGAGCCATCACGTTTTAAGAAAGTCATCGTTGATGGTCAAATTGGATTAGAGTATCCGCATGGAGATCACACACATATTGTTTTATTAAAGGAAATTGATACAAGGAAGCTGTTTGAAAGTCCGGAAGATCGTATTCTTAAACAAAAGGATGGAGAAACACTTGAACAGAGAAAAGAACGTCTCATTAAGCAGTACATGGAGCGTTTTAAAGTCAAGCGTGAGGACATTACAATTGACGGGAATTATATGAGTGTACGCCATGGGGACCATGCGCATGTTTATAAAATTGATCCTAGTTTGCCAGATGATCCTGAGCGTGATGTTAAGACCGAAACGGTAAATCTTGCTATTGAGAAACAATTGGTATATGGGCCTTTTTATACAGAAGGTTCAACAGAAAATTTAACACGTAATGGTGTCCATCAAAAGTATCATCCAGAAGGGCTTCAGGATATTAAAAATTTCATTCTAGTAACATTCAGTACAAATAGTGATTTTGGTGATTTTGTCGTTAATGGTAAAAAAACGAAGAGAGTCTATTATTTGGTTCGTAAAGATTTAAACTGGGAAGATTTGAACATCGTCTATCCGCAGACCCTTCAACAAAAGGGACGCGTCTTTAATGGTTGGAATGCTACTTTGCCAAAGTCTGGCAAGATGGCAAGAGAACATCAAAGTTTTTATGCTGATTTTGATACTGTTTATCGCAAGCCGACAAAAAATATTTACGCTCCAAGTGATGATGTTTCAAATATTGATCTATCAGACTATGTACCTGTTAAATATAGTGCGATAGCTAATGGTCGTTTAAAATTAAATGGTGAGATTCGAGCAGGGTTCATATACTTTGTGAAATCTGACTTAACTTGGAAACAAGCTAAGGAGCAGGGGCTTGTTGTACCAGAACCGGTTCCAAGTAAAGATTATGAATTCATCGAGTTTAGGACAGTTATTACCGGTGGAGAAAAAGATATAGATTATGTTAGTGCCACAACGAGCTTGGCAGCATTTGGGACAACAGCTCCTCGTATAGGGCCATATATTGCCGAAAATACGGATAATCCAACGGACATCAATGATCCAAGTAGACATCCAAATTACCATTGGCATGATCCAAAGAATTATGTAGCTCTTGCATTTCGAGCAGGTGACGGCGGCCAACTTCAGACCCATTTGGGAACTAGTAAAACAGTTGTTTACCTTGTTAGAAAAGGGTTAACACTGAACCAAGCTGGAATTTTTCCGCCATCTTTGAAGAGTGATATAGGTTATAAACGAGATTATACAAAACCTGTTATTCCAAATGTAGCATGGGACACACCTATTTTGGAAGATACTGTCTACGATATTCATTTCGATAAAGTTGAAAGTGATAGCAAAGATGGGACAGTTGAGCCAGGTGATACTTGGTTGCCTGGAAATCCATTGCCGAATACTCCAGATGTCCCTAATGGAGAAGAGGATGCAGATGGCTGGTTAGATGATTTGTTGACACCTAGTTCAGAAGTAGAAACTGTAACAGGCATTGAAACTACAACAGAAGATACAAAAGCAACTGAAAGTAGTACTGTTGCACCCATAGATGTCCCTAAGAATCCATCAGCAGGGGAAGAGTCGAGTGAGGATTCTATATTTCCTTGATGCAATAGATATGAGTGATTTGAAATAGTGGTCTAATACTCTTCGAAAATCAAAATCAGACGTTGTTGACTTGATTTGATGAACTTCAGTTCTATCTGCATCTGCGTCGCCTAGCCTGTTTTTGATTTTCATTGAGTATAAAAAGGCTTAGAATCAATGTAGTAACTGACATGATTCTAAGCCTTTTAGTGTATTACTGCGAGTTTGAACTGGTACTTGTTGAGCTAGTACCAGTATTTGGTGTGCTAGTAGCAGTTGTACTACCGTGAAGTTCTAGGTAGCTTGGTGCTTTAAATAGTTCAATTGTTGACTTATTGCCGTTTTTACTATACAAACTTGTCGATTGTGTACCAAGTTTATTCTCCAGTGCAATCTCGGCAGCCAATGAGTCAATGTAGTTATATTGACTTGAATCCAAGGCTGGCAATCCATTGTCGAAGAATCGGATAAGATCACCAGTTTGAATGGCATCGCTAGTCGCCAGTTGTGCTGCGGTAGCTTCTTTAATTGCCTCAATTTCTTTCTGAGTTGTCTCATCTGGATTTGTAATTTCAAGACCAGTTTCTGTATAGTAGATTTTACCTTCGTAGCTAGTGTATTTTGGTGTGATGAAACTGCCAGCGGTTCGAAGAGCCACAATTTGGCTGTGTTGGCTGGAAAGTAGATCTTGACCAACTTGAAGATAGTTATCGGATTTGATTCCTAAAAGATGTTCGAGAGTAGGAAGTGCATCAATCTCACCACCGTAGGTATCAAAAATCCCACCGTTGGTCATTCCAGGTACAACAATCATATATGGAACACGTTGCATCATGGCATTGTCAAAATCTGACCAAGTCTGAGAATCTTTTCCAATCAACGGTGCCAAGTCAGGATTGCGTGAATTAGAAATTCCATAGTGATCACCATAGAGAACGATGACGGAGTTTTCGTACAAGCCAGTCGCTTTTAAGTAATCAAAAAATGCCTTTATGGACGCATCGAGATAGTTTGCAGTAGCAAAATAGCCATTAATGGTTTCATCATCTGTATTGGCTAATGGAAAGCCAATCTCATCCCCAATCAAGCTGGTTGTATAGGGGTAGTGGTTGGAAACTGTGATAAATTTGGTATAGAAGGGTTGCTGTAAATGTTCCAGATATTGGATAGAGTCGGCGAACATGATTTTATCATTCAGACCGTATTGGAATGAATTTTCAGCAGTGGCTTTAGAGAAATAGGATTGATCAAAGAAGTAATTGTAACCCCACTGTTTATAGGTGTTGTTTCTATTCCAGAAACTAGCTGCGTTACCGTGGAATACAGCAGATGTATAGCCACCATTTTGAGAGAGAATATATGGTGCAGCTTGCTGGGTATTGCTTCCGCCATATTGGACCATGAAAGAGCCTTGATTGAGTCCAAAAAGTGAGGTTTCAATCATGGTTTCGGCATCAGAGGTTTTACCTGCCTTCACTTGGTTGAAGAAATTAGAAAAGGCGAGAGTAGAGCTAGAATGATACAGAGAATTGAGGAAAGGTGTGACTTCGTATTCGACACCGTTGACGTTCAACTTATAGTCAATAACAAATTGTTGTAAGCTTTCTAGATGGAGATAGATAACATTTCGTCCTTTGGCAATACCGAAGTAGTTGTCATTCGGCTGAGCATAATGTTCTGTAATATATTGTTTTACAGGCTCCAGGTCTGAGGCGGTGGCACCAGAGCGATCCTTATGGGCATTGTAGGTTTGATTAGCATTGTAGCCAAGGAAAGCTGGTAACCCAAGGGCTCTGACGATATAAGTATTAGAAAATCCTCTCGTAAGTAGCTCAGGTCTATCAATTTCTGCTAAAAAGAGATTGATAGAGAACAATAATACTGAAAAGGCTGTGATGGCAAAGCTAGATTTTTTATGAAATGGAGTTTTGTCCCAGTGAAATGCCTTACGGTAGACTAAGAAACCAAAAGCTATAAAATCAAGAAAATAGACAATATCCCATAGCCTAAATAACTTAAGAGCTGCTTCTCCTAATCCAGCAGATACGCTAGAGGTAGCCATCATGGTAGAAATGGAGATATAATCGGAAAATTCTCTATAATAGACTGCATTTGAAAAGAGCCAGGCGAAAAGAACAATATAAATGGTCATCGCTACACTATAGAATACCTTCGTATTCTTTATATAAAGCGAGAGACCAAGCAATAAAATTCCTACTGGGAGAGGATTCATAATAGCGATAAAATTTTGGAAAAATCCTTGGGTATCTAAATTAAAATCAACATAGTAGGCCCAGAGTGTTTTGAGCCAGTAAATGATTAGCAAAATCAAGACGAAGCCAAGTCGAGTTTGTCCAATCTTCTTGACGTAGTCAATTAGTTTTTTCACAATAAAGCCTCATGGTCCTTTCTAAAAGCTTAGTTCATTATACCATAATTTTAAAATAAGCCTCAAAGTTTAGAGTTTTTTTGGCATAGTATGAAGAAACATGTTATAATAATTCTATGAAAATAAAGGTAAACCGTATTGCAGAACAGAAAATAAACAGAGGGATTCAACTCTTGGATAGCGCTGATTTTTCAGGTTTTTCGTTTGATGAGGACAGGCTGGCTGTTTTGTATTCAGAATCTGGAAGCTATTTGGGCCAAGCTTATTTGTCCAAACAGAATAAGGGGATAGGCTGGCTGTTTAGTAGAAGCAATCAAGACTTGACCATGGATTTTTTTGTTAAATTATTCGTGGATGCTAAACAGAAACGTCAACATTTTTATCAATCTGAGATGACGAACGCTTTTCGTTTATTTAATCAAGATGGAGATAATTTTGGTGGAATGACGGTTGACTTGTATGATGAATACGCAGTTTTTTCATGGTATAATACCTTTATTTATTCTGTTAAAGAGATGATTGTTGCTGCCTTTCAACAGGTATTTCCAGAAGTAAGAGGAGCTTATGAGAAGATTCGTTTTAAAGGTTTGGCCTTTGAGTCTGCTCATCTTTATGGAGAAGAAGCCCCTGAGTATTTCACTGTGTTGGAAAATGGAGTTCACTATCAGGTCTTTATGAATGATGGACTGATGACGGGAATCTTTTTGGATCAGCATGAGGTACGTGGTTCCTTGGTGGATGGCCTGGCGGCAGGCAAGTCACTTTTGAACATGTTTTCGTACACGGCAGCATTTTCTATTGCTGCTGCCATGGGCGGAGCAGGGGAAACGACTTCTGTTGACTTAGCCAAACGCTCGCGAGAACTTTCTAAAGCTCACTTTAAGGTTAATAGTTTAGACTTAGATAATCATCACTTTGTGGTAATGGATGTATTTGAATATTTCAAATATGCCAAACGTAAAGGCTTGACTTATGATGTGATTGTCTTGGATCCGCCAAGCTTTGCACGAAATAAGAAACAAACCTTTTCAGTAGCTAAAGATTATCACAAGTTGATTTCTCAATCTTTGGAAATACTAAATACAGGTGGAACTATTATCGCTTCGACCAACGCCGCAAATGTTTCTGTTGAAAAATTTAAGAGGCAGATTGAAAAAGGTTTTGGTGTTAGAAAACACCGTTATGAGGCAAGTTATCGCTTGCCGGCCGATTTTGTAATCAATAAAAATGATGAAAGTAGTAATTACCTAAAGGTCTTTACGATACAGGTAGATAAATGAAAATAGTAGTTCCTATTATGCCTAGAAATCTGGAAGATGTAGAGGCCATTGATGTAGAACGTCTAGCAGAGGCAGATATTGTTGAATGGCGAGCAGACTACCTTCCGAAAGATGATATTTTAAGAGTAGCACCTGCTATATTTGAAAAATGTAATGGTAAGGAAGTGGTTTTCACTATTCGGACAACACGTGAAGGTGGCCACTTGGATTTGGACGATCAAGAATATGTCAATTTAATCAAAGAAGTTGCAGCGCTTTATCAGCCAGATTATATTGATTTTGAATATTATTCTTATAAGTCGGTTTTTGAGCAGATGTTGGAGTTTCCTAATCTTGTGTTGAGTTATCATAATTTTGAGGAAACACCGTCTAATTATATGGAAATCATGTCTGAACTAACTAGCCTGTCACCAGCTGTTGTTAAAATGGCTGTAATGGCTAAGACAGAGCAGGATGTCCTAGATGTTATGAATTATACTCGTGGTTTTAAATCGCTGAACACCGAGCAGACATTTGCGACAATCGCTATGGGTGAACTAGGGAAGTTAACGCGTATTGCAGGTGTGATTACAGGATCCTGCTGGACTTTTGCCAGCTTAGATGAAACATCTGCACCTGGACAGATGTCTTTAGGCAATACTCGTAAGTTTTTGGAAATTTTGGAGAATTAAGTATGCGTTATTTAACAGCTGGTGAGTCTCATGGACCACGTCTAACAGCCATTATTGAGGGAGTTCCAGCCGGTCTTCCTTTAACAGCTGAGGATATTAATGAAGATTTAAAACGTCGCCAGGGGGGATACGGTCGTGGTAGTCGGATGCAGATTGAAACAGATCGCGTAGAGATTACGGCTGGTGTTCGTCACGGTAAGACAACCGGTGCCCCGATTACATTGAATGTGACCAACAAAGACCATCAAAAATGGTTGGATATTATGGCAGTTGAGGATATCGAAGAGAAGCTCAAAAGTAAGCGTCGTATCAAACATCCACGCCCAGGACATGCTGACCTAGTTGGTGGTATGAAATATCGCTTTGATGATTTGCGTAATTCCTTGGAGCGTTCTAGTGCGCGTGAGACAACTATGCGTGTGGCTGTAGGTGCGGTTGCCAAACGGATTTTGGCTGAGTTGGATATTGAAATTGCTAACCATGTAGTCGTTTTCGGAGGGAAGGAAATTGATGTCCCAGATGGTTTAAGCGTAGCAGAAATCAAAGAGCGTGCAGCCCAGTCAGAAGTATCCATTGTCAACCAAGAGCGTGAAGAAGAAATCAAAGCCTATATTGATCAAATCAAGCGAGATGGAGATACTATTGGCGGAGTGATTGAGACTGTTGTTGGAGGAGTTCCAGCTGGCTTGGGGTCATATGTGCAATGGGATAAAAAGTTAGATGCAAAATTAGCGCAAGCTGTTGTTTCAATCAATGCTTTTAAGGGAGTAGAATTTGGAGTAGGCTTCCAAGCTGGCTATCTCAAAGGGAGCCAAGTCATGGACGAAATTCTCTGGTCCCAAGAAAAAGGATATACACGCCGAACCAATAATCTAGGTGGTTTCGAAGGTGGTATGACCAATGGCGAGGCCCTAATCATTCGTGGTGTTATGAAACCAATTCCGACCCTCTATAAGCCATTGATATCGGTTGACATTGATACTCATGAGCCTTATAAAGCTACTGTGGAACGTTCAGATCCAACAGCTCTCCCAGCAGCTGGTGTAGTCATGGAATCAGTCGTAGCTACAACTCTAGCGACAGAAATCCTAGAGAAGTTCTCTTCCGATAATATGGAGGAATTGAAAGCTGCAGTAGCCAGTCATCGCGACTATGTCAAAAATTTCTAGGTAATTAATGAAAAAAACGATTTTAATTGTAGGTCTAGGGTTGATTGGAAGTTCACTTGCGCTCTGTATTCGCAAAGACCATCCTGACTATCACCTCATTGGCTTTGATCTTAACGAACAATCATGCCAAATTGCCTTGGGCAAGGGGATGGTTGATGAGGTATCAACGGAATTGGAGGGTGTAGCAAAGCAGGCTGATGTGATTCTTCTTTGTGTTCCAATTCAAGTTTCTTTGCGTTTGATTGAAGAATTTAGTGCCCTTGAATTGAAGGATACGGTCTTGATTACAGATGCAGGTTCAACGAAGTCTGCAATTGTGACTGTTGCTGAGGAACATTTGGCGCCAAGACAAATTAATTTTATCGGTGGACACCCTATGGCAGGTAGTCATAAATCAGGTGCCAGTGCAGCAGATCTCCATCTATTTGAGAATGCTTACTACATTATGACACCGTGTCAGGCTACCAAGCAGGATGCGGTTCCTCGATTGACAGACTTGTTATCTGGAACGGGGGCACGTTTTGTTCAGATTGATGCGGCAGAACATGACCGTGTGACCAGTCAAATTTCACATTTTCCACACGTATTGGCTTCTAGTTTGATGCATCAAGCTGGTGAGTATGCCCAAAATCATCCCTTTACGAATAATTTTGCAGCTGGAGGATTTAGAGATATGACACGGATTGCGGAAAGTGAGCCGAGCATGTGGACTAGCATTTTGCTAACCAATGCAGATTCTATTCTAAATCGAATCGAGGAATTTCAAGCACGTCTCTCAGAAATTTCAGATGTTCTCAGATCTGGCGATCAAAAAGCAATTTGGGACTTTTTTGATAAGGGACGTCAAACTCGTAAAGCCATGGAAATTCACAAGCGTGCAGGTGTTGATTCTTTCTACGATTTATTCCTTAGTGTTCCTGATGAGGAAGATACGATTTTGAAGGTTTTGGAAGTCTTACGGGGTATTTCCATTGTCAATATTCGTATCAATGAAGAGAACCGTGAAGATATACACGGTATTTTACAAATCACGTTTAAAAACAAAGGAAATTTGGAAGACGCTGCGAAACGTTTAAGAGAGCAGACGACTTACAAAATCCATTTAGATTAGGAGAAAAATATGTCAACAAATATCTATGATATCGCAAATGAATTGGAACGTGCAATCCGTAACCTTCCTGAATATAAGGCGGTGGAAGCCGTTAAGGTCTCAGTTGAGGGGAATTCAGAAGCCAAAGAAATATTGGAAAGTTATATTTCTTTCCAAAAAGAAATCCAATCTAAATTGCAGGCTGGTGAAATTCCTACTGAAGCTGACCAAAAGAAAATGTTGGATTTCAACAAGAAAGTTCAGGGAAATCCACTTTTGACGGAATATTTCAGCAAGCAACAACAGTTGGGAACGTATGTAGCTGATTTGGAACGTATCATCTTCAAGCCTCTCAACGAATTGTTGTAATATATTTATATTTGATAGGAGCAGGGTGTTAGGTCATGAGTTGACGCCTAGTATACGCTGCTTACGTAGAGTTCTTATCTCCAAGTACAGATTCAGAAACGGTACTTTGGGGAGTAAGAACTCTTTTTTCTACCTTCTCCAGCATCCATTTCTTATAAAGTTATGGTAATTACTTGACATTTTCTAATAGAAGTTCTACAATATATTTAGTATATGGTTATAACCAGTTTGATAAGTATATATATCAATAAAGGAGATAATATGACAGTATTTATAAAAGCAAAATCTATTATTTTACCAGAGAGTGAGGTTGAATCAGCCTATTTGGAAATTACTGACAAGGGTCAGTTTGGACGGATTGTGACTGAAAAGCCTGAAGGGGAGATTGTTGATTATTCTGACTTTCATTTAGCACCAGGGCTAGTTGATACACATATCCACGGCTACGCTTCTCATGATGTTATGGACAATGATTTTGAAGGCATCAAAGTCATTTCAGAAGGTCTCTTATCCTGTGGGGTAACTTCTTGGTTGCCAACGACTTTAACAGATTCCACTGAAAATTTGGATGCAGTTTGTGAAACGATTGGGACTTATGCAGGGCAGGAAACAGGCGCCAAGATTCAAGGTATTTTCTTAGAAGGTCCCTTCTTTACAGAAAAATACAAAGGAGCACAAAATCCTAAGTACATGAGCGATCCGTCCATTGAAAAGTTGGACAACTGGCACAGCTTATCTAAAGGTTTAGTCAATAAAATTGCTATTGCTCCAGAACGTGAAGGCGTCAAAGAATTCATCGAGTTTGCTAACAGCAAGGCAATTCATACTGCCTTGGCTCACAGCGATGCGACCTATGCGCAAGCGGAAGCGGCAGTAGAAGCTGGTGCCAATATCTTCGTCCATGTTTACAATGGGATGAGTGGGCTTCATCACCGTGAACCAGGTATGGTCGGTGCTGCTTTGAATTTAAAAAATGTCTATGCGGAAATGATTTGTGATGGACACCATGTTCATCCAG
This sequence comes from Streptococcus suis 10581, assembly GCA_000440235.1. Classification (GTDB taxonomy): domain Bacteria; phylum Bacillota; class Bacilli; order Lactobacillales; family Streptococcaceae; genus Streptococcus; species Streptococcus suis_F. The sequence goes on along the minus strand of ALKQ01000091.1, from coordinate 16,358 downwards.
CTGCGGCAGAAATCGTGGTCAAAGCACGTGGAGCTGAGGAAACTGTTTTGATTACGGACTGTATGCGAGCTGGCGGTATGGGTGAAGGGGAGTCCCGCCTCGGTGAATTTGAAGTTGTTGTAAAAGATGGAACTGCTCGTTTAAAAGAAAGTGGTAGTTTGGCAGGTTCTATCTTAGAATTGATTGAAGCAGTGCAGAATGTTGTGAAATGGGGCTTGGTATCCCTACCTGATGCCCTTCGTATGGCTTCTCTGGCACCAGCTCGCTCTGTCAATATTGACCATATTTGTGGTCGGATTGCAGAAGGTCGAGCTGCAGACTTTATCGTCGTAGATGATGCAGGACGCTTACAAGCGACCTATCTAGATGGCGTGAAACGATTTGGTTAATAAAATTCCTTAGGAGGAAACTAATGACAAAATTACAACTTTCTCAGGCAAAATTCAATCACATGACCCGCTTGTCAAACAGCGATCAGGTGATTGCGGCCTTGGCGATTGACCAACGTGGTGCATTGAAACGCCTGCTTGCTGCTGCAGCAGGTGGTGGCGAATTTGGAGATGACATTTTGATTGACTTCAAGAAAGTCATCTCAAGCGATTTGACTCCTTATGCAAGCTCCATTCTCTTGGATGCGGAATATGGTGTTCCAGCTTCAGAATTGCGCCATGCGGATTGTGGTTTCATCGCAGCTTATGAAAAAACAGGTTACGATGCCTCAACTCCAGGTCGTTTGCCAGACCTTTTGCCAAACTGGTCAGCAAAACGCATCAAAGAATTGGGTGCAGATGCCGTGAAAATCTTGCTCTACTATGATGTGGATGACAAGCCAGAAATCAACGACATCAAGCATGCCTGGGTGGAACGCATTGGTAGCGAATGTGTGGCGGAAGATATTCCTTACTTCGTGGAAATCTTGACCTACGATGCCAGTGACATGGATGTAACCTCTCGCGAGTACGCAGCCCTCAAACCACATAAGGTCAATGGAGCTATGCGTGAGTTCAGTAAGCCACGCTATAATGCAGACGTGCTCAAGGTTGAAGTGCCTGTCAATATGAACTTTGTAGAAGGCTACACAGATGAAGAGCCAGTTTATACAGTTGAGGAAGCTAAGGCCTTCTTCAAGGAACAAACAGACAGCACTCACTTGCCATTCATTTATTTGAGCGCTGGCGTATCTGCTAAACTTTTCCAAGAAACCCTTGTCTTTGCCAAAGAAGCTGGTTCAAGCTTTAATGGTGTCCTGTGTGGTCGGGCGACTTGGAAGGATGCAGTAGCCATCTTTGCAAGCGAGGGTGAAGAAGCAGCCAAAGCTTGGTTGGCAGATCAAGGCCGCCGCAACGTAGAAGAACTCAACGAGGTTCTAGCAACTACAGCGCGTCCTTGGACTGAAAAAGTTGAAGTAAAATAATTGTTTTAGTAAGGTCTGGGCTTAGGTTCAGACTTTTTGTGACATCAAATATAGTCATTTATACTCTTCGAAAATCAAAATCAGTCGATGTTGACCTGGTTTTGCAATCCGCTCTTATATCTCCCACCTTGAACAGTCCATTTACTGTGCAAGCAATCCCAGAAACAGTTATAGCTGCGGTTGTTGACGCAAACCTTCTTCCCCTTATTTCCAACCTCTGACTATTTGTGAAATAGTTGGAGCAAGTACTAAAAGAAAACTAAAAGGCTATATAAACATGATGACAGATCGTTTTATAGCTAATAATATAGGGTTCTATTTTTAGAAAAATTCGAAAAAACTTGAAAAATCTGAAAATTTACGCAATTTCCTATTGACAAATAATTTGAAAACAGTTATGATAGTTACAAATAAATGAGAAAGGGAAACAGAGATGTTACAAATGTGTCAAAATCATTCAGCTAATCATACTTATTTCTACGGCTACTTTAGATAGTGTTTGTAGACATGGTAAACATGGATGCAAACACGGGAACGTAAAGTTTGTATCTATGTGGCTGTAGCTATTTTGACATGTGCCCATAGATGATACATCTAAATGGCACGGATAATTCATTCTGTTTTCCTATACAGATGAAATATAAGGACCGTTTAGAGTGTAGTCTAAGCGGTCCTTTCTTGTTTGCTATTATATTTATAAAAGGAGAATAATCATGGGATTTAAAAAAATTATACTTAGTTCAGTAGCACTTTTGTCAGCAGTAACGCTTGCTGCATGCAGTTCCAATTCGTCAGATTCAAGTTCAGTCAATGTTGGTATTATTCAATATGCTGAACATGAAGCGTTGAGCTCAGCTCGTGAAGGCTTTGTAGAGGCGCTCGAAGAAGCAGGCTACAAGGAAGGTGAAAATCTGACGATTGATTTGCAAAATGCCCAAGGTGATCAAGCAAACTTACAGACAATGGTTGAGAAATTGGCAGGAAAAAATGATCTTAACTTTGCCATCGCAACACCGGCAGCCCAAGCCATGCTTAATGCAGATAGTGAAACATCAAGTGTATTCACAGCTGTCACAGATCCAGTTGAAGCAGGTTTGGTTGAATCATTGGAAAAACCAGGTGGGACCATGACGGGATCGACTGATGCAACTGATGTGGAAGGTCAAATCGAGATGTTGCTCAAAGTTGTACCAACTGCGAAGACTGTCGGTATTTTCTACAATTCTAGCGAGGTAAACTCAGAAGTTCAAGCTGAGCAGGCTAAAAAAGCACTCGAAGCAAAAGGTGTAAAAGTAGAAGTGACAACAGTTACGACGACAAACGATGTTCAGCAAGCTATTACTTCACTTGCAGGAAAAGTCGATGCTATCTATCTTCCAACTGATAATACAGTTGCCTCTACAGCTTCAACAATCGGTGATATTTTAAAAGAAGCAAAAGTTCCAGCTATGGGAAGTGACGCGGCAGTTATTGACGCAGCTCTATTTACCTACGGTGTCGACTACCATGATATCGGTGTCCAAGCTGGTGAATTGGCTGTTAAGATTTTGAAGGGTGAAAAGCCTGCTGACTTAGCAGTTGAAAAACCAAATACAGCAGCTATTACCGTCAATGAAGAAATGGCTAAAGCTGTTGGTATTGATGCAGCGACGATAAAAGCATTAGAAGAGTAAAATATTTAGGAGAAGAAACGTTTATGTATTATAAGCTAGTAAAAAAATTGGCAACTATTTCAGTAGCAAGTATGGGTTTGCTAACACTTGCAGCTTGTTCCTCATCATCAGAACAAGCTTCCTCAGATGTGGTCAAAGTTGGAGTTCTTCAATATATGGAGCATGAATCATTGACAGCTGCCCGTGAGGGTTTTGTGGCGGAATTAGAAGCAAATGGTTATAAAGAGGGTGAAAAATTGGTTTTGGATTATCAAAATGCCCAAGGCGATCAAGCTAACCTTCAAACCATTTCAGAACAATTAATCGATGGAAATGATATTGTCTTGGCAATCGCTACGCCGTCTGCCCAGAGTTTAGCGACTGTGTCTACTGAAACGCCGATTGTCTTTACTGCGGTTACAGATCCCTTGTCAGCTGACTTGGTAGAATCCATTGAAAAACCAGGTGGACTTTTGACAGGGACATCTGACCAAGCTCCAATTGACAAACAGGTTGAATTGCTAGGTCAAGCTGTTCCAGATGCTAAGACCGTTGGTATTTTGTACACTACTAGCGAACGTAATTCAGAAGTCCAGGTAGAGCAAGCTAAGGAATTGCTAGAAAAAGCAGGTTATAAGGTAGTAGTAAAAGGAATCACATCTTCAAATGAAGTCCAAGATGCGGCAACTAGCTTGATGAAGGATGTAGATGCTCTGTTTATTCCAACAGACAATACTGTCGCTTCAACCATGACCATGATCGGTGAATTATCTGTGGAGCATAAGGTTCCAGTAATCGGTGGTTCAACGGACATGGTGGATGAAGGAGGTCTTTTGACTTACGGTACCAACTATGAAGCTTTAGGTCGTCAAACTGCAAAAATGGCTATTAAGATTATCGAAGGAGCCAATGTGTCAGAAACAGCAGTAGAATACCCAGAGACAGTCAGTCTTCACGTTAATGAAGAAATGGCTCAGAAATTAGGTATTGATACTTCTAAGCTTGCTGTATCTGAATAAGATTGGTAAGATAGAACCTAGTATTGACTATGAATTTAGAAAAAGGAGAAAATCGTGGATATTATTTTATCAAGTATCTCGCAAGGCTTGCTTTGGTCAGTTATGGCGATTGGTGTTTACTTGACGTTTCGTATTTTAGATATTGCTGATATGACAGCTGAGGGGTCTTATCCGCTTGGAGCTGCTGTTTGTGCGACAGGGATTGTGAACGGAGTGAATCCCTTGCTGGCAACCTTTATGGCTATGGTAGCTGGTATGGGGGCAGGATTGATTTCTGGTTTACTTCATACAAAACTAAAAATTCCAGCTCTTTTGACCGGTATTGTAACCTTGACAGGTCTCTACTCTATCAACTTGAAAATATTAGGCAAAGCCAATGTGGCTCTGCTTAAGCAAGAAACTCTAGTGACCCAATTGCAGGATTTCGGTTTGACAAAAACAAATGCTGTTTTGGTGATTGGTCTGGTCTTTGTACTAGCAGTTGTAGGCTTATTGACGCTCTTGCTCAATACTCAAATTGGTCTAGCTATTCGTTCAACAGGGGATAATATTCCAATGAGTGAGGCCAATGGTATCAATGTAGATAATATGAAAATCTACGGCTATATGTTGTCGAATGGTCTAATTGCCCTTTGTGGTGCTCTTCTTACTCAGAATAATGGCTATGCAGATCTCAACTCAGGTACTGGTACCATTGTTATCGGTCTAGCATCTGTCATTATTGCAGAAGTTATCTTGCGTAACTTACGCTTGGGTTGGAGACTCCTATCGGTTGTTCTCGGTGCAGTTGTTTACCGTTTGATTATCTTAGCGATTTTGGAAATTCCAGGTATGGATGCAGACCTTGTTAAACTCTTCTCAGCTATTCTTCTGGCAACCGTTCTCTATGTGCCAGAATTGCAGAAGAAATTGAATATTCGTCGTCCAAAATTGAATGGAAATGCTTAGGAGGAAGTCATGTCTACAATTTTATCAATTCAAAATATTCATAAAACCTTCGAAGCTGGAACAGTTAATGAGAACCATGTCCTTCGTGGGTTGAACTTAGATGTAAAAGAGGGGGATTTTATCTCTATTATCGGTGGTAATGGTGCTGGTAAATCAACTTTCATGAACTCACTTGCAGGTGCCTTGACGGTTGATTCGGGCGATATTTTGCTTGAAGGTAAATCCATTAAGCATGTCTCAGCTGCCAAACGTTCTAAGGACATCAGCCGTGTTTTCCAAGATCCTAAGATGGGAACAGCTTCCCGCTTGACCATTGAAGAAAATATGGCTATTGCTTATCGTCGTGGATTGTCACGTGGTCTTGGTTGGGGTGTGAAGGATAGTGAACGTGCTATTTTTAAGGAAGCCTTGAAAGAGCTTGGTCTGGGATTAGAAAACCGTATGAAAGTGGACACGCAATTTCTTTCAGGTGGTCAACGTCAGGCTCTGACCTTGATGATGGCTTCGCTTGTGAAACCAAAAGTTCTGCTCCTGGACGAACACACTGCGGCCCTTGATCCAAAAACCAGCGATATGGTTATGGAATTGACCAAGAAAATCGTGGAAAGTCACCGGTTGACAGCTCTGATGATTACGCACAACATGGAAAACGCCATTGAATATGGTAATCGTTTGGTCATGTTGCACCGTGGTCAGATTGTTGTCGATGTAGAAGGAGAAGAGAAGAAGAACTTGACTGTTCAAAACTTGATGGACCTTTTCTACAAAAACAGCGGTGAGAAACTAACTGACGATGAGATGATTTTATAAAAAAATAAGACTACTGATTTCATGCAAGTCAGTAGTCTTTTTTCTTATATCGTCATTTATACTCTTCGAAAATCAAAATCAGACGTTGTTGACTTGATTTGATGAACTTCAGTTCTATCTGCATCTGCGTCGCCTAGTCTGTTTTTGATTTTCATTGAGTATTAGTTGACTTTTATTACTTCGACGTAAAAGTCAACTAAATGACTATACTTGTAGAAACTCCAACATTTCTTCCATTGGGATTTGATGGATGGCAGCCTGTCCTAATTGTGGTACGATGACAAGTTTGATGGTCTTGCCACGTGCCTTTTTATCTCGTGTCAGGGCGGCGTATAATTCATCTACATTCCAAGGCTGATGTGTAGTCGGCAAGCCGAATTTTTCACACATGGCGATAATCTTTTCTGTCATACCAGCTGGCATCAGTCCTTTTTTCTCAGCTGCGCGTGAGATTTGTACCATACCAATGGCAACAGCTTCACCGTGCATGACCTGGCCGTAGCCAGCGGTCGCTTCAATAGCATGTCCAATCGTGTGACCGAAGTTGAGGTAGAGTCTGACACCGTTGTCTAATTCATCTTCGACAACAACCTTGCGTTTGACTTCGCAGGAGTGGTAGATGATATAGTCAGCATGCTCCAGAATGCTCTCGACAGAGCCGTCTAATTGGTCTAGAGTTTCCCAGAGCTCCACATCATCTATTAAGCCATATTTGATAACCTCGCCCATTCCTTCAATCAATTCTCGTTTGCCGAGTGTTTTTAGGGTATCAGGGTCAATGAGAACGCCGTCAGGCTGGCAGAAGGTCCCCACCATATTTTTGGCAAATGGGGTGTTCACGCCCGTTTTTCCCCCGATAGAAGAATCGACTTGGGCAGTTAGGCTGGTTGGAATTTGTAGGAAATGGATACCACGCATATAGGTAGAAGCGACAAAACCTGCCAAATCGCCAACGACTCCCCCACCGAGAGCAATGATTCCATCACTTCGTGTCATACCATTTTTGACGAGAAATTCGTAGGCCTGGTTGACGGTATCAAGATTTTTTGAGGCTTCACCTTCTGGAAATTCAAAGACAATGGTTTCAAAACCAGCTTGTTCTAAGCTTGACTGAACTGTTTCGCGGTAGAGTGTGCCAACGTGGTCATCTGTAATAATAGTGATTTTCTGAGGTTTCCAAAGTTCTTTGACCCATGTACCTGTCTGTGCTAAACTCCCTCTTTGGATAAGGATGTCGTAGGGAGTGTTGGGAAGATTGACGGTCAGTTTCATCAGATTTCCTCTCTATTTGATGTCGTATTTCTGGACTAATTGGTCCCAAATCAAGTCAGTCGGCATTTCCTTACCAGTCCAGGCTTGGAATGCTTCAGCCGCTTGGAAAAGGAGCATACCCAAACCGTTAATAGTAGGGTTGCCTTGTGACTGGGCATGCTTCAATAAAGGTGTTTCAAACGGTTGGTAGATAATGTCCGCAACCAAGAGTTGTTTTGGGAATTGTAGGGTGGCAGGAATAGGAAGAGAAACGCCATCCATTCCGACACTGGTTCCATTGATCAGCAAGTCTGAATGTGTAATCTCTTCTTGGAGGGAATTGCTGTCTTCGTTAGCTAGAACCCGCGTAGAAACACCAGTAGCTTGAGCAATAGGTGTAAGACTCGCCTGTGTTCTTTCCAAGCTTTGTTGACGGCAGAAAATGGTAATTTCCTTTGCACCATCCAATGTAGCCTGAGCTATGATAGCAGTAGAAGCACCACCACCACCTAGAATGGTCAGTCGCTTGTTGCGTACTTGGAATCCTCTTAGTTTTTCTAAACTTTTGAAGAATCCAATGCCATCGGTATTATGACCGATTAGTAAGCCATCCTGATGAATGACGGTATTGACAGCGCCAATCAAGCGAGCAGAGTCAGTCAGGCTATCGAGATAAGGGATGACAGCCTGCTTATAGGGCATGGACAGGTTGATACCAAACATATCATATCGTTTGATATTTTCAAGCGTTACAGCCAAATCTTCCTCGGGAATTTCCCAAGCGACATAGACACCATTTACACCTGTTTCCTTAAAAGCCAGATTATGAATGAAGGGGGAGATGGAGTGTTTGATTGGCTTTGCAACAACGGCAGCAAGACGAGTGTAACCATCAATGTTCATAGCTTACCTCCAAATTATTTATCGTATAAAAAATTAAGGGAAGAATTAGACAGTTTGATGAATTTCACGAATCAGAGATTCCGTTTTTTCCCAACCTAAGCAAGGGTCGGTAATGGATTTGCCGAATACCTCAGGGCTATCTTGACGGCCGTCTTCTAAGTAGGATTCAATCATGAAACCACGGACATATTTGCGAATGGATTCGTTCCAATCACGGTTGATGAGGGTTTGACGGACGATACGGATTTGTTCCAAATAATTTTTTCCAGAATTATCGTGGTTGGTATCAATCACGATAAATGGATTTTTTAGCCCAAATTCTTCATATTGCTTGATAGTTTTCAAGAGAATATCGTAGTAGTAGTTTGGCTCGTAAGTACCTTGTTCGGTCGTGGCACCGCGTAAAATGGCATGGGCAAGTGGATTGCCGTCTGTATCGACTTCGGCATCACGATAGATAAAGTTTTGTTTGTTTTGAGCAGCGTAGATACCGTTGAACATGACTTTAAGATTGCCAGAGGTAGGGTTTTTCATTCCCGTCGGCATATCAATACCAGAGGCAACGAAACGGTGTTCTTGGTCTTCAACAGAACGGGCTCCGATAGCGTGGTAGGATACCAAATCTTCCACCAGTGGATAGTTGGCAGAATAGAGCATTTCATCAGCAGTTGTGAGTCCGGTCTCAGTAATGACACGGTAATGCAAATTACGAACGGCAGCGATACCGTTGATGAGGTCTGGTAATTTAGAGGTATCTGGCTGATGAACCAGTCCTTTATAGCCTTCCCCATTGGTACGTGGCTTAGCTGTGTAAACCCGCATGACCATGAAGATTTTATCTTTGACTTCCTCTTGAAGCTTAGAGAGACGACGTGCATATTCTAGAACGGCCTCTTCATTATCTGATGAGCAAGGACCGATAACCAAGAGCAGACGGTCATCGTCGCCTCGGATAATTCTTTTCAGTTCTTCATCGCGCTGATTTTTTGCAGCTAGAAATTCTCCTTCTAACTTGGAAAGTTCCTTTACTTTATCGATGTCTAAACTGGTGCTACGTTTGTGAATTCCCATAATATCTTCCTATCTGTTGTAAATTTCTCGGATGAGTTCTTGTGTTTTTTCCCAGCCTAAGCAAGGGTCTGTGATGGATTTTCCATAGACATCTGGATTGTCTTGGCGACCGTCTTCAATGTAGGATTCAATCATGAATCCGCGAACGTAGTTACGAATGGCTTCGTTCCAGTCACGGTTGATTAAGGTTTGACGGACGATACGGATTTGTTCCAAATAATTTTTCCCAGAATTGTCATGGTTGGTATCGATGATGATGAATGGATTTTTCAAACCAAATTGATCATAGAGGTCAATGGTTTCCAAGAGATTGTCGTAGTAATAGTTTGGTAGGTATTTACCATTTTCATTGACTGCGCCACGAAGAATAACATGAGCAAGTGGGTTGCCAGATGTTTCAACTTCAGTATTGTTGAAGAGGAAGGATTGCTTCTTCTGAGCAGCAAAAAGACCGTTGAACATGACTTTGAGGTTGCCAGATGTTGGATTTTTCAAGCCTGTTGGGACATCGATGCCTGACGCTACAAAACGGTGCTGCTGATTTTCAACCGAACGAGCTCCGATAGCGATGTAGGAAACCAAGTCATCAACCAAAGGCAGGTTTTCAGGGTAGAGCATCTCGTCAGCTGTAGTCAAACCAGTTTCCGTAATGACACGATAGTGGAGGTTACGAACTGCTTTGATTCCGTTGATGAGGCTTGGTGCAGCATCTGTATCTGGTTGGTGCATGAGTCCTTTATAACCATCACCATTGGTGCGAGGCTTGGCAGTGTAGACCCGCATGACCATGAAAATTTTATCTTTGACCTCTTCTTGGAGCTTGGCCAAGCGGTGAGCATAATCTAAGACAGCCTCTTCATTGTCAGAAGAACATGGTCCAATCACTAGGAGAAGACGATCATCTTCACCTTTTAAGATGGCTTCAAGTTCACGGTCACGAGCTTGTTTTTTAGCAAGTGTTTCTGGAGAAAGTTTTGAATGTTCTCGTACTTGATTGATGTCAATTTTTTCGCTGATTGGTGTAAACAATAGGTCTCCCTCTTTCATTTATAGATTTCTCAATTATACCATTATTTTTAAGAATTTAAAACCAATATTCTTGATTTTGTGTAAAAATTACAGTAAATTCTGAAAATTCTTTCTTTAATTTCTGTAGATTTTGAGTATCGCTTTTATTTAGACATAATTTGCCAAAAAAATCTGAAAATATTCAATAAATATGATAGAATAGGTCTAACACTATTTCGAGGTATGAGTTATGAAATTAAGAACAAATGTAGAAAAATTACAAGGAAAAATTCGTGTCCCAGGTGATAAATCAATCAGTCATCGTTCTATTATTTTTGGTTCCCTTGCAAAAGGTGTTACCCGTGTCCACGATATTTTGCGTGGAGAAGATGTCTTGTCAACCATGCAGGTCTTTCGTGATTTGGGTGTAAAAATTGAAGACAATGGTGATATTGTTGAAGTACACGGTGTTGGCTTTGATGGTCTTCAAGCACCCAAAAATGATTTGGATATGGGAAATTCTGGAACCTCGATTCGTTTGATTTCAGGCGTTTTGGCAGGTCAAGACTTTGAGGCGACTATGTTTGGTGATGATTCCTTGTCCAAACGTCCCATGGACCGAGTGACTATTCCACTCAGTCAAATGGGAGTAGAGATTTCTGGACAAACTGAACGTGATCTACCTCCGTTGACCATCAAAGGGAATAAGAATTTAAAACCAATTCGCTACCAACTCCCTGTAGCCTCTGCCCAAGTAAAATCAGCTCTGATTTTTGCTGCCTTGCAGGCTGAGGGAGAGTCGGTCATCGTAGAAAAAGAGTTGACTCGAAACCATACAGAAGATATGATTGTCCAGTTTGGTGGACAGTTAGAAGTCAATGGCAAGGAAATCCGCATCCAAGGTGGTCAGGAGTTTATTGCCCAAGAGATTACAGTTCCAGGAGATATTTCAAGTGCTGCTTTTTGGTTGGTTGCTGGCTTAATCGTACCAGGTTCAAAAATTGTCCTTGAAAATGTGGGAATCAATGAAACTCGGACTGGTATTCTAGATGTTATTAAAGCTATGGGCGGAAAAATGACCCTTTCTAACATAGATGAACTTGCAAAATCAGCAACCATTACAGTTGAAACGTCAGAATTGAAGGCAACGGAGATTGCAGGCGAATTGATACCTCGTTTGATTGATGAGTTGCCAATTATTACCTTACTAGCGACTCAAGCACATGGAACAACGATTATTCGTGATGCTGAGGAGTTGAAAGTCAAAGAAACGGATCGTATTCAGGTTGTTGCAGATGCTCTAAATAGTATGGGAGCAACTATTGAGCCAACAGAAGATGGTATGATTATTCACGGACCAACTGCTTTACATGGTGCTGAAATCAATACATTTGGTGACCACCGTATCGGTATGATGACTACCATTGCCGCCTTGTTGGCCAAAGATGGAGAAGTTGTATTGGAAAGAGCAGAAGCTATCAATACTAGCTATCCTGCCTTCTTTGAACACTTAAATAGTTTGATGGATTAGGAGAACGTATGCCAATCGTTTTACTTGGATTTATGGGAGTTGGAAAAACAACAACAGCACATTTGTTAAATCTCCCCGTTTACGATATGGACCATATCATTGAAGAACGGATTGGTATGCCTATTGCTGACTACTTCAGTCTTGAAGGAGAGGCGTCGTTTAGACAACTGGAGACAGAGGTACTGAAAGAATTGCTGGACTTACCTAGTAATTGTATCGTGTCAACTGGTGGTGGGGTGATTAAATCTGAAGTAAACAGGGAATTGCTGTTGGCAAATAGGGAGAACAATGTACTACTTACTGCCTCCTTTGAAGTTTCCTATCAGAGAATTCGTAAGGATAGACAGTCGCAAAGACCTCTCTTTTTACAGTACAGTAAGGAAGAGTTTGAAGCCCTCTATCGTGAACGAATGGCACTTTATCAAGGTTTAGCTGATACTGTAATCGATACAGATAAACTGAATACAGAACAAGTAGCAAGGAAAATTTTATGCAAGTAGCCTATCTAGGACCTCGTGGTTCTTTTACACATCAAGTGGCCCAGCAGGCCTTTCCGACTGCGGATTTGCAGGCTTTTGAGACGATTACAGAGGTTATCAAGGCCTACGAAACGGGGGAAGTTACCTATTCCGTTATTCCAGTAGAGAACTCGATTGAAGGTAGTGTTCATGAAACGATTGACTATCTCTTTCATCAGGCGGAGATTCATGCGGTTGCAGAGATTGTTCAACCGATTGCCCAACAACTGTTAGCCACGAGTGCCGATAAGGCTGTAGAGGTTATCTATTCTCATCCGCAGGCAATTGCTCAGGGGAAGAAATATATTCAGGAACATTTTCCTCAGGCTCGTATTGAAATAACAGCTAGTACAGCCTATGCTGCTCGCTTTGTGGCAGAACACCCTGAACAACCATTCGCAGCAATTGCTCCGCAAGCGGCAGCTGTTGAATATGGACTGGAAGTAATTGCGCAAGATATCCAGGAAATCAGTGAAAATTTTACACGTTTTTGGATTTTGGGGGATAAGGCTCCGTCTATTGCCCTGGAACAAGTAGCTAAAAAAGTCAGTCTTGCACTGACATTGCCAGATAACCTGCCAGGAGCCTTGTATAAGGCAATGTCTGTTTTCTCATGGAGAGGAATCAGCTTAACAAAAATAGAAAGCCGGCCCCTGAAAACGGCTTTGGGTGAGTATTTTTTCATACTGGATCTGGACAATCAGTCTGAGGAATTATTAGCCTATTCTCAAAAAGAATTGACTAGTTTAGATATAACCTATAAAGTACTAGGGAATTACCTGGTCTATATGACCAGCTAGGATGAAGACAGATGAATAAAAACAATAATATCCTAACCCATCATGAACAATTGAGGTTAGATTATTTGCAAAAAAATATCCACTACTTAAATGACAAAGAAAGTCGCGAGTTGGATTATCTATTATATAAAAAAGAGCTGAGAGAACGGCATGGAAGTCCAAGACAATCTCTACGTAGCTTCACACCAACGGCTTATGAAGATGACTTCGAGGAAGATTATTTTGAAGAGGATGATGAGCAAGAGGAATTGTTGCCTCGCTATCCTGAACGTAAATCCAGAAAAACAAGACAAGCCAAACCTCAACGGTTTCAGTCTCCTCGTATCGAGCCCAAAGCTAAGGTACCTAAACCTAAAAAAGCTCGTAAAAAGGGTGGTTTCAAGCGCTTTATTGGTTTCGTATTGCTTGCTATAGCGCTAGTGATTGTAGCGATGGGCTATAGTTTTTTCAAAGGTATGAATAGCGTGAGTGAGAAGCCAGTAGCTGAGGTCTTCAACGGCGTAGATACATCGAATGGGACAAATATTTTAATTTTGGGAACAGACGGTCGTGTTGGCGAAAGTTCAGGTGAAACACGAACGGATACCATCATGGTTCTAAATGTGAATAACACGGATAACAAAGTCAAACTTGTTAGCTTTATGCGGGATACCTTGGTGGATATTGAGGGATATGAATATAAACTCAATACTGCCTATACTTTGGGAGAACAGGATAATCAGCAAGGGGCTGAAGAAGTTCGGAAGGTGTTGAAGAATAATTTTGACATTGATATCAAGTACTATGCGATGGTTGATTTTGCAACCTTTGCGACAACGATTGATACACTTTTCCCTGAGGGCGTAACGATTGATGCACAGTTTTCAACTATTAATGGTGAAGTCGTTAGCTCAGTAGAAGTGCCGAATGATTTACAGCTGGAAGAAAATGCTCCTGCTTATCAAACGATTCAGGTCGGTGTACAGCAGATGGATGGTAAGACCTTGCTTAACTACGCGCGCTATCGTTCGGATGATGAAGGTGATTTTGGTCGTACGAGACGTCAACAGGAAGTGCTATCTGCTGTTATGACACAAGCTAAAAATCCAATGAAACTATTCTCTGGCTCCGAAGCTATCGGTAAGGTTGTGGCCATGACTCCGACAACAGTGCCACAAAGCTTTATGTGGCTACAGGGACCAGGCCTTCTATTGGATGCGGCAAATGGTATCGAACGTGTTACAATCCCAGAAAATGGAGACTGGATTGACGACTATGATATGTATGGTGGTATGGCTCTTCGTGTTGATTTTGAAAAATACCAGCAGCGCTTGGCTGAGTTAGGCCTGCGTTAAGAAATATGGTATACTAGAAGTGACTTCGGTCACTTTTTTAGTGGTCCAAAAATAGAAAGTAGAATTATGTTAAAGAAAAACGATATTGTCGAAGTAGAAGTTGTAGATTTGACACATGAGGGGCAGGGCGTAGCAAAAATTGATGGTTTTGTCTTCTTTGTAGACAATGCTCTCCCAGGCGAGAAAATTTCCATGCGCATCTTAAAACTTAAGAAAAATATTGGTTTTGGTAAGGTGGAGCAATGGCAGAGCTTCTCACCAGACCGTAATCAGGACTTGGATTTGACCTATCTAAGAACAGGTATTGCTGACTTGGGGCATCTCACTTATCCAGCCCAACTAGCTTTTAAGAAAAAACAAGTTGAGAATAGTCTACGTAAGATTGCAGGCATTTCAGAAATAGCAGTAGCAGATACGTTGGGAATGGACAATCCTCTTGCTTATCGTAATAAGGCAGCTGTTCCAGTTCGTCGTGTGAATGGGCAGTTAGAAACAGGATTTTTCCGAAAAAATTCACATGATTTAGTTCCGATTGAGGATTTTTACATTCAACATAAGGAAATTGATGCCTTGGTTCTAGCGACACGTGACCTCTTGAGAAAATTAGACTTGAAGCCTTACGATGAGAAAGAACAGACAGGACTTGTGAGAAATATTGTTGTTCGTCGTGGTCATTATTCAGGTCAGTTGATGCTAGTTTTAGTTACGACTCGTCCGAAGATTTTCCGTGTTGAAACCCTTATTGAGCGTTTGACAAGCCAATTTCCAAATCTTGTTTCTATCGTTCAGAATATTAATGACCAGAATACCAATGCTATATTCGGTCAAGAATTCCGTCTTTTGCATGACAGTGAAACTATTGCAGATACCATGTTGGGCAATGAATTTGAAATTTCTGCACCGTCTTTCTATCAAGTCAACACAGAAATGGCTGAAAAACTCTATCAGACCGCCATTGATTTTGCAGAATTGTCGGCAGATGATGTCGTGATTGATGCCTATTCAGGTATTGGGACAATTGGTCTGTCCTTTGCAAAACAAGTTAAGCATGTTTATGGTGTAGAAGTCGTTGAAAAAGCTGTCCTTGATAGCCAGAAAAATGCTGCTCGAAATGGGATTGACAATGTGACCTACGTCTGTGATAGTGCTGAGTCTGCCATGCAAAAATGGGTGGCAGCTGGCATCAAACCAACTGTGATTTTTGTCGACCCGCCGAGAAAAGGCTTGACTGATAGCTTTATCAAGGCAAGTAGTTCTGTAGAGCCAGATAAAATCGTCTACATCTCTTGTAATGCGGCAACCATGGCGCGTGATATTAAACTTTATGAGGAATTGGGGTACAAATTGACGAAGGTACAGCCGGTGGATTTATTTCCGAATACGCATCACGTGGAGTGCGTAGTGTTGCTACAACGAAGCAACGGGTAAAAATCCTTTATTTTAAGCACTTTTTCAAGCATTTTGTCTTTATTGAAAAGAGTGATTTTGACATAAAAAAGGTTCAAAAAAAGTACATTGATGTGAATGTCTGTTTGGATGTCGACTGCGTAGACAAAAAATAGATACGTCATAAAATATAATAGTTCAGCGAGAACATTTTAATAAGTGTTCTCGTTTTTTTATTTTAAGGAGGAATTCATGAAAAAGAAGGAACAATCATCACGCCAAATCGTGATGTGTCATCTCGTGGCTATTTTAGGAGTTGATATTGAGAAAGCAACTCATCTGGTTGATGAATTGGAACAAGTAGGTTTAATCCGATTTGATGAATTTGGAAATGTTGGAATTTTAGTCTTGGAGGGACAATCATGAAACGAATTACCGCTAATCAGTATCAGACATCAGAGCGTTATTATAAACTCCCTAAAATTTTGTTTGAGAGTGAACGTTATAAGGATATGAAGTTGGAGGTTAAGGTAGCCTACGCGGTTTTAAAAGATAGGTTGGAGCTGTCTTTGAGTAAAGGTTGGATTGATGAGGATGGGGCTATTTATTTGATTTATTCCAATTCAAATCTGATGGCACTTTTAGGCTGTTCAAAGTCAAAACTACTCTCTATCAAGAAAACCTTACGCGAATATGGCTTAATCGATGAAGTT
>ALKQ01000090.1 GCA_000440235.1 Streptococcus suis 10581 | reverse complement strand
TGAGTAAAGGTTGGATTGATGAGGATGGGGCTATTTATTTGATTTATTCCAATTCAAATCTGATGGCACTATTAGGCTGTTCAAAGTCAAAACTACTCTCTATCAAGAAAACCTTACGCGAATATGGCTTAATTGATGAAGTCCAACAGTCCTCTAGTGAAAGAGGTCGAATGGCAAATAAAATTTACTTGGGGGAATTAGAACATGAAACTACCCCAGTCTTACATACAGACGGGGCTAGTGTTAAAAAAACACTAGGGGGGTCTCAAAGAAAGACGGGGCCGGTCTTATATTCAGCCCCTAGTGAGACTGAAGGAAGTGAGACTGAATATAGTGAAACTGAAGGGAGTGATTTCCTTATTGAGGACGAGGAGGAGAGGCAGCTAGTAGATGAGAAACAAGAAGAAAACTTTACTTCAAAAGTCGATGGCGTGACCAAGTACGATCGAGACTATATTTGGGGTTTGGTTCATGACCAGTTAAGACAGACAGGTCTATCTCAGTCAGCTAGTGACTATGCCATGATTTATTTTAGTGACCGTTATCAGTATGCTTTGGAACATATGCGATTTGCTAGGTCAGCGGAAGTAATAGCTGAATACGTATTTAATGGAGTGCTGTCAGAGTGGACCAAGCAACTGAGACGACAAGAAGTAAAGGGAGGTGAATAAGGTGATTTGGTGGATACTAGGCGGAATCTATCTGATTTCTATCATCATTTTGATTGTTGAAATCATCCGTGCACCAGAAATGGATGATCATATATAAGCAAGAGTTTTACAAGTGTAAGGCTCTTTTTTAGTTGGAAAGTGAGGAAAAATGAAATTTTTAGATTTATTTGCTGGGATAGGTGGTTTTAGGCTAGGAATGGAATCACAGGGTCATAAATGCGTGGGCTTTTGTGAAATTGATAAATTTGCCAGAACATCTTATAAAGCCATGTTTAACACAGAAGGGGAAATAGAATACCATGACATTAAAGAGGTCACAGACCATGACTTTAGACAATTTAGAGGGCAAGTGGA
>ALKQ01000089.1 GCA_000440235.1 Streptococcus suis 10581 | reverse complement strand
TGTACAGATAAAATCTGTGATGATTCAACTCGATAGGTATCTAATGCTAAGGAGAGACGTCTGGCAAATAATCGATCTAAGTCAGTTGTGATAAACGGTCCGACTACAGCTTCTAATTCAGACGCTAATTTGGGAGGGGATGGAAGTTGTAGCTGTTCCTGTACAGTAGCTGCCATCCTCTCAATCCAATCGAAATAATGTTCTTCTGCTGTTTTTGTTTTTTTAGACTTTGTTTCCTTTCGGTGTGGTTCAACTTCTTTGTTTTGAGTGAGGCGTTTATTTTGATGTTCCATTAGTTGTCCTTTCTTTTTTAGCTGGAGATAAGCGTTCCAGTCCATTTTCTTCTCATTAGTTACCTTAGGTGGTCTTCCGTCAACAACTGGAATTTTTTTCTCCTGTAGCTGATCAATAAAGTCTTGACCAGCCTTATCATTGTCTACCGCAAGAGTGAGGAAATCCTGATGATTGTTATCATGAAACAAATTCGTTAAACAGGCTGTCTCAGATAGAAAGTTTGACGCTTGACGTACGTCTTTCGATTGTGTGTAGTCCAAAACAACTTCCTTTGCGGCTCCTCTTTCCTGGAGGACTTCCATGGCATAGCGAGACAGTGTTCCTTCCTTTAAACCATCCATCGCAACTAAACAGACATCCTCTAATTCATTCTTATGGAGCTCATAATAGCTCATAAGGTCAATTGGAGCTTCTGCTACAATTAGACGCTTAGGAGAGCCGATAGCTATGTTTAAACCGGCGACTCCTTCTGATTGATACATGATTTTCTTGAGGTAGCCCTTGCCTTCATGACGATCTGGAAAAGAAGAGAGACCTTGTAGGCTCGCTCCGACGATGTGATGGTTCCGATCCAGAAATTTAAAGACTAGGACATCCTCCACGTAGCCATCTCTATCTCGGTAGCTTGCTTCTGCCAGCACACCCTTTTCCAAGAAGAAATCAATCGTCTCATCAGACAAACCTCTCGTCTGTTTGAGGTAGCTTCTTGCTTTCCTAAAGGGTTGTTCATACGGGGCTAACGTATATCTAAAGTGTTTGCGCTCTTCTTCTACAATGGTGGCTTCTGGGAAGTTCCCAGTCTCCAAGAAGGTCATCGCGTCCCTATAGCTCCCCCCTTTTATTTCTCTGACTAAATCAATCGTATCCCCAAATTTCCCAGTTCGAGAATACCATGTCCAGGTATTTTTTACAGTATTGATTTTAAATGAGTCGTGTTCTTTCCAGTAATATTCCTTGTGCGAGCTCCGTTCCATCTCCATTCCTAGGCGTTTTGCGACCTCTAAGATGGACAGAGCCTTGGCTTGTGCTTTTGTAAAGACCATACTTATTCTCCTTTTAGTAATCGACGAAACCGTTCATATTCTTCTTTTGTAGCTTCTAATGGATAAGCTAGAAGAGGTTCTGTTCGGTCTCTTGTTAGAAAGAGATGAGGAGCCAATCGATAGAAGGTTGCCTCATCTGCCGTCTGAATGAGTTTCCAGATATTTGGGTGTTCCACAGTCAAATCTTCTGTTTCTAGTGCCAAGACCTGGCAAATACTTTCAAAATAGCCTAGTCTTACCTGTGTTTCTGTCATTTCTTCTTCCTTTCTACTTAAGCTGCAGTTAGCTGTTCAAATGTTGAGGTCGCATCATCTGTATATAGCAATAGTCCGTCGATATCTGTTCCCAACCGGATATAGTCATACCAATTTTCATCCTGTGGAGAATGAGCAATCTCTACGTGCCTTGGGTGGTCATAGACACTGGCTTTTTGGTCTTTAAAGACATGTTGCTTGGAGATAAAGACCAAT
>ALKQ01000088.1 GCA_000440235.1 Streptococcus suis 10581 | reverse complement strand
TAAAGATTGTTTTCCAGTCACTCTTATAAAGGGACTCCAATTGGTTCACGGCTTGGATAATGATTTTAATGGACATCTCTCGACTTCGAATAGACGAAAGAACTTGGGCAAAGTTTGGAATCCGGCCAATTTGCGCAAATTCATCTAAGATAAACTGAATATGTCTTAAATTCTGTCTGCTATAACCTGGAACCTTTCCTTGTAAAATGGCATCTGCCTTATGGGTCAGCACTTCAAAGCCGACCGCAAAGAGGATAGAAGATAAGAAGTTAAAGGCGTTATTGGTTTCAGGAATCGCAATAAAGACAGCGGTCTTATGGGTGTTCCAGGTATCCATTTCCATCGTATCGGTGCTAATTAAGTTTCTGACATCCTGGTGATCAAAGATGGAATAACGAGCTGATAGAATCGCAACGACACTGTTTCGAGTCTCGCCTTTAAAGTTCTGAAAGAGTTTCCACTGCTTATAGGCATAGTTACCTGGTTGGTGTTCTTCTAGCTCTTCAAACATCTGCTCAACTGGGCTTGGATTATCCGGATCTTCTCGATACAGATGGCGTAAGAGGTCGGCCACGTGTCCCAAATGAGGGGTGTAGTGAGAAACACCTGTTTTCGGATCCTTAGAATCAAAATAAAGATAACCAATGAGCGCCCGCTGCAACATGAGTTCTGCCTGTACCCAGAAATCTTCTCCCATATGTTCACTCTTTTTCGTTCCTTCCGTAATAGCTTCTGAGATTCGATCAATATCCAGCTCAGACCTCATATACTCAAATACATTAAAGCGATCGGAGTTTGTTAGGCGGATAAGGTCAAAGACCTTGACCGCATAGCCATGCTTTTCTAACATCTTACCAGTTTCGTGAACCAGGTTTCCTTTGGGGTCTGTGACCACAAAATTAGAATTCAGCTGCATAAGATTAGGCAATACAAAG
>ALKQ01000087.1 GCA_000440235.1 Streptococcus suis 10581 | reverse complement strand
TTAAGGTCGCAAAGCGAGCACTCCCTTGTTCTTCTCCTGTTCGATAGACCTGTCTGTCTCCTGAGACATAAGCCAATAAGGGAAGAAGAAAACCAAGGAGACCTGCATATAGGAAGTGTGGTTCAAGTGAGAAGGTCAAGGAGAATTGTTCTAGATGTTCCACTAACCACCTCATCCGAAGCATCCCCATAAAGGGAACGGCATCTGTCGACAGGAGGTAATAGCGATAGAAGGATTGGAAACAAAGACATAAGAAAAGCCCTACAAG
>ALKQ01000086.1 GCA_000440235.1 Streptococcus suis 10581 | reverse complement strand
AAGCGGGCTTCTCCCTCGAAGGTCCGATGTTCCATCTTATATTGGCGGTTATCATGCAATGCTTTGGCTACCGTATAAAGCGCCGCAATCACGTTTTCTACTGTTATTTTCCCTTTTAGTGCTATGGAATGGGTTGTTTTTTCTTGATCCATCTGATTCTCCTTCTATGGGTAGGCTGTCTCTTTGGGATGGTCTACAATCAAGTAGCCATAGAGAGAGGTGGGTTCTACTTGAAGTGTTAGCTCTAGGCGCTTTTGTTGGTTTGCCCCATCTTCTTTTAGAGAGAGAACATAGGTTAGGTGATAGAGCTGGTCTTCCGTTTGTTCGACATTCTCCAGAATCACGGACTGGAGTTGACCTGGTTGGTGGTTTAGCTGGAGTTTGGAGGAGACAAAATCCCCTAGTTCTGCGGCTTCTGAATAGTAACGAGGAAGGAAATAGCGGACGACTGCATCCAGATGTCCACTTTCCTTTTGGATGGTTTTTACGGTCTCTATTTGATGAGAGAGTGTACGCATTTCTTCTTTCTGCGCTAGAACCAGAAACACTGTGTAGCCTAAAGCAAGGAAACTAACTGTTACCATCCCAAGTAAAAGAGAAGGTAACAGACGTAGGGATTTTCGTTTTTGGACCGTTTCTTCTTTTTGAGGTCGTGATAAAACGACTGGCTCTTGTTTTTGCGACGTGCCCCTCTTCCAAAACGGAAGGGGCTTTTCTGTCGGCTCTTCTACCTTTTCCTTTCTCAGAAATAGACCATCTGCGATGCCGTCAAAGGGAAGGACAATTTCTTCCTGGGATAGGACGACTCCCTTTTTATCCAATTCCTCCACTAGAAGTAGACTTTGAGCTTCTAGGTGCTTAACCTTGGCGTTTTCTCTATCCAGAGCTTGGTAAACCAAGTCCTTATTCTTATAGGTCGTTATCGTGTCCAAGGTCAGATTGGTTAAACGGTACATGCTTTGTTTCTCCTTTCAGCTTTCCTTCTTCTATCTGGCGCTTAATATCTGCCCAGGTGAGGTGGTGTTTTGCTAAATAATCTGAGTGTTCTTCGTATTTGGCTAAAATGATTTGGGTGTCTAGCTCTTTGATTTTCTCCTCCTCTTTTTTGGCTTTAGCGAGGTAATCTGCTTGTTTCTCTTCTGCCTTTCGACGTTGATTCTTCAAATGTTCTAATTTAGTCATGGGTTTCTTCTCCTTCTATTGATTGGGTAGGTTGGTTAAGGGTTGGCAGCGTTGCGGTTTGATCAGCTGTTAAGGTATCCACAATGAGA
>ALKQ01000085.1 GCA_000440235.1 Streptococcus suis 10581 | reverse complement strand
GTAATTGCGTTTGGGTATAGGAAACCTGGGCGAGGACATCGTTATTTTCGCTATCGATGTAGATGGTCGCAGATTTGAGTTTGGTATCTACCACATAGCCCTTATAGGTTTGATTGGTTGGTTCTTCTTCGGTATTGACTTCTTGTGTATAGGCTGCTTCTGTCATAAAGGGCAGGTAGCGGTTTCTATTCTCTCCCAGGTCCTTCTTTGTAAAGTAGGCACTGAGGAAGGATTTGATATACTCTTGTGTCAACTCTCCTCCTTCGACTTGTTTGGCTATTGGTGGCTTTTCTGCCTTTGTGGGTGCTTTCGAGCTACCAGCCACACTAAACCAGAACACTAAGCCAAGAACCGTTACCGCGGCCATACCTAGTCCAATGAGCTGTAAGAGTTTCAGTTTTTCTGTATCGATCATTTTCATTTGATGTCTATTTCCTTTTTTCTTTTATTTTGGTTTCGCAAAGCTATAGTATGGAGCTGGACGACAGACTCGCCAATGAATTTTATCCTGGACACCGCCCCAGTTGCACTCAGACACAAGAAAACTTCCATCTGGGTTAACAGCTTCCACAATCCCTACATGCCCATACTGAGGAGGAGTTCCGTCAAATCCACCGACTGTAGAGACGACTGCCCCTTTTGTTGGCGTCATGCTATAGGACCAACCTTTAGCCACTAAGTTTCTGACCCAATCTTGCCCATTTCCAAGATAGCCATAGCTTCCAGATAGGTCTGTAATAGACCCTAGTTCCACAAGCCTATTGTAGCTATACCAGGTACACTGACCAGGTGGATAACCACTCCCTGCTTGTGTTGTGAGAGCTGCTTGACTAGGGAAAATAGTCACTTGAGACCGGTAGGCTTCCGGGAAATTCCAAGAAGAAGCTACACCACCTTCTCCAACAATCTGTTGGGTTAAAAAGGCATGGATT
>ALKQ01000084.1 GCA_000440235.1 Streptococcus suis 10581 | reverse complement strand
TTTTTTGTACAGCTAGTAGCCCAAGTTCAATACCATCATAAAAAAGAAGGCTTGATTTTGTTATCACAATAAATTGAGGGAAAAGAAAAAAAGCCACCCATAAAAGTGGGTGACTAAAATAATTGATGTCTAAAGTTTATGAATTTCTTTTTCTAAATTAGCGATAGTTGTTAACAACTCTTCAAATGATGGCACAGACCCATAAAACATTTCTTTCATCTGGTTGTAATCTGATTCAATTTCATTCAATCTGTAATCATCTGGAAGTAATCTGATTCGTTCAATAGTTGCGTCTTCATATTTTGCCCATTTTCGAGGATAAAATTTTTCCTTAAATGAAACAACTTTCTCCAATAACTCTTGATTCATAAAGGCTCTATTCTTATAAATCGAATGGGCAAGACAGTAAATATCATAATAATGCCGTGCATAGCGTATAGGGATTTTACTATCTGCTGGTCTATTTGCCTCATGATGTAAAATTGTAGCTTTTTCCCAAAAGGTTCTCTCAGGTAAAACAGTCCTAACTGAAATACTATCTCCCACAAATAGCATAGGATAAACCTTGTATAAATCAGGAGTAATCTCTACCATTTCAGAGGGTGTCCAGGCAGCTAAAGCACCAATTTCTAAGCGAATGACTTGCTTCACATACTCTGATTGGAAACTTGTCGGATATTCAAAAAGTACTGTTTGTTGGTCATTTACATCTATACTAATTTGAAAATCATCTTCAATCAGTTTCGCAAAATCTAACCTCATCTGTGGAATTAAAGTATTCACAAGAAAGTCTTCTGCTTTTAAATTTGATTCCTTATTGAACTTGTCCTGTTGCGTATTTGAACGGGATTGCCACGGTTCGTCTTTACCATATCCAATAACCTGCCAATCCAAGATTAAATCAATATCTTCTGAGAATCGCTTAATTAAATCATAGCACTTAGAAAGACTTGTACCCCCTTTAAATGTAAAAGCATCCTTCCATTCACTCTTTGTAAAGAGATAGTTGAGTACGAAACAAACCCAATAATCTTTTTCAACGATCACTTCATTGATACCAAGTCTCTCCGCAGCATTTCTAATAATGGCTTGAAGGTCGTCTTTGGAAATTTTTTTAAATTCTAGCATCTTTAGGATTCTCCTATTTTTTTCAAGATTTTATAAATCCATGCACTGGTAGTCTTGCCTTCCTCAAGAAGTTTCTCTTTATCACTTTTAGTTAACCTTTTCTTAAGATAAAGAATCTGTTCTTCTGAAATATTATCTTTTCCAATAGCTTTGATGGCTTGAATAACTAGTGCAGTTAATTGTGACATATTTGAAATGGTACTGTTTGTTGTTCGCTTGAATACTAGCTTCGTATTTCCAATTAAAAAATTTACATACCGTCCATCAGAAATATATGTCCATTGAGCTGGAACTTGTGTTGACAACCCTAATAAATTTAGAGCTGTGTTCCCTGAAGGTGCAATTGTCCAATTATATTTTCTAGCAATGGCAATAGCCACTTCATTTATTGAAGGAGACTCAAATTCCCCAATCAACTCAATAAACCTTGGTTTGTAATACACACCGTTTACAATACGTTGAATCGTTCCATCGTTAACAAATCGATTCAAATTTTTTCTAATTGTCTCATAATCAGCGAGCTCTAAAAAATCATTTGAAATAAAGACTGCGCCGTCTGGCAGATTATCAATCTTACTATTAATTTTAGACTTTATGTTAATCAATTCCTCACCACCTTGTCCCAAATATTATACAATATTTGGGACAAAACGACAACTATCTTTCTGGAGATTATTTCGTCGTATAAGCAAAACTCAAGCTACTATCCACTCCAGATAATTTACGGAAGGTATAGTTTGGATTGCCATTGTAGTTGGTTTCTGAGATAAGGAATGAACCGTCTGGGTAGACTTTCTCCACAAAAGCCACATGTCCGTATTCTGTTGGGGTGCCATGTCCTCCTCCCGCAAAGGAAAGGATAGCTCCTTCTTGTGGACTTGTCCCTGTCTCTCCACCGAGACTTGCGGCTGTTCGTACCCAATCTTGGCCATTGCCCATGGTACTGATAATTGGAATCTTCTCACCGTTTTTACCTTTGAGTTTTAGACCTAGTTGATTGATACGGGCTGCGACTCCCCAAGTACATTGGCCGTAAGCGTAACCCATACCGTCACCACCTCCTGGAATAGAGTTTTCAAAAAGGTCTT
>ALKQ01000083.1 GCA_000440235.1 Streptococcus suis 10581 | reverse complement strand
ACTCACTGGCTCGTGTTTGACGTTCAAGTAGCTTATCACCACTATTTCCTTCCCAGTAAATGAGAAAGAGCTGGGCAAGACTAGCTGGACTGCCTGAATTTTTGAAGAAGTCCTTTAACCAGTTGGTGTAATAAGGACTATCCCCATACAACATGAAATCCAGTTGTAAGCCTAAGTCATACCATTTTTGATGTTTTCCTTTGGCATATTCCAACAATAAAGTATGTCTGCGTGACCCATCCGCGGTATCTGTCCATTGGCCTAAGCCTAAACCACGTTTGAGAATATTTGGGTAACGTCCATTGTATATAGTTGGACCATTAAGTGAGAGCCAGCCCTCATCATCCCACGAACTATCTGTCGCACCAACAGGTGGAGATAAATAGTCGCCTTCAGCTCGTTTTGGATTAATGGAGGATTCTACCGACCAGTTACCTAGAATGGCTGCGATAGCTTGATTGGTCGCACCTTTGCTTTTAAGATAGTCATAAATTGCCTTGGCTCTCTCGAACTCATCGCCGCCAAACTGACCGATAGTTGGAAGAATGGTGGTCTGAACCTGAATCACTTTTGGAAAGTAGAATGCTGGATTGACATAGACCAACTTATCCGTGTCATCATCAACCTTTTGATAGGTGACTTTTAGACCCGTTCCGTCTTTGGTCTGACCAATAATATCTCCTGCCAAGACTTGTTGATGTTCACTCACTCGGCCTGAATGAATGCCAAACAAGGTTAGTTTAGTCTTATTCACTCCCTTACCAGATGTCAAAACAACGTTCTCTCCATCAAGAGATACCTTGCCATCCATCGGAGCTACAATGACTTGACCTTCTTTCGCTTCTAAGATGATATGATGATGAAGCGTTGGTTTCTCATCAATGACCTCATACCCATATCGGTAGGTCATGCTTAAGCTATCCTCGTCAGTCTGTCCCTGAAAGGGATTGTCCAATTCTTGAAGGGCTAGATAGTTGCCTTCTTCGGTCAATTCCTTTAGTTCTTCCTGGTCCTCATCAGACAGCTTGTAAGCAGGTTCTTTATATAAGTCAGACATGGATTTAATAGAATCTCCACCATTTAAGTCCGTCCACACCTGACTGAGAAATGCTTTGTAGGTCGCATCTCCTGTTTCCATGAAATCGTCGAGCTTGTAGTCTTGGTATTGATGATTCATGTAAACCATAACCTCATCAATCTTAGTGTAAAAGGTAATTCCCTTTTCGTTGGTTCTTGTATGTTCCGCATCTTCTAACGTCATGTGGGTGTAGCTCTTACTCAATTCTATCTCATCTTGTTGAATGACACTACTACCTGAAACACTCATGAAAAAGCTCATCATCAAAAGGAGTATCAAGAGAATGCCTGAGACAATCCAAGTCAAAGGATTTCCCGCAAGGACAGAAAAGAAAGTCATACTTCCTTTAATGGCTTGTGCAATCCCCTTAATTCCTGCGACACTTTGTTTTCTGGCATGCTTTAAAAAGGTTTGGTAGCGTCTTCTTGGTTTAAGAGGTTTCTGGCGTGTGAATCCTTTTCCCTTTTTGAAGTTCTGGAATCGTTCCTTTCCATGAGAAAATTTTGTTTTGGTAATCCGCACACCAGTCTGACCACTTTTTACTGCCACCTTACCTGCTTGATAGGTAAACCTGCCATTGCGTCTGACTTTCAGGCTAGTATCCTTTAGGGTTCTAAGTCCACCTAAATCATCATCCTGTGCTATCAGGTCAAGGGATTCAGATGCAGCTAAGCCTAATCCAACTTTGACTTTGGTAGAGTTTTTCTTAGTCTTTTGGACTTTCTTGAGTTGTTTAACCTCACGCTTGGCAGAACTTACGTCTTTTTCTGCACTGAGTCGATCAAATGATTTTTCTTGGTGAAACTGAAAGCGAGACTCCAGGGAAGGATTTTCTTTTTGGAAAGTAAACTTGGGATTAACTACCTGTTGTTTCTCACTTAGTTTCACTTCTGACAGATGTTTTCTTGCCGTCCGCAAACGTTCTTGAGCTTGCGGAAGTCGATAGTTCTTGATTTCCTTTACCTTCAACAGTCTAGGAGAAACATAGGTAATTTCCTTTATGAACTTCTCTTCTGCTTCCTTTTGGCTACTGAGTAGATTTCCTTTTAACTCTATTTTCTTTTCCTGAAACAGAGAATTTTTGGCTGATTTTCGAAATCTTCCTTTTTTAGGAACAGTCTGTTTTGAGGTCCTAACTTCTTTACGATAATGCATACGAGCTGATTTTAAGTTGCTTCGAAAGTTTTGCCTAGCCTGTTTGACTAGCTTTTTATCCTCTTTCATCTCATGTCCTCATTTTTTCAGGGTCCGTACTCATGATGTCAAAGAGCTTGGTGTGTTGTGGAATCTTATTCTTGAATGGGACAACGGTGGAACCGGCCTTAATTAAGCCTGCCCCTTTTTCAGGATTAACTAAGTACTTCTCCAGCTCTTTAGAAAGCCCAAGCATATGC
>ALKQ01000082.1 GCA_000440235.1 Streptococcus suis 10581 | reverse complement strand
CCAATTCTTCGCGATCGCTCTTAGCCTGTTTTAAAAGAATCATGAACTCGCTATTGGCAATAATGCGTCTGCCATTGGCATCCAAAAGAAGCGTTTCTACATTCTGAGTAATACCTGTCGGTATCGCCCCATACTTACGGACACGACTCCAAAGTTTGAAGAAGAAATCAGAAGCGTACTTATCCAGCAACAATAGCTGCATTTCATCAAAGTAAATCCAGGTCTTCTTCCCTAGTTTTTGATTTTTCACCACACGATTCCAAATCTGGTCAAAGATAACCATGAGGGCAATCTGTTTTAATTCATCGCCTAACTTTTTGACATTGTAAATCAGGAAATGACTGTCTGTTTTAATATTGGTCCTATGTGAAAATATGTCCAGCGACCCTTCCACATAGAGTTCCATATCCAGTGCCAAGTCCTTAGCTTCCTGTTCAGGTTGTCGAGCTAAGACAAAGACCCATTCGACCAAGGACGGTGTGTCAAAATGCTTATATGTCAAGCGTGTCACACGATCTATCAAGGATTTTTCACGACCATCCATTTTGCGGTCTAAGAGCTTTCCTATCCAAGACAAGAGAAATTCGGACTTAACCTTAACCGGATCCTCATCCATATTCTCATCAGATAGATCTAAGACATTTAAGAAGGTAGTAGAATCTGGGGCAATATCAATACTCTCCCCACCAAAGGCTTGACCGATAATGCTGTACTCGTTTTCTGGGTCAACAATAATAATTTCAGTATCGCAATCTGCTTCCTTGAGCTTAGTAGAGATGATTTCATGTTTTGTCGCCATCCCTTTGCCCGCTCCAGAAGTCCCTAAAATCAAACCTGACGGAGTATTTAACTTACCACGGTCAATACTGATGATATTACTTGAGATTTGATTGATACCATAAAATTTCCCACCCTTGTCCTGAATATCTACGGAAGTCCAAGGTGCATTCACGGCAATGTTTGAAGTCAATAGAAACCGAGAAACACCTTCGAGATAGTTCTTCCCAAATGGCAAGAGACTATTAAAGGCAGCTTCTTGCATATAGGTCAAATTATCAATAATCATATCATTAGACCCTGCAACTTGCTTGATAATATCAAGAGATTGTTTGAGTTGATCTTCAGTATCCGCCAGCACGCCAATTAGAAATACGGTGTCAAACAGTTTATCTCCTGTTTGGGTCATGGTTTGAAGAAGAGCCTCAGCTTCATCGATATTGTTTTCAAGAACATGGCCGACCTTCTCCAAATAGATTCCAGTCCGAGCCATCTTTTGTTGTTCCCCAATCTTTTGCGATTCCATCAAGGTCTTCTTGGTTCGCAGCTTGGTCATGGTTTCAGACTTGGTAGAGCCTTTAGCATGTAGACTAATCATCACTTCCAAATCTGACTGCATTAAGTCTCGAATAAATTTATCCCCTAGCTCCATGCCATAGTCACGAACATAGACAATCTGTAATAATCGATCGTCCAATTCAATATGATTCTTGTGTTTAAAGGAAAGGTAGGTTGGGGCAATAAAGTGTTTGGTGGATTGACCTGAGAGGGTCAAATCCTTGTAAGAGAACGGTAAATGATTTTCGCCTCGTAACATATCCGCAAGGACATTCACTCGCTCCTCTCCACCGAGCAAACCAAGAGATACATCAATCTCTGAAAAGCCACTCTTGAAATATTCTCCAATTTGAGACAGAGAACGAAAAGCTAGTTTTGGTGTTTGGTCGCTCTTGGCAAATGAAAGAAACTTGACGGCTGAAAAA
>ALKQ01000081.1 GCA_000440235.1 Streptococcus suis 10581 | reverse complement strand
TAGAGAATACTCTTACGGAATTTTTCCAAATTAACTTTTTGATTGAAAATAGTCAGTTGGAAATTGGTCTGATCATCCAGTGAATTGATTAAATCGGAATATTTCTCAACAATAGCTCCCTTATCATCTAAGCCAACTGTTTGATAATTGACATCTCCTAAGAGATATGTTTGTGAGAAATAGCTTGGGCTGACCTGCATAAGGCCATTCTGAAAAAGCCCTTGATAGGCTAACGTATTTACGGTAGAAGGTCTGATCTCCTGCTTCTGTGTTTTCGTCTTTTGCTTTTGGTCATTAGAAGAGGTCTTTGGTTTCATTGAGTGTTTTAATTTTTTCACGTTGGTCTCCTTTTCTTCCAGTAAATGTACGATCTGGTACTGTTAGTTCATAATGAAAACGGTACTTGAGGTAGGTTTCAAATGGTAAATCATTAGGGCGATAGACCCCAAATAACATGAGTGGAATGGTAATGCTAAAAACAAAACCATAGACAAACCAATCCCCAAATTGCCAGTAAAATAAGTTCAAGCCCAATACCAAAATGGTTAGGACGACGGCTGGAAATACAAAAATAACCTGTCTAGTTGTAAATCCTAGCCATGCCCTGTGTTGAACCTTTGAGATGTCCTTAAAGACACGAGTGTTCATAAATGTTCTCCAATCTAAGTAAGCTATAAAAAGAGGAGGCGAGATAATGACTCCCTTCCTCCTACATGCCCAAAATACTTCGGGCGGTTCGTTGACTGCCAACTAAGGCAATGATTAACAATATGGCCTGTACCAAGCCACCAAACATAATGGCGAGTGATTCCATAACTCCAGCTCCATTTGATACGGCAATCTTTCCAGCCGATTCAAACAAGGGAACAAGAGATACAATTAGAAAAATCAAAATACCTTGAACGGCATAGACCATGATGTTTTTAAGGTAACCAATCCCAACACTTCTCCAATCATCACTAAGGAAGGTCGGAATGGTAACAGGGGCAAAAGGTATCATCAGATAGAGTTGGATAAAGCGAATGGTAATCAAGATATTGACAACCATGATGCTGGCCATTCGTACCAACCAAATGAGAATCGCAAAAAAGCCAATAATCATTTTTCCTACAATTCCAGATCCCTTAATGCCTGAGATGGTATCATAATTAGCACCACCATTCGTGACAAGACTTGCCACTTGTTCAATAACATAAGAGGCAATGGCAATAATGGCTTCCACAATAACCGTCGTATTGGTAATCACGACCGCGACCATGATGTAGCTGACAATCATAGGTGCTATGGCTTCAAAGGTCATTGCACCGCCTGAGTTTGCGATTTTCTTGGCCATTTTTGAAAATTCGAGTACAAGAACTACCGCAAGAATAGCTACTCCCAAGGGCTGCATAATACCCTTGGTAATGGCTGTCATGTAAGACCAAACCGTCGGATTAAAGTCCGCTAGTGACTTAACCAAGTTGGCGGTTGATTCTAAATCCACTTGAAACCCTTCAAAAAGGCTATCGCTAGATACTTTTTCAGAGGCTAGAAATACAAAAGGTGACGTAAAATTCATTATCATGTCATGTGCTGTCCTCCCCTAAATGGTAATCTGTGTCACAAAAGCACCAGCGGCTCCCACCATGACCCCACCAACAATTTCTAGAATGGCATTTCGGACACCTGGCCCACCATCTTTAATGTTGGTTGAAAGGTTGATAATGCCCATGACAACAAGAAAGGCTCCTACTGCAATTAAGCCTTTTTGTAATAGAGACATGGCTTGAGAGAACATGGAGCTGGCGTCCACTCCGTAAACAAAGCCTGTTATTTTTTGATTCATATAATTCCTCATTTCTATTAATGTAGTGTCGTTTCTGTGCTTAAATCCCTTATTTTATGGCCTGACAAATCTAACTCTTCCTCAGCGGTTAGGGGATTGATATGATAGTGCCACCACCGTTCATCGGTTTCCTTATCCGCAAGCCATTTCCAATTCTTATGTTTGAGCGGAAAATATTTCTTGGTTCGAAAAACAGGAACCCCTGCAATGCGTACAAGACACTCATCTCGTTTCATATTCCCTACTTCATCAGCCGTCATCAAGTCACGAGCAATTTTCTGGTGAGAGGTCGAACTTGAACCAGTCTGCCCAAAAGAGCGACTGCTACTTCTGACATCAATGGTTTGTTTACCTAATAGACCACTCATAAATTTGAAAGTTTCCTCGTCATTTCCACCCAAATAGAGGAGGCTGTCACAGTTCCCCAGTATAGTTTTCCAAGCCTCTTTTTCCTTATAAAGTCCTTGGAGTTGAGCAATATTTTGGAGAATAGGCACAAGACTCATATTCCTAGAACGAACTGTTGAGGTTTGTTCGGCAAAGTCTGGGATTTCTCCGACATTCGCAAACTCATCCAGATAGCTTCTAACATGAATCGGCAGTTGCCCTTTAAAGTCAACATCAGCCTGTCTGGTCAAAGTGGAGAAAACCGTAGAGAAAAATAATGCAGAAAGAAAACGAAAGGTCGTATCATTATCTGGAATAACAAGGTAGACCATGGTCTTCTGAGTGCCCCACGTTTTCAAGTCCATAGAATCTTTTTTCGTCAAATCAATCACCGATTGGATATTAAAGAGAGCAAATTTTGCTGTTGTGACCGCAATCACCGAATCCAAGGTCTTATCCTTATAGTTTTGGAAATCCGCCCAGTTTCGCATGGTAAAGTTTTCGTGACCGTATTTTTTAGCGTAATCTTCAAACAGGACTTCAAGTACACTTTTGTCCTGATTGTCTCCCTTCGATAAGAGTTTGATGAGTTTACCAATCTCAGAAAAGGCTGGATAACGGCCACGCTTACGTCTTGCTTCCTGCTCTTGCTTGGAACTTCCTGGAGGATTGTAAAAATCT
>ALKQ01000080.1 GCA_000440235.1 Streptococcus suis 10581 | reverse complement strand
GAAAGGGATTAAAACCGTCTGAATTGGTCATATTAACCAAGTCTAAAACCTTGACCTGATAACCGTTTTCTAAAAAGAGCTTGCCTGTCTTTTCAGCCAAATGGTCTTTCGGATCTACGACAATATTGGAACAATTAAGTTGGATAAGGTTGGGTTTCACAAAGCGAAAGGTCTTACCTGCACCAGAACCCCCAATGACAATCAAATTTTTATTTCGGTCAAACTGGGGTTTCTTCTTTTCCAACAAGGTTAGACGAACATCACGAGCCAAAATCGTGTCATTGAAAGGATTCTTACTGTAAAAGTTCCGCTTTTCCTTACTGGTTCCAAATCGTGCAGAACCGTATTCTTCCCCTTCTCGATAGACTTTCTGTCCTGTCGATACATAAAGATAGACTAGTGTGATCGTTAGTATTCCAAGGATAAAGGCAAGAAGAGATTTTTGAGTAAAAGCAAAAAGCCATAAAGGATTGAAGACTTGATTTAGCCCCTCTCCTAAGAGGTAGGCAAATCGTTCCATAGGTGGGGCATTGGTTAAACTATCATAGAGTAGAGTTAGACGATGGCAGAAATAGCCAAAGGCGAGCCCCAAGAGACCAAAGACAAATGCTTTTTGCCTGGAATACATTACAAGGTCACCTCCTTGGTTTTGACTGCCGAAGGTTCTGTCACTCTAATTTTCTCTTTGGCCAGTTCTATCTCTTGATCCAAGGTTTTATCAAAGGTTAAACCTTCTAGCTTCTCTGGACTAGACATCAGTTTCTTCAACAATTCATCCAAGTGATGATCGAGCAAGGTCTTATCCTTGGCATAAAAGTAGAGATAGTCTTTTTGCCAACTAATTGCGATTGGCAGTTTTTCTGACTCCATCAACTCCTTAAATTTCTCCACATCGATTGGCTTATCCAGTATGTCTTTACTAACATCTATCGCTTCAATGGCGTAAGGG
>ALKQ01000079.1 GCA_000440235.1 Streptococcus suis 10581 | reverse complement strand
GGAGTTCTTCCAGTTTTTGAACCCCAATCTTATAAGCTGAATCTTGAGCTAAGGCTTGCCTAGCCGACCATTCTAAGAGTTTTAAGAGGGTTCTAACTGTCAATAAACTACTTCTTTCCACGTATTGCATCGCTTGACGTTCTTGTTGTTCAGATGACATGGTGACCTCCTCTTTTTTTCGATTCCCTATCAAACATAAGGTGTTTCCATAATACGGAAACACTCTTGATTTTGGTATCACAAGAAAGTTACGACATAAGCCAAACTATTCCAAAGTAAATGTAAGGCGATTGCCGTCATACAATCAGTTTTCAATCGAACAGCAGCCAAGGTCAAGCCAAGACAGCTATACATGAGCCAACTCCCTATCTGATTGGGTCCATGGGATAGAACAAAGAGAAAACTGGTCACGACTACTTGTACAAAAGGGAATGTCAATTTTTCCCACAGCAATTGCCTATAAACAATCTCTTCAAGGAGACTTGCATTGACCAGAAACAATAAAAAGATAATAGGAGGAACCTGCTTTCCTACTTGTAACAAGACCGCTTGATTCCTAGTCTGAACTGAAAATAGGAAACTGATGAAGACTGCAAAAGCAACCATACACACAAAACCAAGAAGCAACCATCTTAGACGATTGCTTAAGATTATTTTTTTTGCTTGAAGAGTTTTATAACGGGCAATCTCTAAGCAAGTCACACTTAATAGGACCAATTGTAGCAGGACTAAGACCTTAATCGACATATAGTCTTGTAGGTATAAACTCACCAGAAGTCCATTAAGCTGTATAGCTAGATAAAACAACACTATCCTTATCATTGTCACCTCTTGAATAAATCTTCATAATCAATGTCTAAGACTAGAACGATTCGCTCAACCCACCTTGTTTGTGGCATCAGGCGATTAGATTTGTAATGCCGTAATTTTTGATAGAGGCGATTAAATTCACTTGGATAAACATATTGACCCTTGAATACTTTGCGAGCTAGTTCTGCCCAAGTAAGGTCTTTTTCTGCCAGAATGATTTCTAAATTGTCCCAAAATCGTTCATTCATCTTCACACCTACCCTGTCACTTGTTTCATCAGACTGGCCTGAAACAACTCTTCTTTTACCTGTCTGGGAAGAAAAGTACGCACTTCGTCTAGCCCAATAGCTGGATAGACGTGATTCTGACAAACAATGAGAGGCAGACGAAGGTTTTGGTCTGGCTTTTGGAGAATGAGCTGAATCATCTCATTCAAACTTATCGTAT
Organism: Streptococcus suis 10581; assembly: GCA_000440235.1. Taxonomy (GTDB): domain Bacteria; phylum Bacillota; class Bacilli; order Lactobacillales; family Streptococcaceae; genus Streptococcus; species Streptococcus suis_F. The sequence continues at coordinate 32 of ALKQ01000079.1, read as the reverse complement.
ATTGACGCTTAAAGCGAAGAAATCGTGGCGAC
>ALKQ01000078.1 GCA_000440235.1 Streptococcus suis 10581 | reverse complement strand
TCAGGAGTTGAGAAATAGCGACTCATATCAATGGGCATCCGTCCTTCACCAAAGCACTTGACCGTCACTAGAGTCGTTAAAATGCCCTCCTTTCCCCTAGCAGAATAATGTTCACCAAAGGCACGAAAGGCCAGGTGATTGTCTTTCGTCAGTAGTGTATCTACACCATTTTTAATATCCCTAGTTTCCAAAAAATCCGAAATCCGATGAAGATTGGATTCGTAGAATAGGGGATCATTCATCTCTTTGTGGTAATCATCTTCAAAAGTCACCTCAAAGTCACAATCAAAATTGGGGAGCGACAGTATCTTTTGTAATAGCTGATTGGTTTCAGCTTGGTGAATACGTTCTTCTAATTCAGTACACTCTAGGATACTTTTCTTATGTAGTAGGTTCATGTTTTTCTTCCTCTTCCGTTCTTCTAAATTCTCTGGCAATGGCTTCAATAACTGTGACAGTCACGCTATTGCCGGCCTGTTTGTATAGTTGGCTCTTACTAGAAACACTCTCTGCTCTTTCATAAGCCCAGTCAGGAAAGCCTTGAAGTCTGAAACACTCTCTTGGTGTCAGTCGTCTTATTCTCAGACGATAAAGTTTCCCCTCTAAGACAATGCCTGTGACTTCATACCACTTATCCTGTCGATATTCCAGAGCAGCAACCACCACTCCCATATTGTCTGAAGTCGTCAAAGTATTGGATATTCCCTTTCCCACACGTCCCCTACGTTTGGTTGAGTCTGGATAAGCCAGATTGACAGAGTCTCCAAGAGTCGCCTTTGCATACCCTGTTTTTGTGGCTTCCTTGATTTTCAGAAATGGCAGCTCCTCCCTCAGCAAAATTTTTGGCACCTTGTCTCCACCTTGCATGGTGGTCAAAGTCGGTGACAAGCCAGATATATCGAATACTCTTCCAGTCTGGTCAAAGCTAGTCGGCAGATTTCCTGCGACAACAACCCCATGTCTGTCTTGACTGGTCAAAGTAAACATAGGGTCTTGATTGTCCTTAAATCGACGACCATGTTGCCGTTTTTCTAGTCTATCTGGTGTTAAGACTGGAATGGCGATTTTAGCTCCCTCTCCATTACCTCTTGTTAGTGTAGGAGCAAGTCCACTCGTCAGATAGACTTCGCCATTCAAACCACGTTTAGAGGGATTGATATTTCCTAGCCTTTCAAGATGAGCTGGGCTGTTTTCTCTTC
>ALKQ01000077.1 GCA_000440235.1 Streptococcus suis 10581 | reverse complement strand
ATCAGACCAATGTCAATATGGACAGCCGCTTTATTATCTTTAATCTCAAGCAATTAAGCGGAAAATTAAAGCCATTCGCCTTACTGGTTATTCAGGATTATATCTGGAACCAAGTTGTTAACCATCAGGGAGAAACGACAACCTGGCTCTATTTTGACGAGCTACAGCTTTACTTCAAACACAGTCTACAAGCTACCTTCTTTACCGAATTGTATTCTAGAATCCGTAAATATGGGGCGCTACCTATAGGCATTACTCAGAACCCTGAAACAGTTCTCTCTACAGAAGAAGGAAGGAAACTAGTGGCCAACTGCGAATTCTTAGCGCTTCTGAAACTCAAACGAACAGATTTAGAAGTCTTATCACAGATTATCCATCTAACCCCATCTTTAGAGCGCTTTGTCTTGCGACCTAAAGCTAAAGGCACAGGT
>ALKQ01000076.1 GCA_000440235.1 Streptococcus suis 10581 | reverse complement strand
AACATACCAAGCTCTATCAATTAGTCGCAACGGATACCTGATGAGAAAGCAGGTGAATACGTATGTACGATAGTGATCCAAAACAGCTTAGGAAAGAAGGAAGGTTAAGGGTAAAAAAACAGACTAAAGAGATAAAAGGTCAGGTGCCGAAAACAGTTCGACTAGATGCCAGATCAACCTATCAACGGGCCAAGAAAACCTATAAGCAAGCTAAGAAAGACTATCGCTTTCATAAAGGCTCGAAACCTACTGCGAGAGCTCTTTATTTTAAGAAGGAGTTAGATAAAGCGAAAGTAGATAAACAAGTCGCTAAAACCATCTATAAACGAAGTAAAAAGGCAGATAGTACCTACATTCCCAATCGGATCAAGCGTAGGGGGAAACAAGGTGCCTATATCAAAACGAGACAAGATGTGGAAAAGGTCATCCGGGACAATGACATCTTAGACGATTGGGTAAAGGGAAGACAAAACATTCGGCAGTTGCGCTATCAAAAGGCAACTAGTCAGCGAGCTCTTCATAGTGGAAAAGAGCTTGGAAAGTACACCATCAAGCAGAGCTATGCCCAGGCAAACCGTGCGTATAACTTTACCAGGGGTCGTGGGTTTACTCGAACTCCGAAAGAGTTTTCGTGGGAGTATAAGCTCTCAAAGAGAGTGAAAAACGTCAGACACCGCTTGGCTCAAACCAAGGCAGGAAAGGTCGCTAAAGGAACGACAACTGTTCTACGTGTTGCTTCTAATCCTATCCGAACGGTCTTAACCAATCCCCTAGCGATAAAATCCTACTTTATCCTCTTTCTTTTGCTTGGCGTTATTTCTCTTTTTATGGGCATTTTTGCCGGAAGTGGTCCTGTCCAACAAAATGAATTTGACCTTAATCAATCTTGGCTTCAAGTGTCTAAAAGAGATCGAGAGAAGTCCACAGACACGGTTGACTATTGGACCAATATCGACGACGTTCTCTTTTTTATGAACTACCGTTATGGTAGTGAATGGAACCCAGAAAGTCCCTGGAAAGAAGGATTAGGGGGAGATGTGAGTGCTCTTTTAGGTTTCAATCACTATTCGGATGCCTTAGATGATATTTGGAATCATCTAAACAGCGACCCTCACAATCTAAAAACCATGCTCGATTTAACCGGCTCTAGCTCATCTTTACAGTGGACCAAGCTAGGGAGGGCTGAACAAAAGGAATACGAAGAGCTTATCTCCCTCTCTAAAGAAGTTGGACGCTATCCTCTTTACCAAGAATTGGCTAATCCCTTCTCTACAGAAAATGAAGACACAAGAGGACAGCCCCTTATCATTTTAAAACGCTTTGGTTACAACTCCCCAACTGAACTGTATGATAAGACTCAGCTAAAGGCAACCGCAGGTCAAACCTTACGAGCTCCTTTAGCTGGGAAGGTGGCCATTAGTGGAAATCAGGTTCGTATTTCAACCAAGGAGGCTATCTTTACCTACGAAGCGGTCGGAAGTATTCGGGTAAAGGATCAGTCAAGTGTTACGGTTGGAGAAGAAATAGGTAAAGTTACAACCGATGGTTACCAGGAAATCCGCTATCAAAAAAGAGAAGCAGAAGCCACGCCTCGAACTCCTGAAAAATGGACGGCAGTCAATCCTGGATTCTATTTTTCTTCTGTCACCTATAATCAGACGACCTCGGTTCTCACCACCTTAGAGGGAGACTTGGGACAAAAATCCCGTAGGATTCGAGATTATCTCAAACCGAAACTTCCCACCTTAACAGATAATGGCCTTTCAGCTATGTTAG
>ALKQ01000075.1 GCA_000440235.1 Streptococcus suis 10581 | reverse complement strand
TACGGCTGATCGTACGGGTCACATCATCAACACCCTTATCAGTTGGCCATGTTGGACCATCTGGGTTGTTTGGATCAATTGGTTGACCTGGAACACCTGGTTTATCTGGGGTGATTGGGCTAACTTTTGGTGTCAACTCATAAGTGAAGTCTTGTGAGTTACCATCGATGTTATCGAAGGTTCCAGTTGAGCTATAGCCATCACGGTTCACAACTGTGTAACCAAGGTTTTCAAATTCCTTAACCTTAGCCGCTGGATCGTAGCCAAACTCATCACCTGTTTGACCATTGAGGGTTTCTGTGAATTTCACTGAACCATCTGTCGTATCCACAAACTTCACACTACCCGTTTGTGATGCTTTCACATACGGAATCTTCGTATCTGTTGTTGGATCACCCGGAACTGGTGGTGCTTTATAACCCTTAGTTGGATCTGCTGGATCAACTGGAGTTAACGGTGTTGTTCTATCTGGTCCTACTGGGACATAGCCTGGAATATATGGAATTGTTGGAACTTCTGTACCTGGTTTAGTTGGATCAGTTGGATCATTAGGGTAAACCGTTGGTGGAACTTCCACTGTACCTGTTGGTGGTTGTGGAATCCATGAACCAAGTTTCACATAAGTAACGACTTCTGTGATGTCACCAGTTGTTTCTGTCGCTGTGATGTCATCAACTGTTGTAGAAACTGCAACTGCTGTACCATTGTTTGTTGCTGTTTTGGCAATGTAACCTGATACTAATGGTAATGGGTTACCTTCAAGTGTCGCATCGCCGTCCTTAGCTGTCCATGCTTGCCATGTGACTTCACCTGTAACGTGGTTGATTTCACCTGAACGCTCAAATGTAACGGAGTTGCTTGAGCCTGGAGCTGCTTCGCCACCTTCTGCTTTCACATAAGTAACGGTACGGCTGATCGTACGGGTCACATCATCAACACCCTTATCAGTTGGCCATTTTGGTCCATCTGGATTGTTCGGATCAATTGGCTCACCTGGTTTACCTGGTTTATCTGGGGTAATTGGGGATACTTTTGGTGTCAATTCGAAGACGAAGTCTTGGGAATTGCCGTCGATGTTATCGAAGGTACCTGTTGAGCTGTAGTTGTCTTTGTTCACTACGGTGTAGCCAAGGTTTTCAAATTCCTTAATCTTAGCAGCTGGATCAAAGCCAAACTCATCCCCTGTTTTACCACTAAGGTTTTCTGTAAATTTAACTGTGTTGTCTGTTGTGTCAACAAATTTAACTGTGCCGACTTGTTGTTTAACATAAACAAGTGTTAATTCTTGAACAGTATCTACTTTTATTGCACCTTCGTATGAAGTGATTTTTTCGGTGAATCTTTCTTCTGGATCTGTCGCTTTTTTAATATTAGTGTCTATTGCTTTAAATAAATAAACAGTTCCATCTGCTGCAGTAATTTCAGATTTTTCCGCTGATTTTACATTAAAAGTAGTACCTGAAGTTTCATGATCAATGACTAGGTTTGCAGTAGCAATTTCATCCCCGTCTTCATTGATATAGTAAACTTTTACTCCGCCTTTTTCAGCATAGTAATAAGTTACATCTCCTGTCGATGGTGAGAATTCATTAAACATAAACATTCTTTTCCCACCAAAACTTGTCTTGTTACTTCCGGTATGTACATTGCCGTCAAAATCAATATATTGGCCACTTTCATTCACAAGTATGTATTCGTATGGCAAAAACATACCTTTCGGATGTCCATTTTGTTCAAATAAAGTGTTGGTGATTTCGTTACTTACAGGACCAAATTTACCATCACCATAAGGAGCACCATACTTATTTCTAATCCATAAACGATTTGATGTATATGTCCATACCTCTTTTCCAGTTAATAAATCCGGACCTGTATTTCCTGCCCTTGGAGCTACATCATCTGAAACAAACATCAAAAGAAATGGCGCATTTAATGCTTTTATTTGAGTCAGTTTTTCTTCATTTGAAAGTGATGTATCATTAATTATAGCTATTGTTTCTTCTAATTTCAGATCTTCAGCAGTTACATCTGTTTTTTTATAGTATTCTTTTACATCTTCATGATCTACATTAAGAGCAAAGTTTAAGAATTTAGAAGTTCCGTCTTCTTTTGAAAGCGTTTGTACCATCACGACGTTATGACTTGCTGCCCAACTTGCTGATATAACATAAGAACCTTTAACATAGGTTGGTCCAACAACTCCTGTATTGCTTTGTGGAGTCTTAACTAACTCATAGTTCTCAAAATCTGCTGCACCAGCTATCGTGTATGTATCCCCTGTATTTGCATCAGATAAAGTGTAAGTGGCTAATAATTTTTCTTCTTTGAGTGCTGTCTTTTCTAAGACATATTTTGTAGTTACATCTAAACCACTAGTTGGAATTGCTGAAGAAAAACTATTTTGTACACTTCCTTGTATTGTAGTTGATGCTAGAGAATAAATAATCGTAGATAAGGCCGACCCACCTATACCTGCATAAACATCTAAATTTCTAAGCGTTGAAGTTTGCCCATCTTTAGAAAAATTATATTCACTGTTCGTTATTTTATATTGAAAACTTTTATTTTCTTTTATTGGTGATGACGCAGCAAGTGTTTTTATGTTATTAAATTGTTTACTTTCACCAGGTGAAATTGTTAGTGTTTCTACTACGTTGTGATTTGCAGATCTATCAACCAATTCCGCTAAGACACTACCATCATTTAAGGTACTATTGGTAGAAAATCTCATGTACCAATTTTTATCAAAGCGATAATTAAATGAACCGTGGCTTTTTATGCTAGTATCTGTAGGATCTTGATTTCCTGATAAATCTACAACAAAAAATGTTTTATAGTCAGCAACCTCAGTTAATTTGTATTCACTATTGATATCTTCATCAGTTGGAGTAATTGTCGCCTCTTGTTCAGCCACTTCTTTATTTAAAACTGCTGCATTTTCAGTCCAGTTACCTGTACTCTGGGTTACTGTTGCCGATGCTGTCGTAGTTGTCAAAGCCACTTGAATTACATCAGTTCCCAAGAACTTACGCAATTCCAAAGCCAGAGCTTCAACATTTGAACGAACTGCATCGATTTGTGCATTCACAGCTTCAAGTGTTGCTGTTGAGTTATTCAAAACAGCTGTTGCTTCTGTTGCAGTTAATTTTGTTGCAGCTGCTACAGCCTTCAAAGCACTTGTATCGGTTGTTGTATCAGTAGCCACAATGCGGTTACCTTCATTAGCCAAAACTTCTGCTTCTGAAGTTACTTGCTCAAGAACAGTTTTTGCTTCTTCTACAGTAGCAGGTGTTTTTACAGCTTCAGAAACTGTTGCAGTTGGTGTAGCTGCGCCTTCTGTTGATTTAGCAGTTGCTGTTTCTGTTGAAGCTGTTGTAGTTGTTTCAGAAGTTGCTGTTTTTTCTTCAGCTTTCTTCACAACTTTGAAGACAACTTTTGAATGACCAGCTTCTATAACTCCCGTCGAAGCTGTTGCCATTTCATTCGCAACTAGTTCATAACCTTCAGGTACTATTGCTGACTCAGTAACGATTGCAATAGCAATTTTATCTGTTGTTTTCGTTTCAACTGACTTAACAGTTGATGATACAACTTTCCCTGATTCATCTTGGTACTCAACAGTATATTCAATAGTCGCTGTACGTTCTGCAGTTGCTACTTCTGTCGAGGCAGTAGTTGTTGTAGCTCCTGTCGCCGATGCTTCAGTAGTTGTTGACGAATCAACCTCTGTTGATGAAGCTAGTGTTGTTGCTCCTGTTGTTGCAGTGGTTGTTTCTGCTTGAGCAGTTTGCGCACCAGCACCCACGGCTAGCGACATCCCAAGTAAGACACTAGCAGCACCAAAGTGGTATTTACGAATTGAGAAGTGCTGTTTCAATCCGTACCAGTCAAAAGATTTTCTTCTAGAATGATGCATTATTATCCTCCTGTATTCTATGCATAGCTAAAAATAAGATAGGTAACTAAAAATGCTTTCAGAT
>ALKQ01000074.1 GCA_000440235.1 Streptococcus suis 10581 | reverse complement strand
CCCCCCCCCAGATTTTCAAGTAAAATCTTCCATTTTTTTAAAATTCTTAATAAAAACCTGCTAGTCTTTTGAAACTAACAGATCTCTAATTATTCATTTTCCGATTTTCTTGCCAAACGCTCTCTCTCCAAACGTAATTTTCGATTAGGATTGAGCGTATTAAAAAGTTCTTCTAATTTCTCAGCATTCCAAACATCCGCTGCTGAGACAAAATTTCCATCCTTATCCTTGAAGGATATTGGTTTATCGCCCATATAAACCTCCAACTATTTTATAGACTATATACAAACGATCATTAACTGAATGAAATTAGTAAGGTAGCTAGCCAAGGTCCCCTAGGACTTGGCGTAGTTTGACTAGCAAGTTAACTTGCAGTCAAACTGCTTACCTCGCTCTCGAATTTCTTAGCTCGGGTTAAAACTGTCCCCCGAACATGGTCGCTTTCGTATTTCAAGGCAACCAGCTGAAAAAGTTCTGCAAACTGTTTCACTCCACTGGACAGGCTACGACATGGAGTACAGGCAGTCGATACCACTGCCTGTGCGGAATTAGTAAGGTTGGTAGGTAGTCCGCCATAACGGCTACCGTATCACATCAAGTTCTTTAGGACTTAGATGTGATTCCAACGTTAATCCACAAACTCAAATTCGAACTTGCCAATACGGACGATGTCGCCGTCTTTGGCTCCGCGGGCACGGAGGGCTTCATCGACACCCATGCCACGCAACTGGCGAGCAAATTTCATGACAGATTCGTCACGATCAAAGTTAGTCATGGTGAAGAGTTTTTCTAGTTTGTCACCAGATAGAACCCAGCTTGCATCGTCTGCACGGCTGATGTCAAATTCTGGCTCATCTGGGTTAAAGCCATAGTAAGCCTCCTCTTCTTGGAAATCTGATTCCTCGTAGAGCAAGAATTCAGGCGTTTTCTCTAGCAACTCAGCTGTGGCATCCAAAAGATTTTCCAAACCTTGGTGAGCAATCCCTGAGATTGGGAAAATCTGTGGCAGTTCGTCAAATTCGTCATAGTTGGCTGCCAATTTTTTCTTAAATTCTTCCAGATTTTCTGCTGCTTCTGGCATATCCATTTTGTTGGCAACGATAATCTGAGGACGCTCCATGAGGCGAAGATTGTAGGTTTCCAATTCATTGTTGATGGCTACATAATCTTCATAAGGATCACGACCCTCACTTGCTGACATGTCCAAAACATGCAAGATAACACGTGTCCGCTCGATGTGACGAAGGAATTGCGTTCCCAATCCAACACCTTGACTAGCACCCTCAATCAAACCTGGTAGATCTGCCACAGCAAATGACTCGCCAGATTTGGTCCGAACCATTCCCAAATTTGGCACAATGGTTGTAAAATGGTAGGCACCAATTTTAGGTTTAGCTGCTGTAATAACACTGAGAAGCGTTGATTTTCCAACTGATGGGAAACCTACAAGACCTACATCAGCCAACACTTTCAATTCTAATTCAAGATTGCGCTCTTCACCTGGTTCTCCATTTTCAGAAATCTCAGGCGCTGGATTCTTAGGTGTCGCAAAACGAATATTTCCACGACCACCACGACCACCGTGGGCAATGACAAATTCTTGACCATTTTCAACCAAGTCGGTAATGACCTTGCCAGTATCCGCATCACGAACAGTTGTCCCCTGTGGTACTCGAACAATCAGGTCTTCCGCACCACGACCATGCATGCCCTTGGTCATCCCTTTTTCGCCATCGTCAGCTTTAAAACGACGGTTGTAACGGAAGTCCATGAGAGTACGCAGGCCTTCATCTACAACAAAAACAACGTCTCCGCCACGGCCACCATCACCGCCCCAAGGACCGCCATTAGGTACATACTTTTCACGGCGGAAGGCGACCATCCCGTCGCCACCTTTCCCTGCCTTGACCTTAATCTTGGCAGTATCTAAAAACATACTCATAATTTACCCTATTCTTTCCTAGAAAAAAACGCTTAAAAGCGTTTTAGACCTGTATTCACAAGCGAAGTGTTCATATATAAGAAATCGTTTTTAGCCAATCAAGGTAGTTTTTTCAAAACACTGACTGTATTTTGAAAAAAACTAACGATGAGTGCTTAAAAACTAGCCTTAGTATAGAAGTGCTGAACAGTGAATACAGATTCTTAATTCATCAATGCATTAATGGCTGGTAAAATCAAGCCAGCTAATGTCACGACAACCATCACGACAACAATTACTAAAGTTACTTTTTCAAATGTTGTTTTCTTGTGTTTTTCTTCGCCGAACGCCATTGCTTTCTCCTTAATCAGTCATTGATAATTCATTTTACCATAAATTAGTAGAGCTTTCAAATCTCATCTCTAGCTGCCAGAAGACAAGATTTACCAGATTATCTTAAAAGGACTGCTTTCCAGCTTTTGACTAGAAAGACAGTCCTCGTGCTTTTCAGAAATATTAGGCAATTAACCAGATACCAAACGTTTTACTTTTAATCCAACTCCAACAATCATAAGTAAACCACAAATGTAATAAGCAACAGGCAATTCGATTATACGACTCCAGAATTCTTCTCCTAGAGCCAGAATGGGTAAGCAATAAAAATACAATGTAACCATAAAAGTCATGATAAAAATAATCAGCTGAATATTTTTATTAGCTTGATAATTAATGAAAAAGAAAGCTAAAAAGATTAGAATAGAGGACAAGGAAAACAAGTTTTGGCTGAAATACCGCCAACCTGACACAAGGAAAACAGAATAACTTTCACTGTCCGTAGTATATGCAAACGGCAGTAGCATACACAATATGAACAATAGTCCAATATATCTTTGCATAGCCTTTACCTAACTCTCTATTTTCCTAGCATCATTGTATTAGTAATAAATCGAAGCTTATCAAGTACTTGATATATATATATATATATATATATATAATATATTGATAAGATTGTAAAGTATTTCGATGTATTTTTATAAGATTTTTGGATATTATTACACCGTTTGGTTTTACTTCAACTTCTCCTTGACCAACTCCGCCACCTTATACGGCACACCTGCTTCTGCGATTTCTTGTAGACTGGCCGACTGGATATTGCCAATGGACTTGAAATGCTTCATCAAAGCCTGCTTGCGTTTTGGTCCCAAGCCTTCTATGCCGTCCAATTTAGATGAGAAGGAATTTTTAGACCGAACCTGACGGTGAAACTCAATAGCAAAGCGGTGAACCTCATCTTGAATCCGATGCAGGAGGAAAAATTCCTGTGAATTGCGAGGCAACTCAACAACCTCTAGCGGATTGCCAAAGAGCAATTCGTGTGTCTGGTGCTTGTCATTCTTCTGCAAACCTGCAATAGGAATGGACATACCCAACTCCTGCTCGATGACCTGCTTGGCGACATTGACCTGCCCCTGACCACCGTCAATAATAATCAAGTCAGGCGGTGTCAAACCGTCCCGCAGTACCCGACTGTACCGCCGCTGCAAAACTTCACGCATGGAAGCATAGTCATCTGGCCCCTCCACCGTCTTAATCTTATACTTGCGGTATTCTTTTTTATTGGGCACCCCATTTTCAAAGACAACCATAGCCGACACAGGGCTGGTCCCCATGATGTTGGAGTTATCAAAGGCCTCAATCCGCACAGGCGTCGGAATCCCCAAAAGCTGACCGATATTCTCCACCGCACCGTAGGTCTTCTCCAGATTTTTCTCCAAAAGATTAAACTTCTGCTCCAGACTAACACGCGCATTCTTGGTTGCCAAATTGATGAGTTGCTTCTTCTCGCCACGCTGGGGCTTAATGACCTTGGTATCTACCAGAGCTTCTACGGCTTCTTGGTCAATATCCTGCGGTATCAAGACCTCTGAGGGAATCAAATGTTGCTGGTCCCTGTAAAATTGACCGATGTAGGTCAAAAAGTCTTCGTCCGCATCATTATAGTATGGAAAAAGATTGACATTCCGCTCAATCAGTTTCCCCTGCCGAACAAAGAAAACCTGCACACACATCCAGCCCTTATCTACATAGTAGCCAAATACATCGCGGTTTTGCAAGTCATGAGCCATCACACGTTGCTTGGTCCGTAGGGTTGAAATGGATTGAAGGACATCACGATATTCCGCAGCCTTTTCAAATTCCAAATTGCCAGCAGCCGCCTTCATCTTGTCCTGCACTTCCTTGACAATCTTATCATCATGACCTGTCAAGAACTGGGCAACTTCCTTGGCCATCTTGTCATAGTCAGACAGGCTGGGCAGGTTTTCCCCGTGAGCCAAACATTGCCCCAAATGATAATAAAGACAATACTTGTTCTCAGGCAATTTACACTTGCGGAAAGGATAGAGGCGCTCCAATAGTTTGAGGGTCTGGTTGGCCGCACCCACATCTGGATAGGGACCAAAATACTGACCGCCATCCTTCTTAATCTGCCGTGTAATGAGCAGCCGTGGATGACGTTCCTTGGTAATCTTGATGAAGGGATAGGACTTATCGTCCTTGAGCATGATGTTATAACGAGGCTTGTTCTCCTGAATCAGATTGATTTCCAACAAGAGTGCCTCGATATTAGAATCCGTTACGATGAATTCAAAATCCGCAATCTCCGACACTAGGGCCTCTGTCTTGGTATCATGGGCACCACGAAAATAAGACCGCACCCGATTGCGCAGGTTTTTGGCCTTGCCCACATAGATAATCTTACCGTACTTGTTTTTATGGAGGTAACAGCCAGGGCTATCTGGTAGTAACTCCAACTTGTGCTTGATCAAATCATTCATAGGTCTATTATAGCAAATTTTCTGATAATCGAGCTTATTGCATTCCTTTTTACACTCGACTTCTTGGAATATATCCACATCCATACTACAAAAATATTGATAGAAACTATTGCTTTTGTACTAATTAAGTAGTATAATAAATGTAATTAATTGTATATATTATTCGAAGGACATTTGGAATACGGCTTGGACTACCTAGCAAGCCCCTACTTTTAGTTCACGAATAACAAGGAGGTTACTATGATACAATTTGACCATATCACAAAAACATACGGCGAAACAATCGCACTTGATGACCTAAATTTGACAATTGAAAGCGGCGAGATTTTCGGTTTAATTGGTCACAATGGGGCAGGAAAAACAACGACAATCAGTCTATTGACTTCGATAATCGAAGCCAGTTATGGAACTATCTCTGTTGATGGTTTAAACCTAGAGGAGAACCGCGATGAAGTCAAAAAACGGATAGCCTATGTTCCAGATTCGCCAGACATCTTCCTACACTTAACAGCTTTTGAATACTGGCACTTTATGGGCAAGGTCTATGGTGTAGAAAAGGATACAGTTGATGACCGTATCGCTAAACTCTCTAGTCTATTTGATATGACAGCGCGCCAGCATGAGCCTATTGATAGTTTTTCACACGGTATGCGTCAGAAAACCATTATTATTGGTGCATTAATCCCTAACCCTGATATTTGGATTTTGGATGAACCCCTAACTGGACTGGATCCTCAGGCTTCTTTCGACCTAAAACAAATGATGAAAGAGCATGCTCAATCTGGTCACACCGTTCTATTTTCTACACACGTCCTTTCAGTGGCTGAACAACTCTGTGACCGCATTGCTATTCTCCGAAAAGGGCAACTCATTTTCGTAGGAAGTCTTGATGAACTCAAATCACAGTATCCAGATAAAGATTTGGAGACCATCTATTTGGAATTAGCTGGACGCCAACAAGTGAAGGCAGGTGAGGAAGTATGAGTAAATCCATCATTTGGGAACTAGTAAAGATTAATATTCTTTATTCCAACCCTCAACTTCTAGCTTCCGTCAAGAAAAAACAAAGTAAGCGCAAAGACGCCTCCTTTTCAGCCTATAAAAGTGTCCTCTTGCAACAAGTATTTATGGTTTTGAGTTTCGGACTTCTCTATTCTGTCTTTTTCATGGGAGTAGATTATAGTCAGTCTATCGGTTTCTTTTCTCTGCAACTAGCGCTCTTTACCATTATTGCCATTGTCTACGGTTTTACAGGTTTCTTCTCCGTTTTCTACGATAGTAAGGATACAAAGTTGTATTTAGCACTTCCCCTGAAGCCACAAGAAGTCTTCCTCGCTAAAATCCTCTCTGCACAAGGAATGGTCCTACCCTTCCTCATGCCGTGTCTGTCTTTACTTCTAATCACTTACTGGCAAATTGGCGGTCCGCTCCTCGCCTTAGCTTCCATTCCTTCCTTTTTGATTCTCTGGATTTTAGTTAATTTAGTCAATCTGATTATCATGCACTTTGTTGGGGAAGTTCTGACAAAAAGCCCTCGTAAAACATTGATTTCTACAATCCTGATGACAGGTTCTTCCTTGCTGGCTTTTGCTGCGCTCATGTTCCTGCAATCCCAGCAGACCGTTTCACTCGAATCCGGTGGCTTTGTTGATTTTCCTATCATACCTATATTTGCTGGATTCCATTACTTGGTCAGCCACACTATATCACTAGAGACACTCCTTCATTTTGGACTTCCTTTCATTTTGATGTTTGGACTTATTACGTTTGCGTTTAAAACTGTCATTCCCAACTACTTTAATCAAGTTTTGGCGATTGAAAATGCTTCGACAAAACGGACCAATAATGCTAAGTCTGGCAAGATTCCTAGCAATCTCAATCAGGCTTTAGTGAAACACCACCTATCTACTCTTAAAGATAGCAACCTCATGGTCCAAACCATGATACAACCAATCATCATGGGGGTGGCACTTTTTCCAAGTTTTAGCCGTTTCACGGAGAATGGTGGTCTAAGTTCAGTTGAATGGGATTTCTTTGGTATTGCTCTATTAGCTGGATTCTTACTTGGCAGTCTATTTGCTGGTTCTACAACCTTCATCGGAGTAGCCATGTCATTGGAAAAGGAAAATTATCATTTCATTCGCACGCTTCCTATTAGTTTCAAAAAATTTATCATCCAAAAATTCTGGGTATTGGCTGCCGTACAATTCGCACTACCAACTCTACTTTACTTTGCTTTGGCTCTAGGTTTCATGAAAGTCAAACTCATTCTAGCAGTCTTCTTTACAGTCGGCATCATCATTTCAGCCCTGCTAACTGGTCAGATTTATTACTGGCGTGACCAGCGACTCCTCATGCTCAACTGGCAAAATAGTAACCAGTTATTTGTTCGCGGAGCGGGTCAATGGTTGATTGCTGGATCGATCATAGGAACAATGTTTCTCGGAGTCATTATTCTAGTTGTCAGCATCATATTAGCTGGCACTATTGGTGCAGCTTATGTAAGCTCAGCCTTGATGACCTTACTATTTGTTCTATCTGCTGCTCTTCAACTTTATATCTACAAAGCTTATTGGCAAAAACTAAAATAGATTGGACAACGTCCAATCTATTTTAGTTTTCTGCGTAATATTCCTGACCGTAGCCTTCTACTTCAGCATTGATTTGCCAAGAGATACCAAACTTGTCTGTTACATTACCATAGGCAGGAGACCAAGGAACTGCTTGAAGTTCCATATTGATAGCAGTTGCATCTACGGATAACTTGCTGTATAGTTCCTGCGCTGTCTCAGCATCGTCTGTGATAAGCGCAACTGTAATATTGTCACCTACTGTATAAGGCATTTCTGGGTTGTTGTCTGACAACATAAACCGTTGACCATTCAAACGAAACTGTGCATTCATTACGTAATTTTCTAGTTCAGCAGGGCAGTCTGGTAAGAAATCTTTAAATAGATTTACTTGCTCAACTGTTGCCCCAAGAGCATTTTTATAAAACTCGATGGCTTCTAAACCATTACCATTAGTAACCAAGTATACTTCCATTGCTTTAAGCATGATGGACCTCCAAAATTATGATGGTTTATTATATCACGAGTTAGTTGTACGGACAAATTTTTCGACTTATTTCTGACTAAATGTAAAATTAGTAATCTCCACCTGGTACACCAAAATATTCTTCCAAGGTCAAGCCTGAATTGTAAATATCTGTCGCTTCTTGACCAATATATCGCACATGCCAGGATTCTGCCATATAGCCTGTGCTAGACTCTTTTCCTGGAAGATAGCGGACAATAAAGCCATATAGATGTGCATTCGTAGCCAACCACTGAGAAGCATTAGGCTCTTCTAATAAATTACCACTTGTATCCAATAAATCAAAGGCTAATCCTGTCTGATGTTCACTATATCCAGCTCTTGCAGAATACCTATCTGCCGCTGCTTGTCCTTCCTGATTTACATAAGACTGGTAGAGACTTGCCTGAGTTTCATAGGAACGAAATCCACTATAGTTATTGGAGATACCAAATCCTAGCGCCTGCATATCTGCTATTAATCGTTGAAAAGCTGCTAAGGCTTCAGGATTTTCGCCCGGTGCATAATCAGCTGCAAGCGGATGCTTTTTATTTGCGATAATCACTTCGCCATATTTTCCTTGTACACTATAATAGTAACCGTTAAAATTTACCTGAGTCTCTGTACTTGTTACTTCTTGATTCGTTTCCGCCGATGTAGAGCTGCTTGTTGACTGCTCCGAAGTTGTTGAAGCAGACTGACTTGAAGTAGTCGAAACAACTGTTGACGAATTTTTTGTAGTATTGGCCTGATCCGGCTTTTGATGACATGCTGCTAGTAACAGTATTGTCGGCAAGCATAACAGAATAGTACGTTTCATTATTATCACTCCGTTCTCTTATAATTATGTCTATTGTAGCACAATCATAAAACTCAGTCTAATGACGGCTTATGATTTTAACTACTATTGATATTTTTAGTGTTCATTGAATTTCTCTCGATTCTTTTCCTTCAAGTAGTGGTATTCACGATAACATACATGCCATAAATAGAAACACCAGCCTTTCGACTGGTGGACATATATGATGTTAAATAGTCGTATTCACAAGTAAAGTGATTTATATACAAAATAGTTTTTTAGGAAATACTGACTATATTTTGAAAAATCCGTCTTAGCTAGAGATACTGAACTGTAAGTACAACTAGATACCTCATCAGTAGTTTCTAAACAAACATTATTGTTGATTTTTAGATGACATACCGTTTTTTATGATGTCTTCTACCTTCTCATTCGGTTTATTATTTAGCACTCCTAAAAATACAAGAATACTAAGGAGATACAAATCGTCTGCTCGATTCGGTTTTATGATAAAGCAATCGAAATTTGACTGAACAGATTAAATATATCAGCACAATAAAACGGGTGATGATACCGAGTTGATAGAAACTACATATCATCATCCGTTTGACAGCTGTAGGGAGAAAGAAATGTTATCCGATTAGCTTGATGTCCATTCTTCTCATTATTTACCCTGCTATAAACAACGAGAAGAAACTTGTACCAACCATATCCGCAAGAGCATGTCCTAAGAAATATGGCAATAAATTATCATTTTTCCTTGTGTACATGTAGTAATAGAAAAGGCCGAAGGCTACACCAATAACAAGAGCAGATACCATTCCTTGATAGGTATGGAAAGATATACGGACAATTGTTGAAAAGAGTACGACCAGCGAACGCTTTTTCTTATCTGTACTCAACAATAAGCCTAAGAAAAAGAACTCTTCATAGAAGCCATTAAACAAGGAATAGATAACTGTGCTGTAGTCAACGGCTAGGAAACGGTTGAGCACTGTCATGATATTCCAGTCATAGTAAGGCAAGTATCCGAGGAAATTATACCCACCAGACAGACCTGGAATATATGAAAAAGCTGTAAATGCCAAATCGCTAATCAGACCAGCACCGATGAAAATCAGTGGTCCCCAGAGCAAAACTGTCCACTCTAATTTTACTTTTAGCTGCTTGAAATCATAATTCCGAATCAATAAATACACCAGGGCAAACAGGAATAATTTTCCTTGATTGGCTAGAGCCCACCAATTATCGGCTGGACTAAACGATAGAACCCCTGTTTCAACGGTTTCTGTTGCGGAAAATGATGCTATCCATTGCATGGTTGAGGTATAAATAGCATTACCACATAAAATCGTTGTGATAATAATCAAATCTATCCAAGTGAGTTCTTTTAGGGGCTTTGTTGGACGAATGCGTCTCAGTAATCTGTTCACTTTTTCCTCCTTATATTTTTGTACATATTCTTTCTGTATAATTATATACTAAAATCCTTATAAGTTTCTTAAAATATCTTATAACAAATCTAATAATTCTTGATAGCTATGAATGGTATAGGTTGGAACTGCCTTACTATTGTTTATCATATGAGTCGGATTGTACCAAACAGTATCCATGCCCGCATTATTGCCACCTTGAATATCTGCTGTCAAACTGTCTCCAATCATTAAGGCTTGGTCAAACTGAAAACCTGCAATCTGCTCTGCTATTTTTTCATAAAAATCAACCGCAGGCTTTTGCGTCCCCATCTGCTCAGAAATAAATACTTCTTTAAAATACGATTGAATCGGTGAGTGAAGCAAGCGATTTTCCTGTATATAGGTCACGCCGTTGGTCGCCGCATAAATCTGGTAGCCTCGGTGTATCAATTCCTGCAAAAGCTTATCTGCACCTGTAAAAATTTGTCCCTGCCGCCCAATAAATTCTTGGTAGCGCAAGGCCATCTCCCTTCCATCAACTTGCCGACCAAAGTGGGCAAAGGTCCGTGAAAAGCGGGTGTTTATCAGCTCTTTCTTTGTAATGTTCCCTTTTTCCAAATCCTTCCACATACCCTGATTGAGCGGTCGATAGACTTCTTTAAAAGCTTGAATATCTTCAACCTCCATAGCTGTCAAAAACTGGGTTAAGGCTACTTCTTCTCCACGATTAAAGTCAAGAAGAGTATGGTCAAGATCAAAGAGTAAGTGTTTGTATTGCAAGATGATAGATCCTTTCTAAGCAGAAACTACTGAAACGATGTCAGGCAGTATATCTAAAGTATACCACAGTTTCTAAAAAAATAGCTCCGTGTCCTAGGCTCTATTATACTGTTTTTCAGATTTCATACTCTTTAAAACGTTGTCAACTTGCCTCGATGAGTGAAAAGCTCCTGTGGAGCTTTTTAGCCTGTTGCCTTGAAATAAGAAAGCAACAGAGTTCTATCACCGGCTTCGTTTCCTAGTCTACTTTTGATTTTCGAAGAGTATGAATAAAAAAAATACAACACATTTAATGCATTGTATTTTAATCACTATCTATATTTCCAGAAAATTAGCCACCGCTTCTTTTTTTCTAGAAATGGGTAACATACGATCACTAAGTCCACTCTGTAACAAGGGCCTATACTTCTTAATGTACTCCTTTTCTTTTTTTCTTCTGATTCCCATCGCTTCTTCAAGCTCTAGAATTTCAAACATTAAGATAAGGTTTTGATCACGAAGGGTTTCAGTGGTCATCCCTAAATACTCTGGGTATTTTCTCAACTGATATAAATGTTGTGCACATCTTATTAGCATAGAAAATGATTCACCGATATACAAGACACACCGTTCACCATCAACTTTCTGAAGTGAAATTTGGTATACCCCTCCCTTGATGGCTTTTATAACATCATTTTGAAAAAATTGTACCTGAAGATTCATCCCTACTCTTCCTTACTAATCGGTGCTAAGCTTGCCAAGACTTTTTTGAGTCCCATTTCTGGGAAATTGATTTTGAGTTCTTGGTTGCTGCCTGAACCTGATACTTCAAGGACTGTCCCGCGTCCCCATTTCTTGTGGACTGCGATGTCACCAACTGACCAGTTGGTGCCTGAGCTTGACGATTGGTTGCTTGATGCGAAGGGCATACTGCCTCCGAGCTTGACAGATGGTTGTACGGATGCTTTTCGACTTTGCATGGCTTGTTGCAAACTCATGCCTTGTCCAAACTGTGTCGCTCTGCCATTGACATAAGAAGCCTTAAAGCTAGTATTAGCTGGACGAGCGAGGCCTTGATAATCAAGCAAGTCACTGGAAATTTCTCGGATAAAGCGGCTTGGTTGGTTGTAGTTGGTGCGACCGAAAAGGAGTCGAGAATTGGCATTGGTCAGGTAAAGAGTCTGCTCAGCACGGGTGATGCCTACGTAAGCCAAACGACGTTCTTCTTCCAATTCGTCCTCTTCTTCTGCTGCACGACTAAGCGGAAATACATTTTCTTCCATACCAATCAAGAAAACAACTGGAAATTCCAGGCCCTTGGCTGCATGGAGAGTCATAAGAGTCACTTCTGAAGATTCTGTATCGCCATCATCTGTGTCAGCAATCAGTGCCAAATCAAGCAGGAAGCGTGTCAAGCGATCCAGACCTGTCTCTTCTTCCTCAGTATCCTTTTCGTCAAAGTTTTTGGTAACAGACAGGAATTCTTGAATGTTTTCTATGCGAGCATTGGCTTCCAGCGTATTTTGTGCTGCAAGGGCATCAATGTAGCCTGTTTGGTTCAATACTGCCTCGACTACTTGGGTAACAGTCAAGTTGTCTAATTGATTACGAAGATTATAGAGGAGATTGGCTAGGTCAAAGACTGCCTGTGCTGCCTTGCCTTTAATCGGCGATAACATAATATCCTGAGAAGCTTCTAGCAAGGACATGCTGTGGCTGGTCGCAAAATCACGGAGTTTGTCAACCGTACCAGGTCCAACGCCACGTTTTGGCTCATTGACAATGCGTTCATAGGAAATATTATCCGATGGATTTGCGATGATATTCAAATAAGAAATCACATCTCGAATTTCCTTACGGCTATAGAACTTGGTGCCTCCAACCATGGTATAAGGGATATTAGATTTGAGCAGGGCTTCTTCAATGGTACGGGATTGGGCATTAGTCCGATAGAGTACAGCAAAGTCCTTATAAGCCTTGCCTTCTCGGTGCAACTGGTCAATCTGCCCCGCGACAAAAATCGCCTCGTCATTTTCATCCCGAGCACGATAATAGGTAATCAAATCCCCTTGGGCATTCTGTGTCCAGAGTTTTTTTGGACGGCGATTGCGGTTGTTTTCGATGACCTCATTGGCAGCCTGCAAGACGTTCTTGGTCGAACGATAGTTTTCCTCCAAAAGCACAACCTTACTCTCTGGATAGTCCTTTTCAAAGTCCAGGATATTTTGCATATCCGCACCACGCCAACCATAGATAGACTGGTCCGCATCTCCGACCACACAGATATTCTTGAAACGTGATGCCAGGAGCTTGACTAATTGGTACTGGGCATGGTTGGTATCCTGATACTCATCGACATGGATATACTGGAATTTCTGCTGGTAATAGGTCAGGACCTCTGGATTTTGGTCAAAAAGGCGGAGCGTCAACATGATCAAATCATCAAAGTCAACGGCCTCTGACTGTCTTAGTTCCTTTTGATAAGCCGTGTAGCATTTAGCAACAATCTGCGTGTATAGGTCGCCTGCCTGGGCTTCAAATGCCTTGTCATCAATCAAGTCATTTTTGGCATTGGAAATGGTTCCTAGAATAGAACGCTCACTCCACTTTTTCGGATCTAAATTAAGATTTTTCAAAATCCGTTTCATAAGGCTACGCTGTTCACCTGGATCGACAATCGTAAAATTGCGGTTGTAGCCGATATGGTCTGCATCTCGGCGTAAAATACGGACACACATGGAGTGGAAGGTAGCAATCAAGCAATCTTGCGTAGCAGGATTGAGGGCATAGGCCCGCTCCTTCATCTCACGCGCCGCTTTGTTAGTAAAGGTAATTGCTAGGATATTCCAAGGATTGACCATTTTTTCATCAATCAAATAAGCGATACGGTGAGTCAGGACTCGCGTCTTACCCGATCCGGCCCCTGCCATAATCAAGAGCGGACCTTCAGTTGTCTGTACCGCTTCTGCCTGTCTGTCATTCATTCCGTTTAATAATGGGTTCATTTTCTCATACTTTCTTAGAACATGTATTACAAGTGGAGTGCTTTTAAATAAGAGATAGTTTTTCGCTAATCAAGGTAGTTTTTTGAAGGAATACCAACTGTATCGTCATTTAGTTTTTCTTTTACTACTTCGACGTACGAGAAAACTTCGTTTCCCTATTTCCAACTTCAAACACTCCACTGGAGTGTTTGAACTCGCCTTGCCTGATTGAAACAGTCTGGGGGACTGTTTCAAGTCAATGTCTAGAAACAAGAAAGCATTGAGTTATGCCTACGGCTGTTGATGCGAACTTTGTTCGCTTTATTTCCAACCTCCAACTATCTACCAGATAGTTGGAGCGAGTACTAAAAGTAAACTAAAAGACTATATTTTGAAAAAACTAACGATGAGTAGCTGAAAAACTAGGCTTAGATAGAAGTACTACACTGTGAATACAGGTTCGTTATAATCATTCTCTCCATTATACCAAAAAATCTCTCGATAGGCAGTTCAATGTGATAGATGGCAAGCAAAAAAGCCCAGAGTCATCTCTGAGCTTTTGTATTCAATTGATTATTCAGCACCCAAGGCAGCTACTGTGATGTAGTTGTATGGTTTGTTGAAGTGTGGCAAGAAGAACAAGTCTGTCAATGCCAATTTTTCGATTGTTACACCTTCTTGGATTGCCAATGAGAAGAGGTGGATACCCATAGAGATATCTTCACGAGCAGCCATTTGCGCACCAAGGATACGACGTGAATCTTTATCGTAAACAATCTTGATTGTAACTGGGAAGTTACCATGCTCCATGAATTCTGGTTTTTGGTTGTCAGTTACTTCAGTAACCGCAGCGTTCAAACCAAGACGAGTAGCTTTTTCAAGTGTCAAACCTGTTGATACAAGGTTAAGACCATAGATAGAGATACCGTTAGAACCTTGTACACCGATACCTTCAAGGTCAGTACCACAGATGTTGTGTGCTGCTACGATACCAGTACGTACTGCGTTTGAAGCCAAAGCGATGTAGCTTGTGTCGCCAGTAGCGTTGTCGTAGATTGTTGCACAGTCACCGATAGCGTAAACGCCTGGGATTGAAGTTTCTTGGCGTTTGTTTACAAGGAAGGCACCATTACGGAAGCGCTCAATTCCTTCACCTGCAAATGCAGTGTTTGGACGGAAGCCAACAGCCAAGATAACCATGTCAACATCGTATTCATTCTTGTCAGTGATGATTTTCTCAACTTTACCATCACCAGCAACTTCTTGAACAGTTTCGCCAAAGGCAAGTTGAATACCATGCTCTTCCATGTTTTTAGCCATAAGGTCTGACAAATCGCGATCATAGTAACCAGCCAAACATGTATCTACAACATCGATAAGGATAACTTCTTTACCTTTGCGTTGGAATGCTTCTGCAAGCTCAACACCGATGTAACCAGCACCAACAACTGCTACGCGGTTGATGTCTTTGTTTTTCAATTTTTCAATAACATCAGCTGAGTTTTGGTACAATTTAACGAATTGCAAGTTTTCAAGAGTTGCTTCAAATTCAAGTGAACCTTCTTTGATTGCAGCTCCTTTGATTGGTGGCAAGATAGGTTGTGAACCAGTTGCGAAAAGAAGTTTTTCAAATGATTCAACATGTTCTTGACCATTTACAAGCGCTGTAACTGTTTTGGCATCATAGTCAATGTTTGTAACAGGTGACTCCATGTATACTGTCGCGCCCAAGCTCTCCAACTCTTCTTTGTTTGAGTAGAAAAGTCCTTCAGGACCGCCAATTTGCTCACCGATCCACAAAGCCATACCACAACCCAAGAATGAAATATTTGAGTTTTGGTCAAATACAACGATTTCATTTTCTTGACCATAATTTGTCAACATAGTTTTGATTGCGGCAGTACCAGCATGGTTAGCACCGACAACAACGATTTTAGCCATAATGTAAAATCTCACTTTCGAAAATATATTTTTTACGAACTATATTATACAATATAAATGTTACCGATTTCAAAAAATATGCTCAGAATATCACATTTTTTTCAAAAAGTTTTTGAAATGCTATTTTCTTTTAACAATGTAAAGATATATAAAAGCAAAAAACCTAGATTTCTCTAGGTTTCTCTTAACGTACTTGTTCAAAACGCAGATGTACAATAATCTTATCGCCATAGCCGTTACGTTCCAAATCACGTTGCAAACGATAGGAAATGTAATGCTCAGCAATAGAAATATACCCTGCATCTAAAAGACGGTGTTCAACTTGCGACTGAACCATGCTAATCGTTGGTCGCTCTGTATGAGCTTCTTCCAAGTCAAGCACTACTTTCTTTGTGACCTGAGCAAGATTTTTCCGCCAAGTTTCATCAATGACATAGACTGTCTGTGCAGCTTTAATGATGGCTTGGTAGATTTTATCTGGGTCAAATTCAACAATCTCTCCACTACGTTTAATGACTTGCATAAAAGCTCCTTTCTGGTTTTCAGTAAACCCTTTCATACTTACATTATCTAGGTTTTTGTGTATTTTGTCAAGTATTCTTTTTCATAAATTTTGCTTTGGCTTATTTTCGCTGAAAGCCCTTTAGTATGATATAATGGATCTATTAAAATGAAATAAGGAGAAAATCATGACAAACGCAATGCCTAAACGTCAAGAAATTGATGTGCAATTAACCTGGGATACGGACATTTTATTTCCGACCCCTGACAACTACAAAGAAAATTTGGCAGCCTACGCTAAGCAAGTGACAGCTTTCGAATCGAATTACAAAGGGAAGCTAACTGATAAGGATACCATCGTTTCCGCCTTAACAGAATACGAAAAAATCGTTATTCTTGATAGCAGACTTTCCCACTATGCCTTCCTTCCTTTGGAAGTCGATAAGATGAATACTGAATTGGCGAGCCTGGCCAACGAATACGACCTCGTTTCTGCCAAGGCACGTCCTCAACGAGATTTCCTCTATTCAGAACTTGGGCAATTAGATGAAGCCTTTTTTCTTGAATTAAAAGAAGAACAACCACAATGGGCTGCTTTCTTCGATGCTATTCTCCGTGACAAGCCGCATCAGCTTCATCCACTACAAGAAGAACTCCTTTCAAATTTTGCTCCAACCTTTGGTCAGCCATATAACAACTACGGTGTGACCAAGTTTGAAGATATGACCTTTGATAACTTCGAGGCAAATGGCGAAACGCTCGGCAATAGCTATGTGCTCTTTGAAAATGATTATGAGCTCAGCCATGATACCGAAATCCGTCGCAATTCAGCTGCTGGTTTCTATTCAACCTTGAAAAAATACAAGAATACAACTGCAGCAACTTATTTGTCTCATATCAAGAATGAGCAAATCGAAGCTCGCTTGCGTGGATTTGACAATACGATTGACTTCCTCTTGCACAGTCAAAATGTCAGCCGTGATCTCTTCGACCGTCAGATTGATGTCATCATGAAAGAATTGGCTCCTCACATGCGTCGCTATGTGAAATTGGTTGCTAAGGCTCATGGTTTGGATAAAATCACTCATGCTGACTTGAAAATCAGCTTGCCATCGGAATACAACCAACGCATCACACCTGAAGAATCTAAGCAATTCTTGATTGACTGCTTGGGCATTCTTGGTGAAGATTATGTGAAAATGATTGAACAATCATTTGATGAGCGTTGGATTGACTTTGCTCAAAACGAAGGTAAGGCTACTGGTGGCTTCTGTGCTACACTTTATGATGGACCATCTTACATCTTACTTTCATGGACAGGCTTGATGAACGAGGTCTTGGTATTGGCTCACGAATTGGGACATGCAGGTCATTTCCAATTGGCTAAGAAACAAAGCGTCCTCAGCTACGATCCATCCCTCTACTTCATCGAGGCGCCTTCTACTGCTAACGAAGTCTTAACATGTAACACCCTTTTGAAAAACAACCAAGATCCTGGCTTCCAGGCTTACTTGATTAGCGAGTTGATCAGCCGTACTTACTTCCACAACATGATCACTCACTTGCTTGAAGCAGCCTTCCAACGTGAAGTCTACACTCGTTTGGACAATGAAGAATACCTCAACGGTGATATTCTCTGCCAAATCAAGTTGGATGTCATCAAGGAATTCTGGGGTGAAGACTTTGAAATCGGTGACGATGCAGGTCTTATCTGGATGCGTCAACCGCACTACTACATTGGTTTGTATCCATATACCTACTCAGCTGGTTTGACCATCGGTACAGCTATGGCTAAGCAATTGGAAGAACATCCTGAAGAAGTTGTTGAAAAATGGTTGGAAACCTTGTCACTCGGTGCAAGTCTTTCTGCCCAAGACCTTGCTAAACACGCAGGTGTTGACGTTTCAACTGATCAACCACTCAAAGAAACTATTGCTTATGTCGGTTCCTTGGTGGATAAACTGGAAACACTAATCTAAGACACATAAAAGACTTGAACTTATTTGTTCAGGTCTTTTTGTCTATTCTTTCTTGATACCAATTTTTGATATAGGTCAATATACCAATTTTTGATATAGGTCAATTCATCCTGACTTAAAAAATGTCCCTTGTCAAAACGAACTAGGTTGGCTTTGGGAAAAACTGACGCTTGCCAGTCATCTACAAGATGTTCAAGAGCGACTTGGTCGACGAGTTGGTCATTCTGCCCCAGTGTAAATAAAATCTCTGCTCTGCTATTTTCCATAGGAAAAGCATAATCTAAGGCTGAAAAGTAACATCGACTGTTTTCGAAGTAAATTTTAAGTCGAGTATATGATGATAAAAATGATAGGCGTGATGAATATTTCCTACCAACTAGAGATGTGATGAATACCTATAATGTTCATAAGATAACCTCTCTAAATATGATAGCTTAATTTTATAACTAATTAGTCATTTATTCAAAGTACTATAAACAAAGAAAACACCCGAATTCATTCGAGTGCTTTCAGGAGATT
This sequence comes from Streptococcus suis 10581, assembly GCA_000440235.1. GTDB lineage: Bacteria > Bacillota > Bacilli > Lactobacillales > Streptococcaceae > Streptococcus > Streptococcus suis_F. The sequence continues at coordinate 26,551 of ALKQ01000074.1, read as the reverse complement.
ATATGAAAAAGATGTTTTTATTATAAAATAGCTAGCTTAAATAAATCTAAAAGAATAAAAATAATGAAGATACTCTAGACATGTAATAAGTATTTCCTCTTCAAATTCAACTCTCTAGATGACCAGCTGAAACAGTTCCTCGAACTGTTTCACTCCCCCAGATATTGCTCGCTCTCTTGTTTCTTGGCTCGCGTTAAAACAGTCTATCCGTAGACTATCCTTGCTTTCCAGTTTCTAGGCTCGGGTCTTCTATGGTCACTTTCATATTTCTTGGTGACCAGCTGAAACAGTTCCCCGAACTGTTTCACTCCCCCAGACATTTTTAATAATCCGGTCGTACGACTCCTGTCACGGTTGCTTTGGTTGCTTCGTAGTCGCCGTCAACGACAACTTTGATAATGCGTTTTGCGTCTTCTTCTGGACAAGGTACCAATGGTAAGCGGAGTGGTCCAACTTCAAATCCCATATAGTTAAGAACCGCTTTAACTGGTGCAGGACTTGGGTATGAGAAGAGTGCATTAACTTTGGGAATAAACTTGCGTTGAATAGCTGCCGCAGTTCGGATATCTTGCTGCTCAATAGCTGTGAACATGTCATACATTTCATCGCCATTGGTATGGGAAGCAACGGAGATTACTCCATCAGCACCCAAGTTCATAGCATGGAAGGCATCCCCGTCCTCACCAGTATAAACTAAGAAATCCTCGGGCTTATTTTCGATCAAGTAGGCCATATTGGCAAGGCTGGTACACTCTTTGACACCGATAATATTTGGATGCTCTGCCAAACGCAACATGGTTTCTGGCGTCATTTCAACCACGACACGACCTGGAATGTTGTAGATAATAATTGGCAAATCAGAAGCATCCGCAATAGCCTTAAAGTGTTGGTACATACCTTCTTGAGAAGGCTTGTTGTAGTAAGGCACAATAGCAAGTCCAGCCGCAAAGCCACCAAAGGCCGCAACTTCCTTGGCAAACTCAATCGAGTCACGGGTATCATTGGTACCGATACCAGCAATCAAAGGGACACGACCATTGACAATTTTTTGTACCGCCGCAAACAATTCTAATTCTTCCGCGTGTGTAAGGGTTGGACTTTCAGCAGTTGTTCCTGCCAACAAAATCCCCTCCGTATGGTGAGACAATAGATGCTCAACCAACTCTGGCAACACATCATAGTTAATTGCACCATCTTCTTTAAAAGGTGTAATCATGGCTGTAATGATTTTTACATCACGTAAATCTTGAATAGACATAGATTTTCTCTCTTTCTCTTGCCAAAAAAGGCTGAAACCAGCCTTTGATTTTTTCTAAGTCCTCAAACTTATTTCAACTCAAATTTCAATTCTGCAGTTGGACGAACAAGACCACGTTCATGGAGAGTTTCAGCGATTTGAACAGAGTTCCATGCAGCACCTTTGAGCAAGTTGTCAGAAACAACCCACATGTGGATACCATTGTCCTTGTCAAGATCCTTACGTATACGACCCACGAAAGTATCACGGCTTCCAACAGCGTTAATAGCTTGCGGATAGACTTGATTTGCCACATCATCTTCTAAAACTGCACCTGGGAAGGCAGCAATGGCTGCTTTCACCTCATCAATCGGAGCGATTTCCTTGGTTTCGATGTAGACAGACTCAGAGTGAGCAGACAAGACTGGAATACGGACGCATGTTGCAGAAACGGCAATGCTGTCATCTTCCATGATTTTCTTGGTTTCTTTTGTCATCTTCATCTCTTCATAAGTATAGTCATTTTCAGTGAAGAGATCGATTTGAGGAATAGCATTAAAGCCAATTGGATAGTGCTTCTTATCACCACCAGAAGGAAGAATGTTGGCTTCTACTGCTTTTGGCTCTACTCCATCATTCAATACCGAGCGAAGCTGAGCTTGTGTTTCCAAAATAGCTCCCATACCAGCACCAGAAACTGCCTGATAAGTGGATACGATAATCCGCTCCAAGCCCCATTTTTGACGAACAGGTTCCAAGGCAACCATCATTTGGATAGTTGAACAGTTTGGACAAGCAATGATACCATTGTGGGCATCAAGTGCATGAGCATTTACCTCTGGAACAACCAATGGTACATCTGGATTTTGACGGAAATAAGATGTGTTATCCACCACAACTGCGCCAGCTTTTACTGCGTAAGGAGCATATTTGGCAGATGTAGAGCCACCAGCTGAGAAGAGGGCAATATCCACTCCTTCAAAAGCTGTCTCTGTTGTTTCTTCGATGACAATATCTTGTCCCTTGAACTGCAAGGTCTTGCCTGCTGAACGAGCAGAAGCCAAGAAACGTACTTTCTCGATTGGAAGAGTTGATTCTTCCAACATTTTAATCATTTGGGCACCAACTGCACCAGTCGCACCAACAACAGCTACTACATAAGCCATAAAAAATCTCCTTTAGATCAATTCTTCAAAATTTTCTAAAAATTTGTTATTTCATAATTATACCATAATATTTTGAAAAGAAAAGCCCTGAGAAAACTGAATTTCTCAGGACCCATTTGAAATAATTATGCAGAGTAGGCAAGCATCCGCGAACGTTGCTCAATTTCCTCTGGGGTCAAAGCACTATTATAGAGGACAAATTGACGAAGGTTCAACTCATCAACCGTCCAACGAAGTTCCGTTTGACGACGGGTTCCACCAACTTGGACATAGTCCATAGCTGTAGCAGAGGTAAATGGAGCTTGCGACATGGTCGTCTGACCAGACAGTTTTCCATTCACATATAATTTGACTAGAAACTGAGTACTTGTTCCAACTTGTTCATAGGTCATGGCCATAGTATTCCAATTTCCATTTATTAATCGTTGACTGGCATCTGTAATATGGCCGATTGTATGTCCACCACTGCCAACACGGCTTTCAAAAATCAGTTTTCCATCCCGCACTATGAGAGCTGAGTACTCATTTTTTAGACTAGCACTTGATGTTGAGAATAGGCTATAAAAACCTGAAGTTGTACTGGCTTTAAAGTCCATGAAAATTGTTCCACTATTGATAGCTAAAAGGTTATCCTTGACACTGCTATCTAATTCAAGGCGTTTCCCATTTTGGGCATTTGTCTGAAGAGGATCCAAACTCAATACCTGATGATTAGCAAAGGCAGGTTCGGCTTGACTTGAAACGTATTCAAATAATTCCACCTCTTTCAAGGTCATCATGCGATTATTGATCTGATTTGGTCGCACACGCGCCTCCAGAATAATCAACTCCACTCTATCCGCTCGAATCTCTCGTGTAAATTGATAAGTTTCAATCTCTCTTTCATACGGCACCGAAATTTCAGTTGATTGATGAACCAGATTCACACCATTATAAGCCTTTATTCGATATTTAGTGACCGTTCCGTTGTTATTGATACGCTTGGTCATGACCAGACTATGCAATCTAGTTGCTTGGCCATTTCTAGTCTGAATAGTAATGGTCTGTGGCAGAGTGATTCGATCAGTTAAATTCCATCGAAGCTCCGTCAAACTTTCCTTATTGCCATCCATTAGGTTAGATAAACCACGCCCAAAGGTATCCTCGTAGACATTTTCACCACGAACAGATAAGCGTGAACTGTCAATCTTTTCTACCCGAAAGGCTGGCTGCTCTTCAACTGCATCTCCAACCTCATACAATTCAACTTCTTTGATTGTCATTGTACGGTTATTGATAATATCTGGTCGGAATTTAGCTTCTAAAATTATCAACTCAACCTTATTAGCAAAAACACGACTGGTAAATTTGTAGCTATCCTCCGTCTGAGCATAAGGAACTTCTATAATGCCAGAATCGTGAGTTAAGGTAGCTCCGTCATACGTCTTAATGCGGTACTTTGTTACCGTACCGTAATTATTGATACGCTTGAAAAGAGCTAACTTATCAAGTTGAATGGCTTGTTGATTACGTGTCTGAATGGAAATAGTCTGCGGTAGGGTAATTTTATCTGTCAAATTCCAACGCAATTCGGTTAGACTTTCTAAATCACCATCCATCAAATTTCCTAATCCACGTCTGAAACTGTCTTCATAGACATCCTCACCTGTCACAAGCAAGCGGTCACTCGACACTTTCTTCGAATGATCAGCCAAAGTCTTCTCGAAAACAGCTCTTACAAGGGCATCTTTATTAGACAAAGTGACAATTGCACCTCTAGACAAACCTTCTATGGATAAACTTGTATCTTGCTGATTCCAACGATAAACCAATGTATGACTATCTAATTGACCAAGAAAATTTAATACTTGACCTGTACTTGTTCTAAGGTTTGGTTGATTTAATGCGATTATCGGTTTAGTAAAAGAAAGGTATAGTTGATTATCACGACCTAGACTGACAGACTGAATAGAACTTGTTGCATTTGCAGTAGCAGGCCGTGTCAAATAATCCCATGTCACTTGTTTATAATAGAGACTGTAGGCATTCTGGTTACCTGTTGTATGCTCATAAAGAATACCAAAGGTATCATTTCCTAGATATTGCAAGGAATTATAAGCGAAATTACCATCTTGAATCAGGCTGTGGTGTAACCAGTTTAAGCGACCATTTGCATCTACTTCCGCTACATGAATAGTGCCGTTAACACGATTACGGCCAGGTCCACCAGCATTGGCTAAAAGAACATATTCTTTCCCATTGCGAACATGGCGAATAGCGGACAATTGAACATAGGAATCATGAACATCTTCCAAAACTTCCAGATCATTCAACCAGGTTTGACCGCCATCTAGACTTGTTGCTACACGTACCTGACCAACTAAACCACGCATAAACATTTTCAACTGACCATTACCAAATTGAACTAGTGTTGCTTCCGTTCCCTGCTCTACTGAGTTATTCATGGTACTTGAGTGTAGAACTGTCCCATTTTCTAAACGCCGATTATCATTGAAAGTCTGTCCTGCTTTCCATGTTCTACCATGGTCATCAGAATAGAAAACAAGAGCTGATTGAGAACCATATAAGCCCGTCTGCCAGTTAGCTGAGTAGGCAGGCACTACTAAACGCCCCTTATTTGGACCTGTATGCAAGGTAATACCAGTACCTGGTCCCAAGCCTAGAAATTTCATATAGTCTTTCTTAACACTCGGTGTGATATCCTCTGGTCGCGACCAGGTCAAACCATCATCATCACTATAAGACATCCAAATGTAGTTTGCTTTTGCTACACGGAACAAACCTGGGTCATCCGTCTGATTATAGATATTACCAATTAATTGTTGATTATAATATAGATCCCCCATATTAGCATAAGCTGGACTACTATCGCCTGTATTAACCCGATAACGAGTTATCTGCCCGTCAGGAGTATAGATGTAGCCATTTTCTCGCAAGGTAAATGGTCGATCATTCTTATTGGAATAGAGGTTTAGATAAGATTTTCCATTAACAACAGTATACTCTACCTCTCTTTGAGACGGCATTCCAAACAATGCCTGTCCTTCTGGATACATATCATAAATCGCAAAAATTCGTTTCGTTGTAGGATCTTGAACAAGAGCTGTATCAATTGTCAAAGGTGCCCCAATGGAACGGTTGACTGCTTTTTCATTATTCTTCAAATCAACGATTTTAATAGTTGAACCCCAAGTCTGACCATTATCCGAACTACGTTTCACAACTTGAGCAATATCACCCCAGTCACCCGAATGATCATGTCGCATATCTGTCGCTGCAATCAAGGTTCCCTTATCAGTCTTCAAAAGAGCTGGAATTCGGAAACTAGCAGCTCCTTCTGGACCTTTCTGACCAGCTCGTCCACCTTCAAAAACCACAACTTTTTCAGAAATTCCAGTCCTTTCCAAACTATCTACTGGGAAAGTTTCACGAACAAACAAAGCAGAACGACGAGCAATCTCTTCAGCTGTCAAAACTTTATTATAAAATGTAAAATTGCGAACGTCCATCTGTTCAATACCCCAACGCAAGTCATTACCACGTTTGGTTGCACCAAGTTGAGCATGGCTCATTGCTGTCGCACTGGTAAAAATTCCTTGACTGGCTCTGGTTATACCAGACAATTGACCATTAATGTAGAGTTTGATATCCATTTCTTGGCTATTCAAGACTTTTTCATATGTCATGGCAACAGCATTCCACTCACCATTGACCATATTGGCATCCATCTGGGTGACATTGGCAATGGTCCGTCCACCATCTACACGGCTTTCAAGCATAACACTGCTATCTTTTGCAATGAGTGCAGTATATTCATTTGCCTTTGTATCACTTGATGTCGAAAATATACTATGAAAACCTGCATTTTGACTAGCTTTGTACTCCATATAAATAGTACCATTCTCGGATTGTCTAATCAGATGTTCAGTCCCCTCATCTAGGACATGGCGTTTATCGTTACTACTATCTAATTGGACACCTTCGACCTTGGTAACTTCATTAGCTTCAAATTCCTTGGCTGGACTATCTTCATTTACTGGTGGTTGCTGGATATGAGGGTCTGTAAATACTGGAACCTCTACCCCAACAGCAGCTGAGTCTACCACCTCTTCAACATCTAACTCCGTATTTTCGACTACTGGTTGGAGGACAGCAGTTGCTTGCTGGTTCTCAACAGTCGTCACAATCTCTTGCCCCTGAACTTGCTTAACAAAGAGGAAAGCCGGTAGTACCATGCTTGAAAATAAAGAAACTTTGTAAATGGATGATTTTGTTATCTTTTTCATATAAACTCCACGATTATTATCTCCCAGTCAAGTCTGACCAAGAATAAGCAAATAACTAATAACTAATCACAAACCTCAGACAGAGGAGTGAAAATATTCATCATTAGAGTATCATTAATTATTGATTATAGGAAATATTCAACTCAATATATACTCAATATATAAAAAAGCCCACCTAAAAGGTGGGCAAGGGCATCGTTTCCGATGAGGTTAGAAGGTTCACAGCATCTAACCAAGGTCCGCTCCTGCGTTTCAATCTAATGAAGACCTCCCTAGCGTCGAATGTGACAAAGTCACTACTCGGCTCATCGCATGTAACTATTCTACCATAATCTGAAAAAATTGCAAGTCACACTAATCCAAGCGTTCTTGAATAGTCACCTGAACTCTATCACCAGCCTGTTTACCTATGGCAGCTCGAATAGCCTTCTGAATTCCAATAATATAACAGATATTGCCTGCTTCATCTTTTACTCCCATATTGACAATGGAACCATCATAGGGATGACCATCAAATGTCGCATGGACTTTTACCCTGCCCTTTGCCAAATTCCTCGCGAATATCATAAGGAAAGATGCCATAGGCTCCTCCCTTATCTGGAACAGGGTGGATAATTGCTTCAAATTCATATACTTTAGACAAAATTCCTCCTAGATGTACTTACTAGCTTCACGAATGGACAAGCCTGCCATTTGAGAACTATATTTATCAAGAAAATCCCGCACCCAGTCAGGATTGGTCTTGGAATAATCTCTCAAACTCCAGCCAATCGCCTTGTTAATGAAAAATTCGGTCTGATTGAAATTGTTAACAATAATTTTCTCAAGAAGTTCTGTATCTGTCTTTTCTTTTTGCAAGAGTTGGTGGTCAATGGCAATTCGCCTCAACCAGAAATCATCATTAAGGCTCCATTCTAAAATGGTCTGCTTGGCCTCTGGATTGTCCAAAACAATCTTACCTACTAATTTATCCAGACCATCAATACTATCCCACCAAGACTTTGTTTGAGCTAACTTTTTTAAGCGGGGCAGGTCGGCTAAAACCAAGTCTTTTTTCTTGGTAACCAGGTAATCAATAGCGATATACTGAAACTCGCGGTAGGGTTTGGCCCAACAAGCCTCTACAAAGTCCCAATCAATTCCCTGAGCCTTAAAGTCTTTGAAAAACTGCTTAGCAACTGTTTTGCGGTCAGGTGATCGAACACCTAAGAAATCAAAGTGATTCTTCATATAGGCCTTCATAGGCTGGGCCTGACTGGTATCTGCTACAGCCAAGAGTCGTTTTTCTAATTCTTCAATCTTCATTATTCTCACCTACCAAAGATTTTTGGAGCCAGACAATATCATGCCAGCTATCGAATTTGTACCCAACTTTTTTGAAATGTGCTACCTGTTCATAGCCCCTCTTCTCATGGAGTGCTATAGAGGCTGCGTTTGGTAGGGCGATACAGGCTAAGAAATTTTTAAAACCACGCGCTGTCAGTTCCTTTTCCAAAGCATTGTAGAGAAGAGTTCCAATTCCTTTTCCACGTACTTCTTGCTTGATATATACGGATAATTCCACCGTCCAATCGTAAGCAGCACGGGCATAGTAGGTCGATGCGTAAGCATACCCCACAACCCGCCCTTCTTCTTCTGCGACCAGATAGGGAAACTTCTCCAAGGTCTTTTCAATTCGACTTGCAAAGGCTTCCACAGTCGGTACTTCTGTTTCAAAGGTAATAGCGGTCTTTTCTACATAAGGAGCATAAATTGCCACAAGGTCTGCCGCATCCTCTGTCCTTGCGGAACGAATGTCTATCATTTAGTTCTCCAATAATTCTCTATCATAAATTGTATAATCACAGCGGTATATAATCAACCGCTTGCCATCAATTAAGAGTTCAGAAGTCTTAGGTGCATCAGATGCATAAAGAGACACTTTATCACCTACATAAGTAGCAAGCGGGGTTCCGTTTTGCGAACGAATCAAAACCACCTTTGCCTTACCTGTAAAATCATTTTTCAAGCTAGAAACCATCCGATTAACCAAGGGAATTGCACGATCGTAATTTGCAATATCTACTGTGGTCTGATACTTCGCATACAAGTCTTCCAAACCTTCTTCTGCTGCAATCAAAGATGAGCCTACGTGGTCAATTTCGTAATTACCTAGTGTCACTTTCAAAACAGACGAATCCGCATTAGAATAGCCTTCGGCATCCACTGAGTCGAATTCTTCATTCCGCGAAATCGATAAGGACTTACCAGACATTTCATCTATTAGCTGAGAATTCTCATCAAATGTCCGAACTGTCATTTCCAAGCCAATCCATTCTTCCTTGGTATTCTTCCACCAATTTGAAATCGACTGACAGGCTGACAAAGTAAACAAGCTTGCTACGAGTACAGCACTGAGTGCTAGTTTTTTATTCCATTTCATATAAAACCTCCAGTGGTTGATACCTTATTGTAACATGTTATACAGTAAATACCAAAATTACTTGCAGATAACAATTTTATCCCAGAAAATAGTCTGGCATACTTTATGAAAGCTATTTTGTAAAAGAAAGAGGAAACATAAAATAAATATCAATAAGTTCATTTCAAACTTTCTTTATAATCAATTGACTTTTTGTACAAAAAGGGTTACATTTAATTTGATATATTAACAAGGAGGTACTCTTATGAAATTGCTTGGAAAAGTTGCCCTGATTACAGGTGCAGCATTTGGACTTGGAAAAGGAATTGCGGAAGTCTATGTAAAAAACGGGGCTCAAATCTGTATGATAGATAGAGATGAAGCCGTTGAGACAACGGCACAAGAATTGCGAGAAAAGTATCATGCAGATATCATTACACATATAGCTGATGTTCGTGAAATAACACAATTACAAGAGGCTGTAAATAAAACGATTGCTGCATTTGGTTCTCTACATATAGCCTGTTGCAATGCTGGAGTCTGTCGATTGGCTCCATTTGAAGAATTTTCAGAAGAAATGAGGGATTTCCATATTGATGTAAATATCAAGGGTGTCTGGAATACTTGCCAAGTCGCCATTAAGGAAATGCTAAAAGGAAACGGAGGTAGTATTGTCATTGCTTCCTCAGTAACAGGAGATATTGTGGCAGATCCTGGAGAAGCAGCTTATGCCATGACAAAGGCTGCAACAGTAGGTTTAACTAAATGCTTAGCGGTTGAATATGCTCAAAAAAATATTCGTGTAAACTGTACACAATTAGGCTACGCACGTACTCCAATGGTAGAACAAATGGCTTTAGAGTCTAATCCTGAAAACCCCGAGCAAATCATCGAGGGAATTGCAAAAGCAGTCCCAATGAAACGACTAGCAGATCCTAAAGAAGTTGGAGAATTATTTGCTTTTCTTGGCAGCGATGAAAGTAGTTATATAACAGGAGCCCAAATTGTCATTGATGGAGGGGCTACTCTGCCAGAGACTGTTGATATGGGTGTCTAACGCACAGTGTAATTAAAAAGGAGAATAATAAGATGAGTCCTCATCAAGTTATTCTCCTTTTAGGTTATAAAAAACCGCCCTATCGGACGGTTATTACACTATTAAAAATTAAAAACATCATTCAAATTCTCAGCCATAGTCGGATGGGTGAAGATTTGTGTTTTGAAGTAGGTATAAGGAATCTTATTGTCAATCGCCATAGCAATCAGGTTAATCAACTCCTCAGAATTGCGACCAAAGAGAGTCGCCCCCAGAACAAGCTTACTTTCCTTATCTACGATAACCTTGAAAATACCTTTGAGGTCATTGTTAACATGGGCACGTGGCATATTGGCAACAGGCAATTCGTTGGCAATATAGTCGTAACCTGCTTCCATGACTTCCTTCTCGGTCAGACCGACACGAGACAGCACAGGCGTGATAAAGACACTGGTTGGAATAGACTTACGTTGGCTCAAGCTGTAGGTTCCAGTCCCAGTCAATTTACCGAAGACGATGCGGAAGTCGTCTAGGGATGTGTAAGTGAATTGTGGACCGCCATTGACATCGCCCACTGCGTAGACACCTGGAACAGTGGTTTCACAGTAGTCATCCACCTTAACAGCACCATTTTCCAAACGCTCAATCGCCGTATGTTCCAAGCCCAAGTCAGCGGTGTTTGGCACACGACCTGTCGCATAGAGGACAGCATCGAAGATTGCCGTTTCACCATTGACTGTCACAGCAACTTGATCACCTGTTGCTGCGACTTGCTCAATTTTAGCACCCAAGACGAAGGTCACGCCAGCTTCTTCCATATACTCCTTGGCTAACTTGGCAACTACTTCCTCTTCTCTTGGTAAAATAGCAGAGCTAGCCTCATATACCGTCACCTGACTGCCGAGTTTGCTGTAAAGTCCAGCAAATTCAAGTCCAATGTTACCACCACCGATAATTGCCAACTTGTCAGGACGAGTTTCCAAGTTCTGAATGCCTGTACTATCATAAACGTGAGCTGTATCCAACAAACCTGGAATTGGAAGCACGCGCGACTTAGCACCTGTATTGATGACAATAGTTTCCGCAGTCAGTTGGATCGACTCTTCACCGGCCGACACTTCAACGACTTTGTCCGCAACAAAACGTGCGTGACCTTGATAAAGATTGGCACCGCTGCCTTTCAAGACCGCTTCATTTTTGTTCCGCAAGCGAGTAGTCACCGTTTCCTTTTGCTCCATGACCTGCTCAAAAGTCCAGTTTTTATCGGCCGCAACCAAGAGGGTCTTGGTTGGAATACAGCCAATATTGATACAAGTCCCGCCAAACATAGCAGGATTTTCCTCAACCAAAGCTACCTTTTTTCCAGCTGCTGACAGCTTACCTGCCAAGGTCTTACCAGCCTTACCAAAACCGATAACTAACAAATCAAATTGTTCCATAAGATTCTCCTTTTGATTATTTTCAACCCTAGTCTATCAAAAAAGAAAATTTTTGGCACAATTCTGCTACGGCCTATTATGGAGTCCTAGTTGCAGGAAAAAACATTACAATAACTGAGAAGGTTTAGATAAAAAATAGGTGAATAATAGACGAAATGTACTTATTTTTGATACAATGTATCCATACACCAGTTTATTAATACAGAAAGGTAAAACTATGAAAGAAAAATTTCAAATGTGTAAAACCTATCTTCCAGTCGTCTTAGCAACGATTGGATTTGTCAACGGTTGCAAAATTATCTTTGGAGAATTAGGTAAGCCAAATGGCATGGAAGCTAAATATCCTCTCTTTCTCCTAACCATTTCCTTGGTTGCTATTTACATCATCCCCCTACTAGTACTGACATATTCCTTAGCTAAACGCTATAACATCTCCAAACAAGTTATAGGGCTTAGCTGGCTTTTAGGCTTAACAAGTAGCATCTCTTTTTCTGAACTGGGACATACAGCTATTGGATATTTCCTGCTCGAAATCGTTAAAGCTAGTAATAATTTCCTAAATGACTGGGGCGCAGCTATTTCAGGTCCATTGGCAGAAGAAATCGGGAAAGGGCTAACTGTTCTACTTGTACTGCTTATTTGTAGAAAAATGACACTAAAAAATGCATTGGTAAGCGGAGTGATTGTTGGATTAGGTTTCCAAATCATGGAAGACATCACCTTTGTTTTTAGAGACATGTTCATGAATAAATTAGACGGCTTTGAAACCATTCTTGAACGCGTTGGTCAAGCTGGTTGGGCCCATTGGGTTTTCACGCTTCTCTTTGCCATTGGCTTAGTAGCCCTTCTCACGAAAAATACAGGTATGTCAAAAGCACAGGGAGTATTTTGGATCGGTGCAAGCTTTGGAATCCATTTTCTCTTTAATTCACCGTTCAACACGGGCATCTTCCAGACGGTATTTCCTATCTTAAGTATTTTACTTGGCTTACTTGCCTATCAAACGGTTGAGAAACTATCTGAATAGACAAAAAATCCGCCTTTTGAGCGGATTTTTTATATTCTTGTTAGAACAAGCCGATAGCTGTCCCATCTGCCGCCACATCCATGTTGAGAGCTGCGGGAGCTTTTGGCAAACCAGGCATGGTCATGACATCTCCTGTTAAGGCAACGATAAAGCCTGCTCCTAATTTTGGAACAAATTCACGGACTGTAATGTCAAAGTCTGTCGGCGCTCCAAGGGCAAACTGATTATCTGAGAAGCTGTATTGGGTCTTGGCCATGCAGACTGGCAACTTGTCCCAACCATTCTTAGCAAATTCAGTCAGCTGGTTACGAGCCTTCTTCTCGAAAACCACACCTGAGCCACCATAAATCTGCGTAACAATCTTGGTCACTTTCTCTTCTAAGCTATCCTCAGCCTTGTAAAGACGTTGGTAGTTTGCTGCTTGGTTATCAATAGTAGCAACAACTGTCTCAGCCAATTCAACACCACCATCAGCGCCATTTGCCCAAACACTTGCCAACTCGACAGGTACGCCAATTTCAGCGCAAAGTTCTTTCAACGCGGCAATTTCATCAGCTGTATCAGATACAAATTCATTGATAGCAACGACTGCTGGAATTCCGTATTTCTGAATATTTTCAACGTGACGCTTCAAGTTAGAAAAACCAGCTTTCACAGCCTCTACATTTTCAGTAGAAAGTTCTGTCTTAGCTACACCACCATGCATTTTAAGCGCACGCAGGGTTGCTACAATCACCACAGCATCAGGAGCTTTTGGTAAGTTTGGAACTTTAATATCGAGGAATTTCTCTGCTCCAAGGTCAGCACCAAATCCTGCTTCTGTGACGGTATAGTCCGCCAAACGCAGAGCGGTTGTGGTAGCGAGGACTGAGTTGCAGCCATGAGCAATGTTAGCAAATGGACCGCCATGGACAAAGGCTGGCGTGCCATAGATGGTTTGGACAAGGTTTGGTTTAATAGCGTCCTTCAAAATAAGAGTCAAAGCACCTTCCACCGCCAAATCACGGACATAGACAGGACTGCGATCGAAACGATAACCGATAACAATGTTTGCCAAACGTTCTTTCAAGTCATGGATATCAGTCGCCAAACACAAGATTGCCATGATTTCAGACGCTACCGTAATGTCAAAACCATCTTCACGCGGAATACCATTGAGCGGGCCTCCCAAGCCAACTGTTACCTTACGAAGGGCACGATCGTTGAGGTCCACAACACGTTTCCAGATGATCCGGCGTTGGTCAATGCCAATCACATTCCCCTGATGGATATGATTATCAATCAAGGCTGAAAGGGCGTTGTTTGCTGTGGTAATGGCATGCATGTCGCCTGTAAAATGCAAATTGATGTCTTCCATAGGCAAGACCTGAGCATAGCCACCACCTGCAGCTCCACCTTTGATCCCCATGACAGGTCCCAAAGAAGGCTCACGGAGGGCAATCATGGTTTTCTTGCCAATTTTAGACAAGGCATCTGCCAAACCGATAGTAATAGTTGATTTACCTTCACCAGCTGGCGTTGGGTTGATAGCTGTCACCAAGATCAATTTCCCTGGCGCATTGTCTTTCACCGCATTAATTTTATCAAAGGACAATTTTGCCTTGTATTTTCCATAAAGTTCAATATCATCAAAGCTGATACCAACTTTTTCAACGATTTCTGTGATTGGTTTCAAGGTCACACTTTGTGCAATTTCAATATCTGTTTTCATGAGAGCTCCTAATTTCCTTATTTTTTATGGACATTATACCATACCACAGCTTATTTTCGCATATTTTTTACTATTTATGCACTAACGTACGGAATTTTCATAAAAACTACAGGTTTCCTTACTTAAACAGATACAAATTTTTAAAAACTGCATTCTCATCAAGTTCTACACTTCCATCTAAGACTGGTTTTAGTTAGTTTTTTCAAAAGAGAGTCAGTATTCCTTTAAAAATTGCCTTGATTAACAAACCAACGCTTTCTTACACAAAAACACTTCACTATATAATACATCCTTATATTTTTTTGTATTGCAGCATCATTTTCCAGTGTCACAGATTGATTAGCAAATAGATTAGTACAAACTTTACGAAAAATAAAAATTCTAGTAAAATATGAACATGAAACTATTGATTACATCAGGCGGAACAAGCGAAGCTATCGATCAAGTCCGCGCTGTTACAAACCATGCTTCTGGAAATCTTGGAAAAATCATTGCCGAACAAGCCTTGAAACGCGGTCATGAAGTTACTCTTGTGACTACAAGACAGGCTGTTAAACCAGATTCTCAGAAGAATTTAACCATTATCGAAATCACAAATGTTGATAGTTTGAAAGAAACATTAGAACCTTTAGTCAAAACACATCAGGCTCTGATTCATAGCATGGCTGTATCCGATTATACACCTGTTTATATGGCTGGTTTAGATGAACTAAGAGCAACTGAAGACATTTCTAGTCTACTAAAAAAACAGAATACAGAAAGTAAGATTTCATCCAAGGATGACTACCAAGTTCTTTTCTTGAAAAAAACTCCCAAGGTCATTTCCTATGTAAAAAAATGGAATCCAGCTATCACACTCTTTGGCTTCAAACTATTGGTTAATGTTCCTAAGGAGGAATTATTTGCCGTAGCTCGCCAAAGCATTGAACGAAATGGCGCTGATTATATACTTGCTAATGACTTGAAGGATATTGGAGAAAATCAACACATTGCCTATTTAGTTGATAAAACAAGGGAGATTCAAGCACAGACAAAAGATGAAATTGCTCAGCTCATTTTAAATACCCTAGAAAAAGGAGAACAAAATGGCTAATATCACACTTGCCGTTACTGGCTCTATTTCAGCCTACAAAGCAGCTGACCTAACTAGTCAATTGACCAAGCTCGGTTATCAGGTTACAGTCCTCATGAGTCGCTC
Source organism: Streptococcus suis 10581 (assembly GCA_000440235.1). Classification (GTDB taxonomy): domain Bacteria; phylum Bacillota; class Bacilli; order Lactobacillales; family Streptococcaceae; genus Streptococcus; species Streptococcus suis_F. The sequence goes on along the minus strand of ALKQ01000074.1, from coordinate 11,050 downwards.
TGCTATGGACTTCATCACACCTTTGACTCTCCAATCCTTGTCAAAAAATCTGGTTCACACAGATGTCATGATTGAAGAAAATCCTACTCTTATCAAGCATATCGATATCGCCAAAGAAACAGACGTATTTTTAGTTGCCCCTGCTTCTGCCAATACGATAGCTAAATTAGCTAATGGTATGGCTGACAACATTATTACGGCAACAGCTCTGGCTCTGCCAATTGGTACTAAAAAACTGCTGGCACCTGCTATGAATACTAACATGTACCTTAATCCTGCTACCCAGAAAAATCTCAAAACCCTCATAGAGTATGGTTTTGAGGAAATCAAACCGCGTGAAGCCCTGCTTGCTTGCGGCGACTTTGGTACAGGTGCTCTGGCCGAGATTGATGTGATTCTAAACAAAGTAATGGAGGTTCTAAATGAAAACAAATAAATCCAGGGACGTTGCGACTCTTGCAATATTTCTAACAATCATGATTGTCATTGAAGTGGTCAGTCAGATGATTTTTGCTAATTTTATCTTGCCAATAAAACCGACTATTACCCATATTCCCATCATCATCGCTTCCATTCTTTACGGTCCACGCTTAGGGGCACAACTGGGTGGTTTTATGGGAATAATGAGTATCATCCGCAATAGTATCATCATTTCACCGATGAGTTATGTTTTCTCTCCTTTCGTAGAACATGGAAACTTCAATTCTATTCTGATTGCCTTAGTTCCACGTATTTTAATCGGAGTTACACCATATTTTGTTTACAAATTGATGAAAAACAAAAAGGGGCTCCTACTAGCAGGTCTTACTGGTACCTTGACAAATACAATTTTTGTCTTGACTGGTATCTTCTTCCTATTTTCTAATATATATGCTGGGGATATAAAATTGCTACTAGCTAGTATCGTCTCATTCAATTCTATTGCAGAATTAACCATCTCCGGTCTCTTAACCATAGCTATCGTTCCAGTTTTACAGAAAGTTCAAAAATAAATATCAGAAAATCACGTGAAAGCGTGATTTTTCTTTTCAAACATGGTATAATGAAAGCGTTTAATAGAAAAATTTTTAAGGAGATATGCAATGACTTATCAAGAAACCTATCAAACATGGCTCGACTTTGCGGACCTTCCAGATTACTTGCGTGAAGAATTAGTCGCAATGAATGAAAAAACAAAAGAAGATGCCTTCTATACAAATCTTGAATTTGGTACAGCTGGTATGCGTGGTTATATTGGCGCTGGTACCAACCGCATCAACGTATTCGTAGTCCGTCAAGCTACTGAAGGTTTGGCAAAATTGGTAGAATCAAAAGGTGAAGAAGCTAAAAAACGTGGTGTTGCCATCGCTTACGATTCACGTCACTTCTCGCCAGAATTTGCTTTTGAATCAGCTCAAGTTTTGGCAGCGCATGGTATCAAATCTTATGTATTTGAAAGCCTTCGTCCAACTCCTGAGTTGTCATTCGCTGTGCGCCATTACAATGCCATCGCAGGTATCATGGTGACTGCCAGCCACAACCCGAAAGAATTTAACGGCTACAAGGTTTACGGTGAAGATGGTGGACAAATGCCTCCTGCTGATGCAGATGCTCTTACGAACTTTATCCGTGCCATCGACAATCCATTTGCAGTTGAATTGGCTGACCTTGAAACCAGCAAGGAAAATGGCTTGATTACAGTTCTTGGCGAAGAAACTGACGTTAAATATCTTGAAGAACTCAAAGACCTCAACATCAATCCAGAATTGATTGCTGAATACGGTAAAGACATGAAGATTGTCTATACACCACTTCATGGTACAGGTGAAATGTTGGCTCGTCGCGCTCTTGCACAAGCTGGTTTTGAATCTGTTCAAGTTGTTGAAGCTCAAGCAACTGCTGACCCTGACTTCTCAACAGTTGCATCTCCAAACCCAGAAAGCCAAGCAGCCTTTGCCCTTGCGGAAGAATTGGGCCGTGAAGTCGGGGCAGATGTCCTTCTTGCAACTGACCCTGACGCTGACCGTGTTGGTGTTGAAGTTCGTCAAGCTGACGGTTCATACTGGAACCTTTCTGGTAACCAAATCGGTGCTATCATTGCTAAGTACATCCTTGAAGCCCACAAGCAAGCAGGTACACTTCCAGCAAACGCTGCCCTTGCTAAGTCAATTGTATCTACTGAGTTGGTAACTAAGATTGCTGAAAGCTATGGCGCTACCATGTTCAACGTCTTGACTGGTTTCAAATTCATCGCTGAGAAAATCCAAGAGTTCGAAGAAAAGCACAACCATACTTACATGTTTGGTTTTGAAGAAAGCTTTGGCTACTTGATTAAGCCATTCGTGCGTGACAAGGATGCTATCCAGGCTGTACTTATGGTTGCTGAAATTACTGCCTACTACCGTTCACGTGGCATGACCTTGGCTGACGGTATCGATGAAATCTTCAAGGAATACGGCTACTTCGCTGAGAAAACCATTTCAGTTACCCTTTCTGGTAAAGACGGTGCAGAGCAAATCAAAGCAATCATGGCTAAATTCCGCGATAACTCACCAGCACAATTCAACGCGACGGACATCGCGGTCTTTGAGGACTTTGCCCTTCAAACTAAGACAGACAAGGATGGCAACGTAGAAAAACTCACTACTCCTCCATCAGATGTCTTGAAATACACCTTGGCAGATGATTCTTGGTTTGCTGTTCGTCCTTCGGGAACAGAACCAAAAATCAAATTCTACATCGCAACAGTCGGTGAAACACTTGCTGAAGCAGAAGAAAAAATCGCCAACATCGAAAAAGAAATCAACGAATTTGTTGGATAATCATTTAAAACCAAAAAGAGTCGCTTTCGCGGCTCTTTTCTTTCTTAACTATGCGTATAGATTTTCTCGAACATAAACATACAAATATATAAATGATGCAGATAATACCAATTTTTCAAAACTTGTAAAGTAGTTATACAAGAATAACAGAGGTTACATTTTATCTAATTAGAGAAAATGAGTAATTCTCTATGGAATCCCTTCGTTCAAAGGTTTCTAGGCTTTTACGAGCGAGCAACACACTCGATGTGGGTTGTCAGTGTCTACCTATACTATCAAACGAAATAAGGTTGGTCAAATTTAGAATCATACTTTGGAACGAAATTATTTATCTTTATTTAGTGCTTTTAGGATCAATCTCTCCGTCCTTGAAGAATAAAAATATTTTCTCAATGAATCACTTGCTCTCTTAAACCTGTACAGCAACTCTAAGTTATCATAAATAGACCAAGATAATAGAGAAAACTCCTCTTTCCTCCTTATCAATTTGCTCTTGAGTAAAGTTATACGAATAAGTGTGGCGATTATCCAATTTAGAAGTCATCCTTTTTTAGTATAGAAAAACTTTTCTATTTTCTCTTCTTCATCCAATGAATGAAAATCCCCACAATAAAGAGATCAGATATCAAATTGTTTAGCCGAGAATATTCGTGTAAATTTCATTAATCTATCACTAGATAATTCAGTGATAGTTTCCCGTAACTTAGTCAAATCAGCTATCTCAACAAATCTAAATCTCTCACCCCTTCCGTGTATGTAATATTGTTTACCTGCTAACGATATATAGTTTGGGACTTCCTTTTTCAAAAATGTCTCAACAATTGAGTCTTGACAATTAATTACATAATCAAAATTCTCAGATATTTCATAAATGTGACGATCAAGCCAAATTAATAATTGTTCGTATACTCTTCAAAATATTGGCTATTTTCTTTATCAATTATTTTTCGAACATCACGTTTTTGACTGTAGAAATAAAAGAAAAAAATCACTGGTACTATTGTTATTAGAGCTACTAGAGCAGGCAATCTTGAAAAGATATCACCAATGTTTACTTTTATTTGTAAAACAACTCTTATGTCGCTTTGAGAAAAAATCTCGAAAATTGTCATAATATGACAACATCACTTTAAATTATTTATTGCGAACTAATGACTATAAAATATTGATTCATTTTAGAACATATATTCATAACATCCTATAACTACTTAATTACACTGCAAAAAACTAGAGGCAATCTAAATGACAAAACAATAATATCTAGACCGCAATTGAAAAAACGTAAACAGATTTAGCAAAGTAATAGAAAATAATAAACTCACGAAGTAGAAAACGCCTTATTGTAATTGATACAGCGAGAAAACTGAAACAATTCTTATTTATACTGATAGTAAGACTGAGAATTAGTAAAGCTTATATCGTTTAGAACGTTATCGCACAAGGAATGCTCTTTCGACTAGCATTAACTATCATGCGAGCAACATGTATATTGTTAGATAACAACAATTAGATACTAAATTTTATTTATCAATTAATTGGTCTAATTTAAGGCAGTTACATAATTACATTATCCTCTTTTTTCTAATTCATAACATGTTAATCTGTAAAAAATCACACTAAACAGAAGATTAACAAAGACAAAAATAGTAAGTTCTAATAGTGAAAAATCTTCTAAAGCTCTACTTCTCAATGCTATCATAGGTTGAGAATATGGGTAAAATTTATTTAAGTTTTCATTCAAAAACAATAAGACGAACCCGCCCATAGCGCCTAAAGCTGAAATGCCAATTGATTGACCAAAACTTCTAGTTTTAGCATAGGCAAACGCTTGTATGCATAAAATTGATAAAGAGCTCAAAATAGATAAAAGTATCCATTTTAAAGTTAATAGGACAAAAGAAGAGAGTTCAACATTAGCTACTTTTAAAGCTACAATATAAACAATTAGTACGAGGAATTGAATTGGAATGACTAATGCAGTAACTGTAAATAGCTTGCTTATCAGTAACTTTTTGATGGATATTGCATTTGAACATAACATTTCCAAATTTTTTCTTTCAAACTCTTGAATTAAAGATATTGCTATAAAAATTGCGAGCATTGGAGGATAAAGAATTTGAGTATAATAGAAAGTTAATTGTCCCCACATCACTTTATCCTGTGTACCATCAATTAAAACTGATTGATTAGCAAAATAGGTACCTAAGCCAATAAAACTTGATAATGCCACAAAAACAACACCAATTATTAAAAGCTGAATTTTATTCAGCTTTTTCCATTCAGCTGAAATATAATGTCTCATTTTCTTTGTCTCTCTTTCTTCAAGAATATACTTCTTACAAGAAGATATAACAGTAAACAATAAATTAGATATATTAAAAGTCTAAAGTATATTGATTGGTCAAATTTATAAAGATAGCCTGAATTATTTATTAGGGTAAATTTGTAAGGAGATAAATAAGCACAGCCAACCCATGGTATAGCGAATATCCACAATATTGTAGATTTGGATGCTAATATTAAACCTATAAATCCACCTATAAAACCTGATGATAACAATAAGCCTTGTTTATCAGTAAACATTGCGAAAGTTAAATAAAAGCAAATGAGACTGAAACTTGACAAGAGTTGTCCTAAAATTTGAAGAATAGTGATTGTTAGAGGAACACTTACTCCGTTAACCATTGCAAATACATTCGTTGCAACCGTTTCTAAAATAGCTAATATAAAAAAGAAAACAGTTGATAAAATTAATTTACTGTAAAAAATTTTAGTTAATGTAGTTCCGTTTGCTTCCTGTAGCTTAAAAGTCTGTCCTTCAAGTTCATTAGAAACTATACGACTAGTGAAAATACTAATAGCTATAGGAAGAAAAAAGCTATTCATTGTTTGATTATTAAATAGTACACTAACTCCGTCATAACTTACTGAATTGATTTCACTACCAATACTAACTGTATTCCACAAAAAACCAATTAACATGAGAACTATCGTAATAATAAACGATTTTGTCCGACGACTTTTTAATAATTCTATTTGCAGTGCATTAATCATTTTATAACTCCTTAGTTAATTCTAAAAATATATCTTCGAGATTTTCTTTTCTATGTTCTACACGAAAAATTGGAAAGTCTAGTTCAACCAAGGAACGGACTATATTAGCGATTTGCTCGTTATCAGTATTCCAGATTTTAATAAGTTTTGCGGTATATTCTACTTTTCTATTACCAAAAAGAGGTTTTAATTTTTCAATATCAAATTTTCCTTCAATTTCTACCCAATTATTTGCATTTATTTTTTCAATTTCTCCCTCATATACTAATCTCCCATGATTTATAATTCCAACTCTATCAGCAATCTGCTCAATTTCAGATAGAATATGACTAGAAATGAAAATTGTTAGTCCTGCCTCTTTAGCCAAACGAATAATCAACTCACGTATCTCATGAATACCGGATGGATCTAATCCATTTGTCGGTTCATCCAATAATAATATCTGAGGTTCTTTTACTAAAGCAAATGCTAGGGCTAAACGCTGTTTCATACCCAAAGAGTAGGCTTTTACTAATTTTTTTCTATTTTTTTCTTCTGATAACCCCACAAGTTCAAGTGTTTTTAAAATATTCTCTTCTTTAAAACCTAACATTTTTTGAAAAACTAATAGATTTTCATAACCTGTTAAATTTGGATAGTATGAAGGTTCTTCAATCATTGATCCTATATATTTTAGATAATCGTTTGATTTGTTAATTGGAGCGTTCATTACTTCAATTGAACCAGAAGTAGGTTCAATTAATGATAGAATCATCTTCATTGTCGTAGTTTTTCCTGCACCATTAGGACCAAGGAAACCATAAATTTCCCCTTTTCTAACTGTAAGTCTTTCTAAATCAACTGATGCTACTCCTTTAAAATTTTTCTTTAATTTTTTTAGTTTTATTACTTCTGTCATTGTATAATCCATACCTTTCGTTTTAAATTTTTGTTAATGCCAACACTAAAGTACTAGACACTTTTATTACAAATAAATTTCTTGTAGTCCAAGTTATTCTTTTTTAAATCCTCGTGAGTTGATTTAATGACCTCACCTGTTTCATCATTTATAAAGATAACACTACCAACATAGTTCACAATATCCAAGTGGTGACTTACAATTAAGTTAATTAACACAACTTAATACGTAGCAGATAATAATACTTAAATTCTTAAGTAAAAAATTTCTATTTAAATGATTAACAACATTTTAGTTTTTTAGTCCAAGTTGCTAGGTTACATTCGTGAGTAAGAGTAAGTACTACTCCGTTTCCAGCACCAATAATTTGGTCGAGTTCCTCCATACTTACTTCTTGTAGTGCATTTACTGCTGCGATTTCTACGATACTTTGATTATTTGTTGATTTCATAGCTATTCTCCTTGTTTAAAGTAAATCAATATCAAGCATCTTTATCTTGCTACAATTACATTTTATAAGTACAAGATAAAGAAATATTAAAATTCACCTTAAGAAATCCTAAAGATTTTAGTGGACTTACTTTTTACTTAAAATTTTTGATATACTATAAATATAGATATGGAAAATTCAAATTATTTTACTAGGAGAGCTTATGGATATAGAAACGCCTTTTTTAACTAGAAAAATATTGGTTGTTGATGATGATATTGCATTAAACAATTCAATAAGGGAGATACTATCAGTTTCTGGTTTCAAAAAAATATATAGTGCATACAGCATCAGTGAAGGAATAGAGTCTTTTATTAATAATTCTATTGATTTGATTATATTAGATGTCATGCTTCCAGATGGGAAAGGATATTTACTATCAAAATACGTAAGAAAAAATTCTGATATTCCAATTCTTTTTCTAACAGCAAAAAATGAACCTGAAGATGAAATTCAAGGGTTACAATCTGGAGGAGATGATTTCGTTACTAAGCCTTTCCTTCCTAAAATTCTCATTTATCGCATAATTTCGCTTCTCCGTCGGTCGTACAAAGAAGACAGTAACATTATTAAATTAGATAATTGCATTATTAATTTAGGGAATGCCATTGTTGAGAAAAATAATGAAAAACTTTCTTTAACCCCAATAGAAATTCAAATCGTTCGGAAATTATATGATAATAAAAACTATATTGTATCTACAGAGGCGATTTGTGATACCGTATGGGGCATTGATAGTTTTGGATATGAAAAGTCTTTAATGGTCCATATCAGAAATATCAGAGAAAAAATCGAACTTAACCCTTCAAAGCCACAATACTTAATTACTGTTAAAGGACTCGGCTATAAACTAATGGTATAGGAGCTTGTACATGTTTAAACTACGTGTAATAACACAATTTATTAGACGTTTTATTGTTTCAATCATAGTCATGTCCATAATAAACGTTTTTATTCTAGGATTTTTTGTTTTTAGTCAAGCAAATCAAACTAATGTGATGGACACAGTGAATAACCTAGTCCAACAACTTGATATCAGTTCTAATTCTGCCAAATTATCTAACTTTGGGAAAAAATTAGCTAATTCTAAAGAGGTATGGATTATGATTTTAGACTCTGATAGTGGCGAGGAAATCTATGAATATAAAAAGCCAATTGAAGTCCCGACACAATATGACCTAGCTGACGTCGCTAAGTTTACACGTTATTATTTAAATGATTACCCCGTATTCGTACAAATTGTTAATAATAAGATCCTTGTTTTTGGATTTTCAAAAGATAGAGTTTTTAGATTTCCTTTCGATTATTATGAAAAATCCGACCTTTACAGCTTATTTATTTTAGCTTTTTTTCTACTTGGAATAAATTGTCTGTATCTATTAATTATTTATACCTACAGTACTAGATTAGTCCAACGTAAGATTACTCCTTTAGTTTTAGCGATTAAAAAATTACCAGAAGGGCTAAGTGGTTCTGTTTCAACTCAAGATGAGCTAAAACAATTAACGGAAGCTATAAATATTGCTGACAAAAAACTAAAAGAAGGTGAACTTTTTAAAGAAAATTGGATTTCTGGTATCGCACATGATATAAAAACCCCTCTTTCCGTCATTATTTCAAATGCTTCTCTTATTAGATCTGATACAGTGGATAAAAATCAATTAAGACGTTTACGTTCCATACTTAATGAGAGTTATTATATTCAAAATACTGTAAATGACTTAAATATTTTTGCCAGATTAACTAATAGCCAGTTCACTCTGAAATTAGAATCAGTCAAAATAATTCCATTCTTCAAGGAGATCATTATACAAATAATAAATCAAGAAGTCTGGGAAAATATAAATTTTTCATTTGAATTTAATGATGAACTTCAAAATAGTAAAATCTCAATTGAAAAAAACTTAATTTCACGTGTAGTTCATAATATTATCTATAACTCTATTCTCCATAATCCTGAGGGCTGTAATGTGAATATTAGTCTACACAGAGATAAAGAATTTTTAATAATTACAATTGAGGATGATGGCATCGGCATAGCAAATGATAAACTATTATCACTTCATGATAGTAATAAAATCATTGAAGAATTTGACATCTCAGGAATTAGACGACACGGTATGGGATTAAAAATCTCAAAACAAATTATTGAAGTTCATGAGGGAACTTTTAAAGTGGAAAGTAAAGAGAATCAATTCTTTAAAGTTATTATTAATTTACCTCTAGAACATGATAATTATTAGTAGCCATGGCAGATAAAGTACCATTCTATTTTATATTCGACAATAATTGCAAACGTCACAGAATATCTCACTGATTGATTAACAAAATTGTTTCGAAATCGGCGAAACATCCACCTACAAAAACAGTCTGATGTTGTTGTTATCGCTAGTTATCTTTGGGCAATTCAAGAGGGTTGCAGGACAACAAGTGCTATTTACCGTACAATTCGTCATAATCTCTTCCCTGACAACTTCCCAGAACGCTCTCGATTTTGCCGTATCTGTCAAAATCTTGCTCAAAGTATTCAGCGTATGCGCTATTTTATGGTCTTAGATCTTTGTCAAACCTGCTCGTTCGGCTTGATTGACAGCTTTCCTTGTGCCCTATGTCACCCCATTCGCAACATGAGAGCTACATTGTTATCAGAAGTGGCAGATATTGGCTATAATGCGACTAAGAAAATCCATTACTATGGCTTGAAATTTTCAGTTCTTGTCAGCGATAATGGGTTTCCTATTGATTATGTTGTCACACCCGCGTCTATTTATGATGGCGATGTTGCTTTGGAGCTACTTGAAAATAGCCCATTTCCAATCGTTTATGGAGATAAAGGATATGTGGATAGACAGACAAAGGCAGCGTTGGCAGACTGTGGTATCCAGTTAATTTCTCAACTCAGAAAAAACATGATGGGTTATTCATGGCTAGAAAATTACAAAATAAGTCGATTGAGGAAACCAGTGGAGACTGTATTTTCTAGTTTAGAGCAGTTTGGAATGGAGCCTTTACGTTGTCGAAACATTCAGGCGCTCAAATTTAAGACAGAGGCAATATTACTTATCTATTCTCTTTTGCTTAAAAGCAGTCATACTGAATTCGGTATCAGTTTAAAATATTCCCTTGCTTACGCTTGATTAACTAGCACAACGGGTAAAATAATATGTTTCCTTATTAAGCTTGACTTAGTACTCTTTAGAGGAAATGAAAAAACAGGGGTTCGTTTAAAACTCCTGTTTTACTGTTTATTCGTAACCGCCCAATAACAAAGTATATTGAAAAAGGCTCCAAAGTCCTGTCGACTCTGGAACCTTTTTCTATTTACATGCTCTCTTAATTTTATTGGGCGGTTACAACCCACTACAGTTGACAAAGAGCCGAAAAAAGCACCTCAATAGTTAGAGGGTTTCCCAAACTTGAGGTGCTTTTTGAACTGGAAAATATCACGCGGCTATCAACCTTAATTTTCCAAGTTGGCCTTATAATAGCATTCGATACAGCTAGCTAAGAATTAGTCCTCTTTACGACGACGTTTCGCTGTAAGCCCAAGTGATGCAAGGAGAATTCCTAGACCAGTCGCTGTTGCTGCTACTGAGTCATTCTCACCTGTGCTTGGAAGAACATCCGTTGTATAAGTTGGTTTAGCTGGTGTTTCTGGTTTAACTGGAACACCTGGCTGAACTGGAACTTTTGGATCAACAGGAGTAACAACTTTACGGTAGATGTGTGTTGTATTGCCATTCTCATCTGTAATTGTCTTACCGGTGAACTCGTAACCTGGGATTGACTTGTTCGGTGTTGTACCGT
>ALKQ01000073.1 GCA_000440235.1 Streptococcus suis 10581 | reverse complement strand
CAAAATCTACCTGGTGCGTTTGGTTGGTAATTGTACCTACAAAGTCTTGTTTAATCTTGAATGACAAGTTGCGGGTAATATCCAAGCCTTGTTGGACATAGGCCTTGTAAAAGGCTTCTGGGTCTTTAGCCACCCAGAGATAGAACTCACCTACTGGGCTAATACCTGAGTCTTGGATAAGAGCTTGGAGTTTTTCATCTAGGCTGTCTTTCGAAAGAACGTGAATCATATCAAACAGTTCACGGACATCATCTCCGTTAGCGGCTGTGATAGAGTTGACCACTAAGGAAGTACCGTCAATCGCTTCATCTAGGTAATCATCTACGTACAAGAAGCCTTTTCCAATTGCATTTTGAGAAGCCACAATACCCTTGTATTGGTCAAAATCTTGTTCTGCCACATAGTTTAGGACAGTATTTGGTAGGACAGATTGACCGTTGATAGAGTTTCCTTTCTCATCGACCACATCTTTCTTCGGTTTGATGAGGTTGTCATCTGGAGTTGGATTTTCTCCTCCAGGTGTGTGTGGTGGACGTGGTGTTTCTGGGTCGTTTCCTGGCGTGTAGATAACAGGAATATTTGAAACAACCTTGTATTCGCCTTTAGGAGTAACGATTAAGGTTGTAAAGGTGTTCTTGTACGTACCGCCATCATTGATTGGACGACCGACAAAGTAAGCAACAGGAACCACTACATCTTGGTTACGATTAGCATTAAGGTAGTCAAGTGTTGCTCGTGTAGCTGATAGTGTTGTTTTACCGTTTTCATCATAGTTGACAGTCCATGCAGTATTTTTTATTGCTGTAGCCTCACGGTCAATCTCAAAGCCTGCTGGCAATGGATCAGGCATGGTGTAGCTAGTGACTACTTCACGACCTGCGACTAGTGGGCTGTTTGTCAATACCCAAGTTTGAGTTGAGCCTTTTGGAACCAATTTGCCATTGACATCGACACCATCTTCATTCACTACAGCTTTGATGTTGGCTGGAGTTTGTTTCACAATAACAGGATGGACAGCTGCTTCATAGGTTTCTTTCTCAGGTACAGGAATATGAGGCAAGAAGTTTGGTTTCTTAGGTGGCTCAGGCGTCACCGTCACTGGGATAAACTTTTCAAGCGGTGGTACTTCTTTGGTGTTTGGTGTACCTGGCTCTGGTTTTGGAGTATCATCCGGTTTTGGTTCTGGTGGAGTTGGCTTTTCAGGTTCTGGAATATCCTTCTTCTCAAAGGTTGGAGCCTTCATATTGACAGAATAACCAAAATCTCCTGTCGCAACAGCCAATCCGTTTCCACCTGGTGAGTTTTGTGTCTCAATGATCACATCTCCCGCCTTGTAAGCCGCAAAGACTGCAACACCATCTGGAGCTGAGCTTGTGCCAGCCAATGCACGATCATCACGAGCTTTTCCGTAGGTATATCCGAGATTTTCGCCTGATTTGACTGTTCCTTGGTCAAGAGCTGTTAGACCACCACCGATGGAAAGAATTAAGGCATGAGGTAGACGTGTCGTTTGACCAGCATCTGTATCGACTGCCACATAGCTCCAGAAGTAAGCATCGTTTGAATCTTTGACACGGTAGTAACGTCGCAAGCCATCTGCTGGGCGGTTGTAGTTCCACTCAAAACCATCAATGGCATTAATAGCTCCTCCTTCATTCCAGAAGACAACCCAATCTTTACCAAAGGAAGTTGGATCACCGAACTTTTCAAACTTGACTTCTAGATCTTTTCGAGAACCATCAGCTAGGAGTACACCTCCTGGAATCGTGAGCCACTCACTAGGACGAACCGACCATACTTGACTGGCATTGCCTTTTCCGTAGGTATTGATGCCATCATTTTCTTCCGTGTGTTTATCTCCAGCGTAAAGACTTGGAGCTCCAGTTGGAGCAACATTTCCCCATTCGACACGAGAAATGATATGAGCATTATCTAAGATTTTATTGGTATCTTTAACAAGGACGTTATAACCACCATTTGGGTCTGCGATGTCTGCCCAACTAGAGACGTTCCCTTGTCCCATAGCTACCAACCCGTTTCCCAAATCCATTGGAGAGAAGTTGCCCCATTTCTCAGACGGAAACTCACCAACCGGGAAGCTGTGACCTTGAATACCTGCCGAAGGATTCCCTACATCTTGGTTCTCAATCTGAGCAGCAATTGCATCATATTCTGCTTGAACTTGAGCATTGTGTGCATCAACTGCAGCTTTCTCTTTGAGATAGTTCGCAAATTTAAGGTCATATTCTGCCTTTGCTTTATCGTATTCTGCTTTGGCTTTGATATATTCTGGGTCATTAACGCCAGTAGTCGCTTTTGTCTTTTCCCACTCCGCTAGAGCTTCTTTGTATTCACGTTCTACTCGCTCTACTTCTGCCTTGTTATAATCCATGGCTTCTTGACGAGCTTTTTCATTTTCAATGACCTGAGTCTTGCGTTCGCTATTGATTTTATCTGCCTTTTCTTGAGCTGCCTTGTTTCGGGCATCGATTTCCGCATTTTCACGAGCGATACGCTCTGCTTCTTCCTTGTTTTTGCGGTCGATTTCCGCATTGTGGTCTTCTGCTTTCTTGATAGCTTCTGTATTGTCTTCTTGTTTGACAGTAGCTTCTTTCACAGCTTCAGCTTGTTTAGCTAGATCTGCCTGAGCTTGGTCTAGGTTATCGTAGACGATTGCTTTACTGTCTTCAGTAACGGTCACTCCTGCTTCTTTAGCATCTGTCACAATCTGGTCTAACTCAGTAGACGTTACAGGACTTGTCAGCTCACCTGTCTTCTGACCGGCTTCTGCTTGCGTCGCTAGACTCTCAGCCGATGGAGTTTCTTGGACCGTTTCAAGGTTGGTGGCAGGATTGGGATTAACCACCTCAACTACTGGAGTTGTTTCGGTTACAATTTCATCTGCACTAACAGATGTAGTAACCATCGCACCGAATAGAGCAATTCCACATACAAGCCCATAGGCTTTTGACTTACGGAAGAATCCGTGACCATTAACTGTTTTCATTTTCTGATTCATTTCGAATCTCCTTTTTTTTATTTGATTTTCTTAGTTTAACGACATTGCGGTCAGAATTGGTTTTGATGGATTAGATGAATTTCTTACGAATAAACCATGTGGCACTTAGTAAGAGGCTACCAAGTAGAGCTAGAAGAGATTGTGCTTCCCCTGTATTTGGGAGAGTTTTCATCTGTCCATCCGCTGTTTTGACACTAATGGTCTTATCCTTGTTTACAACTGCGCCGATGGATTCCGCAGAAACGGTCGCTGTTGAACCATCCGCATAGCGAATGATTGGTTGGCTATTGTCCGTGCTGATGATGGTATAGCCAGTAGCTGTCACAATTGGTTTGTCTGGTGTGACTGCTTCTACTGGTTGTTTGGTTTCTGTCGAGATGGTCCCAATTTGACTCTCTCCCTTATTAGCCGCTTCTTCTGCGGTTTTAGGTGGGGTAGGAGTTTCAGGTTGAGGAATATCCTGCTTTGGTTCTTCTGTTGGGTTAGTTGGCGTCTCGGGTGTCGGAACGTCTGTACTTGGTTCTGTAGGCTGAGTCGGTTCTTCCTCCTTCGGTTGTTCCGTGGACGGAAGCGTTGGGTCTACTGGTACAGTTGGTTCTTCAGGAGTTGTTGGCTCTTCCGTTGGAGTGGTCGGTTCGACTGGTTGACTTGGCTCAACTGGAGTCGGAACATCTGTACTCGGTTCTGTAGGTGTGGATGGTTGTGTGATGTCAATAGGAGCAGATGAGTCAATCGGAGTTGTTTCATCTGCGAAAGCTACAGCACTATTTGACAAGACAAGTGCTGATAGTGTAAGCATAGAAAGAATGTTCTTTTTGTTTAACATAGTGTTACCTCAATGTTTGTTTTTGTGTTTTAATCAGTTAGGACGGTGATACCCTTTTCCAGTCAAGCGTAGGATAGATTGATTTTTATAGCGTTCTCTTCTTGCAATCAGTATATGATCACGCTGAACGGTTCTAATTTGTCGGTAGAGTTTATGAAATGGAATCACTTCCTCTACTATCTTTAGCTCTCCATCCACAATCGCTCTTTTTGGCGTTGTGCCGCAATCTGAACGAAGGGTAACGATCTCGCCTGTCAATAGATACGCTGTTACATTCCCTTGACCTCCTAACTTTCGTAAATCAGAGAGTGTCATCTCTCTATCTGGTCTTATTTCATTCATGACGATTCTCCTTTTTTTGGATTGAATGAAAGGCTGCATTTACAGCCATGCCGAAAGCTCCCGTAGAGCTTTGCCGTGTTTCATGCGCACGTTTTACAGTCTGAGAAAACGCAAACTCTTACTAAAGCAGGACACGTCAACTGGCTTTAGTCGTGTTGTGGCTGGACTAGATATCCTTTTCTAGTTCGTTACTCGCCCCCTTTTTTCTTTTATCCATAGCCACGCTGTATCAGGGCAAGCCTTGTATTTGATTGTCAATGTGCTGTAGTTTTATGACGTCTCGGTCAAATAGTTATTTTTGTACGGTATCTGCTGGAATCTGTATACCCAGTAGATCAGAAACAGGGACTTGAAAAAAGGTTGCGACTCGCTCTATATTTTCTACATTGGTTCGACTAGCTCCTCTTTCCCAATTTGAGATGGTTTCACGTAGTACCCCTATGTTGTCCGCCAGTTCCTGTTGACTTAATCCAGCTTGTTTTCGTAGGGTTTTAATGCGTTGTGCAGTATGTGTCACAAGTAGCTCACCCCTCTTTCTTTTTCCGTGAGAAGAAGACGAGACTAGCTAGAGCTAGACCAAGTACCGTCAAGGAAGAAGTTTTCGTTCCTGTAGTTGGTAGACTTGCTTGTGTGGTTTTTGTTGGTACTGTCTGAGTGATTGGTTTGGAAGTTTGTGCCGGTGCTTTTGGAGCTTCTGACACATAGCCTGTAATACGACCTGTTCCATCCACGACCGGGACTGGTTGACCCCCTTCATGGATAATAGTCTCATACTGTTTAGCCAACTCTACTTGACGCTGTGCTTCAAGGACAGCTTGATAAGCAGATAGGACCGTTTGATAGTGGTTCAATGCTTTCGCTTCTTCCTGTTTTAGTTCTGCTAGTGTTTCAAGCGCTTCTGTCAAGATAGCTTCTTTTGCCTTTAGGCTATTTGAAGCCTGTAAGAGACGAGCTTTAGCGTTTTCTAGTCGAGCAGGAGCTTCTTCTAGTTTGACGAGATAGGCTTGCGCTTCCTTCAGTTTCGATTGAGCAGTAGAGAGTTGGGTTTGAGTAGCCACTACATTTGTGTGAGCTGTTTCTAAGTCCGATTGTAATCGTGCCAGCTTTTCTCGTTCAATAGACAATTGTTCTTTGGATTTGTCTAAGATAGCTTGTTTCTGCGCTAAGATTTGTTTGGCTTTAGCTAGATTCGCTTGCTTCACTTTGACGTCTTCCTGTAGATTTGCAAGAGTTTCTTGTGCCTTGTCATTCGCAAGATTAGATAGACGGACAGTTTCTTCCAAAGCTGATTCTTTCGCTTGTGCTTGTGGTGTTAATACTGGAACAGCCTGTGCAGTTGCTAAATCTGTTTGTGCTTGAGTAAGTGTGGCTTGGGAAACAGCTTGATTTTGAAGAGCTTGTGTCTTGATCGCTTGTGCTTGACTATTTTGAATTGTAGCCTGTGCCAAGACTTCCTGTGCTGTTTGATAAGTAGCTAAAATCTGCTCGTTCGTTTTAAGATTTTGGATTGCTGTCGTATCAAACGTTGAACTGGATTGAGTATGCGAATCTGCTACAGTTAGGAAATGAACAGATGAAGCATCTTGACGAGAGGAGAGATCAACTCCTGAATAAACAACATCATTAGACAAACCAGCAATGGATAGTGCATGTAAGTATTCATAACCTCCAACCATAAAATTAAGCAACCCTTGATAAATCATAGCCTTAGCTTGAGAAATCGTCATTTTTGGTTGTGGGCGACTGACCGTAAACATATTCTCGTAATATTGACCGCCAGTTTTCAAACCAAGTTTTTCAGCCGCTTGCTTCACTGCTTTTACATCATGACCAACATCATTCCAAGACCAATTGTCAGCTACATAACCATCTGTAGTTGCATCTGCTAGTTGTAAAGCTCCTTTTGTCACGACTGTTGGTTTTGTACCAACTAGATGACGAATTTGATTGATCAAATCTGATGCAAATAGAGAGAGTTCAGTACGTGCTTCTTCCGAAAGATTGTTGGTATCAAGTAGCTCCTCACTATCATTTAGATTAGCTTTGAAGCTGTTTTGTTTACGTAAATCTGTTATGAGAGCATCAAGTTTTTCTTTGGCAGGCTGGCTATATGTTTTTCCATATTCTTTGAGAGCCATGATATAGTCAGACGATAGCGTGATTGTGTTGAGCGCATTCAAATCATTCTCAGTAACCTTAAAGGCATCTTGTGCCACTTGTAAAACCGAAGCTGTTTCCGTTGCTTTATCAGTCGCTTCAGTAACAAGAGCTGTTTTAGATGCTACATCTTGTGTAGCTGCCGATACCGTTTGTTCAGCTTGGGCAATCGTTGATAATCTAGTCGCATCTGCTTTTTGGGCTGTGGCTAATTCTGTTTGAGCTGTCACTAGGGCTTGTTTGGCTTCTGTTAGTTGTTTTTCAGCTTGTTCAGCTTTGGCAATAACTTCCGCTTGACCTGTACCATCTAAAATCGCTTGTGCTGTATTGACATCTTTTTCTGCTTCTGTGACAGCTTGTGTTTTCTCATTGACATCTACCTGAGCAGTTGATACAACAGTCTTCTGGTCTTTGACAGCTTGTTGGCTATCCGCTTCTGCTTGGTTTTTGTCTTCTAGGTTTTGACTAGTTTCCGTAACGGTAGCTTCTGCATTTTTAATCGATGCTTTTGCCTTAGAGATATTTTCTGGTGTAGCTTGTTCTGCCAACTCGGCACTCTCTACTAGCTCGGTTTGAGCTTGATTGACTGTTTCTTTAGCTGTGTCAACGTCTTTTTGAGCTTGGTTCACAACTTCTTCTTGTGCTGTTACAGTTTGGTTAGCTTTATCAAGTTTAGCTTTAGCGGTTGCCACGTCGGTTTCTGTGACTGTAGCCTGTTGGCTTGCGCTTGTTTCCGCAATTGGTTTTGGTTCAGTTGTGTGTGGTACTTCTTCTGCATGGACCACTTCACGGCCGGTAGATAATACTGCGGTTGCAAGTGCGCTTAAGACGGTTAATTGTTTCATGATATTCTCCTTTTATTTAC
>ALKQ01000072.1 GCA_000440235.1 Streptococcus suis 10581 | reverse complement strand
TTTTTTGTACAGCTAGTAGCCCAAGTTCAATACCATCATAAAAAAGAAGGCTTGATTTTGTTATCACAATCAGTTCAGGGAAAAGAAAATGTTGCTTTTATACCACAAATATTGTAAAATTGTAGTGTAAAAGCAACAAGTGGGAGGCCGTATGTCAAAAAAAGAGATTCTACTCGATTTTATAGAAAAGAACAATGGCATTGTCACAAACAAAGATTGTAAAGCACTAGGTATTCCAACAATATATCTGACAAGACTAGAGAAAGAAGGCATTATCTTCCGAGTTGAAAAAGGTATTTTCCTAACCCAAAACGGAGACTATGATGAATACTACTTCTTTCAATATCGTTTTCCTAAGGCTATTTTCTCTTATATTTCGGCACTGTATCTACAACAGTTTACGGATGAAATTCCACAATATTTTGATGTGACAGTTCCTAGAGGCTACCGCTTTAATACTCCTCCAGCTAATCTAAATATTCACTTTGTCTCTAAAGAATACAGCGAGCTGGGAATGACTACTGTACCTACTCCTATGGGAAACAACGTAAGGGTATATGATTTTGAACGTATTATTTGTGATTTTGTAATACATCGAGAAAAGATTGATTCCGAACTCTTTGTCAAGACACTTCAATCTTATGGGAACTATCCTAAAAAAAATCTAGCAAAACTCTATGAATATGCGACAAAAATGAATACTTTAGAAAAAGTTAAACAAACTCTGGAGGTCCTAGTATGAATAAAGCTAAGCTAACAGCACTCTGTCATAAAATATCAAAGAATACTGGATTAACCTTTAATTCCGTCATGACCTATTACTTCCTAGAAGTCATTTTGAAAAAATTAAGTCAAAGTTCTTATTCAAATCACTATATCTTCAAAGGAGGATTCCTACTTTCGAATGTCATCGGAGTTGAATCTCGTAGCACTGTTGATATTGACTTTTTATTCCATCAAATAACACTCTCAGAAGAAACTGTTAAACAGCAACTCAAAGAAGTTTTAGCAGATTCTGAAAAAGGTATTTCTTTCACAATTCAATCTATCACAGCTATAAAAGAAAGTGATGACTATGGTGGCTATCGTGCAACCATTTTATGCCAACTTGAGAATATTAAACAAATTATCCATTTGGATATTGCAACTGGGGATATTGTAACTCCACAGCCTATTACATATGATTACAAAGCTATTTTTAATGAAGACACCTTTCCAATCATTGCATATACAATTGAAACAATCTTAGCTGAGAAACTTCAAACCATCTATTCACGCAACTTCTTGAACAGTAGAAGTAAAGATTTTTACGATGTCTATATTCTTTCAAAATTGAAGAAAAAAGATATTGATTTCAATCAGTTAAAAAATGCTTGCCAAAGAACTTTTTCCTATCGCGAAACTGAGCTCGATTTCGAAAAAATTATTGAACTACTCGAGAGGTTCAAATCTGATCCTACTCAGAATCAACAATGGCAAAATTATTCAAAAAAATATAGCTATACAACGGGGATTTCACTTGCAAATGTGCTTGATGAGATGATTCGTCTTATTACAATTATTATTTCTACTGACTCTGATTAAAACTTTTAACTGCCCAACTAGGTAATCGTGACATTAAACGAAAAGGATATGCTAACATTTATTCATTTTGTTAGCATATCCTTTTTTATTTCGTCGTATACGCAAAACTCAAGCTACTATCCACTCCAGATAATTTACGGAAGGTGTAGTTGGGATTGCCATTATAGTTGGTTTCTGAGATAAGGAATGAACCGTCTGGGTAGACTTTCTCCACAAAAGCCACATGTCCGTATTCTGTTGGGGTGCCATGTCCTCCTCCCGCAAAGGAAAGGATAGCTCCTTCTTGTGGACTTGTCCCTGTCTCTCCACCGAGACTTGCGGCTGTTCGTACCCAATCTTGGCCATTGCCCATGGTACTGATAATCGGCAGCACAACCGATAACCTCCGAAGAATACTTAAAAATAAAAAAAAGAGGAGGACTGACGCATCAGACCCTCCCAGACGTGACTAGCACGCCCCAATTCGATACAACTATGATACCACTAATTTCGTTTTTCGTCAATGAATTTACTTAATTGTTGAATCGATGTTTTTCTATTTGTACTGATAATCTTAAAGAGAATATCACGATTATTGAGGGAAACATCAAATCGTTCAACAATTTCATTGAATTGATTGATGTAGTTATTGAGTACTACTGTATCAAATTTTAAAATGTTCAAAGTCCAAATTAGTAGAATGAAATAATCTTCAATGAAAACACAAGTGAATGTCGATAATCCTAAATCTTGTTTTATCTGTTTTTTGAGTGCTTTAGATACACCGCTTGAAAAATTAGCATCAAAAATCGCACTGTTGTGCATGGTAGCATTCCTTAACTCAATAAGAGCATTGACAACTAACTCAAGAGAGTTTGACCTATTTGGAATGATCGTGAAATCTTGATTCAATTTTTCACGACTTGACTTAGTTAAACTTCCTAAAAATCTACTAAACTGTCCTAAAGTAATAACTTCAAAATAAGCCCAGAGAGGAATTTGATAATCACTTTTTAAATAATGCTTAATGACCTCATTTTTATCTGAGTAATAGTCAATTGTATCCAGTACATTTTGTCTAGTTTCATTATACTGATCGAGTTTGTTACCATATTTTTCATGGTCTTCAGGATAGTCCATGTAACAAGCTAATTGATGTTCTAATATATCTTCTATCCCACTACTAGATTCTGCGACTATTGAATCGATAGTCCGATTTTTTAATGCTGTCTCTACAAGCATCACTATTGGATAAAATAGTCCTTTTAACTCCATATCAAAATTGTAGATTGCTTCAATTTCCTTAAATGAAGAAAGGGGCAGAATCCCATCTGAATTGGATTTTTTAACGAATCTATATCGTTTATAACCATGATAATATCCCATATTTAAGAGTGTGACAGAGTCATCATCTTGAATATCTATTTTATGATTTTTATAGATATGGTCAACTAGATCCCCAGAAGTTAAACCAGTTTTCGACTCTCTTTTCATTTTTTCAATAATTGTTTCCATTTAAAATATTCAGTAACCTCTCCTTAGTATTATACCATATCACTAAACTTATCAAAGTAACTTAAAGGTAGAATTTCTAACGAAATATTTACAAAACAATATGCTAACAAATCAAGTTATTGTTAGCATATCCTTTTTTTATTTCGTCGTATAAGCAAAACTCAAACTACTATCCACTCCAGATAATTTACGAAAGGTGTAGTTGGGATTGCCATTGTAATTGGTTTCTGAGATAAGGAATGAGCCATCTGGATAGACTTTTTCGACGAAAGCCACATGTCCGTATTCTGCTGGTGTGCCATGTCCTCCTCCCGCAAATGAGAGTATGGCTCCAGCTTGCGGACTTGTCCCTGACTCTCCACCGAGACTTGCGGCTGTACGCACCCAATCTTGGCCATTGCCCATGGTACTGATAATTGGAATCTTCTCACCATTTTTACCTTTGAGTTTTAGACCCAGTTGGTTGATACGGGCTGCGACTCCCCAAGTACATTGGCCGTAAGCGTAACCCATACCGTCACCGCCTCCTGGAACAGAGTTTTCAAAAAGGTCTCCTCGTACAGCTTCAAGTGCTTTTGGATCACTTTGTGCTGTCCCACCGTTAGGTTGACTAAAGCCTTTTTCAATTTGGTAATACCACTCACTTGCTCGTGTCTGACGTTCAAGTAGCTTATCACCACTATTTCCTTCCCAGTAAATGAGAAAGAGTTGGGCAAGACTAGCTGGACTTCCTAAATTTTTGAAAAAGTCCTTTAACCAGTTGGTGTAATAAGGACTATCCCCATGCAACATGAAATCCAGTTGTAACCCTAAGTCATACCACTTTTGATGTTTTCCTTTGGCATATTCGAGCAATAAAGTATGTCTGCGTGACCCATCCGCGGTATCTGTCCATTGGCCTAAGCCTAAACCACGCTTA
>ALKQ01000071.1 GCA_000440235.1 Streptococcus suis 10581 | reverse complement strand
ATATTTGGGTAACGTCCATTGTATATAGTTGGACCATTAAGTGAGAGCCAGCCCTCATCATCCCACGAACCGTCTGTCGCACCAATAGGGGGAGATAGATAATCACCCTCCGCACGCTTGGGATTAATAGAGGATTCTACCGACCAATTTCCTAAAATGGCTGCTATAGCTTGATTGGTCGCACCCTTACTTTTAAGATAATCATAAATAGCCTTGGCTCTCTCGAACTCATCGCCACCAAACTGACCGATAGTTGGAAGAATGGTGGTCTGAACCTGAATCACTTTTGGAAAGTAGAAAGCTGGATTGACATAGACCAACTTATCCGTGTCATCATCAACTTTTTGATAGGTGACTTTTAGACCCGTTCCATCCTTGGTCTGACCAATAATGTCTCCTGCCAAGACATGTTGATGTTCGCTCAATCGGCCTGAATGAATGCCAAACAAGGTTAGTTTAGTCTTATTCACTCCCTTCCCAGATATCAAAACAACGTTCTCTCCATCAAGAGATACCTTGCCGTCCATCGGAGCTACAATGACTTGACCTTCTTTTGCTTCTAAGATGATATGATGATGAAGCGTTGGTTTCTCATCAATGACCTCATAACCATATCGGTAGGTCATGTTTAAGCTATCCTCATCGGTCTGTCCCTGAAAGGGATTGTCCAATTCTTGAAGGGCTAAATAGTTGCCTCCTTCTGTCAACTCCTTTAGTTCTTCTTGGTCCTCATCAGACAGCTTGTAAGAAGGTTCCTTATACAAGTCAGACATGGATTTAATAGAATCTCCACCATTTAAGTCCGTCCACACCTGACTGAGAAATGCTTTGTAGGTCGTACCACCCGTTTCCATGAAATCGTCAAGCTTGTAGTCTTGGTATTGATGATTCATGTAAACCATAACCTCATCAATTTTGGTGTAATAGGTAATCCCTTTTTTGTTGGTTCTTGTATGCTCCGCATCTTCCCACGTCATGTGGGTATAGCTCTTACTCAATTCTATCTCATCTTGTTGAATGACACTGCTACCTGAGACACTCATGAAAAAGCTCATCATCAAAAGGAGTATCAAGAGAATGCCTGAGACAATCCAAGTCAAAGGATTTCCCGCAAGGACAGAAAAGAAAGTCATACTTCCCTTAATGGCTTGGACGATTCCTTTGAAACCTGCGACACTTTGTTTTCTGGCAAGCTTTAAAAAGGTTTGGTAGCGTCTTCTTGGTTTAAGAGGTTTCTGGCGTGTGAATTCTTTTCCCTTTTTGAAGTTTTGGAATCGTTCCTTTCCATGAGAAAATTTTGTTTTGGTAAACCGCACACCAGTCTGTCCACTTTTTACTGCCACCTTACCTGCTTGATAGGTAAACTTGCCATAGCGTCTGGCTTTCAGGCTAGTTTCCTTTAGGGTTCTAAGACCATCTAAATCATCCTCCTGTGCTATCAGGTCAAGGGATTCAGATGCAGCTAAGCCTAATCCAACTTTGACTTTGGTAGAGTTTTTCTTAGACTTTTGGACTTTCTTGAGTTGTTTAACCTCACGCTTGGCAGAACTTACGTCTTTTTCTGCACCTAGCCGATCAAATGATTTTTCTTGGTGAAACTGAAAGCGAGGCTTCAGGGAAGGATTTTCTTTTTGGAAAGTAAACTTGGGATTAACTGCCTTTTGCTTCTCACTTAGTTTCACTTCTGACAAATGTTTTCTTGTGGTCCGCAAACGCTCTTGAGCTTGAGGAAGTCGATAGTTCTTGATTTCCTTTACCTTCAACAGTCTAGGAGACACATAGGTAATTTCTTTTAGGAACTTCTCTTCTGCTTCCTTTTGGCTACTGAGTAGATTTTCTTTTAACTCTATTTTCTTATCTTGAAAAAGAGAATTTTGGGCTGGTTTTCGAAATCGGCCTTTTTTAGGAACAGTCTGTCTTAAGGTCCTAACTTCTTTCCGATAATGCATACGGGCTGATTTTAAGTTGCTTCGAAAGTTTTGCCTAGCCTGTTTGACTAGCTTTTTATCCTCTTTCATCTCATGTCCTCATTTTTTCAGGGTCCGTACTCATGATGTCAAAGAGCTTGGTGTGTTGTGGAATCTTATTCTTGAATGGGACAACTGTGGAACCGGCCTTAATTAAGCCTGCCCCTTTTTCAGGATTGACCAAGTATTTCTCCAATTCCTTGGAAAGTCCAAGCATATGTACCAATTCTTCGCGATCGCTCTTAGCCTGTTTTAAAAGAATCATGAACTCGCTATTGGCAATAATGCGTCTACCATTGGCATCCAAAAGAAGCGTTTCTACATTCTGAGTAATGCCTGTCGGTATCGCCCCATACTTACGGACACGACTCCAAAGTTTAAAGAAGAAATCAGAGGCATACTTGTCCAATAAGAGTAGCTGCATTTCATCAAAGTAAATCCAGGTCTTCTTGCCTAGTTTTTGATTTTTCACCACACGATTCCAAATCTGGTCAAAGATAACCATGAGGGCAATTTGTTTTAATTCATCGCCTAGCTTTTTGACATTGTAAATCAGGAAATGACTGTCTGTTTTAATATTGGTCCGATGTGAAAATATGTCTAGCGACCCTTCCACATAGAGTTCCATATCCAGTGCCAAGTCCTTAGCTTCCTGTTCAGGTTGTTGAGCTAAGACAAAGACCCATTCGACCAAGGACGGTGTGTCAAAATGCTTATAGGTGAGTCGTGTCACACGGTCAATCAAGGACTTCTCACGACCATCCATTTTACGGTCCAAGAGCTTTCCTATCCAAGACAAGAGAAATTCAGATTTGACCTTAACTGGGTCCTCATCCATATTCTCATCTGATAGATCTAAGACATTTAAGAAGGTAGTGGAATCTGGGGCAATATCAATACTCTCCCCACCAAAGGCTTGACCGATAATACTGTACTCGTTTTCTGGGTCAACAATAATAATTTCAGTATCACTATCTGCTTCCTTGAGCTTAGTTGAGATGATTTCGTGTTTTGTCGCCATCCCTTTGCCCGCTCCAGAAGTCCCTAAAATCAAACCTGACGGAGTATTTAACTTGCCACGGTCAATACTGATGATATTACTTGAGATTTGATTGATGCCATAAAATTTCCCACCCTTGTCCTGAATATCTACGGAAGTCCAAGGGGCATTCACGGCAATATTCGAGGTTAAGAGCGACCGAGAAACACCTTCAAGATAGTTCTTCCCAAATGGCAAGAGACTATTAAAAGCAGCTTCTTGCATGTAGGTCAAATTATCGATAATCATATCATTTGACCCAGCCACTTGCTTGATAATATCAAGAGATTGTTTGAGTTGGTCTTCAGTATCCGCCAGCACGCCAATTAGAAATACGGTGTCAAACAGTTTATCTCCTGTTTGGGTCATGGTTTGAAGAAGAGCTTCAGCTTCATCGATGTTGTTCTCAAGAACATGGCCGACCTTCTCCAAATAGATTCCAGTCCGAGCCATTTTTTGTTGTTCACCAATCTTTTGTGATTCCATCAAGGTCTTCTTGGTTCGTAGCTTGGTCATGGTTTCAGACTTGGTAGAGCCTTTAGCATGTAGGCTAATCATCACTTCCAAATCTGACTGCATGAGGTCTCGAATAAATTTATCCCCTAACTCCATGCCATAGTCACGAACATAAACAATCTGTAATAATCGTTCGTCCAATTCAATATGATTCTTGTGTTTAAAGGAAAGGTAGGTTGGGGCAATAAAGTGTTTGGTGGATTGACCTGAGAGGGTCAAATCCTTGTAAGAGAACGGTAAATGATTTTCGCCTCGTAACATATCCGCAAGGACATTCACTCGCTCCTCTCCACCGAGCAAACCAAGAGATACATCAATCTCTGAAAAGCCACTCTTGAAATATTCTCCAATTTGTGACAGAGAACGAAAAGCTAGTTTTGGTGTTTGGTCGCTCTTGCCAAATGAAAGAAACTTGACGGCTGAAAAGTTGTTCTCACCCGCCTCTAAGTTGGCATCCATCATGCGATTCAATTCATCACGATAAGCATCAAACCCATCTTCCTGCAAGGGATAGAGAATACTCTTACGGAATTTTTCCAAATTAACTTTTTGATTGAAAATAGTCAGTTGGAAATTGGTCTTATCATCCAGTGAATTGATTAAATCGGAATATTTCTCCACGATAGCTCCCTTATCATCTAAGCCAACTGTTTGATAATTAACATCTCCTAAAAGATAGGTTTGTGAGAAATAGCTTGGACTGACCTGCATAAGGCCATTCTGAAAAAGCCCTTGATAGGCTAACGTATTAACGGTAGAAGGTCTAATCTCCTGCTTCTGCGTTTTCGTCTTATGCTTTTTGTCATTAGAAGAGGTCTTTGGTTTCATTGAGTGTTTTAATTTTTTCACGTTGATCTCCTTTTCTTCCAGTAAATGTGCGGTCTGGTACTGTTAGTTCATAATGAAAACGGTACTTGAGGTAGATTTCAAATGGTAAATCATTAGGGCGATAGACCCCAAATAACATGAGTGGAATGGTAAAGCTAAAAACAAAACCATAGACAAACCAATCCCCAAATTGCCAATAAAATAGGTTCAAGCCCAATACCAAAATGGTTATGGCGACGGCTGGAAATACAAAAATAACCTGTCTAGTTGTAAATCCTAGCCATGCCCTGTGTTGAACCTTTGAGATGTCCTTAAAGACACGAGTGTTCATAAATGTTCTCCAATCTAAGTAAGCTATAAAAAGAGGAGGCGAGATAATGACTCCCTTCCTCCTACATCCCCAAAATACTTCGGGCGGTTCGTTGACTGCCAACTAAAGCAATGATTAACAATATAGCCTGTACCAAGCCACCAAACATAATGGCGAGTGATTCCATCACTCCAGCTCCATTTGATACGGCAATCTTTCCAGCCGATTCAAACAAGGGAACAAGAGATACAATTAGAAAAATCAAAATACCTTGAACGGCATAGACCATGATGTTTTTAAGGTAACCAATCCCAACACTTCTCC
Organism: Streptococcus suis 10581; assembly: GCA_000440235.1. GTDB lineage: Bacteria > Bacillota > Bacilli > Lactobacillales > Streptococcaceae > Streptococcus > Streptococcus suis_F. The sequence goes on along the minus strand of ALKQ01000071.1, from coordinate 2,837 downwards.
AGTCATCACTAAGGAAGGTTGGAATGGTAACAGGAGCAAAAGGAATCATCAGATAGAGTTGGATAAAGCGAATGGTAATCAAGATATTGACAACCATGATACTGGCCATTCGTACCAACCAAATGAGAATCGCAAAAAAGCCAATAATCATTTTTCCTACAATTCCAGAACCCTTAATGCCTGAGATGGTATCATAATTAGCACCACCATTCGTGACAAGCCCTGCCACTTGTTCAATAACATAAGAAGCAAGGGCAATAATAGCTTCCACAATAACCGTCGTATTGGTAATCACGACCGCGACCATGATGTAGCTGACAATCATAGGTGCTATGGCTTCAAAGGTCATTGCACCACCTGAGTTTGCGATTTTCTTGGCCATTTTTGAAAATTCGAGTACGAGAACAACCGCAAGAATAGCTACTCCCAAGGGCTGCATAATCCCCTTGATAATGGCTGTCATGTAAGACCACACCGTCGGATTAAAGTCCGCTAGTGACTTAACCAAGTTGGCGGTTGATTCTAAATCCACTTGAAACCCTTCAAAAAGGCTATCACTAGATACTTTTTCAGAGACTAGAAATATAAAAGGTGACGTAAAATTCATTATCATATCATGTGCTGTCCTCCTCTAAATGGTAATCTGTGTCACAAAAGCACCCGCGGCTCCCACCATGACCCCACCAACAATTTCTAGAATAGCATTTCGGACACCTGGCCCACCATCTTTAATGTTGGTTGAAAGGTTGATAATGCCCATGACAACAAGAAAGGCTCCTACTGCAATTAAACCTTTTTGTAATAGAGACATGGCTTGGGAGAACATGGAGCTGGCGTCCACTCCGTAAACAAAGCCTGTTAGTTTTTGATTCATATAATTCCTCATTTCTATTAATGTAGTGTCGTTTCTGTGCTTAAATCCCGTATTTTATGGCCTGACAAATCTACCTCTACCTCAGCGGTTAGGGGATTGATATGATAGTGCCACCAGCGTTCATCGGTTTCCTTATCCGCAAGCCATTTCCAATTCTTATGTTTAAGCGGAAAATATTTCTTGGTTCGAAAAACAGGAATCCCTGCAATGCGTACGAGGCACTCATCTCGTTTCATATTCCCTACTTCATCAGCCGTCATCAAGTCACGGGCAATTTTCTGGTGAGAGGTCGAACTTGAACCAGTCTGCCCAAAAGAACGACTGGTGCTTCTGACATCAACGGTTTGTTTGCCTAAAAGACCACTCATAAATTTGAAAGTTTCCTCGTCATTTCCACCCAAATAGAGGAGGCTGTCACAGTTCCCCAGTATAGTTTTCCAAGCCTCTTTTTCCTTATAAAGTCCTTGGAGTTGAGCAATATTTTGCAAGATTGGAACTAGACTCATGTTCCTAGAGCGAACTGTTGAGGTTTGTTCAGCGAAGTCGGGGATTTCTCCGACATTCGAAAACTCATCCAGATAACTTCTAACATGAATAGGCAGGTGCCCTTTAAAGTCAACATCAGCCTGTCTGGTCAAAGTGGAGAAAACCGTAGAGAAAAATAAAGCAGATAGGAAACGAAAGGTCGTATCATTGTCTGGAATAACAAGGTAGACCATGGTCTTCTGAGTGCCCCACGTTTTCAAGTCCATAGAATCTTTTTTCGTCAAATCAATCACCGATTGGATATTAAAAAGGGCAAATTTAGCTGTTGTGACCGCAATCACCGAATCCAAGGTCTTATCCTTATAGTTTTGAAAATCTGCCCAGTTTCGCATGGTAAAGTTTTCGTGACCATATTTTTTAGCATAATCTTCAAACAGGACTTCAAGAACACTTTTGTCCTGATTGTCTCCCTTTGATAAGAGTTTGATGAGTTTCCCAATCTCAGAAAAGGCTGGATAACGGCCACGCTTACGCCTTGCTTCCTGCTCTTGCTTGGAACTTCCTGGAGGATTGTAAAAATCCACCAAATAAGAGGCAATAGCTCTCACCAATGTCATGGAAGCCTCGTCCCAAAATGGATCACTGCGAGAACCAGACCCACGGGTATTGTTAAAATAGACCGTTAACATGCGGTTCAAATCATTCTCTGTTTCTACATAACGAAAGGGATTAAAACCGTCTGAATTGGTCATATTAACCAAGTCTAAAACCTTGACCTGATAACCGTTTTCCAAAAAGAGTTTACCTGTCTTCTCGGCCAAATGGTCTTTAGGATCTACGACAATATTGGAACAGTTAAGTTGGATAAGGTTGGGTTTAACAAAGCGAAAGGTCTTACCTGCCCCAGAACCCCCAATGACAATCAAATTTTTATTTCGGTCAAACTGGGGTTTCTTCTTTTCCAACAAGGTTAGACGAACATCACGAGCCAAAATCGTGTCATTGAAAGGATTCTTACTGTAAAAGTTCCGCTTTTCCTTACTGTTTCCAAATCGTGCAGAACCGTATTCTTCCCCTTCTCGATAGACCTTCTGTCCTGTCGATACATAAAGATAGACTAGCGTCATCGTTAGAACCCCAAGGATAAAGGCAAGAAGAGATTTTTGAGTAAAGGAAAATAGCCATAAAGGATTTAAAGCCTGATTTAACCCCTCTCCTAAGAGGTAGGTAATACGTTCCATAGGTGGGGCATTGGTTAAACTATCATAGAGTAGGGTTAGACGATGGCAGAAATAGCCAAAGGCGAGCCCCAAGAGTCCAAAGACTAAAGCTTTTCGTCTTGAATACATTACAAGGTCACCTCCTTGGTTTTGACTGCCGAAGGTTCTGTCACTCTTATTTTTTCTTTGGCCAGTTCTATCTCTTGATCCAAGGTTTTATCAAAGGTTAAACCTTCTAGCTTCTCTGGATTAGACAC
>ALKQ01000070.1 GCA_000440235.1 Streptococcus suis 10581 | reverse complement strand
TTTTCTGACTCCATCAACTCCTTAAATTTCTCCACATCGATTGGCTTATCCAGTATGTCTTTACTAACATTAATCCCTTCAATGGCATAAGGACTTTGAAGGAGTTCTTCCAGTTTTTGAACCCCAATCTTATAAGCTGAATCTTGAGCTAAGGCTTGCCTAGCCGACCACTCTAAGAGCTTTAAGAGGGTTCTAACTGTCAATAAGCTACTTCTTTCCACGTATTGCATCGCTTGACGTTCTTGTTGTTCAGATGACATGGTGACCTCCTCTTTTTTCGATTCCCTATCAAACATAAGGTGCTTCCATAATACGGAAGCACTCTTGATTTTGGTATCACAAGAAAGTTACGACATAAGCCAAACTATTCCAAAGTAAATGTAAGGCGATTGCCGTCATACAATCAGTTTTCAATCGAACAACAGCCAAGGTAAAGCCAAGACAGCTATACATGTGCCAACTCCCTAACTGATTGGGGCCATGGGATAGAACAAAGAAAAAACTGGTCACGCCTATTTGTAGAAGAGGGAATGTCAATTTTTCCCACAGCAGTTGCCTATAAACAATCTCTTCAAGAATACTTGCATTGACCAGAAACAATAAAAAGATAACATGAGGAACCTGCTTTCCTACTTGTACCAATACTGCTTGATTCCTAGTCTGAACTGAAAATAGGAAACTGATGAAGACTGCAAAAGCAACCATAGACACAAAACCAAGAAGCAACCATCTTAGACGATTGCTTAAGGTTATATTTTTTGCTTGAAGAGTTTTATGACGGGCAATCTCTAAGCAAGTCACACTTAATAGGACCAATTGTAGCAAGACTATACCCTCTATTGTCAGATACTCTTTCAGGTATAAACTCACCAGAAGTCCATTAAGCTGTATGGCTAGATAAAACAACACTATCCTTATCATTGTCACCTCTTGAATAAATCTTCATAATCAATATCTAAGACTAGAACGATTCGCTCAACCCATCTAGTTTGTGGCATCAGACGATTCGATTTGTAATGCCGTAATTTTTGATAGAGGCGATTAAACTCACTTGGATAAACATATTGACCGTTGAATACTTTGCGAGCTAGTTCTGCCCAAGTGAGGTCTTTTTCTGCCAGAATGATTTCTAAATTGTCCCAAAATCGTTCATTCATCTTCACACCTATCCTGTCACTTGTTTCATCAGACTGGCCTGAAACAACTCTTCTTTTACCTGTCTGGGAAGAAAGGTTCGCACTTCGTCTAGCCCAATAGCTGGATAGACGTGATTCTGACAGACAATGAGAGGCAGACGAAGGTTTTGGTCTGGCTTTTGGAGAATGAGCTGAATCATCTCATTCAAACTTATCGAATATTGACGTTTAAAGCGAAGAAATCGTGGCGAGAGCAACTCAAAACAATCCGTGGTTTTGGCAAAGAGTGACAGTAAGATTTCACGGTTTACATCACACGCTTTTGTACAACGATAAGTCACCCCATAGGTCGTCAAAATGGTTAGTAAATCTTGATTTGTATTGGCATTATTTCCTAGATATACCTCAAGCATAGGCTCCTCCTTATAGGGTTAGGCTATTTTCAACTGTTGGTTCAGGAGTTGAGAAATAGCGACTCATATCAATGGGCATCCGTCCTTCACCAAAGCACTTGACCGTCACTAAAGTCGTTAAAATGCCATCCTTTCCCCTAGCAGAATAATTTTCACCAAAGGCACGAAAGGCCAGGTGATTGTCTTTCGTCAAGAGAGTATCTACACCATTTTTAATATCCCTAGTTTCCATAAAATCCGAAATCCGATGAAGATTGGATTCGTAGAATAGGGAAGCATTCATCTCTTTGTGGTAATCATCTTCAAAAGTTACCTCAAAGTCACAATCAAAATTGGGGAGCGACAGTATCTTTTGTAATAGCTGATTGGTTTCAACTTGGTGAATATGTTCTTCTAATTCAGTACAATCTAGGATACTTTTCTTATGTAGTAGGTTCATGTTTTTCTTCCTCTTCCGTTCTTCTAAATTCTCTGGCAATGGCTTCGATAACTGTGACAGTCACGCTATTGCCGGCCTGTTTGTATAGTTGGCTCTTACTAGAAACACACTCTGCTCTTTCATAAGCCCAGTCAGGAAAGCCTTGAAGTCTGAAACACTCTCTTGGTGTCAGTCGTCTTATTCTCAGACGATAAAGTTTCCCCTCTAAGACAATGCCTGTGACTTCATACCACTTATCCTGTCGATATTCCAGAGCAGCAACCACCACTCCCATATTGTCTGAAGTCGTCAGAGTATTGGATATTCCCTTTCCCACTCGTCCCCTACGTTTGGTTGAGTCTGGATAAGCCAGATTGACTGAGTCTCCAAGAGTTGCCTTTGCGTACCCTGTTTTTGTGGCTTCCTTAATTTTCAGAAATGGCAGCTCCTCCCTCAGCAAAATCTTTGGCACCTTGTCTCCACCTTGCATGGTGGTCAAGGTAGGTGACAAGCCAGATATGTCAAATACTCTTCCAGTCTGATCAAAGCTAGTCGGCAGATTTCCTGCGACAACAACTCCGTGTCTGTCTTGACTAGTCAAAGTAAACATAGGGTCTTGATTGTCCTTAAATCGACGACCATGTTGCCGTTTTTCTAGTCTATCTGGTGTTAAGACTGGAATGGCGATTTTAGCTCCCTCTCCTTTACCTCTTGTTAGTGTAGGAGCAAGTCCACTCGTCAGATAGACTTCACCATTCAAACCACGTTTAGAGGGATTGATATTTCCTAGCCTTTCAAGATGAGCTGGGCTGTTTTCTCTTC
>ALKQ01000069.1 GCA_000440235.1 Streptococcus suis 10581 | reverse complement strand
CCTTATTTCTTTGTCTCAGTCTAATTTCCAGTTTTTAAGACAGACTAGAACTTACTTTGGGAATTTAGCGAAAGATAATATTTTCGGTTTCTTCCTTTTATTTTTTAAATCTTCAATACATTATGGTATAATATGCATAATATTGTTTATAGGAGAAGTTAGAAATGGAAATCATTCGCGATAAAGAATTTGTCAATCAGTATCATTTTGATGCCCGCAATCACGCGTGGGAAAAAGAGAACGGAATTCCGGAAACAAAATTGAAAGTTGACTTTCAATTGATTGAGCAAAATCGTGCGGAAAATCGAACATCGATGATTACCATTTTGCGCTTTATGATTGTACTAGATCATTTTGTGATTTCAGGTGCCATGAGTCAGGCCGTTCACTTACCAAATCGATTGGTAGAAGAACCAACTGAATTTACTGATGAGGAAAAACGTGTTTTGGTAGAGCCTCTTTTGGACATTTTGAAACGCATGACTTATGAGGTGACTGAAATCGCCTTTGATGCACCAGGAGTGAATTTGGAGTTTTAATATGAAATTAGCAGTTATAACTGACTCATCGGCTGTTTTGAACGTTCAAAGTATTGAGCGGGATGACCTGTTTGTCCTAAGTATTCCAGTCAGCATCGATGGGGAAAATTATATCGAAGGGCAAAATTTGACGGTTGAAGAGTTTTATCAAAAAATGGCTTCATCGGAAGAATTACCTAAAACAAGTCAACCAAGTTTGATGGAATTGGAAGAAATTCTTAGAGGCTTGAAAGATAAAGGATATACACACGCACTTGGCTTATTCTTGTCATCAGGTATTTCAGGTTTTTATCAAAATATTCAATATTTAGCTGATGAATTTGAAGGATTAACCGTTGCCTTTCCAGATACCAAAATCACATCGGCTCCTTTAGGCATGATGGTAGAAAATGTTCTCAAATGGGCTGATGCAGGACTTAATTTTGAAGAGATTACTGAGAAATTGGACCAAGAAATTGGGAAGACAACAGCCTTTATCATGGTCGATGACCTCAATCACTTGGTAAAAGGTGGTCGCTTGTCCAATGGTGCAGCCTTGCTTGGCAATCTTTTGAGCATCAAACCGATTCTGTATTTTACAGGTGAGGGTAAAATTGAAGTTTATGAAAAAGTTCGGACAGAGAAGAAGGCTATTAAACGGTTAATCGAAATTCTCCAAGAACAAACAACAGAAGGGCAGTATCAAATTGCTATCATTCATGCCAATGCACCTCAGAAGGCTGAAAACTTTAAACAGCAATTGGAAGAAGCAGGTGTCGGTAGCGATTTGCCAATCGTGTCATTTGGTTCAGTTATCGGTACACACTTGGGAGAAGGGGCAGTGGCCTTTGGTATTTCTCCCATTATTGAATAGGAGTTTGCATGACAATTAAGGTAATTATCGCAGGATTTAAAGGGAAAATGGGCTCAACAGTTGTTGAGATGGTCAAAGGCGACGTAGCACTTAGTCTGGCTGCCTTGGTGGACCCATTTGCGACAGAAACAGAAGTAGATGGTGTTCCTGTTTTCAAATCAAAAGAAGAAGTGGCTGGTCTTGACGCTCATGTCTGGGTGGATTTTACAACGCCAAAATTTGCCTATGAAAACACCCGTTTTGCCTTGGAAAATGGTTTCGCACCTGTGGTTGGAACGACAGGATTTACCCCAGAAGAAATCGAGGAATTGACAGCCTTATCTGCTGAGAAAGGCTTGGGGGGCTTGATTGCACCTAACTTTGCGATCGGAGCCATCTTGCTTATGCAATTTGCAGCACAGGCAGCCAAGTATTTCCCAAATCTTGAAATCATCGAATTGCACCACGATAAGAAGAAGGATGCACCGAGCGGAACGGCTGTAAAAACGGCTGAACTCATTTCACAAGTCCGTCAGTCACAGGTTCAAGGTGCGGCGGATGAAGAAGAACTGATTGCTGGTGCTCGCGGTGCAGAATTTGACGGCTTCCGTATCCACTCAGTACGCTTGCCAGGCCTTGTTGCCCATCAGGAAGTGATTTTTGGTGCACAAGGTGAGGGTTTGACCATCCGTCATGACTCTTACGATCGCATTTCCTTTATGGGCGGTGTCAACCTCGGCATTAAAGAGGTAGTCAAACGCTCACAACTCGTTTATGGTTTGGAACACTTATTATGAAATTAAACAATCTGCCTTCTGAGTTTCAGGAGGCTTTGCCGATTTTAGAGAAAATTAAAGCAGCTGGTTACGAGGCTTATTTCGTTGGTGGTTCCGTTCGTGATGCCATTCTCGGTAGGCCTATTCATGATGTCGATATTGCGACATCCAGCTACCCTCAGGAAACGAAACAAATCTTTTCACGGACTATTGATGTCGGAATTGAACACGGTACGGTGTTGGTATTAGAGGGGAAAAAGGAGTATGAAATTACCACCTTTCGGACAGAAGAGGAGTATGTCGACTTCCGTAGGCCGAGCCAGGTTTCTTTTGTGCGTTCCTTAGAAGAGGATCTCAAACGTCGCGACTTCACAGTCAATGCCTTTGCTCTGGATGAAGAAGCACAGATTGTTGACCTCTTTGATGGGATGACTGACTTAGAAAACCGCACCCTACGGGCTGTAGGCATCCCGGCTGAGCGTTTCAACGAAGATGCCCTCCGTATCATGCGTGGATTTCGCTTTGCTGCGACCTTGGACTTTGAAATTGAGCCGACTACCTTCACAGCTATGGTTGAAACCGCACCGCTCTTGGAAAAAATCTCGGTGGAACGTAGCTTTATCGAGTTTGATAAACTCTTGATGGCGGATTTTTGGCGAAAAGGCTTGCGCGCCATGATTGATTCCAAGGCTTACAATTTCTTGCCTGATTTAGCTGGAAAAAGTGATGAATTAGAGGCCATGCTAACAAGTCTGACAGAGGAATTTTGCTTTTCAACTTCTGAACAAGCTTGGGCCATGCTCTTTGTCTGCCTAGGAATCGATAACATCAAATCCTTCCTGAAAAAATGGAAAACCAGCAATGATTTCCAACGCAGCGTGGTCAAGTTGGTAGAGATTTATCAGCTTCGCCAAGCAGGACCTGTTACCAAGCAAATCTGTTTCAAGTATGGCAAAGAATTCTTGTACTTAGTAGAAGAACTTCGTCAGGCACAAGGGCTTACTACAGATTTTGCAGCAATTGACAAGATTGACCAAGCTCTGATCATTCACGATAAGCATGAAATTGTTGTCAATGGAGGACATCTGATGAAGGCATTTGACCTCAAACCAGGTCCAGTATTGGGAGAACTACTCAAAGAGGTGGAATTCCAGATTGTGGAAGGACAGCTGGAAAACGAAGAGCAAGCGATTATGACATTTGTGAAAGGAATCTTAGAGAATGAGTGATTTTATCGTTGAACATCTGACTAAATCTGTCGGAGATAAAACGGTCTTTGCTGATCTGTCTTTCATCATCCATCAAGGCGATAGAATCGGTATTATCGGGGTCAATGGTACGGGAAAGACGACTTTGTTGGATGTTCTGTCAGGTCGCATCGGTTTTGATGGCGATGTGTCGCCTTTTCGCACAAAAAATGCCTATAAAATTGCCTATCTGACCCAGGAACCTGATTTTGATGAAAGTAAGACAGTTTTAGACACCGTTCTTTCATCTGACCTCCGTGAAACCCAGCTGATTCGTGAATACGAGTTGCTCTTATCCCATTACGATGAAGCCAGTCAAGCAAGACTGGAGAAAGTCATGGCAGAGATGGATTCTCTCAATGCTTGGGAGATTGAAAGTCAGGTCAAGACTGTCTTGTCGAAACTCGGGCTAACAGACCTCAACAAAACCGTTGCTGAGTTATCAGGTGGTCTACGTAGACGCGTACAATTGGCCCAAGTCCTCCTTGGTAATGCTGACTTGCTCTTGCTGGATGAACCGACTAACCACCTGGACATTGATACCATTGAGTGGTTGACGACTTTCTTGAAAAATACTAAAAAGTCTGTTCTCTTTATTACCCACGATCGCTATTTCTTGGACAATGTGGCGACACGGATTTTTGAATTGGACCGCGCCAGCTTAACCGAATATCAGGGAAATTACCAGGACTATGTTCGCTTAAAGGCAGAGCAGGACGAGAGAGATGCCGCCCTTCGCCATAAGAAAGAGCAGCTCTACAAACAAGAGCTGGCTTGGATGCGCAGACAACCTCAAGCTCGTGCAACCAAGCAGCAGGCTCGTATCAATCGTTTCCATGATTTGAAAGGCGATTTAGCCAACAAGATAGACGATAGCGAGCTGGAAATCAATTTTGAAACCTCTCGTATCGGTAAAAAGGTCATTAATTTTGAAAATGTCAGCTTTTCCTATCCTGACAAGCCCATTTTAAAAGACTTTAACCTGCTCATTCAAAACAAGGATCGCATTGGCATTGTTGGTGATAACGGAAAAGGTAAATCCACTTTGCTCAATCTGATTGCAGGTGATTTGCAGGCAGACAGCGGTAAGGTAGATATTGGTGAAACCATCCGTATCGGTTATTTTTCTCAGACCATCAAGGGTTTGGACGAAAGCAAGCGGGTCATCAATTTCTTGCAGGAAGTGGCAGAAGAAGCTAAGACGACATCTGGTATGGTTTCTATCGCAGAACTCTTGGAGCAATTCCTCTTCCCACGCAATACCCATGGTACCCTGATTGAGAAATTGTCTGGCGGGGAGAAGAAGCGACTTTATTTGCTTAAGATTCTCTTGCAACGCCCCAATGTTCTCTTGCTAGATGAGCCGACCAACGACTTGGATATAGCGACTTTGACAGTCTTGGAACATTTCTTGCAGGGCTTTACTGGTCCAGTCATTACCGTTAGTCACGACCGTTATTTCCTAGACAAGGTAGCCAATAAAATCTTGGCTTTCGAAGATAGCGGTATAGAGACTTTCTTTGGCAACTACACAGACTATCTGGATGAGAAGGTCTTTCTGGCTTCCAGCTCTGCCATTTCCTTGGAAAAACCAAAGGAGAAAACCGAGAAAATCAAAGAGAACAAGAAGCGGATGTCTTACTTTGAGAAGCAGGAATGGGCAACCATCGAAGAGGATATTGCTGGCTTGGAGGAGCGGATTGCGGCAATCGAGGCGGAAATGCTGACCTGTGGTAGTGATTTTACAAAATTGTCCGATTTGCAGAAGGAATTGGATGAGAAAAACGACCTGCTCTTGGAAAAATATGAGCGGTATGAGTATCTGAGCGAACTGGAGGGCTAGATGAAAGTTCTTGTCATGTCATATATGGTCATCTATCTCTTGGTGACCTTGGGAGCGGCTTTGTTTAGCTATCTAAAGACCCGAAAAATGAATACATTGCGCTTGATTTTAACTATCCTATCCATGATATTGCTGACAAGCACCTTGTATTTTTATAGTCAGTCTTATCACGACTTGCAGATGGTGGGGTTTGCTCTAGGTTTTACCTTTATTTCTACTCTTTTTCTCTATAATGGAACAAAAGAAGGTAGTAATTTTACGACAGTTATGCTCTTTTCCATTGGAAGGTTTATCTTACATATTCAATTTTTAATTTTGCTCTATCTATTTCGTTAGGGCAAATTTTTTTATCCGTTCAATTTTTTGAAAAGGCTTTACGCAAACCTTTGCGTTATGGTATAATAAAGAAAATATACACGTAAGGAGAAAATTATGTCTAAAAAAATTATCGGTATTGACCTTGGGGGAACTTCTGTTAAATTGGCCATTTTGACTACGGAGGGAGAAATTCAAGAAAAATGGTCCATCAAGACAAATATATTAGACGATGGAAGTCATATTGTTCCTGATATTATTGACAGTATCAAGCAGCGATTTGAAACCCATGGTTTGACAAAAGATGACTTTTTGGGTGTTGGTATGGGGTCTCCTGGTGTCGTTGATAGCGAAGCTGGTACTGTTATCGGTGCCTATAACCTCAACTGGAAGACCTTGCAATTGGTTAAAGATCAGTTTGAATCTGCGCTTGGTTTACCATTTTTCATCGACAATGATGCAAACGTAGCGGCCCTCGGTGAGCAGTGGGTTGGTGCTGGAAACAACAATCCAAACGTTGTCTTTATGACGCTTGGTACAGGTGTCGGTGGCGGTGTCATCGCTGCTGGAAACTTGATTCGTGGTGTCAAAGGTGCTGGTGGCGAATTGGGCCATATCACAGTTGACTTTGATGAGCCATTTGCATGTACTTGTGGTAAGAAAGGTTGTCTAGAAACAGTTGCTTCAGCGACAGGTATTGTCAACCTCAGCCGTCGTTATGCGGACCAATACGCTGGCGATGCTAAACTGAAACAAATGATTGATGATGGTCAAGATGTAACGGCTAAAGATGTCTTTGACTTGGCAAAAGAAGGCGATGATTTGGCCTTGATTGTCTACCGTCACTTCTCAGAATACCTAGGTGTTGCTTGTGCAAACATTGCTGCAGTCCTCAATCCTGCCTACATCGTTCTGGGTGGCGGTGTATCAGCTGCAGGAGAGTTCTTATTGGATGGCGTTCGCAAGGTCTTTGCTGAAAATAGCTTCCCACAAATCAAGGAAAGTACACAAATTGTCTTGGCAACACGTGGTAATGATGCAGGTGTATTAGGTGCAGCATCACTTGTCTTGAAATAATAACTGAGAGGCTGGGCTCAAGCCCAGCACCGCTTCTCAACGTTAGTGTCAACATCTCAGCGCAGTGGTTGATTGGCAGATTTGTTCGTGTTTTACACTCCAAATCTGACTATTACGACTGTTGCGAACAAAGTTCGCTCTATTTCCAACCTCAAAAGGTTCACTGAACCTTTTGAGCTGTGTGGGGGTGGGAGTGAAACAGTCTGGGGATAGACTGTTTCAGCTCAACAACTGGAAATAAGGACTTGTTGACGAACTCTTTTTATCTTGGTCGAGTTCTTTCCCACTCCCTTTTTTCTAATCCGCTGTCACACTTTCTTTATATACATATATTGAAAATCGATTAATAAGAGGGTACAATAATAGTGAAAAGAGAAAGGAGTGTTGGTGTATGAAACAAGTAAGTATGCCTAAACTAATTGACTATCTAACTATAGTCGGGCTTTTGATTTTACTGTCTGCCTTTTTCCTCGATAACTGGATTCGTGACTGGTTTTTCCCGTCTAGTTGGGGAAACGTAGCAACCATGTTGATTCTCCCTCTACTGGGGGCTCTAATTCTTATACTATCTATCTATTATAAAAAATTGTGGACTGGTTTGATTAGCATCTTCTTAATAATCTCATTTCCTCTGATATTCGGTATTGGCTACTTTATATTTGGCCCCTAGAAGGAGTGGTTATGAACCTGACTTTACTAAAAAGATTAAATCTAGTTTTATATGGTATCGCAATTTTTCTCTTCATCATGCTATTTTTGCCAATAGGGCAATGGTTTGATATTGTAAATGTGAATTTTAAACTAACATTTTTCATCATTCCATTTTTCGGCCTAGCCAGCTTACCAACGGCTATTTACACTAAAAATGTTCGTCAGATATTGTTGAGTGTTATCTTGGTTGCTTTGTATTTTATACTGTTCAGCCTAATAACTGCCCTATCTGGTTTGTTCCACCTTAATTTTTATTCATTCTTTTTCAAATGAGAACTCCGGTGCAAAACTGGAGTTTTTTGCTAGAATTTGCTATACTAAGACCATGACTAAAGCAGATATTATTTTTAAAGAAAACATTCGTAAGATTATGGAAGAGGGCGTTTTTTCAGAAAATGCTCGCCCACGTTACAAGGATGGAAATGTAGCTAATTCCAAGTACGTTACAGGCGCCTTTGCTGAGTATGACTTGTCTAAGGGCGAGTTTCCTATTACAACACTTAGACCAATTCCGATTAAATCCGCCATTAAGGAAATTCTCTGGATTTACCAAGACCAGACCAATGATTTGTCGGTTTTGCAGGAAAAATACGGTGTCCAGTATTGGAATGATTGGGAAGTTGAAGGAACAGGCACAATCGGTGAACGCTATGGGGCTATCGTGAAAAAGCATGACATCATTTCAAAAATCCTCAAGCAATTGGAGGAAAATCCATGGAATCGCCGTAATGTGATTTCTTTGTGGGATTATGAAGCATTTGACCAATCCGCGGGTCTTTTGCCATGTGCCTTTCAGACCATGTTTGACGTTCGGCGAGTGGATGGGGAGATTTATCTGGATGCAACTCTGACCCAACGGTCAAATGATATGTTGGTAGCCCATCATATCAACGCTATGCAGTATGTTGCCCTTCAGATGATGATTGCCAAGCATTTTGGCTGGAAGGTTGGGAAGTTTTTCTATTTCATCAACAATCTTCACATCTATGACAATCAGTTTGAACAGGCTGAAGAATTACTCCGTCGTACACCATCTGAAGTAGAGCCTCGTTTGGTCTTGAACGTCCCAGACGGAACAAACTTCTTTGATATAAAAGCAGAAGATTTTGAGTTGGTGGACTACAATCCAGTTAAACCGCAACTCAAATTTGACTTAGCGATTTAAGATGAGGGGGGCTTTTCAGCACCAGCGAGATTCACATTCTACGAATCTCGGAATCTTCCCTATCTCTGAGGTGTCGGTGATAGTTTCAACATGATAAAAATTTGCACTAGACCTACTTGGTAAGTGCATTTTTCATGTTTTTTTGATAGAATGATAGGACGGAAAGTGAGAGAAAATGACTAAAAAGATTGTTGCCATTTGGGCTCAAGATGAACATGGATTGATTGGAAAAGGTGATAGACTTCCTTGGTCATTGCCAGCTGACTTAGCTCATTTCAAAGAAACGACAACAGGTCACACGATGGTGATGGGACGTATAACCTTCGACGGCATGGGTAAACGTGCTCTTCCCAATCGTCACACCATCGTTTTGACAACGGATAAAACCTATCAACTAGAGAGTGAACGTATTACCATTTTACACAGTGTGGAAGATGTCCTAGATTGGTATAACAAACAGGAGCAGACACTATTTGTGATTGGTGGGGGACAAATTTTTACTGCTTTTGCACCTTACATTGAAACATTAATAGTGACAGATATTCATGGTCAATTTAATGGCGATGTGTATTTTCCGAAAGCATTTCCTATGGAGAAATTTCAGCTACAAAGCGCCAATTTACGTCCAAAAGACGAGAAAAACCCGTATGATTTTACAATAAAAACCTATGAAAGAAGAGATGGTTAGACATGGAGAGAAGTTTATTCGGTTTATTTACAGCATTTCTCTGTGGGATTTGTGTTCTTTGTGCGATTCAAGCCTTTCGGAAGAAACGTTTTGGTTTAGCAATTTTATTTTTACTGAATGCTTTTACCAATCTGGTCAATAGTATTCACGCCATTTACGGCTTTTTATTTAGATAAGAGATATGAAAGAGGAATTACATGGCTGTTAAGCATACACATGAGTTTATTTATTGCTCATTTTGTGGAAAAAATCAAGAAGAAGTTAAAAAAATTATCGCTGGAAACAATGTGTTTATCTGTAATGAATGTGTGGAATTAGCTCAGGAAATCATTCGTGAAGAATTGGCTGAAGAAGTATTGACTGACCTGGCTGACACTCCAAAGCCACAAGAATTGCTCAATATTTTAAACAATTATGTCATTGGGCAAGACCGTGCTAAACGTGCCTTGGCAGTAGCTGTTTACAACCACTACAAGCGTATCAATTTCCAAGATAGCCGTGATGAGAACGATGTTGATTTGCAAAAATCAAATATCCTCATGATTGGCCCGACTGGTTCTGGTAAGACTTTCTTGGCTCAAACCTTGGCCAAAAGTTTGAATGTACCATTCGCCATTGCAGATGCGACAGCACTAACTGAGGCTGGTTACGTTGGTGAAGACGTGGAAAATATCCTTCTCAAACTTTTGCAGGCTGCAGACTTTAACATCGACCGTGCAGAAAGAGGAATTATCTATGTGGATGAAATTGATAAGATTGCCAAAAAAGGTGAAAATGTGTCCATTACCCGCGATGTATCTGGTGAAGGTGTCCAGCAAGCTCTCCTAAAAATTATCGAGGGAACTGTGGCCAGCGTACCACCACAAGGCGGACGCAAACATCCAAACCAAGAAATGATTCACGTGGACACCAAAAATATCCTGTTTATCGTTGGCGGTGCATTTGATGGTATCGAAGAAATCGTCAAACAGCGTCTCGGTGAAAAAATCATCGGTTTTGGTCATAATAATCGTGCTATTGATGAAAAAGAATCATACATGCAACATATCATTGCAGACGATATTCAAAAATTCGGTATCATTCCAGAGTTGATTGGTCGCTTGCCTGTATTTGCAGCTTTGGACCAATTGACAACAGAGGATTTGGTACGCATTTTGACGGAACCGAAGAATGCTCTTGTAAAACAATACCAGACACTCTTGTCTTATGATGACGTCGAGCTTGACTTTGATGAGGACGCCTTGTTAGCAATTGCAGAAAAAGCAATTGAACGTAAGACTGGTGCTCGTGGACTTCGCTCCATCATTGAAGAAACGATGTTGGATGTCATGTTTGAGGTGCCAAGCCAAGATAACGTTAAACGCGTTCGTGTAACAAAAGCAGCAGTAGACGGTAAAGAAAAGCCTTTACTAGAAACTGCATAAAAAAATAAAGGGTGGAAACTGATTGTTTTCTACCCTTATTTATGAAAGGTATAAAATGGAAATCAACACACATAATGCTGAGATTTTGCTCAGTGCTGTTTCAAAAGCCCAGTATCCGGGCGATGACATTCCAGAAATTGCCCTTGCCGGGCGATCTAACGTTGGAAAGTCCTCATTTATCAATACTCTTCTAGGAAGAAAAAATCTTGCACGTACATCAGGAAAACCAGGAAAGACTCAACAACTCAATTTTTATAATATAGATGATAAAATTCGATTTGTAGATGTTCCAGGTTATGGCTATGCTAAAGTATCCAAAACGGAGCGCGCTAAGTGGGGCAAAATGATTGAAGAGTATTTGACGACACGAGAAAATCTACGTGTTGTGGTGAGTTTAGTAGACATGCGTCATGAGCCATCAGCAGATGATGTTCAAATGTATGATTTCTTGAAATATTATGAAATTCCTGTTATTATTGTGGCAACGAAGGCTGATAAAATCCCACGAGGAAAGTGGAATAAGCACGAATCGATGATTAAAAAGAAATTGGATTTTGATAAAAATGATCAATTCGTTATCTTTTCTTCTGAGACTCGTCACGGATACGATCAGGCATGGGATGCTATCTTAAGTAACATCTAATAAACAGTTCAGGAGAAAAATCATGGAACGTACTTTCTTCATCATCAAACCAGATGCTCTTAAGCGTGGACTTGCAGGACAAATTCTTTCACGTATCGAACGCAGGGGATTTCAAATCCAAGATTTAAAAATGGTTACAGCGACAGAAGAGCTAATCAGTCAACATTATGAACATTTGACAGATAAACCTTTCTTCCCGCAATTAGTACAATATATGACGAGCGGGCCGATGATAGCTGGCATTATAGAAGGGCCAGAAATTATCAAATCTTGGCGAGATATGATGGGAGCTACCAATCCAGTCAACGCCCTACCTGGGACTATACGTGGAGATTTTGCGACAGCGCCCGTTGAGGGAATTGTGGCAAATGTTGTTCATGGATCAGATAGTGCAGAAGCAGCCGAACGCGAGATCGGTCTTTGGCTGGGAAAATAGCAGAGCAGACACCTAGTTTTCTAGGTGTTTTTCTTTGATAAATTGGTGAAAAAACTGATTAGTGGTATAATGAAAAAAAGCAATAATAGAGAGGTTATTTACCATGGGGCAAGGAACAACGATTAGTCTTATCAAAGAAGAAATTATTCAACAGGAAAAGCAAATTGAAGGTATACTTTTGGAGATTGAGAACTTGCGGATTATGAAGAAGCAGTGTAAAAATTGGTTGTTTTTTGCTATAACGATGCTGTTCTTCTCTGTCATTGTATTCAAAGGGATGTTTCTTGTTATTATGGTATTTCTTTGTTTCATGTGTGTAGTAACATCATATTTCCAATCGGATAGATGTGATGGATTGATTAGCCATTATAAAAATGAGATTGATTCTATAGAGGAGGCTATCAATAAAAATAGAGAATTCATTGCTAAGTACAAATATTTTTCGCATTTTTATGTAGCAGGTACGCAATATAGGGAAGATCGTTTTGAGCCAATGAGGGTGTTAAGATGTCTGACGTACGGCGGAGAAACTACAGATGTCAAGTTAGTTCGTGAGCCAGATAATAAGTATGACCCAAATGCAGTTAAAGTACTTGTATGTGGTTATTTTGTTGGCTATATCCCTAAAACTGCTTCTGAGGAAGTTTCCCGACTAATCGATAGAGGGGAAAAGTTGAACTTGTCAGTAGATATGGAAAGACAAGGGAGTTATGCTAAAGGTTATCGTGCTTATTACGAACTGACAATTTACGTTTTAAATGATGAAAAATTGTAATTATTAAATTCATTAAAAATATATCGAGTTTATGTGGGACAAGTAATAAAATCAAATTAACTCTTTGATATATTAACTGGAATTTATATATCGAAAATTAATGGCTCCATACCTTTAATCAAACAATAATTCCTTGTTTCAGTCTTATTTTATGACCGACTAGAACTTACTTTGGGAATTTACTCGTAACAACAACCGTAACAACAACCTATATTTCTAGGTGTTTTTCTTATGGAAAATTATCACTAAATCTGATATAATGAGGAGTAATACCCTTGTAGAGGAAGAAACATGAATTTAGAAGATTTGAAAAAACGACAGGAGAAAATTCGTAATTTCTCCATTATTGCCCACATCGACCATGGTAAATCAACCTTGGCTGACCGTATTCTTGAGAAGACAGAAACAGTTTCCAGCCGTGAAATGCAAGCCCAGTTGCTGGATAGTATGGACTTAGAACGCGAGCGTGGTATCACAATCAAACTCAACGCAATCGAACTCAACTATACAGCTAAAGATGGAGAGACATACATTTTCCACTTGATTGACACGCCAGGACACGTGGATTTTACCTATGAGGTATCGCGTTCGTTGGCTGCCTGTGAGGGAGCGATTTTAGTGGTGGATGCTGCTCAAGGGATTGAAGCACAGACCTTGGCTAACGTTTATCTAGCCTTGGACAATGATTTGGAAATCTTGCCAATCATTAACAAGATTGACCTACCAGCAGCAGACCCTGAGCGTGTTCGTCAGGAAATCGAAGATGTGATTGGTTTGGATGCTTCTGAAGCAGTGCCAACATCAGCCAAGGCAGGTATTGGTATCGAGGAAATCTTGGAGCAGATCGTGGAGAAGGTTCCAGCACCGACTGGTGATGTCGAAGCTCCATTGCAAGCCTTGATTTTTGACTCGGTTTACGATCCGTATCGAGGCGTTATCCTGCAAGTTCGTATTGTCAACGGTGTGGTAAAACCTGGCGATACTATTCAGATGATGAGCAATGGCAAGACCTTTGATGTGACGGAAGTAGGTATCTTCACACCAAAAGCAATCGGTCGTGATTACTTGGCGACTGGTGATGTAGGTTACATTGCAGCCTCTATCAAGACGGTTGCCGACACCCGTGTCGGTGATACGGTGACCTTGGCTGAAAATCCTGCTAGCGAGCCACTAGCGGGCTACAAGCAGATGAATCCAATGGTCTTTGCAGGTATCTATCCAATTGATTCCAACAAGTACAATGACCTCCGTGAAGCCTTGGAAAAACTCCAACTCAACGATGCCAGCTTACAGTTTGAGCCAGAAACATCGCAGGCACTCGGATTTGGTTTCCGTTGTGGATTCTTGGGCCTCTTGCACATGGATGTTATCCAAGAACGAATTGAGCGTGAGTTTAACATTGACCTTATCATGACAGCTCCATCGGTAGTTTACCATGTCAACATGACGGACGGAGAGTCTATTGATGTAGCCAACCCGTCAGAGTTCCCAGATCCGACTAAGATTGCCAATATTGAGGAACCTTACGTTAAAGCACAAATCATGGTACCGCAGGAATATGTTGGTGCGGTCATGGAATTGGCTCAGCGCAAGCGCGGTGACTTTGTAACCATGGATTACATCGACGATAATCGTGTCAATGTTATTTATCAAATTCCATTGGCTGAGATTGTCTTTGATTTCTTTGACAAACTCAAGTCCTCAACTCGTGGCTATGCCAGCTTTGATTATGAAATTTCGGAATACCGCTCATCCAAGTTGGTTAAAATGGACATTCTCCTCAATGGTGACAAGGTCGATGCCCTTAGCTTTATCGTCCACAAGGAATTTGCCTATGAACGTGGGAAGCTTATCGTGGATAAGCTCAAGAAAATCATTCCTCGTCAGCAGTTTGAAGTGCCAATTCAAGCAGCAATCGGCCAGAAAATCGTGGCTCGTAGCGACATCAAGGCCCTCCGTAAGAACGTTTTGGCCAAGTGTTATGGTGGTGACGTTTCTCGTAAACGCAAACTCCTAGAAAAACAAAAAGCTGGTAAAAAACGGATGAAAGCCATCGGCTCTGTCGAAGTCCCACAAGAAGCCTTCCTCAGCGTTCTCAGCATGGATGAAGACGATAAGAAATAAACTCGATACAAAGAAACACTCCTGCATTTTGTTGCAAGAGTGTTTTCTCTTATTTACGTTTCATTTCACCTTGTGGGTAGTAAGTCCCTTCAGGCATATCATTGATGAAGACATGAATGGCTTCTTTGGGCGCATTAGTATTACGAGATACAACTTCGGTAACTTCACGTGCTAAGGCAATCTTTTGTTCTTCTGTGCGTCCTTCAAACAAATCAATACGTACAAATGGCATACCTAACCTCCGAATAATTTTTGTATATTTTACCATAGTTTTTTACAATATCCAAGAATTTTTCTAGAAATTATTGTAAGACTATTTTCTACATGTTATAATAATCACATAAAAATAGTTGAGGTTAGAGAATATGTTTAATAGATGGTCAACTCACTCAAATCATTTGGAATCTATTCCGAGAATTAAAAAAATTTTGAATCGCAAGACTGCAATTGCCATTGGAGGTTTAGGAATTACAACAGTTGTTGGCGGTCAGTTAATGACAGCTGAGTTACCTATGAAAGATCAGATTTATGATAAATCTATTGAGGTAGTCCTTAAACAGTTTGAGGAAGCTGGGTTTGAAAAAGTTGAAACCATTAAAATAAGCAATATTGAATATGGCGAGAATATTGATGATACTTTTGTGAAGTTTGTATCTGTTGATGGGGAGGATTGGAAAGAAGGAAGAGTTTTGAAATCGACTCCCGTTACAATCACCTATCAAGGTGCTACAGATGATGCAGTAGAATTAGCATTCTCTTCAAAAAAACTTTCGGAAATTGAGGAGAAATTGGATGATGCAGGATTCGAGAATGTGAGTAAGAGTCCAATACTTTTAGTAGAAAAAGGCAATATTGATAAAAAAGACACAGTAGATAAGATTGAGATCGGTTCATCGACATACACAAGTGGATACTTTTACTCTAAAAAACTTCCAATTACAATTACTTATTTTGATGTCAGTCCAGATAATATTGAATTTCCAACAACTCTTGATATAACTGGAAATAGGAAGGATTTGGAAAAACAACTAACCACTGCAGGTTTTTCAAATGTAAAATGGACTGCAGTAGCTGATAAGGAAAAAACTAAGCATGAGAAAATAATAAAAATTACTGTAAATGGTGAGAATATAAAAAATCTTTCAAATATCGAACCTGTCGTTAAAAAACAAATCCCTATTGAAGTTACTTACTCAGATTTTTCTAGCTTTGCTGAATTACCGGTCTCTCTAACTACAACAACTGTAGCAGATACCAAGCAACTATTTACAAACAATGGCTTTAATCAGGTATCTGAGACCTCAATTGAAACCAATGAAATAGGTAAGAATGGCCAAATTCAGAGTGTGGAAATTAATGGAAAGAACTTTAACAAAATAAATGATAAAGTTATCAGAAAAGATAGTAAAATTGTCATTAAGTATTGGAATGCCGAAAAGGCAATCGTTGAGAAAGCACGTAAAAAAGAAGAGGCTAGACTTGCTGCTGAAGCACAAAAAGCAGCTCAGGCTCAGTCCCAAGCACAAAATCAAGCTCAAATTCAACAATTCGCAGGAACATCGGCTGGAACTGTGTATTATAAAAATTGTACAGCCGCTCGAAATGCTGGAGCAGCTCCTGTACGTATTGGAGATCCAGGATATGCACCACACTTAGATCGTGATGGTGATGGGATTGGTTGTGAATAGGGAAGTGTTGACAACGCTTACACTATGTGCTATGCTACTCTTATAAGGAGGGATTGCTCATGACCTATAAATTCCGTATGATTTTATCGTTCCTACTCACTGGACTATTTTTGTATCTAGTGATAACTGTTTTTTACCAAACTATATGGAAAGGCCCCTTGTTTCTTGCGTTTTCCTTCTTCAGCTTAATCTATGGATGCATCATGCTATACAAGTGGAAACCAAAAGCTGCTAAAATTATTTTTGAGTGTGTCGGAAACTTCTTATCATTACCTTGGTCCTAATAACAAACAAGCTCAAATCGGGCTTGTTTTTCTGTTTCCTAAATGGTCAAATTATGATAGAATGGAAGGAGTGAAATTTTAAGATTGGAAAGTGAAAAGTGGCTCAATTATACTATAAATATGGGACGATGAATTCTGGCAAAACCATTGAAATTCTTAAAGTAGCCCATAACTATGAAGAGCAAGGCAAGCCCGTTGTCATCATGACCTCTGCCTTGGACACTCGTGATGCCTTTGGCGTTGTTTCTAGCCGTATTGGTATGCGACGTGAAGCAGTTGCAATTGATGATGAGATGGACATCTTTGGTTATATTCAGAAAATGGAGCCTCGTCCTTATTGTGTTTTGATTGATGAAGCCCAATTCCTTCGTCGCCACCATGTCTATGACTTGGCACGAGTGGTAGATGAATTGGATGTTCCAGTTATGGCCTTTGGTCTGAAAAATGATTTCCGCAATGAACTCTTTGAAGGCTCTAAACACTTGTTGCTTTTGGCTGACAAATTGGATGAGATAAAAACAATCTGCCAATATTGTTCTAAAAAAGCGACAATGGTTTTGAGAACACAGGATGGAAAACCTACTTATGAAGGAGAACAAATCCAAATTGGTGGCAATGAAACCTATATTCCTGTCTGTCGCAAACATTATTTTTCACCGGAAATTAAAGATTTACCCTAATTTTGAAAATGAAATGAGAAGCGGCTGTAAACTGAGCATCTGTATAGAACTGAATTTGCCCATGACTCTGTGCCAATTTTCATGACTTACATACTACAGCAAAGGAATTGAATTCGGGCTACGACTCTGTGGAAATAGATAATTCTTCCTAGAAACCGAAGTTTCCACGTCAGAATTCCTAATTTCCTTTGAGTCGCTTAACGACGTTAATATCTTAATGGAATTGAACACGCCTACAAGCTAACTAGAAGTGTGTTCTTTCCAAATTTTTAGAAAGGAACTGAATTCGGGCTACGAACTGTGCAAAAAAGATAGTTTTTCCTAGGACGCTTTCGTCCTTCGTCAAAACTCCTATTTTTGCTTTGTTCGTTTAACGCCCTTAATATCTTAAAATTATGAACATCTACGATCAATTACAGGCGGTGGAGAACCGCTACGAGGAACTTGGTGAATTGTTGTCTGACCCTGATGTAGTCAGCGATACCAAGCGTTTTATGGAGTTGTCTAAGGAAGAAGCTGCAACTCGTGATACAGTAACTGCCTACCGCGAATATAAGACTGTACTTCAAAACATTGTCGATGCAGAAGAAATGATTAAAGAATCTTCTGATGATGCTGACTTGGAGGAAATGGCTAAGGAAGAACTCAAACAAGCTAAGGCTGATAAAGAGGCTTACGAAGAAAAGTTGAAAATCCTTCTCTTGCCAAAAGACCCTAACGATGACAAAAACATCATCTTGGAAATCCGTGGTGCCGCAGGTGGTGATGAAGCTGCCCTCTTCGCTGGTGACCTCTTGACCATGTATCAAAAATATGCAGAAGGTCAAGGCTGGCGTTTTGAAGTCATGGAGGCTTCTTATAATGGTGTCGGCGGTATCAAGGAAGTGGTTGCCATGGTATCTGGCCAATCCGTTTATTCAAAACTCAAGTATGAGTCAGGAGCTCACCGTGTCCAACGTGTCCCTGTGACAGAAAGCCAAGGCCGCGTTCATACTTCTACGGCAACCGTCCTCATCATGCCAGAAGTTGAAGAAGTGGAGTATGACATCGATCCAAAAGACCTCCGTGTTGATATCTACCACGCATCTGGTGCTGGTGGACAGAACGTCAACAAGGTTGCAACTGCCGTGCGTATCGTTCACTTGCCAACCAATATCAAGGTAGAAATGCAGGAAGAACGGACCCAGCAGAAAAACCGTGAAAAAGCTATGAAGATTATCCGTGCCCGTGTAGCTGACCACTTTGCCCAGATTGCCCAGGATGAGCAGGATGCAGAGCGTAAATCAACTATCGGTACAGGTGACCGTTCAGAGCGTATCCGTACATACAACTTCCCACAAAACCGTGTGACCGACCATCGTATCGGCTTGACCTTGCAAAAGCTGGATACGATCTTGTCAGGTAAGATGGACGAAGTCGTAGATGCCCTCGTGCTCTACGATCAAACGCAAAAACTAGAAGAGCTTAACAAATAATGAATTACGCTCAATTATTTGCAGCATACGAAGAACAATTAGTCGCAATCGGTGAAGAGGCAGAATCCCTGTCCTTCACCTTTCGCGGCTTAAAGGGATTAAACTTTACGGAATTTCTCCTCCTGCTCCGTCAGGAAGTCACACCGACTGACAAAGAAGAGATTGATGCGATTTTTCAGCAACTTTCCCAGCACCGACCTGCCCAGTACATTATCGGCAAGGCTGATTTTCATGGCTTGGAGTTTGCTGTGGATGAGCGAGTTTTGATTCCAAGACCTGAGACGGAAGAATTAGTTGATTTGATTTTGCAGGAAAATAGCGGAGCAGGTTTGCGTATCTTAGACATTGGTACAGGAAGCGGTGCCATAGCTATTTCCCTTGCAAAAGCTAGACCTGATTGGGAAGTGGTTGCGGTTGATATTTCAAAGGATGCCCTAGCAGTGGCTCAGGAAAATGCAAGAAACAATCAAGTATCTGTCCACTTTCTAGAATCGGATGTCTTGCAAGCAGTGACAGGGCAATTTGACATCATTGTTTCTAATCCGCCCTACATCTCACCAGATGACACAGACGAAGTTGGACTCAATGTATTGACTTCTGAGCCTCATCTTGCCTTATTTGCGGAAGAAGATGGCATGGCTATCTATAGACAAATTGCGGAGCAAGCAGGGGCATTTTTGAAGGAAAAAGGAAAACTCTACTTTGAAATTGGCTACAAGCAAGGGCAAGACCTAACCGACTTACTCGCTCTGCATTTCCCCAAAAAGCGAATTCGAGTCCTCAAAGATCAATTTGGACAGGATAGAAAGGTCATAGCGGATGACAATGGATAAACTCCGAACAATTCTTGAAAATGGTGGTGCTGTTATCCTTCCAACTGAAACAGTCTATGGGCTTTTTGCACAAGCCTTGAATGAAGATGCAGTCAATCGTGTCTATCAGTTGAAACAGCGTCCGAGGGACAAGGCAATGAACTTAAATGTCTCAAATCTGAACGATATTTATTTTTTCAGTCAAAATACACCATTTTTTCTGGAGAAATTGTATAATAGATTTATGCCGGGACCACTAACGATTATCCTGAAAGCGAACGAAAAAGTTCCTTTTTGGGTTAATTCTGGACTGGATACTGTTGGTTTTCGTCTTCCCAATCACGAACAAACCTTGCGTTTGATTTCAGAGGCTGGCCCACTTATTGGACCGTCCGCCAATATTTCAGGAAACGAAAGTGGCAAGAAGTTTTCGGACATCCAGGCACAATTCTCAGTTGATTTGCCTGGCATTGAGGATGACCAAGCTCTGACAGGCATTGATTCAACGATTTTGGACCTTTCTGGACAGAAAGCGCGGATTTTGCGCCAAGGTGCTATCAGCCGCGAAGAGATTCAGAAAGCCATTCCCGAAATAGAATTTGAGGTAGTTTTATGATTCGTCCCATTGAGAAAGATGACTTGGTAGTCATCCGAGAAATCAATGAACAATCCTTAGGGTATGATTGTTCATTGGAACAAACTGAGCGACAGTTTTTTAGATGTACGAGCACATTGGGGCATATCTTGTTGGTCTATATAGATGACATAAGTGGCACAGTGCAAGGTTACATTCACGCACAAGTCTATGAAAGTCTCTATTCGGATACAGGCCTCAATATTCTCGGACTAGCTGTTTTGCCTGGTCATCAAGGACAAGGGATTGGAGCAAGCCTGCTGAAAGCCGTTGAGCAAATTGCACAGAAAGAGGGCTACCATTTTATTCGCCTCAATTCTGCTGAAAGTCGTCTCCAAGCCCATCTTTTCTACGAAAAGAATGGCTATCACTCCGATAAAATGCAGAAGCGTTTTATCAAGCACATTTAGCCCAATACAAAGGAGTACCGTATATGATTTTTGACAAAGTTAACTACAAAGAATTTGATAAAGAAGTTTGGGAAGCTATCCAAGCTGAAGAAAAACGCCAACAAAATAATATCGAATTGATTGCGTCTGAAAACGTTGTTTCTAAAGCTGTTATGGCAGCCCAAGGTTCTATTTTGACCAATAAATACGCAGAAGGTTACCCAGGTCGTCGTTACTATGGCGGTACGGAATGCGTTGACGTAGTTGAAAGTTTAGCTATTGAACGTGCTAAAGAAATATTCGGTGCAAAATTTGCTAATGTTCAGCCACACTCAGGTAGCCAGGCCAATTGTGCTGCCTACATGGCCTTGATTGAGCCAGGAGACACTGTTATGGGGATGGACTTAGCTGCAGGTGGTCACTTGACTCACGGTGCATCAGTTAGCTTCTCAGGACAAACCTACAATTTCGTTGCTTACAACGTAGATGAAGAGACAGGTTTGCTGGATTACGATGCAATTCTAGAGCAAGCAAAAGAAGTACAGCCAAAATTGATTGTAGCAGGTGCTTCAGCCTATGCCCGTACAATTGACTTTGCTAAATTCCGCGAAATTGCAGATGCAGTGGGTGCCAAACTGATGGTGGATATGGCTCATATTGCTGGTCTTGTAGCAGCAGGTCTTCATCCGAACCCAGTGCCACATGCCCATATTACAACAACTACGACTCATAAAACTCTTCGTGGGCCACGTGGTGGTTTGATTTTGACCAATGATGAAGAGCTCATCAAGAAAATCAACTCAGCCATCTTCCCAGGCATTCAAGGTGGTCCATTAGAGCATGTCATTGCTGCAAAAGCCGTATCTTTCAAAGAAGTTTTGGACCCAGCTTTCAAAGACTATGCTCAGAAAGTGATTGAGAACAGCAAGGCCATGGCCGAAGTCTTCCTTGCAAACCCTAACTTTAAAGTCATCACAGGAGGAACAGACAACCATCTCTTCCTCGTTGACGTGACCAAAGTTGTTGAAAATGGTAAAGTTGCTCAGCATCTCTTGGATGAAGTAAATATTACTCTCAATAAAAACTCAATTCCTTACGAAAAACTCTCACCATTCAAAACAAGCGGTATCCGTATTGGCTCTGCGGCCATTACTGCTCGCGGTTTTGGAGTAGAGGAAGCTCGCAAGGTTGCACAACTAACTATCAAAGCACTTGAAAATGCAGAAAATGAAACCGCTCTTGAGGAAGTCCGTCAAGAAGTGCGTGCTTTGACAGATCAATTCCCACTTTACGAAGGTTTATAATGGATATATTTGTAAAAAAAGCCATCATACATCAATTTAGTCCTGATGATACAGAGCTGGTCCTTGCCGACCAGCTTTTGACTGTTAGCCCAAAAATAGAAGAATATTTGCGTAAAAAGATTGAACGTGTCTTTTCTGATGAAGCAAAAACAGGACAATTTAACCCCGACAATCCTTTTCTTGACTATTTAGATGGTGACCTACTGACCAACTCTGTCAAGATTGCCAATCTCTGGAAAGAAGAATTTTCAATTTCTGAGAATTTAAAAACCAATGACCTCATTTTCATAGAGTTTGAACGAAATGGTGTTGAACATTTTGCCTTTTTGAGAATCTCACTGCGTGAAAATCTCGCCCACGTTGGTCTGGAAAGCGGAAGTCCTTTAAAAATCACCCAGAATAATTTACCTGGAGCAGGTTCAGCACCTGATGAAGCCTTGATTGTCAATCTTCAAACGCGGAAGTATCATTTGATTGAGAAAAGAATCAAACACAATGGAGCCTTCCTCAATTATTTCTCAGATAATCTTCTGCAAGTTACACCAGCTATTTCTGCAAAAAAATCAATCAAAGCAGTAGAGCAAACTGCACAGAAGATTGCTGACAATTTCCATCAAGGCGATTTTCAATTTCAATCGAAAGTCAAGTCAGCTATTTTCAACAATTTGGAAGAAGATAATGAGCTTTCACCTGAAAAATTAGCTGATCAGTTATTCGATAACAACCTGACCGCACGTTTAAATTTCGTCGATCAACTGAAAGAGGTCATACCTGATAAGATTTCCTTCGATGAAATTGATAGTAGCCGTCAACTTAAGAAATTTGAAAATCAGAAGCTATCTTTATCAAACGGAATTGAGTTGATTGTGCCAAATGCAATCTATGAGGATGCAGAATCGGTTGAGTTTATTCAAAATGACAACGGAACCTATTCTATTCTTATCAAAAATATTGAAGACATAAAGAGCAAGTAAATGAAAAAACTGATACGTACGCTGATACTTCTTTTACTGATTTTTCTCGGTTACAAATTCTATCAAACCTACAGTGCAGTCAAGCAAGTGATGACCTATCAAACTATGGTACAAGAAGTATTGGCTGAAAACGACACACCAGCTAATGAAGAACTAGTCCTAGCAATGATTTACACAGAAACCAAGGGACAAGAAGCAGAGGTCATGCAATCAAGCGAGTCCGCTACTGGCTATGCTAACACTATCACGGATAGTAGAGAGAGTATCAGGCAAGGAATTATCTACCTGACAGAAAACCTACGGTTGGCTGAGGAAAAAGGAGTAGAGGTTTGGACAGCAGTTCAGGCATATAATTTCGGTCCAGCCTATATTGACTATATTGCTGAGCATGGTGGAGAACATACACTCTCGTTAGCTAAAGAATACTCCAGAACAGTAGTAGCACCAAGCTTAGGGAATACTACAGAAGAAACATATACCTATTTTCATCCCTTGGCTTTGCTAAATGGCGGGAAGTTATATGTAAATGGTGGAAATATCTACTATGCTAGACAGGTTCGTTTTAATATGCACCTGATGCGCCTCATTAATTTATTTTAATACCTATCAAACTCATCGGAAATCTGATGAGTTTTTAACTACAGCATTTTTACAAACTAGGTAAAATTGTAGTATAATAAAGAGAATAGGAGACAGAGTGATGAAACGAAATGTATTGATTACAGGTGCAAGTAGTGGTATTGGCAAAGCAATCGCTTATGTGTTTGCTGCTAATGGTGATAATATCATCATTACAGGACGAAGATTGGACAAACTAGAAGAAATTAAGCAAGATATTGAAAAGCAATACCATGTTCAGGTGTCAGTTCATTCCTTTGATGTTACGAATATGGAACAAACGATTGTAAATTGTCAAAAAATCTTAGAAGAAGTTGGTCAAATTCATATTTTGGTAAACAATGCTGGTCTGGCATTGGGATTAGACAAATTCCAAGACTATGATTTGACTGACATGATGACAATGATTGATACCAATATTAAAGGATTACTAACTGTGACACGTCAGTTATTGCCACAAATGGTTGAAAATAATGAGGGTCATATTATCAATATTGGATCAACGGCCGGTATTTACGCCTATGCAGGTGCTGCTGTCTATGCTGCAACCAAATCAGCTGTCAAGGTGCTTTCAGACGGGATCCGTATTGACACGATTGATAAAAATATCAAGGTAACTACGTTACAACCCGGTATCGTTGAGACTGATTTTAGCCAAGTCCGTTTTCATGGAGATAAAGAGAGAGCAGCGACAGTCTATCAAGGAATTGATGCTCTTCAAGCAAATGATATTGCCAGCTGTACTCTATTTGTTGCAAATCAACCTGCACACGTGCAGATTTCTGATATGACCATTATGGCAACCAAACAGGCAACTGGCTTTACTATTCATAGAGATTAGAGGGGAGATAGCTAGAATGAAAAGAAAATATTTAGCACTCGCTCTTGGATTGCTCACTATCATGTCGCTTTCTGCCTGTCAAACTGAAAAGAAGGGCAGTTCCGCAAGTACCTCAACTGCTGATACCCAGGTTTCTAATGCCAATACAAGCACGTCATCAACAGTCCAACGTGAGATTTCTCTTAGTTCTATGGATATAGATGCTCTAATGCAAGGCAATTACGATAGTATACTAGGCACCTGGCAAAATAGCCAAGGAAATTCACTAGTCTTCAATAGCAAAGGATTGGTAGCAGATAGCCAGTCCTTACTTGGCCGCGGAAAAATAACTGACGGAATTTTTGAAACAGGCTATGTAGACGCAACGATTGGCGATGTAACACTATTAATGATTCCCAAAGGAACACAAGCAAATACAACTGAGATAGACACTACTGACTCTACGCGCGATAGAATGATTGTAATAAGCCAAGAAACAACAGCAGACGTGGTAGATGTCTATTATCGCTTGACCAATTCAGCCACTAGCGGTATAGACCCATTAAAAAATACTGAAACAGGCGTCCAGTTGGATAGTGGACCAAAAACGATTGATTATGCCAACTCAATTTTAGGCGAAAACAACTGGCGCGTCATTGAAGGAAACTACACGCGCACCGAATCTATTCCTTATAATATTTTGGAAGGCGATGATAATGCCCGTTACACTATTTACCAAAACGGTGTTATTATCAATGCAGATTATCAAATTGTTTATCAACCATAATGATTCACTAGGAGGTTAGACATGACATTCACATCATTTGAACCAACACACAATGTGCAAGATTTTCATTTGGCAGCCTTTGCCTACTATGATGGACTAGATGTAATCGACCAACTCAAGCCAGGAACACCTGTTCAGCTAGTCGGAGAGCCTTCAAACCCACATGACTCAGAAGCTGTAGCAATCTTTTATCAGGGCACAAAGTTAGGATATATCCCATCGGATAAAAACTCACTAATCAGTCGGTTAATCTATTTTGGACACGGCGATATTCTAGAGGCACGTATTCAGATGTCCAATACAGAAAATCATCCTGATCGCCAGTTTCGAGTCGTTGTAAAACTAAAAGATAATCGTAAAAATGATAGTCGGTAATTTACCAACCTACCCATTTTCTACTTAACACGGAGCTGTGCTCTCTGTTTTTGTTCTTCAATAATGCTTAAAAAGGCTGCAAACTCCCTATCTAGGCGATGTTGGTAGGCCTTATTTTTTATTGTGAGATCTTCCAGGAACACTGGATAGGTTCCTTTTTTATACAATTCTCCTTGAAAGAAGAAGCGGTCCGATAATTTATCAACTGAAACAAGAGAAGAACGCCAGCGGCTTTTACGAGAATGAGAAGGTTTCCAAGATATTTTTAATTGCTTCTCATAAAAGTACCAGCCCATAATATAGATTTTAATAGTCTGATTTCGTTTTCTGTCTTGATAGAAACAAGGAACTGCATAAACATTTCCATGCTTTGTTTGCAAAAAAGGATGGAAATCTTTTATCTTTTCGTATTCTTTCTTTGGAATAAGGGTTAATTGATTATCCTTAATAACCTTCTTTTCATCAATAGTATACGAATAACGGTAGGGGTCATAAATGGTTGATTGTCCACGCGCTCTATAACGCTCTGCCATTTCCTTAAAAATAGGTAGACGTCCATAACCATCCATCAGACTAGATAGACTAAGTCCTCGTCGATTATTATTTTTCTTCACACCAAGAATCTGGCAGGTAGGCCAATAATTGATAGGAATGGCTCCTAATCCGACCAGAAGACCGGCGCTGTCAAAATGACTGGCAAAGCGTACCTCACGAGTGTGACCAGTCTCATTTTTCAAATCAACAAATACAGGTTGCTTGTCCTGTTCAAAAACAATTATATAATTTCCAGAAGACTCCGTATTTTCTCTAATTGGAACGGTGTAGAAGTGGTGAAAATTTGGTAATTCTAGTAACTTTCCAAGTGTTGATGTTTTCATAACACAAGTATAACAAAAAATATTTTTCAAATCCACAAAAAAACGTTTAATTTGTTAAACAAAAATATAAAGAAGCTGGGAAAGACATCCATGACGACTTTCCCACTCCCACCGTTTATTCAAGGATAGGTGATATTTGTCTTATCTACCGAATCTTCTAAAGCCTGGCGCGATTCTTTTGATAAACGCAAATCTGCAAGGGTTTGTTCTGAAAAATAGTAGGGATTTAGACTATCTATAAATGCAGAAATTGAAATGACAGCTTTCTCCAATATCAGAGATTTTTCAGTGTAAGCAAAGGGAATAGCAGACCAATCATCACTCTCGAACATTTCTAAAATATCTTTTTGAACTTGAATTTCAGCCTCATTTTTAGCTGAAACTAGGATTGTTTTTAGTGTAGCACGAAAACTTTCCTTGTCTTGCACCAAGTCTTCCAAGGTCAGCAAGCTTTCATCTGCCTTCTCATAAAAAATATCTAATTCCGTCTCTGACGAAGTAGTCACATGGAGCCAGTCAGCCTTGATACTGGTTTTCATTACTGCATAGGCAGAAGTATTTTCAAAGGGACTGCTGCGCGTTTGAGGATAGAGAACAATCCACTCTTTCTGGAATAGATTGTCAGGTTTAGCTATTTTCAGTTCCTCCTCAGAAGCTGTACCAATCCGCTGGCTGATAGCAGTAGTGTCATCTCGCTGAAAGAATCCAATGATACGCGGATTTTGCGGACCACCAATGGCATCAATTTTTGTTCCTAGATCATTAATAATGCGTATGTTCAAGGCATGCCACTGCTCATTTAATAGTCTATTTTGCTCTTTTCCGAGCCAGTAGATTCCGATACAAGATAGACCAGTGGCAATAAGCAAGACAAGTAACAGCACTTTCGAGTATTTCAACACAGCCATCACACCTTTCTAAAACGTTTTCAGTCATATATTATCATATATAAGTATCAAAAGCAACTATTTTAAGTTGTACCACATTAAACGGTTACACAAGTATATAAATTCTAAGTTTACGACAGGAATGTTTAATGATAAAATATAGGTAATTCGAACTCATAATTTAATAGGTGTAGATACAACACCGTTGGAGGATACTATGGATGAACAATATCAATTCAATTGGGTAAACTTTTATAAGGAATTTGCTTGGAAATTAGTAGACTATAAAGATAATAGAGCAGAGCTGGTTGAGAAAGTAAAAGCTATCTATACCAAAACAAAGATACATATGCCCACGTTAGAAAAGGACAATCAACTGATGGATATTGATCCGTTTACGATATTTGGACTCTTCAATAAGAGAATAACAGAAGAGAATCGCATCAAAATTCTGACAGCTATAGCAGAATTATTCCACCTCCAAGCGGAAATCCCATCCTCGTTTGAAAGCATACCAGTACTGATGAATCAGAATGCGACTTTCTATTACTTTATCGGAGATCGTGATGAGAATGATATTGATGACTTATGGGAACTTTTCATTGCTGCTTTGACCTATAGCAAGGAGCCTACGGCTGAGAAGAAAGAAAAATTTTCACACTATTTTGATTTGGCTATAAACAAGAAAGGAAATGGCAACAGCAAGATTACGATGGCCTTGTATTGGATTGCTCCTGACTTTTTCTTGAACTTAGATAGTCAAAATGAAACGTATGTGTATGAGTCTGGCGAGATTCCTGCTGACATTGTCCAAAAATTGCCAAAGATGAAGTCAAAAATTTCTGCCGATGAGTATTTTGATATTTCAGATTCTATACTTCAATATTTAAAGAGTGCAGAGAGCAAACTGAAAGATTTTAAAGAATTATCATCTATGGCTTGGAAATACTCTAAACAGATCAATCAAGAAGAGAAAGAAAGAAGTGCTGGAGCAATTTCTCCACTGGCTGAGGAAGCTGATACTGGAAACGAGATAGGTGGTGAAGAGGTAGTAGAAGATAGCTATACGAAAAATCACTTCCTATCAGAAGTCTATATGACAGAAGAAGAGTATGATCAATTAACCTCCATACTCCAAATGAAAAAGAATATCATCTTACAAGGAGCGCCAGGAGTTGGAAAGACGTTTGTTGCAGAACGCCTAGCATTTTCATTAATGGGGAAACCAGATTTAGAAAGGGTCATGACAATTCAGTTTCACCAAAGCTATTCCTACGAGGACTTCATCATGGGCTTTAGGCCTTCGACAAGTGGCTTTGAGCTGAGAAGAGGGGCATTCTATACCTTCTGTAAAAAAGCAGAGTCTGACAAGAGTCATGATTATTTCTTTATTATTGATGAAATAAACAGGGGAAATTTGAGCAAAATTTTTGGTGAATTGTTTATGCTGATAGAAAATGACAAACGAGGCAAGTCTTTACAGCTCCTCTACTCGGATGAGCAATTCTCAATTCCAGAAAATCTATATATCATCGGCATGATGAATACCGCAGATAGGAGTTTAGCCCTACTTGATTATGCACTGAGACGACGCTTTGCCTTCTTTGACATCAAGCCAGGTTTTTCAACTGCGGGATTCAAAGATTATCAAACAAATCTGAAAAACGAAAAATTCGATAGACTCATTTCCTGTGTAGAAAAGCTAAATCAGGCCATTTCAACAGAGGAAGTACTGGGAGATAGCTTCTGTATTGGGCATAGTTACTTCTGCGGTTTATCGGCAGAAGTACTGGACCAAGGTTTGCTAGAAGCCATTGTTGAATATGAACTGATTCCCCTCTTGAAAGAATATTGGTTTGATGAACCGACAAAAATTCATGATTGGAGTAGTAAGTTAAGGAGTGCCATCCAGTGATACCTGTCCAAAATATCTACTATATGCTATCTTACGCATTCAAAATCCTTCATGAGCAGGAATATAAACGGATTGCTACTGAAGAATTTAAAAATGCTGCAGATCTACTGGCGGAAATAATGATAATCAGCCTCTCGATACAGGTGAAAAGAGGACTTGGTCGAGAGTATCGTTCTCAAACCGAGTCACTCTCGGCACTTAAAGGTAAAATAAATATCTCTGACTCTTTAACACCTCCTAATTGGCGTAGAAAGCAACTTGTTTGCCAATACGATGATTTTTCTCTTGACAGTAGAATGAATCGCATTATCAAAGCAAGCATTGAGATACTGCTAAAAGCTGATATAAGCAGGGACAGGAAAAAGAAATTGAGAAAACTCTTAGTTTTCTTTGGAGAAGTCTCAAAAATTAATCTACACTCAATCAATTGGAATTTACAATATAATCGAAACAATCAGTCGTATCAATTACTAATGTCAATCTGCTATTTGGTAGTGAATGGATTAATTCATACAGAGAGGGAGGGGAATAAGAAATTGATGAATTTTCTTGATGAGCGGAGGGAATCCTTGCTATATGAGAAGTTCATTCTTGGATATTATAAAAAGCATTATCCCCAAATACAGGTTACCGCCTCTCAGATACCTTGGGCACTAGATGATGGTTTTGGAGAAATGCTCCCCATCATGCAGAGTGATATTTACCTCAAATATAAAGATACTATATTGATTATTGATGCTAAATATTATTCTAGTAACACACAGATTCGCTTTGATAAGCGCACACTCCATTCAAATAATCTATACCAAATTTTTACCTATGTGAAAAATCAGGCTTATCGCCTGTCAGATACAAACGATACAGTAGCAGGAATGCTTCTATACGCTAAAACCGATATAGATATTCAACCTAATCAGGTCTACCAAATGCATGGAAACCAGATTAGTGTCAAAAATTTGGACTTAAACCTGCAGTTTGCAAGTATTGCTGAACAACTGGATGACATCATTACATCGCATTTTGTATCCCCTCCAAAACGGTACTAGTTAGAGTTTTAAGCTAGAAAACAAAAAAACAATCAAAGTAGTAGCACTAAACTACTCTTTGATTGTTTTTTTATAAGACTCTTTCCTATTTTGGAGCGTCTGGTTAATTGTTTTCCCAGATCAGCGACGCTTTTTTGTTTTTAGGCGTCGGGTAAAACAGTCTATCCCCAGACAACGATGCTCTTTCGTTTTTAGGCATCGGGTAAATTAGTCTGATTGAATTGCTGATAGAGCCTATCCCCAGGCTCTATCACTCCCACTCAACTGTTGCTGGTGGTTTACTTGTTATATCATAGACGATGCGGTTGACGTGGTCGACTTCGTTTACGATACGGACAGAGATTTTTTGAAGAACATCCCATGGTAGTTTGGCAAAGTCAGCTGTCATTCCATCGACAGAAGTGATAGCACGGATGGCGATGGTGTAGTCGTAGGTACGACCATCTCCCATGACACCTACGGAGCGAACGCCAGTATTAACCGTGAAATATTGCCACACATCGCGGTCAAGACCCGCTTTTGCAATTTCCTCACGCAAGATAGCGTCAGATTCGCGAACAGTTTGAAGTTTTTCCTCAGTGATTTCACCCATGACACGAATGGCAAGGCCTGGTCCTGGGAATGGTTGGCGCCATACAACTTCATCCGGCATACCAAGAGCAGTACCGAGGGCACGAACTTCATCCTTAAAGAGAGTATTGAGCGGTTCAATCAACTTGAACTGCATATCTTCTGGCAGACCACCAACGTTGTGGTGGGATTTGATTGTCTCAGCAGTATCCGTTCCTGACTCGATAATATCGGTATAAAGCGTTCCTTGCGCTAGGAATTCAACATCAGTCAACTTGCTCGCTTCATCGTCAAATACGTAAACAAATTCATTACCGATGATTTTACGTTTCTTCTCAGGGTCAGATATGCCAGCAAGTAGGTCTAAGAAACGCTTAGCAGCATCAACGCGAATGATATTGAGACCGAACTTGCCACCCAACATCTCCATAACTTGATCGCCCTCATTCTTACGTAGAAGACCGTGGTCAACGAAGATACAGGTCAATTGGTCACCAATAGCGCGTTGGAGAAGGACCCCAACAACAGACGAATCCACACCGCCTGATAAACCGAGCAAGACTTTCTTGTCCCCAACAGTCTGGCGGATTTTTTCAATTTCTGTTTCGATGAAGTTTTCCATTGTCCAGTCGCCTTTGGCTCCACAGATACCAAACGCAAAGTTTTTCAAAATATCGTTTCCATATACGGAATGACGAACTTCTGGGTGGAACTGGATACCGTAGATACGGCGTTCCGTGTTTTCAATGGCCGCGTAAGGGCAGTCAGCAGACAGACCAACCAGGTGGAAATCAGCAGGAATTTCAGTTACAGCATCACCGTGGCTCATGAGTACAAGCTGTTCTTCTGGTGTTCCAGCAAAAAGCGCTGATTCAGTCTTCAGTTGAAGATTTGATTGACCATATTCACGATTTCCAGCCTCACCAGCAGGAACAACCTTACCTCCCAATTTATGGGTAATTAACTGCATACCATAGCAAATCCCCAAGATTGGAATACCCAATTCAAAGATTTCTGGATCAATATCAAAGGCATTTTCTGCGTAGACAGAGTTTGGTCCACCTGAAAGAACGATACCAATTGGATTGATAGCACGGACTTCCTCAGCTGTAATTTTATGGTTTTTCAATTCTGAAAAGACACCAAATTCACGGATACGACGTGAGATGAGCTGGTTGTACTGGCTACCATAATCCAATACAATAATTTTTTGGACATCTTGTTTTGTCATGTTTTTCCCTTTCGTTTTGAAAAAAATTCAAATACTAGTAGTTAGTTTAACATAAAAGCGAACATTTTCCAAATTTTATTTGTTAAATATCTGTTTTGCAAACTATGAGTGATAATAAAAATGTTAGTGTTCGTATTTTTATTGTTTTTACTCACTTTATTTTAGGTAATCTGACTTCATTGTTTGCCTAGGAGAATTTTACCAATAGAGTGTGGCCTGAATTAGCCAAACGCCTTTATTTTTGGTAAACTAGAAAGAAGAGAAAGGCTAGATAAATGAAAGCAGCATATATCACAATTCACGATAAAATTAAGGAACAAATCGATAACGGAATCTGGAAAATTGGTCAACGTTTACCAAGTGAACGCGATTTAGCAGATGAATTTGGTGTTTCTCGTATGACGCTCCGTCAAGGAATCACACTTTTAGTGGAAGAAGGTATTCTACAACGCAAGATTGGTTCCGGTACTTATGTCGCCAGTACACGGGTTCAAGAAAAGATGCGAGGCACGACTTCCTTTACTGAATTAGTACAACTCCAAGGAAAGACGCCAAGCAGCAAATTATTGTCCTATACACGAACCAAACCTAATGAAAAAGAAGTTGAACAATTAGGTTTATCCCGTGGCGAGTATGTTATTCGAATGGAGCGGGTCCGCTATGCAGATAATGTTCCCGTCGTGTATGAGGTTGCCAGCATTCCTGAACGCTTGATAAAAAATGTCCCCAAAGAAGATGTTACCAACCATTTCTTTAAAACACTTATGGACAATGGTTATCGAATTGGAACGAGCAAACAAACCATTTTTGCGCGTTTAGCCAATGAAAAAGTGGCTCAATATTTACAAATTTCTAAAAACCAGGCTATTCTCGCACTAAAACAGGTATCTTATCTCGAAGATGGTCAAGCATTTGAATTTGTAAATAGTCAGTATGTTGGAGAACGTTTCGAATTCTATTTAGAAAATAATTAACATAAAAATAATTATGTAAAACATTTTTAAAATCCGTAATCTTTCTAGTGATGACGGATTTTCTTATTTATAAAATATGGAATTTTTGATATAATAAAGTTTATGGAAATTGAAAAAACCAACCGAATGAATGCCTTATTTGAATTCTATGCAGCCTTGCTAACAGACAAGCAAATGAACTACATCGAGCTCTATTATGCCGATGATTATAGTTTGGCTGAGATTGCTGAGGAATTTCAAGTTAGCCGTCAGGCGGTCTATGATAACATTAAACGAACAGAAAAATTACTGGAAGACTACGAGATGAAACTACATATGTATTCTGACTATGTGGTGCGTAGTCAGATTTTCGATGAAATACTCACTAAGTATCCAGAAGATGCTTATTTGAAGGAGAAAATCACCGTTTTAACCAGTATTGATAATAGAGAGTAAGAGGAGAAGTATATGGCTTTTGAAAGCTTAACAGAACGTTTACAGAATGTTTTTAAAAATCTGCGTCGTAAAGGAAAAATTTCTGAGAGTGATATTCAGGAAGCAACCAAGGAAATTCGTCTGGCCTTACTAGAAGCCGACGTTGCCTTGCCAGTTGTAAAAGATTTCATCAAGAAAGTACGTGAACGTGCCATTGGTCATGAAGTTATTGACACTCTGAACCCTGCTCAACAAATCATCAAAATCGTTGATGAAGAATTGACGGCTGTATTAGGTTCTGAAACTTCAGAAATTATCAAATCACCAAAAATTCCAACTATCATTATGATGGCTGGATTGCAGGGGGCTGGTAAAACGACCTTCACAGGTAAGTTGGCTAATAAACTCAAGCAGGAAGAAAATGCCCGTCCACTCTTGATTGCTGCCGATATTTACCGTCCAGCTGCCATTGACCAGTTGAAAACCCTTGGTCAACAAATTGATGTACCTGTATTCGAGTTGGGCAATCAAGTCCCTGCCCTGGAGATTGTACGCCAAGGTTTAGAACAAGCCAAAGCTAACCATAATGACTACGTTCTGATCGATACAGCAGGTCGTTTGCAGATTGACCAAGCCCTCATGGCCGAATTGAGAGAAATCAAAGAGTTTGCTCAGCCAAACGAAATCCTCTTGGTCGTTGATGCTATGATTGGTCAGGAAGCTGCCAACGTTGCGCGTGAGTTCAATGATCAACTGGCTATTACTGGTGTGATTTTGACCAAGATTGACGGCGATACACGTGGTGGTGCAGCCTTGTCTGTCCGTCACATTACTGGTCAGCCAATCAAATTCACCGGTACTGGTGAAAAAATCACCGACATCGAAACCTTCCACCCAGACCGTATGTCCTCGCGTATTCTGGGCATGGGTGACATGCTGACCTTGATTGAGAAGGCAAGCAAAGAGTACGACGAGAAGAAATCACTAGAACTCGCTGAAAAAATGCGTGAGAATACCTTTGATTTCAACGATTTCATTGATCAGCTGGACCAAGTTCAGAATATGGGACCAATGGAAGACCTGCTGAAGATGATTCCAGGTATGGCTGGTAATCCAGCACTTGCCAACTTGAAAGTTGACGAGCGTGAAATTGCACGAAAACGAGCTATCGTATCTTCTATGACACCAGCCGAACGAGAAAACCCTGATTTGTTGACACCGAGCCGTCGTCGTCGTATTGCTAACGGTTCTGGAAATAGCTTTGTCGAAGTCAATAAATTTATCAAGGATTTCAACCAAGCGAAAACCATGATGCAGGGTGTCATGTCAGGCGACATGAACAAAATGATGAAACAAATGGGAATCAACCCAAATAATCTCCCTAAAAACATGCCAAACATGAACGGTATGGATATGTCTGCTCTGGAAGATATGATGGGCGGTGCAGGAATGCCTGATATGAGCCAACTGATGGGAGGGGCTGGTATGCCAGACATGTCCCAAATGTTTGGAGGCGGTTTGAAAGGTAGAATCGGCGAGTTTGCTATGAAACAAGCCATGAAACGCCAAGCCAATAAAATCAAGAAAGCCAAAAAGAAGAGAAAATAATCTCTTCTTTTTTACTTATGTGACTTTTAGTCCGTCACGCACCTTACGGAGCGTGACAAATAAACCACCCGCTATGCGGGTGCGCGATGAAGGTTATACCAAAAAAACTCCAAACGCGATACAATAAAGGTGTTCAAGCCTATTGTAAAGCGAAAGGAGAAAAATATGGCGCAAAAGGCACATAGTTTATCACATACAAAGTGGCTGTGTAAATACCACATTGTCTTCACACCTAAGTATAGACGAAAAATCATCTATAATCAATATCGAAGTAGTTTGGGAGAAATATTCCGACGTTTGTGTATTTATAAAGGCGTAGAAATTATCGAAGGACATCTGATGCCGGATCATGTTCATATGTTAGTCAGTATTCCTCCGCGATTAAGTGTATCAAGCTTTATGGGCTATTTAAAAGGCAAGAGTGCTCTAATGATGTTTGATAAACACGCCAATCTCAAATACAAATTTGGTAATCGTCATTTCTGGGCAGAGGGATATTATGTAAGTACAGTTGGACTTAATGAAGCCACAATTAAGAAATATATACAAGAACAGGAAAAACATGATATAGCACTTGATAAGTTAAGTGTAAAAGAGTATGAAGATCCCTTTAGGGATAATGGCAAGTAGTACGAATGCCTCTTTAAGAGGCTAGTGACGAGTCAAAAGCAGTGAGGCTTGAACAAAGTGAAAGCCAGCGTCTTTAGGCGCTGGCTGGTGATGTGGGCTTATAGCCCTTGTTCAAACCACCCGTTTGACGGGTGGTCATGATTTTTATTCGAAGAAATAAGATACAGCAATATAAAATAGAAGTAGCAAAGCAGGAAAAATGATTTTTGAACTCCGATACTTTCCATTATAATGGAAATATTCGAAAATGTCCTTTCTAGTGGACAATCATTAAATTGTCCGTTATAATGGAAATATAATAGAAATTGGAGGACAAGTTATGCATTATATCGCATTAATAGGAGATATTGTCAATTCAAAACAAACTTCCAACCGCTCTAGTATTCAAGAAAGGCTAAAACAGCAGCTGAATAGAATCAATCATTCCTTCGCTCAGGACTTCGCATCGCCATTTACCATTACAAAGGGAGATGAATTTCAAGCCTTATGCAAGCCTAACCCTTATATTTTTTTAATGATTGACCAAATCCAACTAGCCTTTCGTGATGAGGTGGAGATTCGATTTGGAATTGGTTTGGGTGAGATTCTAACAGCTATCGATCCCAAGCTAAGTATTGGAGCAGATGGTCCAGCTTATTGGGAAGCACGCAAGGCTATTGATTTCATTCATGACAACCATGACTATGGCACCAGCAAAATTGCATTTTCATCTGAATACAAGCAAATCGATCGTGTGATTAACCCCTTGCTAACTTCTAGCGATTTCATCAAAGCTGCCTGGAATCGTTCGCAAACGGATCTGTTTGAGACCTTAATCTCCAAAAAAATCTATCAAGAAGATTTCACACAAAAGCCAATTGCTGAGAAAATGAAACTCAGTCAAAGTGCCTTTACCAAACGTTTGAAATCCAGCGGAATCAAACTCTACCTGCGTAATCGTCAAACTGCCATGAATTTGATTCTCCAGCTCAGTCAGAAAGAAGGATAAAGCATGTCATTTTCAGTTATTTCTAGCTATCTTATTCAACATCCAGTTTTAACCGCCTTGCTTATTGCCCACTTTTTAAGTGATTTTACCTTCCAGAGTCAAGCACTGGCGGATGCTAAAATGCTTCATTTGAAAGCTCTTTTCATGCACCTTTTCATTGTTGCTATCCCTCTTCTTATCCTAGCCTTACTTACCCCCGTTCAAAACGGAGATTTATTTTTTCAAGTTTGGCTGAGCCATCTTGCGATTGACTATGTCAAATATTTTCTCAACAAACACTATTGGATAAAGGACTCCTGGGAAGCTGGAGCATTCCTAGCTGATCAATTGCTACATATCATCTCTATCATCATTCTTTATCACACTATCGGTGTTAATGTCGCTTCACACTCACTCTGGATTGAACCAAATTATCTCCTCCTGCAAATCCTTTTTATACTCCTAATCAGCAAGCCCGTCAATATTCTTTTCAAACTCTACTTTAGCAAATATCAGGTAGCGGAAGGAGAAGAAGAGCAGACCGTGACAGGGGCAGGAGCCTTAATTGGTCAATTGGAGCGCCTCATAATGGGAATTTTTCTACTTCTGGGGCAATACACAGCTATCGGGCTGGTATTTACAGCAAAATCCATCGCACGCTATGATAAAATATCCAAAAGCCAAGCCTTTGCTGAATACTATTTAATTGGTTCGCTATTTAGTATCATTAGTGTCCTAGTATTGTACGTTTTATTGATTTTATAAAACAAAAAAGTTTACACAAAATAAATTATGTAAACTTTTTTTGTAAAAATAGAAAGGAATACTAATAGAAAACTCATATCTCTATGATCCAGAATTATTAGGTGATTTCTTACAAAGTCAATTACCTCAAGCAGTTTGTCCTGAAGATTTTCAAGATTATTCAGTTTGGAGACAGTCAACCTATCAAATAGTATTTGACTTGGCAACTAAAACAGATAAGATTATTATTATTCCTATGACAATCTACAAAAGAGAATATTATCAAGCAATTATTCAGCGGTTGATAGAGGATAAAATTCTTTTAGAACATTATATTTTGTTAGCAGATAAAACAACCATTGTGGAACGTTTAGATAAGCGAATCAACGAGAACAATATTTGGGCAAAGCGACATCTTTATGTTTGCTTGAAAGCTTTTGAAAATCAGATTCCAGGGCAAAAGTTAAATACAGACAGTTTAAGTTCTGAAGAGCTTGCAAGGGAAATTAAAAAACTCAGCGAGTTTATTTAGTTAGACGGAGAATTCGTTCTAACTACCCACATACATCTTTCCGAAAAACTATAATTTTCTTGAAACTTATATGTGGTTATGCTATACTACTCATATAGAAAAATCAGGAGAAAATGATGAGACGTGAGTTATTACTAGAAAAAATTGAACAGCTAAAAGAAATCATGCCTTGGTATGTCTTGGAATATTACCAATCAAAGCTGGCTGTGCCTTACAGTTTCACAACCTTATATGAATACTTGAAAGAATACCGTCGTTTTTTTGAATGGTTACAGGATTCGGATTTGGTATCTGTGGAACGGATTGCTGACATTCCGTTGGATATCCTGGAACATTTGACCAAAAAAGATATGGAAGCTTTCATTCTTTATCTGCGGGAGCGTCCCTTACTGAACGCCAATACCACGCAGAATGGTGTGTCGCAGACCACCATTAACCGTACCCTGTCGGCACTTTCTAGTCTCTTCAAGTATTTAACCGAAGAAGTGGAAAATGATCAGGGTGAGCCCTACTTCTACCGCAATGTTATGAAAAAGGTATCCACCAAGAAGAAGAAGGAAACCTTGGCGGCGCGGGCGGAGAATATCAAGCAGAAGCTCTTTTTGGGTGATGAAACGATGGAGTTTTTGGACTATGTGGACAAGGAATACCAGGTCAATCTCTCCAAACGTGCCCTCTCCTCCTTCCAAAAAAATAAAGAACGGGACTTGGCGATTTTGGCTCTTCTCTTGGCATCTGGTGTTCGTCTGTCTGAGGCGGTCAATCTGGACCTCCGTGATGTCAACCTCAAGATGATGATTATTGAGGTAACGCGTAAAGGTGGCAAGCGGGACTCAGTCAATGTGGCTGGGTTTGCTAAGCCTTACTTAGAAGCTTACATGGGCATTCGCCAGCAACGCTACAAGGCTGAAAAAACGGACACGGCCTTTTTCCTGTCTGAGTACCGTGGTCTGCCTAATCGCATCGACGCTTCTTCCATTGAGAAAATGGTGGCTAAGTATTCTGCGGACTTCAAGATACGCGTAACCCCCCACAAACTCCGTCATACATTGGCAACACGGCTCTACGACGCCACCAAGTCGCAAGTTCTGGTCAGTCATCAACTGGGTCATGCCAATACTCAGGTCACTGACCTCTATACCCATATCGTCAACGATGAGCAGAAAAATGCTCTGGATAAATTATAATTTTACGTAATATAAATTATGCAAACAAATCAAGGAGTAAGCGAAAAC
Source organism: Streptococcus suis 10581 (assembly GCA_000440235.1). Taxonomy (GTDB): domain Bacteria; phylum Bacillota; class Bacilli; order Lactobacillales; family Streptococcaceae; genus Streptococcus; species Streptococcus suis_F. Next base: position 35,284 of record ALKQ01000069.1, on the reverse strand, counting down.
TTACCCCTTTTTCTCTTAAAGCTAAATCAATTCTTTCAATTTTTCCTGATTAACTTCTGGGTACTGGTCCAAAAAGGCTGACAAGGTTTTCAAAACGGCAGGAATATAGCCGGTTTGGTCGTTTTCCACCTGCAAGACCAAGAGTGGCTCGTGGAGGCTCATGCGGAGCAAGAGCCAGCCGTCACCATAAGGCTGAGTCAGGTCAAACCGCACTCCTTCTTCGTTTTCTGGGTTGAAAGCAAAGCCTTCGAGGCTAGTGTTTCTGAGTTCGGCAATGACCTGTTCACCAAGTGCTCGATAGTCTGTGGCTTCCAGCTTGAACCGCACTTCTTGGGTTTCAAGTGGTTGTTTGAGCTGGGCAATCAAGTCGTCCAAGGACTTTCCTTCCGCTTGCAGTTTTGGTAAGAGCATGAGAATCTTAGCCGCCACATAGGTTCCGTCATCGAGGAAGTAATTTTCCTTAAAGGCAGCGTGTCCTGAGGTTTCGATAGCCAACTGGCAATCAACTCCTTCTTGATTAGCTAAAATAGCACGGTTGATGACATTACGGTAGCCTGAAATATAGCGAATTTGTTTGCCTCCCAGGCTTTCTATAAAGACCTTAAGGTGTTCAGTCGTTGGGGAATTGGTCACAATGCTGGTTCCTGGATGTTCAGCTAGAACAATCTGGCTGAGAACGGCAATCAGGTTGTTACGATTGAGAATTTCTCCTGACTTGGTGACCAGGGCGGCACGGTCAACGTCGGTATCAAAGATAATACCAAGATCTGCACCTTGCTTCAAGACAGCCTGACGAATGCTTTCCATAGCTTCCTTGTTATCTGGGTTTGGAATATGGTTTGGGAAGGTGCCATCTGGGTCTAGGAATTGTGAGCCTGTAGTTTCTGCTCCCAATTCTGCCAAAACTTTCTCAGCAAAAAAACCGCCTGCACCGTTTCCAGCATCGACGATGATATTGAGACCTGTAAGTGGTTTTTCTTGTCCGTCACAGGCTGAACGAATTTTGCCAACTAAGTCTTGGGCATAAGGCGTAATCAAGTCTGCTTGGGTCACACTTCCAAGGGAAGAAGCTGGCAAGTCTTCACTATGCGAGAGGATGAAGTCAATATCTTCATGTTCTGCTCCGCCATTTTCCGAAAAAATCTTAATGCCGTTGAAGTAATAAGGCAGGTGGCTGGCGGTAATCATGACACCAGCGTGGCACTTGAACTGCGGGTACTGGGTGCTCATGAAGAGTGCTGGTGTGGTGGCCATGCCGAAGTCAATCAACTGAATGCCCAAACGCACTGCTTCTTCTGTGAAGGCGGCGACCAAGTCTGGACCACTGAGGCGGCTATCTCGGCCAATACCAATCTTGAGTTGTCCTACTTGATAGGCCTGCGCCAGTTCTGGCTTCTGAATTAGCCAATGAATAAGTCCGCGAACCACTTCCTTGGTGGCTTGTGGAGTGAGATTGACGGCATATTCGTCTGTAGCGATAGCAATTCCACGAATATCTGATCCATTTTGCAAAACATGATGGTGTGACATAGTAACCTCCTGATTTATCTAGTAGTTTCAGTATATCACAAAATCAAAGCGCTTTCAAAAGGAAAAAGCACAGCTTCTACTGTACTTTTGTGATGCTTACAGTGGTGCCGACGTCTACTCGACTTTCCACTTTAATGCCTAAATCTAATTGACTTAAAACACGCTTTGTCAAATAAAGCCCAAACCCTGTCGCTTTTTGGTGTTCACGGCCATTAAAACCTGTAAATCCCTCATCAAACAGGCGTGGAATGTCTTCTGCCAGAATGCCAATTCCCGTATCGGAAATGGAAATTCCCTCATTCAGTTCAATAGTGACCTTACCACCAGTCTTATTGTACTTGAGGGCGTTGTCTATAATCTGTGACAGGGCAAAGCTGAGCCATTTTCTGTCGGTTTTCAGTAGCCAATTTCCATTGATGGTCACCGAAATCTCTTTTTGCAAGAACTGATTACGGTATTTTTTGACCAAATCGACCACTACTTCTCTAACTTCCACCTGCTCAAAGCGAAAATCGCTGGCATGGTTGGTCAGTTTGAGGTAATTGAGGAGATTGGCCATGTAATTATCCAAGCGCAAAAGCTGATGATCGACATCCTGCTGGTTGAGATTGTCAGTCTGGCTCATCAAAGACAGGGCAGCCAGAGGTACTTTCATTTGGTGGGACCACATTTTGACCATAGCTTGCAAGTCTTCTTCTCGTGACTTATAGACCAAAAGCTGCTCCCGTGTCGCCTCCTTTTCCGCTTCAATTAAGTTGAGATAGGCAAGGTCCACCGGCTTATTAAGCAGGGGCAGAGCTTCTTCATGGACATAGTCTTCCAAGGCTCTCATGCGGTTGCGAAACTTCCAGAACAGGCCTACTGTCAGTAGGATGATAAGGGTTAGGGACAATAGCAGAGCGTTTTGCAGGAATTCGGTGGGCAGTTGATAGAGAAAGAAGAGCAAGATAAAACTAGTAGCCAGAACAATGTAGGAGAAGTAAAAACTCCGGTATTCACGGATAAATTTTGCTATCATTTGACCAAGTACCCCACGCCACGAACGGTATGAATACGTTCAAAACCGACCTCGCTCACCTTCTTACGCAGCCTAGTCATGTTGACATTGAGCGTATTCTGGTCAATAAATTCTTCATTTTCCCAGAGTTTTTCCAAGAGTTCATCCTTGCTGACAATCTCCCCTTGTCTTTCTAGTAAGGCGGACAAAATCTTGGTTTCCGTAGGAGACAATTGAACCTGTTCCGATTCGTTTGAAAATCGCCCGTCTAAACTAAGCTGGAATTGGTCGATAGACAAATCAGTTGATTTGCTGAATTGATTAACCCGACGCAGGAAGGCTCCGATTTTGGCATCCAAAATCCCTAGTGAAAAAGGCTTGGACACAAAATCATCCCCGCCCATGTTCATGGCCATGACCGCATTCATCTCATCATCGCTAGAGGAGATAAAGATAATGGGCATGGTCATGGTTTTACGGATTTCTGTCGTCCAGTAAAAGCCGTTGTAATAGGGTAGGCTAATGTCCATCAGCACCAAGTCTGGTTTAATTTCAGCAACTTCCTGACTGACAGCTCGGAAATTCTGCACACTTTCTACCTGATAAGATTTGCCCAGATGCTGCTTCAAGAGCTGGACAATCATCTCATCATCTTCAACAATATAAATCTTCTCTTTTTTCATCTTCTTCATGCTGCAAAAGCCAGGACACAGGTCTTGGCTTTTTATTTATATACTTCTTTTCGATGCCCGACTTCAAGGGCTGTTACGATCAATTTATCATCCTCAATGCTGACGATGACCCGATAATTGCCAATACGGTACCGCCATTGGCCAGAATGATTGGCAGTCAAGGCTTTTCCGTATTGTCTGGGATTGTCAGTCACATGACTGGACAGGTAGTTGGTAATCTGTTTTTGAGTAAATTTGTCCAGCTTTTTCAATTGTTTGATAAAACGACTGGTTGGTACGAGTTTATAACAGGTCTTCATTCGTCAACCCCAACTCTTCCAACATCTCCTCCCAGCTAATCGGCTCAATTCCATTCGCCAAGTCTGCTTGGTATTCTGCCCAAGCAATATCAGCCACACGCGCATCGTATTCATCTTCAAGGGCTTCAAGGGTTTTAGTCCGAATGAGTTCTGACAAACTCACACCTTCAAACTTTGCCATAGCCTGCATAAAGAGCTTGTCCTGCTCAGAAACTTTCAATGTAATAGCTGCCATTTTCTCACCTCTTCTGGTATTTCTTTGGTATTACCATTGTAACACCATTTCCTAAAAAATGCAAGAAATCTCGCACAAGGCGAGACTTCTGCTACCGTTCAATAATGTGGTAATAGGTGCGACTGGTCCACTTGTAAATGACAAAGTAAATCAAGGCAACTGCAAGCAAAGTAATTCCACTGACCGTATAAATCATTAGTGATGAGGTAACACCAAAACTCAGTAGCATTTGCTTGAGCATGACAAGGGCGATGACAAAGTGTAGGGTCGCCATGACCAAAGGCATAAAGAAGACCGTAAGTGTTTGGGAGTTAATGGTCTTTTTGACCGCTGCTGCACTCATGCCCACTTCTTGTAGAATCTTGTAGGATTTCTTGTCCTCATACCCTTCAGAGTACTGCTTGTAGTAGATAATCAAGGCTGCACCCAGTAGGAAACTAATTCCCAGCAAGAAACCTGTAAAGAGGAAACCGCCTGTAAAGCCCATGAGCATATTGTTGAAATCCGTACGTTGCATGATATTTCCGACATATTCCCCATTTTCATTGGAAATAGTGTAAATATTACCTGCCTGCTCACCAACTTTTACTACTTCTTCCTTGGTCAAATCGGTAAAGACACGGTAGTCCAGACTGACTGTATAGCCTTGCGGATTATTGGACTCATAATACTTACGAACAGCATCCAATACTGTGTCATCACTGACTACCATAACGGCGGCATTTAGCGTATTGATGATGTCTGGGAAAATAGCCTGGTCAAGATTGGCTACATTCTCAAAGGTTTGCTCGCCCAAAATGAGCTTCTTAAGCGATGGTTTTTCGCCCAGACGCATAAAAGCAACTTGATTGGCAGCAAGCTCTGGCAGGTCATTACCTAATTTCCTGAAATCATCTTGGGTGATGAAGTAGGTAAAGGCCATTTTGCTAAAGTCTGGATTGGCAATAGTTTCTGGGCTAATGACAATCTCTTCGCCACTATCATAGACCAAACCTGCTTGGTAGGTCAGATAGGATAGATTGTCATTGGCTTTTTCTGGAAAATGGCTGAGCACCGATTGCTGATAGGCAGCTACACCTTGACTTCTATCCGAAACTTTATAGGTAATAGATGTTTCCTTGGGATAGAGTCCACTTGTCATATTTGCCATACCTGTATAAAGGGAGGTTGTGGTCGCAATGGTCACAAAGGCCATGACTGCAAGCAGCGTAATATTGGCCAAACCCGTTGCATGCTGTTTCATCCGGAAAATCATCTGCGAAGTCGTAATGAAATGCTCTGGCGTATAGAAATACCGCTTGTTTTTCCGACGAGCCTTCAAATACCAAGTCATAAAACTGATGTAGAACAGATAGGTCCCCGCAATGACAAAGAGCACAGCGATAAAGAACCGATAGATAACATCTAGACCTACTGCTTTAGATGAAAGTGATAGGTAGTATCCAACACCCAGTCCCACTACACCAAGGGCAGCCAGAAGGACATTGCCTTTTGGCTCCTTCTCCCCTTTTTCACTAGCTCGGAACAAAATCAGCGGACTGGTCTTGCCAATGGTTCGAATGGCCAGCAATTCCAAGAGAAAGAAGAAACCAGCAAAGAGAAAGGCGGTCATGACAAAGGCCAGAGGGGCAATTCCAAAATGCAAATCACTATAATGTGTTAGATTGACAAAAATCAAGTAGAGAACATTTGCAAACACACCAGCTAAGACAGAACCAAGAACCACAACTAGCAAGAAAATCATCATCAATTCTAAGCTGGCTATCAAGGCTACCTTTTTCTTGTTCATCCCCAGCATGTTATAGAGACCAAATTCCCTCGCCCGTTGTTTCATCAGGAAATTAAAGCTATAAATTTCCATAATGACCGAGAAAATGGTCAGAACAACAACACCAAGACCGATAGAAATGGCACCAGAGCCCATGATCTTCATAACTGGACTCAGCATGATCAAGAACATGGAACAAATCAGGGTAAAGAGGACCAGACTGGCTAAAACGAAGGGAGCAAAAACACCCATGGATTTTCGGATATTTTGCCCAGCAAGTTTGAGGTAAAACATCTACTCACCCCCTAAAAGTGCAGACATATTGAGCGAAATTTCCTTGGCAAAGTCTTGATTGCTCTTGTCTGCCTTGTACAATTGGTGGAAAATACGCCCATCCTTGATAAAGAGAACCCGTTTGGCGTGGCTGGCTGCATTGGCTGAGTGGGTCACCATGAGAATGGTTTGACCGTCACGGTTAATCTCTTCAAACAAATTCAGCAAGTCCTCTGAATTGCGATAATCTAGGGCCGCCGTCGGTTCGTCTGCTAGGACAATCTGCGGCTGGGTAATCAAACTACGGGCAATAGCCACGCGCTGCTTCTGTCCACCAGATAGCTCGAAAGGACGTTTCTTCAACAAATCTTGAATGCGTAATTTTGGAGCTAAAACTTTCAACCGTTTTTCCATTTCTTGATGACTAGCGCGTGCCAATACCAGAGGTAAAAAGATGTTGTCTTGGATGGACAGGGTATCCAAGAGATTAAAATCTTGGAAAACAAAACCTAGGTTACGCAAACGGAAATCCGCCAACTTGCTTTCCTTGATTTTCGTAATATCTTGATTATTTAAGATAACCGAACCTCTCGTCGGCTTGTCCAAGGTTGCTAGAATGTTGAGCAAAGTCGTCTTACCAGAACCACTTTCACCCATGATGGCGATAAACTCGCCCTCTTCTACCTTAAAATCCACATCTTGCAAGGCACGAGTTTCCTCTTTTGAAAAGCGCGTGCGGTAAACTTTTTCTAAATGATTGATTTCTAATAACATAGTTACTCCTAATTCCTTATTCACTGTCTAAATCAACTTGGTCAAGAACTGCTTGATAGTCGATTCGGTCTGATTCAGCAATATTATCTTCTAAATCCACCTTATAATAACCATCCTGGACACCGATGGCCCATTCCTTGTTAGAAGTAGTGTAAAGATTATTCAAGGAAACTATTTCTTTGACAGAACCCTCTTCTTTGACAACGGGCCATTCCATAAACTTGGCTTCTGTTCCTCGAATGCTATCTTCGGCAACTTCCTGTTTGCTAACGGCATAATCTTTTCCCTTGTAATGGAAAGTTTGATAGCCCTCATCAAAGCTAAGACCTGCTGAAGAGGAAGAGCAAGCGGTTAGCATTATACTACCCAAAGCCAGCAAACCAAATACTTTCTTTTTCATAGTTTCCTCCCTCTAGTATGCCATAAATCTTATACTTTGCAAATTATGGGATAATTCCTCTAAGAATTCTGCCTGTTCCAAGAGTTCAGCCTTTTCTTTTTCTGAGAATACCTTTTCTTCTATTCTCTTTGCTTGTAAAAATTTGAATGACATATGATTTCCTTCTTTCTATTTCTTATGAGTCTATTATAGAAAATATTCTTTCTGTACTCACTTACAGTTCTGATTAAAAAACTTACAGCTTTGTAAGGAAAGAAAAAGGGAGTGGGAAAGAACTCGACTGGTCAAAAAAAGAGTTCGTCAACAAGTCCTTATTTCCAGTTGTTGAGCTGAAACAGTCTATCCCCAGACTGTTTCACTCCCACCCCCGCACAGCTCAAACTGTCTGGGAGACAGTTTGAGGTTGGAAATAGAGCGAACTTTGTTCGCAACAGTCGTAATGGTCAGATTTGGAGTGTGAAACACGAACAAATCTGCCAATCAACCACTGCGCTGAGATGTTGATGCGAACTCTGAAAAGAGAGGCTGGACTTTTTGCCCAACCTCTTAATCTAGTCTATTTTGTCTTCCCAATAAAGGCAATCATATCGTCTAACTCTTCCTTGCTCTCAGTCACAAGAAGGTAGGCATCGTTTCCTTGCAGTTCTGCAAAGGCATCTGGCATGCGTTTGACGGTTTTAATCTTACCAGCGAATTTCTGATGGATATCATCTGCCGAATGAACGTAATCAGTTGTATCTCGGCGAGTTGCGACCAAGCAGTATTGTGAATCGAATCGTCTCTCTTCAACATCACCACCTGTTACAATGTTTGCGTAATCACGGAAAAGGTCAATAGAATGTGCATAGTTATAGGCTTCAACTGTGAAACCACCTGCCATGCGGTTGTTGTATTCAATAGCAATGTAGTCGTTCCCATCCTTGAAAAATTCAATATGGAAAAAACGTTCTTTCATACCGAAGGCCTTGATAATCGCACGACCATATTTTACTAATTTCGGATCTAATTCTTTTTCAATATAGTAGGCATTATCTTTTTTGCTTTGCATCAATTCAAACGGTGTATGAACATAGGTCAAACCTGTTTCAAAAACAACATTTCCTTCATGATCGACCAATCCGTCATAGGTTGTGATGATGCTTGAATTAACAAATTTTTCAAAGAAGTAAACCGTTTGACCGTCCCAAGCATTTTTAAATGTTTCGATATCAGCTTTTTTGGTCAATTTAAAGGTTCCGGAAGCGCCGACTCCATTATCTGGCTTGGCAATCATTGGAAAACCAATTGTCTTAACAGCCTTATCAATGTCTTTCTCCGATTTGACAACCATACCAGGAACGACTGGAACCCCTGCTTTTGAGAAGAATTTTTTCATCTCTGACTTAAATTTAGTCTTTTTCAGGTGTTTTGGTTTGGCACCAAAGATATTAAATTGTTCACGAAGGGCTGCATCATTTTCAAGCCAATGCTCGTTATGAGATTCTACACGATCTATTGGACCATGTTTGTAAATTAGGAAGGCTGCCGCACGCTTGACTTCATCAATATTTTCCAAATCATTGACACGGAAGTATTCTGTTAAGGCATTACGAAGTTCTTCAGGCAATTGATCGTAAGGTTCTTGCCCGATACCTAGAACCGTAACGCCTTCTTTTTTAGCCAATTCAATGGTGAATGGTTGAAAATTTTCTGGATAAAAAGGTGAAATAACGAGATAATTCATAGGTAGTCCTTTCTAACTTAAAGTCCGATAGAATGAAGGAAGAATGGCATTTGCTTTCTCCACCACACCCAGTCGTGGGCCACATCTGTTCCCCAAGCATCAAACCAAGCTGGGATATTCTTTTCTTCAAAGGCACGTTTTAGGTTGTAGAATGAGTCCAGACCGTCTTGTTCCCAATCGCCCAAACCGGTACAAACGATAATATCAGCTTGACGGTATTTGTCAATAAACCAACCGTCGTTTTGGTTCCAAATGTAATCAGATGGTGAGTTTTGATAAACTGCATCATCTTGCCCGTAGTCGTGGTTGTTGTTAAAGAAACGAGCATCATAGACACCTGAAAGGGCGATGACTTTTGTGAAAACATCCGGATGCTGGAGGAAGAAATTCAGCGCGTGGTAGGCTCCCATAGAGCAACCGGTCGTCATCATCCCATCGAACCAGCCAGTTTTATGTTTGATAAAGGGAATCGCTTCTTCAATCACATAGCGTTCGTAGGCGCGGTGAGCTTCTGCTTTGTCATGAATAGATTTCCAGTCTGCCAACCAGCTTTCACTATCGTAACTCGTTAAGGTGAAAAATTGAACATGACCTGCCTCGATAGATCCACGGCAAGCTTCAATCATCCCAAAATCCGCATACTCATTGTAAGAACCGCCTGATGAGGCGAAAACAACCACAGGAATCCCTGCGTGACCATAACGATTTAGATTCATTTCTCGGCCAAGATTTCCAGACCAATGACTTAAAAATTCAACGTGCATCTTTTTTCTCCTAACAATTTCTAATCTATTACCATTTTTCGCTTAAAAAGCGCAAGCAATCTGGCAAATAAGTTGCCCAAGCTTCTTCACTATGGACTGCACCTGAAACGACTTCCAAGGCGATATTGTCCAAATCCACTCCGCCAGCGATCAATTGACGATAGTAAGTCAGAGAGGAATTGATATAGGATTGCTTGATATTACCTGCCATCAAGGTTTTATCTGTATCATCTGCTTCTTCTGTTCCAACGTAGATATAAACACGTTGGTCCTTATCCAAGGCTTGACGCTCAATATAGCGGTCAAAAGCTTCTTGATGAAGCCAGTTTGCAGAAGAAAATACTCCCAAACAGCCGATTTGGTCCTGATAAGCCAATCCCATAAATTGTGTGATATTACCACCTAAAGATGAACCAATCATAGCTGTGTGAGTCTTATCAGACTTAGTACGGTATTCTTGATCGATAAAGGGCTTCACCACATCCATGACAAATTCGGCATATAAGGTTCCCTTGCCACCAAACTGAATGCCTGGAATCCCCATTTCGCTAAACTTCCATGCAGCATATTCATGCATCCGTTCAGCACCATCATTGTCAATCGCTACGATAATCATCTTGGCAATATCGGGATTTCGCTTGATTGTCGGAATGACTTTCCAAGAATGACCAGAAAAGGCTTCCTTACTGTAGAGTACATTTTGCCCATCATGGAAGTAGACAACTGGATAGGTCGTTTCCGTATTTTCTTCGTAACCTTTTGGCAATAAGACACGGACACGACGCTTTCGACCAGTGAATGGAACGTCTAATTCATGAGTTTTCATATCCAAATAAAAGTAGGATTTGTTCATATACATCTCTTTCTAAACAGTGTTTTTAGTATTATACCATAGATTTTCTGAAATATTCAGAAAATTTAGTTTTTTTATTTCATTATTCTGATTTTCCGAACAAACTAGTTTTTTGTTTGAGTATTTTTTGATTTTAACATAAGAAAAAGACACCCGAAGGTGTCTGGGGATAGCTGATTATCTTAGTAAGTCAAAAACTCTTCCAAGTCCTTGAGGGAACGCTCTGCTATTGCTTCATAACGCTCCTTCTTATCGCGGATACGCGGCCCGTCCAGCTCCTTGATGATGCCAAAGTTGACATTCATAGGCTGGAAGTGCTTGCTTTCCGTGTGGGTGATGTAGAATGGCAGAGCACCGATGGCTGTGGTCTGTGGGAAAATGACCGGCTCCTCGCCTCGGAAACGGCGAACAGCGTTGATACCGGCCACTAAGCCAGAGGCGGCAGACTCAACATAGCCTTCTACTCCTGTCATTTGACCTGCAAAGAAAAGATTTGGATTTTTCTTGGTGGCAAAGGTCTGTTCCAATAAGTTTGGCGAATCCATGTAGGAATTGCGGTGCATAACACCATAGCGGACAAACTCAGCATTTTCAAGTCCTGGAATCATCTGGAAGACACGCTTCTGCTCACCCCACTTAAGGTGGGTCTGGAAGCCAACAATGTTATAAAGACTACCTGCTGCATTGTCCTGACGGAGTTGGACAACAGCATAGGGGGTCTTGTATTCACCATCACGTGGTCCCTTGTAATCTTCTGGATATTCCAGACCAACTGGTTTCATTGGACCATACAACATGGTTTTGATACCACGTTTAGCCATGACTTCAATAGGCATACAGCCCTCAAAGTATTTTTCTTTTTCAAAGGAATTAAGTGGCGCCTCTTCGGCTGAAATCAAGGCCTCATAGAAAGCGGTGAACTGCTCCTTGTTCATCGGAGCATTGAGATAGGCAGCCTCTCCCTTGTCGTAACGGGACTTAAGATAAACTAAGTCCATGTTAATGGTCGAGCTGTCCACAATCGGTGCTGCAGCATCGTAGAAATAAAAACCGTCACCACCATTAAGCGCGTGAATCTTCTCCGCCAAGGCGTCAGATGTCAATGGTCCCGTCGCGATAACTGTGATAGCATCGTCAGGAATCTCAGTAATCTCGCCACGAATGACCTCAATCAGCGGGTTCTTGTGAATCTCATCTGTCACCGCTTGGGAGAAATTCTCACGGTCCATGGCCATAGCACCGCCAGCAGGCACACGGTGAGCCTCACCAGCCCGCATGATAATGGAATCCAAGCGACGCATTTCTTCCTTGAGAAGGCCGACAGCGTTGGTCAAACTATCACCACGGAAAGAGTTGGAACAAACAAGCTCGGCAAACTTATCGGTCTTGTGCTGAGGAGTCGGCTTGACACCACGCATCTCGTAGAGTTTGACAGGAATGCCACGTTTGGCAATCTGATAAGCAGCTTCTGAGCCAGCCAAGCCAGCTCCGATAACGTTAATGTGGGTTTGAGACATGAAACTAATACCTCTAGCCAGAATATCTGACTACTGTTTGGGAATACCCCAAAACAGAACCTTTCTAAATTTTATACCTATCTAGTATACCAGAAAATGGCTAGAAAAGACAAAACTACCTTCATTGAAATGAAAGTAGCTTCACCTTTTTACATAATATATTTTATGTATATTCTTTACTGTTCTATCGCTTATTTACAATAGCTCCGCTATATCTCCAACAACCTCAAAATTCCAACCAAGTCTCCTATAAGAGTCGATTTCTTCCTGACTATACGGGAAAGTATTCAGCAAAATGGAATCCATTCCCAATTCATGAGCAATAGCTATATCGGATGTCAAATCATTACCAACCATAACCGTTTCCTCAACATCAAGATTATTTTCCTCTAAAACCAGTTGAAGAAATGCTGGTTCAGGCTTCTTCATCTTAAAGTCAGAAGAGATATAAATTTTTTCCATCAAATCAGCACAACCTGTCTGTTCAATTTCTGCCTGAGTAAAAATTCGTTGAGCATTGGAGAGAATAAATAATCGCACTTCTCTGTCCTTTAATGTCTGTAGACTAGTTAGGGTATTTTCATAAGCCTCTAACTTTTCACGTGAAAGCACGCGGAAAATCGTGGCTACTACTTGTCCAAAAGTCTCTAAATCAGTCGGCTTATTGGTACTTTGGTTTTCATTTGGTGCATCCGTTAATAGACGAATGAAGATTGTTTCTAAATCAATTTCGACATACTGATAACTCACTGTTTCCGCGAGAGAGCTCTCTGCCTCTTCTACAAAACGATGATAGGCATTTTTCAACTGGCGCGGTCGATAGGAACAACCAAAAGCATTGTAAATCTGTGTTAGCTGATTCCAGACCTCTAGTTTATTCTCATCTGTACGAATATCAACCAATGTACCATAAAAATCGAAGATATAGTTTTTGTAACTTTTCATGTCTTTCTCCTAATCTTTAGACATCATTTTTTATATTATACCCCACAACGAAAACGTTTGCAACAATAGAACGAAAAAACCTACCACATTAAGTGATAGGTTTTTATTTTGATTGGAAACTCTATTATTTAAGAGTAACAATTGCACAACCTGTTAAATGTGCAGTATCAAGGGGTTTGAGTTCATAAATTTGAAGTTTGGCAGGAATTTTGGCATAAAATTGAATCCAACCCTGCACTTTTAATATTTTGTGTGATTTCTTCAGAAACTGTTTTATCTAAAGCATTAAACCAATGACTATATGTGTTCAAAGTTGTTGATTTATCAGCATGACCCATTCGTCTTGCCACATATAAAATATCTTTTTTCAAAACATTTATCAGATATGAAGCATGACTATGTCTAAGACCTTTCCCTGTAATAACAGGCACTCCTACTTGCTGCGCTTTACGTTTGATGATACGACAAATGGTTGATTTACAAAAAGGATCTCCAAATCTTGAAATGATAAAATCTGTATCTTGACTTGCAAACTGATTTTTTCGCCAAACTTGAAGTACTTCAATAGTTATATCATCCAATTCAATAAATCGTTCACCTGATGGAGTCTTTGTTTGGTCTTTACGATACCAATTTCCATTTTCATCTTTCTCCAAGGTTGTATGTACCTTTAGAAATTTATTTTCAAAATCAATATCCTCCCAACATAAAGATAAACCTTCACTCACTCGTACACCTGTCATATAATATAACCAGATGGCAGTAAATCGTTGCAATTCTTCATAATCATGTAAGTCAAATGATTTGATAAATGTCTGAAACTCCGTATAGGTCCAAAATGGAGTTTCTGGATGCTTACCTCTAGGATTATCTAATGCTTTACAAGGCATATTTGAAATATAGCCAAGTCTTTCTGCATAACCCATACAAGCTTTAAACCTTGACCATAAATTTTTCGCGTAGTTTTCAGAATAGTTCTCTATGATATGCAATCTAAAAGCTTCGCAATCTCTAGGAGTTATTGCTTTTAATGGCTTTAAACCAAAATATTGAATAAAAAGTTTATGATGAGGAAGAGCCGTCTTATATGTCACAGACTGAACTTTTTGCTTATATGCTCTTAAATAAATTGTGTTCATATAGTTTTCAAAAGTCATATTGTAATTTTCTAAACTGACTTTGTTGGCAAATTCATATTTTATACGAATTAATTCGTCATATGCTTCTTTCATCGTTTCAAAAGTTTTACCATATTGATTTTTTCTAGCTTTCTTTTGCACCCTTTTGCCAGTTACTGGATCGATTCCAAGATCAATCTGATAAAATATCTTTCCCTTATTATCACAATAAACACCTTTGTATTTTTTACTACTTTTTGTTGCCATTTGGATTCTCACTTTCTAAATATTATTTAGATAGTGGAATCCCTATTAATTGTTCCACAATTTCTGCTGGTGCGATACCTAGTCTTCGATTGTCAAAGGGCGATTTACTTAATTGTACCGCATTATGGTCAACTTTGCGAGCTTCTTCAAACTTTTTTACAGCAATTCTTTTAGCTTCACGAATAATGTCTCTAGAGGTATGTTCAGGAAATCCTAAGTTCATTAAATCTTTATATGTAGCAGTTCGCATACACTTTCCTCCTTCAAATCACTAAGTTTTTTTACACGCTAGATGGGATTTGAATGGTTAGTTCAATCATGGGAATTTCACCCGCTGTCCTTTTACGATGGCGGCCTGAACGCTCAGAAGTATCATTATCATTATTTGTGTCATGGCAGATAGGTTACCAACCTATTTTTGAATAAATGATTTTCGCTCATTTCCTGGCGCATTACATTCTATTGCTCAACAAATAAATAAAGTCCCACCTAGAATTATTCAATTGTCAATGAACAAATCAGGAGGGACTATTTTTTATTGTGAAGGCGATAAGGATAATCTGTCAGACCTAATATATAATCTGTACTGACTTTATAGAGAGAAGAGAGCATTATTAAATAGTCAATAGATAGCTGGCGTTGACCACCCTCAATCTTAGAGTATGCCGATTGACTACAAGACAAGTATTGTGCAAGATACTCTTGCGTAAAATCATAATCTTCTCTCAAATCCCTGACGCGCCTATACATTCGTTCACTCCTAAGAAAATTATAGTTAAGATCTGAACGAGTCTTGGATTTTATGCCAAATTGGCATATAAATATTAAAAAACACGCTTATAATATAAATATATAGTATTAATTATTGTTAATGATTAATAGTGTAAAACATAAAAACGAACAAGATTAATTTTTTGATAAGGTACATTCTTAATCTGTTCGTTTTCTAATTAATAGGTTTTACTATCAAAAATTCTAATCAGCAATAAAAATTTTCAAAAATACTGATGATTAGCATATTATTTTAGGTAACGCTAGCATTTTTCCTATATAAAACAGGTTAAAAAATATTAATTTACCTTATTGATTTTTATCGTCGACCTAAGGCCCATTGATTTCATAGATTTTCTTAAACCCTAATTGGCTTACTAAAAAGCTTAATTCTATTAATTTGCTGGCTTTTACGATTCTTTATTAATAAACTGAGTTTCAACCAATTCTTTATAGAGTTTATTCCTTGATAGTAATTCTTGGTGAGTACCGAAGTCATGTACTTCGCCTTCTCTTATTAAATAAATTGAATCAGCATTTTGAATAGTAGATAATCTATGAGCAATTATTAAGACAGTCTTCTTACTAGACAAATCTTTAATTAATTGTTGAATTTTTGACTCGTTTATACTATCTAAATTTGATGTAGTCTCATCCAATAATATTATGTCATTTGGAGAAATTAAGGCCCTAGCTAATGATAGCCTTTGTTTTTCACCACCACTCAAAGTGATTCCAGACTCCCCTATTACTCTATCTAGTATTTCTTCAGTAGGAATATCCTGAAAAAGATTAACCAAATTAAGTGCGTACAAGCAGTCAAATCTTGAAGCATTTTGATTAGCAATTTGTAGATTCTCTAGTACTGTGCCAGAAAAGATTGAAGCATTTTGTTCCACAAAGGTTATCTTTGAACGAAGAACTTTAATTGGCAAATCATAAATATTGTTTCCATACAATTCTATTGACCCATTATCTGAATCATAAAATCTTTCAATAAGTTCAAATATAGTTGTTTTTCCTGAGCCAGACGGTCCAACTAATGCTGTCACTCCCGGACCATTAACTGAAATATCAATCTTGTTTAGAATATTTTTATCAGAATTATCATATTTAAAGGTTAAATTTTTAATTTGCAAAGCCTGATTCCCTTTTTTATCAAGAACATCTAAAGAATTTACATCTTCTTCTACCGGAAGTTCCAATGCAAGTTTAATTCTCGAATAAGCTCCCAACCCCTCATTTATTGATGATAATACTCCTCCTAGCATTGCAGCTGGAGTCAGTACTAGCATCACATACATTATAAAGGCGCTTAGATTTCCAATAGATATAATCCCTGCAGCAACTCTAATTGAACCAATTCCAATAATCGTTATAAGCATTATTTGTAGTGCTATATTGGAAAAACCACTTATAATTGATTTAAAAATAGCTACTTTTTTACCAATTTTTGTCGCATTAGTTACAACACTACTCATTCTTTCAATAAAAATATCTTCTGATAAAAATGCTCGAATAGTCCTAATCCCCCGCAAAGTTCGTTCCAACTCAGAGGATAACTCCCCAACTACTTCTTGTAAATCCTTCGCAATCGGTCTAGTTTTTTTCCCAAGCAACAAGCCACACATTAAAAGAGAGAGAACGGCTAACAAAGATACACCAAATAATTGAACATCAAGATAAAACATCATAATTAATGCAAATATCATTGTAAATGTTTGCGATACCAATTCTACTATTCCTTGACTTAAAATCCCCCTTAGCTGGGCTGTATCTGCACTCAAGATTGATGCTAAATCCCCAATCTTTTTAGTATCAAATACTTCAATCTTATATTTTATTGATCGATTCACAATTTGAATTCGTAAACTACTCACTAAATTTTCACTAATACTCTCCAATATATACTGCTTAATTGAGTTAAGGATTGCAGATAACAATACTATTATGGAGAAAAATACTACCGTTTGCCCCAAAATATTATCGTTAATATTGTCAATAATTTTTGAAAGAAGTATTGGTTGAAAAATTGATAATGTCGACGAAATCAGTGCAATAATCAAAGCAATACTTATAGTAATTTTATACGGTTTTAGTAATGATAAAAATTCTCTGAAAGTGACTTCTGAATCTTTTTGTCTATTCATTTTTCAACCTCTTTTTGACTTTCAAATAGATTAATAGGAATAGAATCAAATTCCACAATAATAGTATGATATGACTAGCAGATATTGCTGATATGTTGAAGCTTTCAGAAATAGTTTCATAATAAATGTATGGTAATGCTCCAGGAAATACACGTTCAATATAGGGTATAACTAATATTGGAAATAGCAACAGAGTAGCTAACGCTGTCATTGAACTCTTAAAAAATAAAGTTAAATAATATGCAATGAAGAAACACAAAACGCTACTAAATAGATAAGAGATAAACTGTATTACGCTAACTTCTTTAATAGTTCCTTTAAAAGTGAAGAAACTTACGATAACTAAAAATGATAGAATGGCTTGTAATGCACAATCTATCAACTCAACAATAATGATTTTTTGTGTACTACTATTTTTGTTTCCAGTTAATAAATAGACTATTTTAGATTCTGGATTCTCAACTTCCATAGAGCCATTTATCAGGCCACCTATCATAAATAAATAAGATGCAATTACCAAAATTTGATTAATTGATAACACAATATAATTATTATTGATTTCAAATGTTATCAAACTAAGAATACAGGTAAATAGAATAAGCAGTAACTGACTTAAAATTTGTATTTTTACCGCATTCAAACTGTATTTTTTATAAATAAGAGCATATACTGTTTCATCCATATTTCTTGTCCTTCTGATTTTTATACCAAGCTTTAATATACATCAAAATAGTTACTATTGATGCTTGAGATAGTAATAATAACAAACCATAAATTTCTGAAGGATTGTTATTTTCTACTCTTCCAAATGCAAATGACTTTGCACCTATTAGGGGTAATAAATTTTCAAGTGTCGGAGAAACGACTCTCAATATGCCTGATAAAGTTATAACAAGAAGACTTACGATAACAATAACAGATGGAATAGGCTTTCTTGTTATTTTTACTAAAAACATTGAAAGCAATGTCAATGTTATGGCAAAGATAATGATTCTTAACGTTACTTCTAAAATAAGACTTAGATTGAGATAATCTTGTAATGTTTCATCTAACATCACATAGAGCATTGCACTATTTATTAGAGATAGAACAACCGTCAACGTACTGGCTACAATCATTCCAGAACAAATCTGACCTGTTAAAACCGTCTGCCATTTTGGTGTCAATAATTTAGTTAATGATTCCTGGCCAAATTTGTACTCCGTAGATAGAATCAGTGCAAATAAGATTGGAAAAAATAGAATACTAGATTGATAGGGGGAAGATAATACCGCATCTCTTACTGTTTGAAACTCTGTTAATTGACTGGTCGTATCTTCAAGCATAAGAATCTCTGTATCACCATTTGCTATCGCATTGATTACTTGAATATTTTGAAAGGTAAAGAATACACTGATTCCAATCACAATTGCTACCCCCATCCAAAAGAGCGGCAATGATAATATTTTGTATAGTTCACTACGAGTATTTTTCATAAAGCATTACCCCATCTCATTTGTAACAGATTTAAAATAGGCTTCCTCAAAAGAGCCATATTCTTCAAGAACATCTTTGCTACTACCATCAATGACTACCTTACCATTAGATAATCCTACAATTTTATCAACCGTCAGTTCTAACTCATTCATATAATGGCTTGTGATTAAAACAATTTTATCGTCTCTTACAAATTCTCTTAGAAACTCTCTAACCCATCTAATTCCATCTGGATCGAGTCCATTAATCGGTTCATCCAAAATAAGTATTTTAGGATTCGCTAAAATAGCCGTAGCCAGCCCCAGTCTTTGTTTCATCCCAAGAGAGTAGTCTTTTATCTTTTTATTGCCAACATCCTGAAGGCCAACTATTTTTAAACATTCTAAACATCTCTGCTTATCTATACCACTAGTTAAAGCAATCCACCTCAAGTGACTATAGGCCGTCCTTGTTGGATTGGGTTGAAAACTATCCAAAAAGGATCCAACATATGTAAAGGGAGTGTCACTCAATTCTTCATATACTTTCCCATCAAAAGTCGCTCTACCTTCATCTGGAGAAATTAAACCAAGCAGAATTTTTATTAAGGTTGATTTACCAGATCCATTTGGGCCAATAAGTGCTGTCACTTCTCCTTCTTTAGCTGTAAACGAAACTTCTGAAAGAACCGTTTTCCCACCAAAACCTTTGCTAATTTTTTCAATTTGTATCATTTATCTTTTCCACCTTTTACAAATATAATTTTTTGAAATTTAGATAAATCCATCTCTTCACCAATTGGTACCCCATCAATTTCAACCCATGCATGAGCTATAAATGGTGATATCTGAAATCCCGAAATCCAATCCGGAGTTCGCCTAGCTATTATTCCCCATAGCATAACTGCAACGGATCTTTGTAGACAACCATTCCCTGCACATCTAACATTAATTGAATTTATAGATGTACGCCATTGTTCTACTTCCGCTGGAGTAGCACTTTGAGTGTTTTCACTTAATTTCTCAATAATTTTAGATAGTTTCTTAGGAGGTAATTTAATTAAAAAAAATGACATATTGGCACAAAAAAATGCTGTAATTTTGTTTTTAACTGATAATTTCGTTCTCTTCTCCATTCTAACTGGCGAGCTCATTTATCCACCTCCAAAATTTGTAATTTCTGAAGTTTCTCTAATATCTCTTTATAATCTTCCATAACCTGCGATAATTTAACGGAATAACTGATAGAAATATTTTTACAAAATTCTTCAAATGAAACACCTTCAATTAACAGATTTAAAAAATTCGTAGTTAATTGATCAAGATGATAATATTGTCCATCATTAGAATTTAAAACTATACTACCACCATCATCTGTCTTACTAATATTAAGATTTGACGATAACTTATATTTCATATGTACCTCCACTTTCACAATAGCCTCTCAGCCAGTATTCAATGATTTGAATCCTCATGATGTTTTCTAACTGTTCTCCATCAGCACTAAATTTATTTAGCGATTCTAATAACTTACCCTTGTCTACCAACCCTAACTTATAAATCAAACATTCTTCAGAAAAGATTTTTTGCAACATATTCTTACGATTATTGTATTCCGTAAAGGTTGATTTGGTGTATTCCCCTTTATCTCTTCGCTTAAAATATTCAATTGACATAGATTCTGAACGTATCTCAGCTAACATAGGTTTAGTTACTTTTGCATTAAATCTTTCGTCAATATTATATTGTAATGCTGATTCCACGATATCATAAGCTGTATACGGGCTAAGAAATCTAAATGACTTATCATTCGGCACCATTGCATTTAAATCTCTTTGTAAAAGACTATGAGCTTCAACTTCTTCAAGAATTTTATGAATAGATTTATCATCCGAATATGGTTCAATATTTTGTTCAGCATACGAATTCGCGCAACTGGTAATTAACTCTCTTGCTGTTTGGGTTACAAAATTTGCAACAGATGGCTTTGGAACCCATTGAGAACTATACTTTATATCAAAATCAATCTGTTCGATTTCTCTACATTCTAAACATCTCAAATTGTCAGATAAACTCTCATTATCAACTAGTGACTTAAAAAATTTAAAAAGATTGAATTTATTTAATCTTGCAAATCCATATAAATTTTTTAGGCGATTCGGGTAATTAGAATGATACAAAGACCAAGCCATAGTAGATAGGGGACCAAATAGCTCATCACCACCATGACCATTTATATGCATACTAATATTGTTTTTTAGTCCAATTTCTATAATTTTCCTAGCTAAACTTATATAGCGAAACGATTCTGACGGACCAAATGGGAGTGCTTTATATATATCTAACGGATTTAAAGAGTTTAAAGTAACTGTGCTACTATACGGTAAAACCGTATGCTCTGCCGAAACTTCCTTACTTGCTCGTTCTGACCATATAGCATCACTATCAGCACCATCCTCTGGAGATAGAAAAATTGTATTCAACTCTATTCCTAAATCCTTACAAAAATAACAAAGAGAAGTTGAATCTAAGCCACCTGATAAATCTGCACTTATTTTAGTTTGTTTTCCCAAATTTTTCTGTAATACATCCTTTACATTTTGACGTAATTCAACTGCCACTTCAGAGATCCTTTTATTACCACCGTTACTTCTACAAGGAAATACCTGACTAATCTGACCTTCT
Source organism: Streptococcus suis 10581 (assembly GCA_000440235.1). GTDB lineage: Bacteria > Bacillota > Bacilli > Lactobacillales > Streptococcaceae > Streptococcus > Streptococcus suis_F. The sequence continues at coordinate 14,069 of ALKQ01000069.1, read as the reverse complement.
AAGCTTACAAGCATTTTTCGACTATTTAGAAGCTTTATATTCTCCCAGGGAGTTAACTCACTAAATGGATATAGAGTCTCAAAGTTTACGATACGTAAGGCAAAATAAGTTTTATTTAATTTTTGCTTTGTAAGATTAGAAATTAATTCAGGATGAAATGAAATAAATAATTCTTCATTTCTTTCTAGATAATATATTGGATTACAGTTATTAAAGTCACCACTGGCTATAAGGTGATTCTCTTTTGTAACTGCTATAAAAGATGCATGTTTTTTGAATTTACTGAGATTATCCTCAAGCATTTCAAAGTTCAAATCTTCTCTCGCTAAAAAATTACTAATTTCTTCAGAATCATTGTGATGTTTCACTACCATTAATAAATTATCAGCAGTATAGACATTAACATTATCTAAATTAATCAGTTCATCTACCAACATATCAGCTGTAATAACTTGATTTTTGGCTACAATAATATTAACTTTCATAACGATTTATATTTTATGCTTTATACCAATGATATAAACAATAAGCGGAGTTGCTCACCCTCCGCTCATTATCTATATTTTTATATTACAACCATGGCCAGTGAATAACAATCAACGCACGGAAGCCAAGTAAATCACGTTCACGTGCACCACCTGCACCATTTGTCAAAGTTCGATAGCTACCGATTTTTGTAATAGTTGGTTTTTGGTACATAACATTCTCCTTCCTATTATTCATATTACCCTATAGCAATTTCAATCTAGTAACAACTATGTTTACCTGCTAAATCCTGAGTAAATTAATTTAACTTACCACATTATTACTGATTTGGAGTTTTGAACTACTCTCAGAAAACATGCTATAGAATAATTCCTAATCCCTAATAGTAACTATTAGGATAGATGACAACTCGTCATCTACATTTCATATTCTACAAAATAAATATCAGAAAAATATCAGAATTTCTGATTTCTATGTAATTTTTTTGATTCTAAGTTATTACATTGTAATATAATAGTGATATAGATAACAGACTATATACTAATTTCCATGAGAAGTCTGTATTATTTAGATTATTATCACCCCATATCATTACTGGGAGTAAATATGGTACAATATGATTAGAATATATTTTCAAAGGAGAGGCAATCATGAAATATAAAGTCCTAGTCATAGATGATGATACTGCTATTCTAAGACTCATTCAAAATGTTCTAGAGAATAAAAACTTTGTCGTCGATACGCGAACTGCTATTCCAGAAATTGATATATGTCATTTTATCGGCTATGATTTAATTATTTTAGACATCATGATGCCCCACAGTGGAATTGAAATCTGTAAGTATATCCGAGAATTTATCCCTGTTCCAATCATATTTCTAACAGCTAAAAATTTAGAAGAGGATATTGTATATGGCATACAGTCCGGTGCAGATGACTATATCACAAAGCCATTCAGCATACCTGAACTAGTAGCAAGAGTACAGATGCATATCCGTAGAGAAGTACGCAATAACAATTCTAGTGAGATTCTACAGTTTGGACCTCTCGCAATTGATAAAATTAAAGAAGAACTTAGAATTGCGGATATACATATTCCCACTACAAAAAGAGAGTTCCAATTAATTTTGTTACTCTCCAGCAATCCAAATAAAACATTTTCAAACGACGAACTCTTTGATTATCTTTACCCTCATGATTCTGAAACTCAGGGGAGATCAATTACGGAGTATGTATACCAAATCAGGCAAAAATTAAAACCTTATGAAATTAATCCAATTAAAACGATCTGGGGAGGTGGTTATCAGTGGATAACGCTCTGACTTTTAACCAACTGATTAAACAGACATATTTTAAGATATTAAGACAATTCCTTATTAGTCTTTTTCTATTTTATTTGCTACCAATGTTGTTTACTGCATTTACTAATATTACTGAAAAAAATGCAGGTGCATTTACTATCTATTTCAGTACGATTTCATGGATTTATATTAGTCTAATTTTGTTTTCTATTATTGCTAAAAATATTAGTAATCTTTTAGAAAAGATAAGGCAAGAAACAAACATTGTTTATAATCAAAGTCTACTGGTTGATACAATTGAACATGACCCAGCTAAGTTAACCTTAATTGAACTAATTGAAACAAGACAAAAAATTCAGGAAATGCAGTCAACTATAACAAAAATGATTCAATCTGAAAAACAGCAAAAAAAGGAGCTGATGTTTCAAGTCTCAGCTGCAGCGCATGATCTGAAAACACCTTTAACAGTTATTCAAGGAAATGCTCAATTTTTACAATCTATGGATTTTACTGGAAATATTGGGCAATGTTTAGGAGATATCGAACTTGCCAGCCAACAACTTAACAGATACTTTAACCATCTCATCAATTACTCTAAAACATTCTATAATGATACTTCCAATTGGGAGAGTTTGTCTTCGGATTACTTACTTGAATTATTTGAACAAGAAATTAGGCTAATTACTGACAAAAAGGCTAATATTCAATTTTCAAACAACCTACCAATCCCTATCTATTTAACGCTTAACCTAAACCTATTCCTACGAGCTATCCTAAATATTATCAATAATGCGATTGACCATTCCAAAAGCAATTATCCAGTAATAAGAGTAGACTACAAGTTAATAGATAATAAATTTTACATTTCCATATGGAATAGCGATTCTTCATTCTCGGAGAATTTACTAGAGAAATACGGATTACTATTCTATCAAGACAAACTGGCAACAAATTCAGAACAAGGAAGTCATTTCGGAATTGGATTAGCATTTGTTAAGCGGGTAGCAAAAATTCATGGAGGACAAGTAAATTTGAGTAATTTTGAGAATGGTGCTCTTGTCACTATTTGTATGCCAGTCTAGCCTTTAGTTTTCAAATATTTTTATGCCAATATGTCAATTATAGAGATTAGTCTATCAAAATATTCTCTTGAAATTTTGGGGTAGCTTTATTAGTAGTAATATTTAACATTTTGACAAATTCTTCCAATTTTCTAGCTAGTCCCTCATACTCACTAAGTGATTGGCTTAGTTCCCCTTGCAGCAATCTTATTTCCTCAGTTACTTGTTCTGCTGTAATTGATTCTGTCAAATTTAGTTTTGAAAAGTCATACCTTGCTAGTTTTCGACTACTAAGATCCTCACTCTTCAAATTGATAATCACTTCCGCCATCTTGTTTAAGGTGGCGATTTTTTCTTTGGTTTGATTTAGTTTTATATCTAGCTCTGCTATTTTTGCAACCAATTCGTTTTTAATATTATGGTATTTCTTATCTTCCTCAGTCAATTCGATCAAGAGGTTAATTTCAGAAATCTTTTCTTGAAGTCGCTCTACAGTCGGGCTTCTGTATGGTAGCATCCGACTATCGTTGGTCAACTGTCTAATCAAGGTTCGCCCTTTGATGTACTGATTCTTATCCGAATGTTCTTGATTATAGACAAAATATGAGGTTGTCTCACGGATATAAACTTTATATTTTGTCTGATTCTCTTCTTCAATGATATCTAATTGATAGTTGGGAATGAAAATAAGACCGCTCTGTTTGACACCTAAAGACACCTTGATATAGACGCCCTCATCAACTAGCTTCTCTATTTGGTGCTCTGCAAGTTCCACTTCAAACTCATGAACGGCATCTCGCTTCTTCTTAAATTCCTCAAAGGCTTCCTCAATTTCTTCATTGGACACCTTATCCTTATCTCGTTCTTCTTGAAAAGCATGATATTGTTCTCGAAGACTTTCAACTACTTCTGAGGAAACCAACTCCTTATCTTCAAAATAATTCTGAAAAAAAGCAACATCATACAACTTTTTCTCACTTATTTTTTTATGACTCAGACTTATCTGCTTGCCATTTTCTTCAAGAGTAAAGGTCACATTTTTTTGTTTTAAGTCAATGGATAGATTCAATTCTTTCGCTTTTGTCAGTAACGCTTCTAAAGAATTGACACGTCCCAAAAGAAATTCTAGCCGACTTTCAATTTCTATCTTGGCAAAATGAGTTCTAAAAAAATCTTCATCATATAGATCTCGTTTGCTGAGTTGGCGTCCTCGAATTGGTTTTGTCATTGTTCTATCTGTCATCATGAATCGACTATGCTTCTGACTAAAATCAATATGAACATATAACTGCTCTGCTTTTTCCAAAAAATCCTTAGAGGACCTGGACTGCTGCATCAAAAAATAAAGGCGCTGTTTCAATTCAAATTTATGACTAATCTTCCTATATTTTTGATAGTCACGGTAGGAGAAACGCTTCTCGATAATTTTTGCCCCTGCCATTTTAGAAATGCGGTCTGAAATCATACGAAGGTTTCGTTCCAAAGCATAATTCCATATTAACTTTTTATCTGAATTACGGTCAATGGCGTTGATTAGGACGTGATTATGAACATGATCTTTGTCTGTATGAGTTGCTACGATAAACTTAAAGTGACCTCCTGTCAATTCCATCATAGTCTCGTAACCAATTCGATTGATTTCTTCTGGTGTTAAATTATCCTCAGGAGAAAATGATTGGATAAGGTGATGAGCATGAATATTTTGCTGGTGTTTTTCTTGTCGGTCATTTCTAGATTCGTAAAACTTGTCGTTATTGGTAAAGTTGACATTGTACATTTCTACCATTTCTTCATAGCTAGGAAAGTCTAAGTAATTGCTCATGCCAAAATCAGATACCAATTTCAAATTGTCCGTTTTATCGGGATTCAGGATATACTTAATCAGACGCCTACGGTATTTTTTTCCGTGCGTTGCAAAGTGTTTAGTGACTACCATGAAACTCCCTCAGTCTTTTCACTTCCACTTGAAATTCTTTCTCCACTCCAGTAATCAACTCACTAACTCCCTTACTTAATTCTTGTAACTGTTCTTGAGAAATCAGATGACTTTGATTAATCGCACGCGCAATTTGATTAATGTTATTTCCAATCCGTCTCAATTCAAATACTAACTGGTCATAGGTATCCGTGTTAATGGTGACAAATGACATATTGGGATTAAGCAAAACTTTTCTGGCATAGACTGAAAAATTTTGACAATTGCTCTTAGCAATTCGCTCATTCAATTGATGTAACTCTGAATCTGTTAAAAATACTTTTTTAAGGTTGGTACGATAACGATAAACCATAGCAACCTCCTATCTCATGTATTTTTCACGAAACTCACGACTGAGTGGCTGTACTTGATTGACTTCCGCAATCAATTCTTGAACGCAGGTCAATAAAATAGATACATGCTCTTGAGTCACTTGGTGATTTTCTCTTGCGACAACCTGAACTTCATAAACATCTCGACTAATCTGTTCAAACTTTTGAGATTGCCAAAGAGAGAACCATTCTTTAGCAGCTAACTGTTTATCATCTGTCATCAAAATTTTATCTCTGACAAATGGTGAAAAGTGCCGATAATTGCTAACCTCCATCATATTTTCAATCCGTTTTAGCTCATCAGCGGTTAGATTTACCTCTTTTCGAATGTCACGGTACTGTTCAGACATCTCTTTCCCTCACTTTCATCCTTTCTCGGGCAAGACCCGCCCCCGTGTGTCATACGGGAAATTTCCTAAAGCCTTTGTTCGGTCTTTGCGAGCTCAGATATTGTGTCCACAATATCCCAAAAATCATATCGCCAGCTGATTAAAACCTTCCAGTTTTGACAGCTAACGATAAGATAACTTGGTGGCTCCGCCCCCAAACCCCCAATAAAAAATTAAGATTTGATTTTCTTAGAATAGTATAAGGATAGCAAGGATGATTTGGAAAAAGTATCACAACATGAAATTGAGGGTAAGAAAAAAGAGAGCCTAAGCTCTCAAAAAAACTTTATACAAATGTGATTTTCTCTGTGGAACCAAGAGATGTAAATATTATACTCTCTGGAAAGACATAGTTATATTTAAAAATATAATCAATTAACATTCTTGTTGGTTCTGGATAATTTTCAAAATATTCTTTATATGTTCTATTTTATATATATGACACTTTGTTCCATTACAGAGAGATTCGGTATTATCTTTTGAGCTGAATTTAATACAGTATTCCATTACAAAATTCCCCAAATCAATGGAGTCAATATAACACTGAACACCTTTATCTAAAAATTGATTCAATCAAACTAAAAGTATAATGACCGTCTACTGGTAAATATGTTGCTAGTACCGACTGAAGTATTTTATGGATACGATTAGTTTCTCGATTGCAACTTTCCACATAATGTTTTCGTTGTCTGGTCAACTCCCTCAATTCTTGAATGGTTTCATTGGGAACGAAACTCCGAGGAAGCATACCAATCCGTGTTAATTTGGCAATCCAGTGAACATCCTTCTTATCAGTTTTCTGACCTGGGATGGCCTTCATATGAACTGGTTGAGGGGGAGTGGTCCGTGTAAGATACAAACGACAATATTGGCTTGATGGACATCAATACCTGCACAAGATTGATAGAGAACATCCATGACAGTTCCCTTCTGCTAAAATATGAGAACTTATCTACCGATTTTAAGTCGTATTTTCATACTCATGCCTATCGCATATTTTGGGGTGATCGTCAGTATAGTGGATCAGTTTTGCCCTCGATGAATAACTTCATCAACTCGTCAACCGCAAAGCCCTCACTAAGATTATACACCTAGTGAGGGCTTTATGTTCGTTTTCATTATTCTGTGGGTGAGGGCGGAGCCAATATGGATGTCTGTCCCAGACTCTTATCCTTGAAGCAAAATATCCTTGGAACTATTTTTTCTTCATATTTCTTAATAACTTTGAAATGCGGTTACTTCTAATATCGAACAAAAGTATTAGTAAAATAATTTTGTTCTACAGGTTATAGGTGTATTCTTTTTCATTGCCAATTCCTATTTTAAATATAATACTCAAAATTGTAATATCTGTATTTAAAATAATTGATTTAAAAATGAAAAACACCTTCCTCAATAATCAGTTTCAAAAAGCCTATACTTGTATACGCTGCATATCTTTGATAAACATCATTTTTTTCTGCATTCGCAAAATCACAGACGCTCTTAACGGCTAGAAAGTTTTCTGGCTTTGGTGTTGAAGTATTCATACATGAAAAATACATTCCATATATTTCCATTTCAAGTCCTAACAATTTCCTAGTCATGCTTTTTGGTTTTTCCAAAACTGCTGAATCTCCTACAACAGCTGAACCAGATGCAACTGGACCAATCTTTATTTTTAAATCATGATTAGGAGCTTCCCCTTGAAAACTCTGTTTAATGCCAAATAATTTCATTGGCATGTCGGTGATTTTCCGTATCTTCGACTGAAGTTCTGGTTTAACAGCAATCGCACTATAATCTGGACGGAATCCTTCTTCTACTATTTTTCCACTTTCATAGTTCCATGACTCACTAGCCACCATTATATCACCAAGACCAATCTCCCCTTCGACCCCTGCAGCAATTCCACTCATACAAACATTTCGAGGTCGAAATGTTTGTATGATTTTTTCTGTAAACTGAGCCATCGCAACCATTCCCATTTTATCATCTGTTGCTAACAAAAGTTTTTGTCCATTGCTTAGTTTTGCTTCATAGTAAATAGAGCTATCTCCCATAACATTTATCGGGTTATGGTCTACAAAAACTTGCTTTACGGCATCAAATTCTGGACTATTCAAGGCCGTAATAATTGCATAATCGTAGAGATAACCGCTTTTATTATAGTAGCTAGGAGTAGACTGTTCAATTGTTTTTATTTTTGCCAACAAATTTTCACGCCACTCCTGAGTCGAAAAATCAAATTTTATTATCTCAGTAAATGCAGAAGAGAATATCGGATTTCCTTGATCAAGTGCTTCAACGTCTGCTGTTAAACCAACAATATATTTAGGCCTTACAATCTTTGTACTTCTTTGGAGTTCCTCCAACAAGTCAATTGAATTTTTTAACTCTGGATTATCTAAACCAAATCTTTTAGGTATAACTAAATCTAAAATCAATAAATCAAATTCATCTTTGCTAATGAAACTTATCGTGTCATAAATTCCAGTCGCAACCTGAATTTCCCATTTTTTTTGATCGAAAACTTCTTTTATTTCAGAAATTTTGTTTCCATTGTCATCAACTATCAGTACTTTCATTAAGTTCTCCTACTAACTTTGTTAAGCTCTCAAACCAGCTTTTTGAGGACGAGCTATAATATATAATCTCAATAAAATTTTTATTATACTTTTGCTTTAATATTCTTCGCATTTGAGAAATAGTGACTTGCTCTTCTCCAAAACTTTCATATTGAGTTATAATGATTGTTTTTAGAATAATATCTCGTTGCAGCATTTCTTCTAAAATTTCCATTCCAGCAAAATTTCTAATTTTTCCACCACCACTATTGGTATCGATATCGAAAGTTGGCAGAGTCATATCAAGAAGTAGCAAATCAAAACTAGAATTTCTCAAAGATTTTACACCCTGTTGAAATGACCTCTTTTCTGAAAATGTTAGATTGGAATATTGGTTTTTCAAGCGTTCAATAATTTGAGAACTTTTATTTTTATCATCCTCGATTATTAGTATTCTCACTATACTCCCCCATTCTAATACCGACTTCAAATTCTTCGGATGTTATTTTAAAATTAAAAGTTGGTTTTTTCTGCAAGTTAAACTTTATTATTTTGTATAATTTTGAATACCCTGAGCCTCCCTCCTTCGTTAGCATTGGAATGTCAAGGCTACTATCGATAACTTGCAATTCCTTTTCTAACTTTTCAACTGATTTTCTTATAGAGGCTTCTGTATTACTTAAGTAGTTATTTCTAAATTTAATAACCGAACCTTCGTCTTCATCAGTTATCGAAGCATTAATAGTCAAGTCGTCACTTCTAATACCACTATGTTTCATAGAATTATTAAATAAGATAAGGAGAATATCAATATAAAAAGGTAGTTCTTTACTTGATATACTATAATCCTCACTTAAATCTAAATTGAACGTAACTTTTTCAAAATCAGAATTTATTTTAGAAATAATATTTTCCGAAACAGAAATCAAATCTTCGCTTCTGACAATAGTGTCTTCAGAAATTTGTGAGCGCTCAAACCAGCCTGCCACTTCCTCCAAAGCATTTTGAATTTCCGTTTTACAAGTTGCGATATTATTTCTAATAATAGAGGCTTCTACATCGTTTGCAAGCAAACTAGCTTCCAATCTTGTCAATTTATCAATAAAATTGTTTGTAATTTCATTTTTTATTAAACTCTGTAACTTAGATACCTTATCATCAATTTTTTTCCAAATATATTCTACAATTTTATCGTAGATTTGCTTTTGATCGCTTAGAACTTTAACTTTATTATAAACTTCTTGTTCCAAGTCGTCGAAGCTATCGCTTAAATTAAATATACCGGAGTCAATCCCTCGACTCTTATATTTAATTTGCAAGAGTTCTTGCTTAATATAGGATATTTCATTATCTATAGATTTTGAAAATTCATTTAAAATATCAGATATCTTTTCATACTCAGCTCCAACTATGTCTCTTATGTACTCATTTTGAGCATAAACTTCTGAAGAGTCCGATATTTTCTCGGTTATCAAGTAATTGTTATTAAATGGTTTCCTTATCTGCCCCTGTAGTGTTCCATGCCTAATTCTTGTGCTCAGATATGAGTCTAACCCATCATCATCAAATAGAAACTTGTTAACTATTCTCTCAAACACGCCTTCAAGTGCCCTCATTTTAGGTGTATATTCCTTAAAATTTATAAAAAACAATTGATCACCATTGCTTAAATTTATTGATTGATCTGAAATTGGAATATATTCAACTTCACTAGAATCTGCACTATCAAAAAAATCATCGAAAAATTTGTCAAAATCTTTCTTATTTTTCACATATATTTTTTCACTATCAACAGTTAACTTACTTTGATTTACCGATCGTACCAGTTTCTTCAATAAAACCTCTTGTGACAATTCACTAATTTCTTTTGTATATTTGTTATCAAAGTCTTCTTCATTTTCCTCGTTCAATTTACTAAGAATACTTAGACGTTCGTTGACTACTTGTTCCTCGGATTCAAATAACAATGCCATATCAGATAAGAAATCACGTGTACAAATATACTCTAAAACAAACCTGACCCTATCTTTATTACCAGTTGTAATTTTAATGCTAGAAGGATAATCTATTAAATTATTTTCTAGATAATCTTCAAAAACATATTTCAATCTTTCTGAGCCACATAGCTTTGCAAATATTGATACCTCGATTTTTGATAAATCTAGATTACGATTTTCTTCATCAAAAATATTCCTCATCTCATCTAACGGGTACATAAAAATAGCATTTTTCGTACGGAAATATGTATCTGAAAATTCTAATATTATATTTTCCAAATCTCGCTTCTCTAAATAATATTTATAAAGAAAATACTTCACCTCTTCTAGATACCAAATAGGTAGTTTATGTCTCTCGATTACTTCAATAAGAATTTCAAAGTCAGTAATGCTGATTTCTGAGTGCCTCAACAAGCTCAAAACCACCTCAAATTCTGCTGCAAATTTCAGATTATCGAATTTTTGATTTATTATACTGTCAAAATCTATATTTGATAATGCATTCGTTTTAGAAAGGAACTCTTCTGTTTCTGAAATGTTGTCAACATATTTCAAATAAGACAAACTAATATACCTATCAAACAACTCTATCCTTATATCATTCTGACTTCCACTCAAAAATTGGTTTAGATACATCGAGAATTGATTGAGTAAGTCAAAATTACTATATTTCCTAGTATAGTAGAATAGTTTACTGACATATTTTTCAAAAGAAGTTTGACTAAAACTCTTTACTGATCGATAGCAATCAATAATATCTACCAAATCAAAGATATACGCTGAATTTAATATATCCTCGTCATAATCGCCCTCACTAATCTGTAATGAAGTATAGTAGGTCAACATATCCAGGCTTGATTTACTAATGTAAAACTCTTTTAATACTCTATTAATTGATTCTTGGTTCTGCTTGTAGTCTCCGCAATACAACTTAATTTCTGATTCAACAAATTGTATATCACTATCTTTCATATTTTCAATAAATTCGGAACCTTCGAATAAAAAATGTTTTATTCTATAATCATCAAACTGACTTAATAAATCTATAAAATTCTTCCGAATTCTTTTCTTTATATTTTCTGGAAAATTCAAAAGTAACTTTACTAAAATATTGAATCTATCTATTATAGAAAGCAATACGGACGTAGATAATAGCATGCTAACTATTTCTTCATCATCAATTGGAAAATCTTCAAATGAAACGAAAAAAGAAAGTATGGGTTTTAATGTATGGTGCACATTCTCAATTTGTTTTTTACTTGTTTTACTATAGAGAATTGGATCCGATTCATCTACTATTTTATTGACTACAAGAGATAGTAAATATGAATTAAAATTTAAATAGCTACTCTTGTTCTGGAATTTATTATCGCAGTATTTTTGAAGCTCCTTTTTGGTATGATTGTTTTGGTTTTTCTGAATCAACAATTCATTCTCAATTCCCCACAAAGAAAAACCAAATTTCTCCTTTATTTGCACTAAAATGGATTCACCAAAATCTCCTCCTTTTCTAAAAAAAGAATCTTCAAATTCCAATTTAAGTGAAGAATATTCATTCAATTGCTTTTTATAAAAGAGTAACTCTAAAATATACCATTCCATTTCTTTCATAAAACCGACAGGATCTACATTAAGTACATTAAGATTTTCTACCTTGGTAATATCTTTAATAATAGTATTTTTAGAATGTTGCGAAAAATACTCCTTGGTAATAATTGTCGTTCTAAAGAACTCCCTTTTAAGTATTGAGTTACTTGACTCTTTTATTTTAATTACGTCTTTTCTGACTAATTTCCCCTTAATGACTTTTGCCTTAAGGCTCATTAAATCCTGATTATTAATAACATGCTTTTTCCTCTTTGACCGCATCCTCTACCTCCAGAAATTCCAAAATAATATACTACGCTTCACTATTATTATACTACTTTATTAACCGTGGTACTAGGTCAAACTCAAAATACCACAAAAAGCACAAAAGGACTATGCTGTAAGTAACAAACAGGAAGTTGTCCTAATGATCTACTTACAGTTTACCAATTAATCCCATCATTTACAATGGAATATGATGCAATTATTCAAAGTATGTTATCAGCTTTATCAGGATTATTGCCCAAATTCAGTGAAACATCGTTATAATGTCAGCTTGACAAAAGTTGCGGATGAATCTCTATTAGTAACTGAGCTAAGAATCAAAGCACAACCCCATTTTCACCGAGTCTGCCAACTATTTCCCAGTGGCAGACTGCTGGAAAGAAGTCGCTTTAATCGCCGATCAAGACAATCAATTTCCATCGTAGGTAGTTTTCCTTTACCGATTTGTCTGTCTGTTCGCAATCTCAGAACAAGCATTTTCGAAGGAGTTGCAGACTCTGGCTACAATGCCTCTAAACACTTATAGTTCTACGGTTTCAAAGTTCACATGCTCGTTACCTTATCTGGTTATAGTCTGAACTATATTATCATATCAGCTTCTGTTTATGATATCAAAGTAGTTGATAACTTATTGTAAGGTTGCCAACAATCTGTGATTTTAGCAGACTTAGGCTACCTTAATAATCTGTTGAAACAAAGAGGGTATCACTAATGGACGCCCTTTCATCAGAATATGGGAATAACAACTGGAGATTACTGGATATGAGGTAAACCATTGAAACTTGCTTTTCTGAGTTGTATGCTCTCTCTTTGATATGGAACACATCTTTGCCAGAGGACTGACTGGACTGCAGTTATAGCGTTCTCTTCGACTACTTCTTTATTTTTATTATTTATGTTACAAGAGTGAGGTTCCTGCCTATTTGCAAAAACAGATAAGCACAAACCTCTATTCCGATTGATTGTAGCCCCTAGTGGTCTCAGATAGTTTTTATTAGGAATACTGATTGATTCTATTTTTGTTTTATCTGTAAAGGAATATCAACACCTTCTTTTAAACTACTTTTACTCAATCAACTATACAATAATCAATTAAATAGTATTCTGACAGTTCCTGAAAAATTTACTTTGGAAAAGTAAGGAACTTGACCTTCCAATCTGTTTCGTATGAAACTAAAAAAGGTTACATCAGTATTCAAATCTCTGATATTCTTGCAATAGACTTAGAGGTGGAATATGAATCAGCTTGAGTTTAATAAAAATCAATTACAAATGGACTATTTTAGTGATAGCTACCGAAATTTTGAAGAAGATTTCTATCGCTACTCAGCCCTAGATAATCCACTTACTTTTTTAACAGATGATATTATGCTTGCCATGGCAAAATCTCAAAAGCCCTATTTCAAGCTAAATAAGAAAAATTCGAAAGACCATCGTGACCATTATTTTATGTTCAATGTGGAAACTTCACGAGATAATAATCTAGCTAGGCTATATTGTTACGATTCAACGATGACACATATTTCAAAAAACAGGCCAAAATAATTGGTCTGTTATTTGTTATTATTGCTCTCTCGCCTACCTTGTCTAAATCTCTCAATGTTTTTTTCCAATTGTTCCGTGTTAAGTTTATTTTTCGCTTCCTGAATCGACTTATCAAGACTTTGTTCCTCATCGGTTATAACGCTTTGAGATAATTCAACGTTTCTATCAGGCTTAAAATTTGTATCAAAAACCACATCTAGGAGTTGTTCTACTTTGGTTAGTTCAGTATCTGACATCTCAGATAGTCGATGAATCAGTCGTTTAAATTGATCCTGGTTCTGTTTTTTCTTTTGAAAAAATTTCATTATCTTCTCCTTCAATTATAAAAAGGTAGCCCGCATAGGACTACCTGACTTATAAATCATCAATGGCTACTGAAATAGCCTGCAACTTTTTATTTTGGATTTTCTTTTCATCAATCAATTGATGAAGTTCTTCAATTTGCTTTTGACAGGCTGAAATATCCTTGTTGTTTTGTGCAATAGTGTCTGCCAAGTGTTGTTTATAGTCGCTTGTGATATTTACTTTCTTCGGCTGGCTTTGTTTAACTTTTGATTCGGGCGTC
>ALKQ01000068.1 GCA_000440235.1 Streptococcus suis 10581 | reverse complement strand
GCTGTTCAAAAGCAGCCACATAATCTACTTCTTCAATTGGTTTTTCATCCTGTTTATGGAAGAGTGCTGCGATTTTAGCTCGTTCTTCATGGGACGAGGTTGGTTTCACATCATCAAGTGGCTGATCAAAATTCCATGTTTTACTCATTCTGTATCCTCATTTCTGTAATTTGGTTGTAGTGTGGTTTCTTTACCAAAGGCTTGCTCTAGTGCTTCATGAAATGACAACTGACTAGATTGTTGTCGTTTGATAAAGGTGCTATACATTGCAGTTTGTAGTTGGTCACGATAGTGTTCCAATTTCTCCGTCTCACGTGAGACCTTTTCTTCTTGTCTAGCTACTTTTTCAGCCAGACGTTCAATCACACTCATAGGGTGTCCTCCTTGTCACATTCTAGATTATGATAGCGGACTTGATTTTGTTATCACAATTCCATAGTACGCTCTCGTTTTGGTGGAGGATGATTCTTAATAGCTTGTATCTGGGCTGACTGGATAAGATCTCTTAAAGATAATTCCTTTTGTCGTTTCACAATATCATTCCAATCTGACTTTGTTTCAAGTCCTTGTAATGGTGGTAAATCTTGGGAAATCGGAAGTCCTTTATCTGACAGTTTCTGACAAAATTCTCTTCCTGCTTCATCGTAATCAACAGCCAATGTTATTGCGTTTGAATGGGTTTGGAAAAAGTTTGTCGTCTCTTGTATTGCCTGAAGATAATGGCTAAGTCTGCTTGGTTTTACTGTATCTAGAAATACCAATTTCCCCTGTTCCTCTGCTGCTAGACGCAAGGTCTGATAAGCAATCACAGAATGTTTTAAGCCTTCCATTGAAATCAGGCGAACATCGGATAATTGCTTTTGGTGAAGCTGATAATAACTCATCATATCGATAACGGATTCACAAAAAATGAGTCGCTTGGGATTCCCAATATCGAAACTAATACCGACATGGCCATGAGATCCTTTCATGATTTTTTTGAGATAGCTTCGATTGTATTTTTCTTCATTTTTGACGAGACCTTGAAGGCTTGCGGCCTGTAAGGTCCCGTTGTGGTCATAGCTTTTTAACACTAATACGGGCTCCGAATGATAAGTAGCTTGAGCAAGTAATCCTTGTCTGCCAAAGGAATTGATAGTCTGATTACTTAGTCCACGGATGTCTTTCAAGTAAGTACGTGCTTGCTGAAAGGGTTCTTCACGCAAATAATATTGAAACGGTTGATAAACCTCTTCTATTACTTTGGTCAGTTCAAAATCTCCAGTTTCAAGATAAGACACAGCCTCTTTGAAAGAAACACCTGCCACTAATTGAACAAAGTCAATTACATCCCCTTGTATATCTCTTGAAAACCATTTGAAAGTATTGGTATCCGCAAAAATCCGAAAGGAATCATGGTCTGGGTGTTCATAAATGTGTCCTGATAAACGTCTGAAGGAATAACCCAGACTTTCAGCCACATCTAAAATGGCCTTTTGTTTTACTGCTTTAATTCGTGTCATCTTGTCTCCCTATCAAAAAAAAAGCAGAAGACTGTCTCCTGCTAGTTGTTCTCACTTGTTGTAGTTCCTTGGATCGTTGGTATGCTGGAATTGGCTCCATCTGTTACTTCTTTCATGTCCTCCAGTTTCCCATTCCAAATGGTCAACTGATTAACCAGGAGTTTGTCAGAAACTTTGGAGTAGGATAACATAACCGTCTTGGTTTCTGTCTGAGTGGTTCGCTGTTGTTGCTCACTCAAATCAGAAACATAGGTCACTTGATAGGTAACTTCCGCAAGTGAAACATTGCTTTCTGTGTTGACATAGATACTGGCTGATTCGAATCGGTAGTCAAGCATATAATCTTTATAAACTTGATTGATCGCTTTATTCTGATTTGCTTCCTCTTCTGAAAATGCCGAATCTGTCATGTAGGGCTTGATACGAGCGTTATTTTCACCCAACTGGACCTTGGTGAAATATTGAGTGTGAGCCAATCGTG
>ALKQ01000067.1 GCA_000440235.1 Streptococcus suis 10581 | reverse complement strand
TGACCATAAAACTGACTGCGATTAAACCTCCTACTCCAATCAGAAATCGAGCTTTCACTTTATTTAACATGGCTTACTCCTTTATTAGTGATAGCCTCATCATAACAAGATTATCTTGGAAAATTTATCACAAGAAAAAGGACTACCAATCGGTAATCCTCCGTGTTAAACTATTCTATTTCTCCACCACTTTATAATAAAGCTTAAAACGAGAAATAGATTCAAAGCAATAAAAAATCCTGTAAAACTCCAAATACCATTGGTGGCTAAATCTTCTGTATAGAGGTATCTCTCAGTAAAGAAGAGGTAGATTCCATAGATTTCTATAAAGACTAATCCACTGATGAGTCCGATAAGAAACAAAGCACCTGAAACTTTCACAATCCGATAAAGGACGAGCAACATCAGTCCTATTGCTATAATAATCAGAATGCTTTGTAGAATTTGTTCCAACATCTTACACCTCTTTCTAGGCTAATTGCTTGCGATAATAGTCAGCCTGTCCCTTGTCTAAATCATCTAGTTGGGCAACCAAATCAAGGTATTCCGCCTTCATCACCTCATCTAAGTTTGGAAAATCATTCTCACGAGTTGTGATGATGAGTTCCAGCTGTCCAGTGATTTCACGCTTTGAAAAGCTATAATCAAGAGTTTCATCTTCATACTGTGCCTTTAAAGCTAGGTAGTTGGCTCTATCCTCTGGACTTGTGAAACCTTGTGCCAACCATTCTTCGAGTTGATAACGTATTTCTTCTGCTATTTGGGCCATGACCTATTCTCCTTATGTGATTTCTTGACTTCATTTTACCGCGTTCAAAATTATTTGTCAGCCTTTTTTCTTATATCTCAAGTGC
>ALKQ01000066.1 GCA_000440235.1 Streptococcus suis 10581 | reverse complement strand
GGGGTGGTGCCTCCATCTGTTGGCGGATTTACTCCTCCGTCTGTCGGCGGGGTGGTGCCGCCGTCCGTTGGCGGATTAACTCCTCCATCCGTTGGCGGGGTGGTGCCGCCGTCTGTTGGTGGGGTTGGCTCACCTGGCTTAGGTTCCTCTGGTTTAGGTTCCTCTGGCACTTCCGCATAGACATAGGTTACGACATGGTCGCCTGTGACTTTACCTTTCTCAGCTGCTGAGTCAGCTTTCACTGCAACAAGTTGGTAAGTCTTATCGCCTTTTTGCAAGGTTTCAGGTTTCTCATCTTTGTCCGCTTCTGTTGTGTTATAGGAGAGATCTACAGTTTCTGTTGACTCTACTGGGTCACCAACATAGACTTTTTGACCATCGTACTCATAGTACTTCTTAGTGGTAGTCTTGGTGCTAATAACAGTTGATGCGGTGTCTTCCTTGTCGTCGCGTAATGGAGTACCATCTGTAGATTCGTACTTAATCGTTACGGAACCGTTGGTTGGTTCGGTTGTGACTTCTTCCTTGATTTCCGCATAGACATAGGTTACGACATGGTCGCCTGTGACTTTACCGTTCTCGTCTGCTGAGCCATCTTTCACTGCAACACGTTGGTAAGTTTTACCATCTTTTTGCAAGGTTTCAGGTTTCTCATCTTTGTCCGCTTCTGTTGTGTCATAGGAGAGGTCTTTAGTTTCTGTTGACTCTACTGGGTCACCAACATAGACTTTTTGACCATCATACTCATAGTACTTCTTAGTGGTAGTCTTGGTGCTAATAACAGTTGAAGCGGTGTCTTCCTTGTCGTCGCGTAATGGAGTACCATCTGTAGTTTCGTACTTAATCGTTACGGAACCGTTAGTTGGTTCGGTTGTGACTTCTTCCTTGATTTCCGCATAGACATAGGTTACGACATGGTCACCTGTGACTTTACCGTTCTCGTCTGCTGAGCCAGCTTTCACTGCAACAAGTTGGTAAGTTTTGCCATCTTTTTCTAGGGTAGATGGTTTCTCATCTTTGTCCGCTTCTGTTGTGTCATAGGAGAGGTCTTTAGTTTCTGTTGACTCTACTGGGTCACCAACATAGACTTTTTGACCATCATACTCATAGTACTTCTTAGTGGTAGTCTTGGTGCTAATAACAGTTGAAGCGGTGTCTTCCTTGTCGTCGCGTAATGGAGTACCATCTGTAGTTTCGTACTTAATCGTTACGGAACCGTTAGTTCGTTCAGTATTGACTTCTTCCTTGATTTCCGCATAGTAGTAATTTACAACTGTATCCTTGGTCAAGGTTCCGCTGACGCCTGTACCTTCCGTGAAGGTTGTCGCTGCCTCTACCAAGTGGTAGGTCTTGTCACCTGACTTAAGTGTAGTTGGACGTTCTTCTTTACCATTCTTGGTTTCAGTTGTATCATAAGACACCGCTGGATCAACTGGATTGATTACTACAGCCGAATCACCTACTGGCACACGCTCATTATTGGCATCTAGATAATAGGTGTTGGTTGTTACCGTCTCCGAAATCTTAGTAGCTGGAGTATCTTCATAGCTTGGTTGAAGAGGTGTGCTTGTACCCAAGATATAGTAATTTACAGTTACCTTGGCTTTGTTCTCTGTAGGGATTATTTCAGTTTGTTCTGGTGCATAGACATAGGTTACGACTGTATCACCTGCTGGTAAGGTTCCATTCTCTGGAGTTTTGTCCTTAGTCTTGATGAGGTGATACGTAGTACCTGATTCATCTGTAAGAGTAGCTGGTTTTTCGTTTACTCCACCCGTTGCTGATTTGTCTTCACGAGTATCGTATGTCGCATCAGTTTTTGTTGTTGTGCCACGAACTGGTTGATCATCTAGGTAAACTTTTTTGCCATCTTTTAGGTAATAACGGCGTGTCGTCGGAGTGCTTGAGACAAGGACGTTTTCACTATCCTTATAGTCTGGTTTCAAGGGTGCGCCACCTTCTGTCTCATATTTGACTGTGACGTTCCCTTTTTCTTCGATTACACCTTCTTCTACTTGCTCTTCCGCATAGTAGTAAGTAACTTTTGTCTCACCTGCTGGAAGTGTGCCGTTTTCTGTACCATTTACACGAACTTTGTGGTACGTCTTCTCACCAATTGTCAAGACATCTGGCGCTTCGGCCTTAGTCACTTCATAGGTCGCATTTGTTAGCGTTACAACAGGTTCGCTGGTATTGGTTATCTGCTCCTTACCACTTGCATCCACGTAATAGGTTTCAGTAACGGTTGAAGTCGATACCAATTGATCCGTTGTGTCGTTGAAGTCAGCCTGAAGTTTTGTACCTTCTGGTTTTTCAGGTGTTTCACTGCCCTCCAACTTGTACTCCACAATGACACTACCATTTGATGGGGTTGGTACTTCACGTGTCTGTTCTGGTGCATAGACATAGGTTACGACTGTATCACCTGCTGGCAAGGTTCCATTCTCTGGAGTTTTGTCCTTAGTCTTGATGAGGTGATACGTAGTACCTGATTCATCTGTAAGAGTAGCTGGTTTTTCGTTTACTCCACCCGTTGCTGATTTGTCTTCACGAGTATCGTATGTCGCATCAGTTTTTGTTGTTGTGCCACGAACTGGTTGCTCATCTAGGTAAACTTTTTTGCCATCTTTTAGGTAATAACGTCTTGTCGTTGGAGTGCTTGAGACAAGGACGTTTTCACTATCCTTATAGTCTGGTTTCAAGGTTGTGCCACTTTCTGTCTCATATTTGACTGTGACGTTCCCTTTTTCTTCGATTACACCTTCCTCTACTTGCTCTTCCGCATAGTAGTAAGTAACTTTTGTCTCACCTGCTGGAAGCGTACCATTTTCTTGACCGTTTACTCGAACTTTGTGGTACGTCTTCCCACCAATTGTCAAGACATCTGGTGCTTCGTCCTTAGTCACTTCATAGATCGCATTTGTTAGCGTTACAACAGGTTCGCTGGTATTGGTTACCTGCTCCTTACCATTTGCATCCACGTAGTAGGTTTCAGTAACGGTTGAAGTCGATACCAATTGATCCGTTGTGTCTTTGAAGTCAGCCTGAAGTTTTGTACCTTCTGGTTTTTCAGGTGTTTCACTGCCCTCCAACTTGTACTCCACAATGACACTACCATTTGATGGGGTTGGTACTTCACGTGTCTGTTCTGGTGCATAGACATAGGTTACCGTTTTTGTCGCTTCTGTGACTAAACCTGTTACTGTTGCTGAATCGTCTTTGCGCTTGATAAAGCGGTAGGTCTTCCCAGCAGATTCAATTGTAGCTGGTTTCTCAACCGTTCCATCCTCACGAGTCTGGTCGGCATTGTATGCAAGATTAGACAACTTCACTGTTTCAGCTGGTTCTGAGTCCAGGTAGGTTACTTGATTGTCAACCTTGATATAGCGACGACTTGGGGTGGTGTACGTCGCCACCACTCCTTGATCAGTATCTTTCAACTGACCTTTGATTTCTGTTCCAGCAGTATCCTCATACTTGATGATAACATCACCTTTCACTTCTCTTGAAGTGGCTGGTTGTTCCTGCACCAAGGCATAATAATAGGTTACGGTAGTGGTTCCTTCTATTACTTGACCTTCGAGTTGTGCATCATCTGTAACAGTAACTGGAGCTGCATCTGTCGGTGTTTGTACCGTTGTTTTTGCAGATACCAGTTTATATTCACGACTTGGATTTGTTTCTGTCGCTTGCGTCGTAAATGTTTCAGGTCTTTCGTCAATAGGGGCTGTAGCAGTATCCTTATCATGGTCAACACCCGTCTCTTTGGCATTCCATGGTGTACCTACTGCTGCATCCTCTGTGTCAGTGACATCTGCTCTTAGAACCACACTGCTATCTACATCTGTACCATCAGCGTTCAAAGCCTTGTAGACAATCTTCACTGTTCCCTTTGGATTCGGTTGTGGATTATCGGAAAGGGTTACGATATCCAGATTGACCTCAGGCTCAAAGTCAAGCTGCGGGATAGGCATCGCCTGCGTCAACGAGTGCCAATAGCTTCCATTCACGCCTCCCGGTTCCGGAGTCATAAAACGACCAAACATGGTTTTTGAAAAGATGGAACCTAGGGTGAAATATGGTACCAATTCCTTATCATGCTCACTGGGAGTAATCCCAGGTTCGTCAATAGGAACATCAGAGTTCCCACGTTTGTAAGCTTGGATATAAGGTATATATCCCAGCAGCTTTTCATTAATTTTACCTCCATCTCCCTGAAATAAATCCATGTCATACGGGAAATATCGTGCCGGTGATGTAGCGTGATTACCCGCGCTTTCTTCACCGTCCTTATTTATCCAGTCATAGTGCTTATTGTCCGGATTCGAAAATTGCGGCAGTGCTCCGTCTTGCGGTAGACTTCCGTCCACATTCCGATATGTTTTCTCCATCTCTATCGCTTCTTTTTTCATCTCTTCCGGCAAGCCGGAGAAGTCGATATTGTCTACGATGCCCGCTGCAAAGTTATTTTGTGTGTTGGTGAGCTTTGTTTTCACCAGCCCTTGCACTTTCTCGGTACTAGAATACACATGTAATGTGATTTCTCTCCAGGCTGCATCTTCTTGGATAATTTGTCCATCTTTTTTTACGATAAACTTAAATTTTAATGTGTCTTTATGATTTACTATCTCATAATTCTCATCATATCGGAGTGCCTCCAGAATCTCGGCCATAGCCTCAGCAAAGGTTGTCGGCTGACTGTTCTTATCTGCAAAGACCACCTCCACGCCTTTCGGCAATTCCATGACGGTATTTGGCTTGTTGACCTTATCATCGTTTCCATCTATATGCGACAAGAACAAACCAAAATTCTTGTAAGACTGTTCATTCTGTTCTGCCTGCCCCAAAGCCTCACGGATACTGTCCGCCACCAACACAGTATTATTTTCTTTCGGCAAATATCTCGGCGAGAATACACCATCACTATCCCAACCCGTATCCGTAAACCTAATCTCCGATACAAAGGAGTCCGGTCGTGCCAATGCTATAAATGCACTATAAGTCGCATCAGCATCAGGAGCAGCCAGATCTTCAATAGGAGCCCCCTCATAAATACCATCCCCACCAAAAATCAGATTTTTTCTATGGTGGAACTTCGTCAGGTCATAGCTTTCCTCAATAGAGGTCGGGGCGGAGGTGAAGTCCGATTCCTGAATAATATATACTTTATCGCCTGCCTGCAATGTACCGTTTGCCGATATGTATGTCGCAGCATCTACAAATTGGCCTGCTCGTTGTGCCTCCTTTGCAATATTCACGGTAACCGGACCGCTAAACTTCTTATACTTATAGGTTCCATCCGTCTTCTTTAGCGCAATGATAGGACTCGGTTCCATATCCTCCCACTTGAAGTTTTGCGTTGTTACGCTGATAGCCGTATATTGTCCCGTACGCTCGGAAATCTCATCTATACCGCTTTGGTTGGCATCTGCTGCCCCCGATGTCGTTGCAGCTAGCATAACCGTCACTTCTTCCGTTCCTGTAAAGCTTGTCAGCTCTGGACCCAAGTTTCCTACTGCGGTACGGATAGCTGTGATTTGGGCATTGATATCTTCAAGACTGGCATGTTCATCCGCAAAGACTTGGTTGGCTGCTTCTGCTGCTGCTTTGGTTGCATTAGCTGCTGATTGAAGCGAGCTTGTGTCTGCTGTTGACTTAGCTGCTTTGCGAAGAGCATCGGCTGACAAGACTTCCGCTTCTGAGATGACTTCTTCGAGAACTTTCTTGGCTGCTGCTAAGGCATCGTCACTTTCTTTTGTGCTCAAGCTTTCTTGCTGTGATTCGTTTGTTGGGAGGGAATCTGCATTCTCGGCCACTGGAACTGTCTCTTCTGTAACAACCTTTTCCGTCTGTGCAGGCAAGGCAGTTGGCGTTTCCTCAGGAGTTTCAGTAGGAAGTGTAGACGAAGACACTGGCTCCGTTTCTTTTATCTCAGTGGAAGATGGCAGAACTTCCTCACTTACTGGACCACTAGTAGGAATCACTTCCTCATTAGAAGCCAAATCATTTGCAGAAACAGATACCGCACCATTACCTAAAAACATGAAGGCAGCGATGGCTACAGAAGCGATGCCCACATTAAACTTACGGATCGAGTAGCGGTAACGTTTATCAGGTGTCATCATCCGCTTACGACGAAAATTTATTTTTTTCTTATCTAACATTTTATTTTCCTCTTTTTTAAAGTTCTGAAATGAGTCTGAATAGACAAGTGAAGCTTATTCTTTAGCAATTTGATAGAGATAGGCAAAGAGTGGCTTGATGATGTCCCTCTTCAGCCGTTGTTTGAAATAGTCTACTTCCAGTAGCTGGCAGGCAAAGTTCTCTGCTTTTTCTAGCTCTGCTCTACTGGTCGAGTAGGTAGCAGGGAACATGGTCTTGCCCAGATAGAGCATATCTCCCTCGTAGGGCACTCCATGGCTCTGGTAAAAGTGGCGATTGGCCCGATTCAGTCGCTCGAGGGTGACAGACTGAGGGACTGACGAAGCACTGCCTTCTCTGGAACGAACATGGATAAGATGGAGGTGAAGCAGGTAGACCTCCTCTTCCATAATGATTCGCCTGTGAAGTTCAAAGTCCTCAACCCCATCGAAGCGGGAGTCATAGCGGTACCCTTTCTCCTTCCAGCTCTTTGTCCTAAAAATCACGCCAGGGTGCAGGAGGTAGGGATGAAAAAGGTAGAATGTCCTCAATTCATTAAAGGTGGTCAAGCGTCTTTCACCAAAAGCCACCTCCCACTTGTTGCCATGAACAGGGCCTGGATAGCTGGTACAGCCACTCATAAAGACCTGTGGGTTATTTTCCATAAAGTTGACCTGTATCCGAATACGGTCATAATGAGCCAAATCATCTGCATCCATACGGATGATATAATCTGTATCAATATGGTCAATTCCGTAGTTAAGGGCATAGGAAATGCCTTTGTTCTCCTCATAGGAAAGAATTTTCACGGGATATTGTTGCAACTTTTCTAAAGTTTTATCCCTACTACCATCGTTAACAACCAGTATCTGATAATTATCATAGCTTTGATTTAGCAGACTATCCAAACAATCTCCGATGTGTTCCTCCCCGTTATAAACAGGAATAAGCACCGTTACAGATGGTTGAGTTTTCTCTGTCAAAACATCTCCTCCTCTCCAAAAAACAATAAATAAACAGCATATATATATATATATATCAGAGGCTATCCTTTTTATAAAATATCCTTTTTTAACAAGGATTGTAATACTTCGTGAAAAAGGAATATGCACTATAATTTTAGCATATTTAGAATAAAAACTCCAGTAAAAACATACATTTTATGAAAAATATTCGTTTATTTTTTAGGAATAATAATCACTTAATATAGCGCTACGTATTAAAAATAAGGCATATCTAAACTTATCAATTTGAGAACTCTAAAGTTATTTTAGGAGTGGGTTATTAACACTATAACTTAAAGTTGTCCTTTTCCTAATTCAAACCACTATATTTCAAAAAACTACGAAATGTTCCTTCTTTTTTTGGGTTTGAGATAGCTCGCAAACAGAAAAAGGGGCGCACTGCCCCTTGGTTAATTAACTTTCTTTCTCAAGCTGCCCAGACAGATCTATCAACATTTCCGCCACAATCTATCTGATTTCTTCGAAACGCTCCATATCATAGACATCTTTACAAACCAGTCTGAGCCAAGGCTTGTAAACGTACGGCCCATTCCAACCACTTATCCTGCGACATGACGCTCCCTCCATTCTATGACAGCTTGCGCATGGATATGCCCATCTACCACAATCTCATGCTGACTGACACAAGCATTAGACACCATGCGTGAACTTACCAAGCTAGTCGCCTCTACCTCCTTGAGATACTTGAGTTGGATTTTTTTAGGGACATGGCAGAGCAGAAAATCATAGCCTAGTGCTTCATACATCCATTCCAGATACTTGCCATTATTGACATGGCCATTCATATCCAAGTCAAAATAGCGAACAGGAAATTCTTGAACAGATGGATTTTCCAAGAACTGATACTTGGGAGCCCGAGGCAATTTCTTGACCTGCTCAGACTGGTAAGGGGCAATCAAAGCTTCCGGTACTGGAGCAACCTTGCGACTCTCAAAATCAATCAAGACAAAATAACAGAGAATATCCAGCAAAAGATTACCTGCCTCATCGTAGATGTAGAACATCCGATGACAGAAAAACTTGTTGTAGGCAACTGCTTCTGTTTTTATCGTGATGGTTTCATTGTATTTAGGTAGGCGTTGAATAGTCAGCTCATAGTCTGTCACGACCCAAATCAAGCCAAATTCCTGAAAAATATAGAGGTCACTGCGACCTAGTTCTTCCGACTGCCGACCTGATAGCCCCAAACAATAGGAAATAAAGTCAGGCAGTTTGATTTCTTGTTTAACATCCACCATATCAAAGGGAATGGTGAACTCTTCTTGGTAGCTTAGTCCCATTGTGTCCTCTTTCTAATCTTCTATAATGAAACGCTCGGCAACTGTATCGCCAAGAAACAATCCTTTTTTGGTCATCCGAAGCCAACGGTCTTCTTCTTGCAAGAGACCTTCAATTTTCAAGTCTCTGACCACCTGACCGTAGCAGTCTTCAAAGGAGATACCAAACTTTTCCTCGAATCGCTCAATGGACACGCCAGTTTTTTTCCGTAGCCCTAAAAACATCTCTTCTTCCATCTGCTCAGTCTGGCTGAGAAACTCTTCGTGTAAGCGAGAATGGCCTTTTTCGCGGATGGATTTGAGGTAGTGCTGGATGGGGCCCCGATTGCGGTAGCGCATGCCGTCGATGTAGCCTGAAGCACCTGCTCCCAAGCCGTAATACTCGGAATTGTCCCAGTACATGAGGTTGTGGCGACTTTCAAAACCAGGCTTGGTGAAGTTGGAGATTTCGTAGTGCTCAAAGCCGTTTTTTTCCAACTCTTGAAGAATGTAGTCAAACATATCGGACTCCACATCTTCGTTGGGCAGATGGAGGTTGCCACGACGCTGGCGGTTCATGAAGACCGTGTGATTCTCCAAAATCAAGCTATAGAGGCTCATGTGGGGAATGTCCAGCTCCAAGGCCTTGGCGACATTGTCCACCACCTGCTCCATGGTCTGACCAGGCAGAGCATAAATCAGGTCGATGGAAATGTTGTGGAAGCCCGCTTCCTTGAGGGCTGCAATGGTTTCATAAATCTGGGCCTGATTGTGACTGCGACCAATTTTTTTCAACATACGGTCGTCAAAGGTCTGAACGCCCAGCGATACCCGATTGCACCTGGATTTTTTCAGAACTGCAATCTTGTCTGCCGTCAAGTCACCTGGATTGGCCTCGATAGTGAATTCTTCCAGTTGCGACAAGTCCAGCAAGTCCTCCAGATTGGTCAGGAGGTAGTCCAACTGTTCTGCTGAGAGAGCCGACGGTGTTCCGCCTCCGATGTAGAGGGTCTTGAGGGCTGGCAGGTCGTAAAACTTAACCTCTTCCATAAGGGCTGCCAAATACTCGTCAACAGGCTGATTCTTAATAAAGACCTTGGAAAAATCACAGTAGTAACAAATCTGGGTACAAAATGGAATGTGGATATAGGCAGATGTCGGTCGTTTTTTCATACCAACTATTATAGCACACTGTCTATAAAAATATTTTTTACAGACTTTAACTCCTCTCAAAATAATGATATAATGAATAAGGAGGTCCTCTATGAAAAAAGAAATTTTCTACGATTGTATCAACTTGATTCTATCATTTCTACTTTGCCGCTGGCTCTTTATGACCTTTCTTTTTTACCAGTTCACGACCATTTTCCTGACGGTTGATTTTTGGCCGACACTTGCCGCAATCCTGTTAATGACCGGATTTTGCTTTACCCTATTTCGACTTGTCTATAAGCCCCACATTTCGCGACTGACACTTTGGTTTTTCTACGCTTGCTACGGGCTTCTGCTAGTCTATCTTCTCTTTTTCAAAAGCATGGGCATCCAAGGTGTCAACTGGAATCTCCTTAGCACTTTCTTTCAAGACCTATTTCTCAATCCTGCTATATTGGCCTTTAATCTCTTACTCTTTTTACCACTTGGGTTACTTTTTTCATTTTCTTGGAAAAAACTTTCTCTCTTTGTAGGGGTCATATTGCTAGTTGAAGCCTGTCAATTCTTCTTTTCACTGGGCTTCTTTGACCTTGGCGACATCTTGCTTAACACCTCTGGCTTTGCCCTTGGAAACTTCTTGGGACAATCCGCAATCGCTCAATCTTTTAAAAATAGAATACAGAAAAAATGACCCCGCAAGGTCATTTTTAGTTTATTTAGCTTCCAAATGCCAGATATCTTCATTGTACTGTTGAATAGTACGGTCTGATGAGAAGAATCCTGCTTTAGCAATGTTGACGATGACTTTTTCCAACCAGCTGTCGCGATCTTCGTAGTCTGCTAACATCTGCTCTTTAGTCGAGATATAATCTTCCAAATCAAGCAAGGTCATGAAGTGGTCATTGTGCTTAAGGTTGTCCTGCAAGCGCCAGAGGCGTTCATCGATACCACCAGCATGACGAATGGTGTCAGAAGTGATGAAATCAATCAATGGACGGATGGCTTCACGTTCGTAGAAGGAATATGGATGGTAAGTTCCATTTGCATAGTGGTCGATAACAGTCTGGCTATCTTGACCGAAGATGTAGATATTTTCATCGCCGACCAATTCATGAATTTCCACGTTGGCACCGTCATCTGTACCAATAGTCAAGGCGCCGTTGAGCATGAATTTCATGTTACCAGTACCAGAAGCTTCTTTAGATGCAAGGGAAATTTGCTCTGAAATGTCTGCCGCTGGGATGATGAAGCTGGCTTCCGTTACGTTATAGTTTTCAATCATGACCAACTGCAAATGCGGTGCCACTTCTGGGTCATTTTTGATAACCTGTGACAAGACCAAAATCAGATGAATGATGTCTTGTGCTGTAGTATAAGCTGGTGCAGCTTTTCCACCAAAGAAGACAGTCAACGGACGCGCGGGGATATTCCCAGCCTTGATGTCCAAATACTTGTGAATGACATAAAGAACATTCATTTGTTGACGCTTGTACTCGTGCATGCGCTTGATTTGCACATCAAAGATGGATTCAGGATTGACATGTACACCTTGAGTTTTGGCAATATGACGTTGCAACTTCCGCTTGTTGTGCTGTTTGGTTTTTTCCAACCAAGATTTCAGTTCCTTGTCATTCTTGTATTCTAAAAGTTTTTCCAACTCGCTAGCATCGTGATGATAGCCATGTCCAAGTAGGCCGTCCAGATAACTTGCCAAACTTGGATTAGCATGCATGAGCCAGCGACGGAAGGTAATCCCATTTGTCTTATTATTGAATTTTTCAGGATATAGCTCATAGAAAGCTTTTAACTCAGATGTTTTCAAGATCTCTGTATGAAGTGCCGCCACCCCATTGATAGAATAACCATAATGAATATCCATGTGAGCCATGTGAACACGGCCATGTTCATCGATGATATTGACAGCAGGATCATCCTTCACTTCTTTGGCACGACGATCCAATTCCTCGATAAATGGTACTAAGTGAGGAACCACACGGTTGAGGAAGTCAAGCGGCCATTTTTCAAGAGCTTCTGACAAAATAGTGTGGTTAGTGTAGGCAGTCATTTTCTTAACAATTTCGATTGCCTCATCAAAGGAAATACCGCGAAGTTCCAACAAACGAATCAATTCTGGAATAACAAGTGATGGGTGAGTATCGTTGATTTGAACAACAGCATAATCAGGCAGGTCATGTAAGTTTGACCCCTTAGCAACTGCTTCATCAATCAATAGTTGCGCAGCGTTAGACACCATAAAATACTGCTGGAAGATACGCAGAACTTTACCTTCATCGGTCGAATCATCTGGATAAAGGAAGAGAGTCAAGTTGCGGAAAATATCTTCCTTATCAAATTCTATTCCATCATAAATGATATTGTCATCAACTGAACCAAGGTCAAACAAGCGAAGACGATTCTTGCGTTCCATTTTATAACCAGGTACATCGATGTCATACAACTTAGAAGTCAAGGTAAAGTTAGCAAATGGCACCTGATAAGAAATCGGTGACTCTGTTAACCATGAACGTGGTGTAATCCACTCGTTTGGCACAGCAGACTGCTGATGGTATTCGAATAATTGTCTAAACAGTCCAAAGTGATAATTCAAGCCGACCCCATCACCGTTAAGACCAAGACTAGCAATTGAATCAAGGAAGCAGGCAGCCAAGCGCCCCAAACCGCCGTTACCAAGAGAAGGTTCTAACTCCATTTCTTCAACGGCAATCAAGTCCTTACCTGCAGCAGCTAATTGGCTCTTCACCTCGTCATAGACACCTAAGTTAATCAGGTTGTTGGACAAGAGTTTACCAATCAAGAACTCTGCTGAAATATAGTAAACCTTTTTCTTTTGGTCATTTGTATACTTAGCTTCGCTTTGCTGTTTTGTAAAAGCAAGCAAGGCATAATAGAGTTCTTGGTCTGTACAATCCTCAATACGTTTGGCATACATGGATTGAACAAAATTTTGTAAATTTATCATAAGGTTTCTCCTGTATATATTGATGTAATCATTCAGAAAGATTTCGCTTTATCTTTGTAAACGTTTTCTTAATTATACCCTATTTATAAAAAAAAGACAAGCCAACTTCCGTACAAATAGAAATTGGTTCGTCTTTTAAACGATTGCAGGTTACTACAATCAGAATTATTCTTAATTATTCTGCAATCAGAGTTTCCAAACCGACCTTCATCATGTCTGTGAAAGTGTTTTGACGCTCTTCTGCTGTGGTGTCTTCCTCTGGATTAACCAAGCTATCTGAAATCGTCATAATGGCAAGCGTTTGAACGCCAAACTTAGCACCTAGGTAATAAAGTGCAGCTGCTTCCATTTCGACTGCCTTGACACCTAGTTGACCTAATTCTAAGTTGCGGCTAAACAATTTTGGAGAATAGAAACTATCTGATGATAAAACATTGCCAACATGCGTTGTCATGTTGAGTTCTTTGGCGATATGATAAGCCTTATCTAAAAGACCAAAATCAGCGATTTGTGGCAAATCGTACTCTGGCCAGTCAATATTGATCATACGAGAATTAGTTGCGGCTGCTTGCGCCAAAACCAATTCACGAACATGAACATCCTTGTTGAGCGAACCTGCAGTTCCTACACGGATTAGCTTTTTCACACCGTAGTCATTGATAAGCTCGTGGGCGTAGATAGAGATAGAAGGCATTCCCATACCTGTTCCCATGACAGATACGCGATGACCTTTGTAAGTACCTGTGTAGCCGAACATATTGCGGACTTCGTTGAAGCAAACGGCATCTTCAAGGAAGTTTTCAGCGATAAATTTAGCACGAAGCGGATCACCAGGAAGCAAAATCTTATCAGCGATTTCACCTGGTTTTGCGGAAATATGGATAGACATGTAATGTACCTCTTTGTTCTATTTTCGAATGCTTATAACTCAGCCAAGATAGCTTTCACCAAGCCCTTGAAGTTGCCCTTGATTTGCTCGGTTACTTCTACAACTTCTTCGTGATTGAGTTCAGATTGGAAACCAGCCGCAAAGTTAGTGATAGCAGAAATACCCAAGACTTTCATACCTGAGTGAGCTGCCACGATAACTTCTGGTACTGTTGACATACCGACTGCGTGGGCCCCCATGGTCTTGAAGGCCAAGATTTCAGCAGGTGTTTCATAGGTAGGGCCTGTCACACCGAGGTAGACACCATCGTCCAACTTGATACCCAATTTTTCCGCAACGGCATGCGCTTTTTCACGGTATTCTTTAGTGTAGGCATTTGACATATCTGGGAAACGTGGCCCAAACTCTTCCAAGTTTTCCCCAATCAATGGATTTTGGCCAGTCATGTTGATGTGGTCTGTAATGGCCATAAGGGTACCTGGACCGTAGCCGATACCACCTGCGGCATTAGTAACAATCACGCCTTCACAACCAAGAGCTTTCATGACACGGACTGGGAAAGTCACAACTTCCATTGGATTGCCTTCGTAGAAATGGAAACGACCTTGAAGAGCCAAAACCTTGCGACCTGCCAAATCACCATACACCAACTTCCCAGCGTGACCAACAACTGTTGATTTACCCCAATTTGGAATGTCTGCATAGTCGATAACGACAGCATTCTCAACTTCTTGGGCCAATTCGCCCAAGCCAGAACCCAAAATCAAACCAAATTCAGGTTTTACCGAACCTTTTTCTTCCAAGAACGTTTTTGTTTCATTGATTTTTGCAAGTAAACTCATATTTTCTCCTTTTATAAATAATCCGACCAGTCATATTCTGGCATTTTTTCTTTGATGATGTCAAGTGGACGACAGAGGAAGGCTGTCTGCTCTCGCTCGATAATGGGGCGATTGAGAAGAGCAGGCTCTTTAACTAAACGCTCTAAGATTTCTTCTTCTGACAAGGCTAGTCGTTCTTCTTCCTTCAATCGAGTAACTGCTGAAGGTTGACTGCCCATTTTTTCCAAGAGAGCTGTCAATTCAGCCCCCCTTAATGGCGTTTCCAAATAATTAACCCACTTGACTTCCATATCCTGACTGGACAGCAATATTCTTAATTTTTTACACTTGCTACAGTCGGGATTGATATAGACCGTTAGCTTCTCCATTAAACTAGTTTCTCCAAGAAGCTTTCGCCAATCATTGCTGTGTCCACTCCGAAGTTTTCTGCAACGGTTGCTGAAATGTCCGCAAAATGGCCTACTGGCAATACTCCACTTCCCTTGAATGACTTGCTATAAGCCAAGAGTGGCACATATTCGCGTGTGTGATCTGTTCCAGCATAGGACGGATCATTGCCGTGGTCTGCAGTAATCAAGAGCAAATCATCTTCACGCATATTGTCAATAATCTCTGGAATACGTGCATCAAACTCTTGCAAACAATCGCGGTAGCCTTCGATATTGCGACGGTGACCATACACAGCATCAAAGTCAACTAAGTTTGTGAAGGAGAAACCTTCCTCGAAGTCTGATAACTTCAGAGTATCAATCAACACATCGACACCGTGCATGTTGGACTTGGTGTGACCCATATCATTTGTAATACCTGAACCATTGAAAATATCACTGATTTTACCAACTGAGTAAGTTGGTACACCCGCATCTGCCAGTTTGTTGAGTACTGTTGCTTCAAATGGTGACACCGCATAGTCATGACGGTTAGCAGTCCGTGAGAAATTGCCTGGCTCACCAACGTATGGACGGGCAATAATCCGACCAAGAAGAGCTGGACGTTCAAGGGTAATGGAACGAGCGTATTCACAGATACGGTACAATTCATCCAAAGGAATAATGTCTTCGTGGGCTGCAATCTGAAGCACAGGGTCTGCGGAGGTATAGACGATTAACTCCCCAGTTTCCATTTGGCGAGGGCCGAAGTCATCAATGACAGCTGTACCTGAATAGGGCTTGTTCGCCTCGCGGATGATTTTACGTCCTGAGAACTCTTCGATTTTTGTCAAAATCTCCTCTGGGAAACCGTCCCAGAACGTATCGAATGGCTCAGTGATATTGAGGCCCATGATTTCCCAGTGGCCTGTCATAGTGTCCTTACCGAGTGAAACTTCTTCCAACTTGGTCACGTAGCCAGTTGGATGACTTTCAGCAGGAACAGTCGCAAGAGCTGTATCTCGAGGGATATTTCCAAGACCAATCTTGGTCATATTAGGCACCTCAAGCCCAGCTTTTTCAGAAATGTGGCCGAGAGTGTCAGATTCTGTATCTGCTACACCCGCATTGAAAAATTTATCTGAGTCTGGTGCTGCGCCGATTCCGACAGAGTCCATAACTACCAAGTGAACACGTTTAAATTTAGGCATAATTGTCTCCTTTATTTGAATAGTTAGATTCAACCAAAATCAGCGTCCAACCAAGTTGCTAGACTGGAAATTATCGTTACCACATCTAAACATTTTAATGGGGTGCAATACTTATACAGTCAAAGTTCTCGGCATCAAACTTCCTAACTATCAACACTAGATACTGTTACTCGCTTCACCGCCTGCTGTTCAGCTAACGCTTTTTCAGTACCTATCGTCTGACTGCTACGAGGTAAGGGGATAGATTTTTGAAGAGTCTAAACGTTCGTGTTTTCATTATACCATAAAAAAGCTTCTCATTGTACCAAAATGAGAAGCGGTTTCAATTTATTTCTTTTCGATGAGGTTCGGTCCTTCTGGTGTACCGACAATTACCTTGGAAATCAATCCAATAAAGAGACCATGCTCAACGACGCCAACTGTTTTATCCAGTTCGTCCGCCAAGGCCTCCGTATCCTCGATGCGTTGTAGGTCAAGGTCGATAATGAAATTCTTCATATCGGTCACGTGCTTCTGGCCGTCTTTCATCCGAAAACTCGGTCTGTAGCCTTTGGCCTCAAATAATCGATAAAGATTTTCCGCTCCGTACTGCACGACTTCCACCGGCAACTTGAAGGC
The DNA here is from genome assembly GCA_000440235.1 of Streptococcus suis 10581. Taxonomy (GTDB): domain Bacteria; phylum Bacillota; class Bacilli; order Lactobacillales; family Streptococcaceae; genus Streptococcus; species Streptococcus suis_F. The sequence goes on along the minus strand of ALKQ01000066.1, from coordinate 3,675 downwards.
TCCTAGGGTATCTACCACCTTGGACTCATCCACAATCCAGATGCAGTCCTTGCTATTGACTGCTACCACTTTCTCCATGAGAAGCGCTGCACCACCGCCTTTAATCCCATTGAAGTCCCCATCAACCTCATCTGCTCCATCCACCGTCAAGTCCACATATTCGACTTCGTCGATATTTTTTAGGGGAATCCCAAGGGACGCAGCATGTTCTGCCGTAGCATGAGAGGTCGTTACGCCTGTGATCTGTAGCCCTTCTTCTGCAACCCGGCGGCCAATCTCCTGCACGAAATAGTATGCCGTCGAACCAGTTCCCAGCCCAACAATCATCCCGTCCGTCACAAATTCCGCCGCCTTAATCCCAACCTGCTCTTTTAGCTTTGTCATCTTTGTCTCCTTTGAAGTCATTCATGAAATAATTATACCACGAACTGGTTTAAGAGGATAGCGAATACATAAAATTAACTACTTCAATTTTTCCAGAAAAGCAGTTAATTCTGCCTGTGCTTCTGGTGTGGTGCCGACTAGCTGACCTAGCATGCTTTGAAGTTGGGCCGTGGTTGCTGCGATTTCCTCATCGGTCTGGGCCAGCTTATCCGCAAGCTCTGTTAGTGGAACAACTGGCTCTTCCTCAAAGGTATCGACATAGCGAGGGATGTTGAGGTTGTAGTCATTTTCCACAATCTCCTCAAAGCCAGCTAGGTGGGCAAACTTGTCCACATCCTGACGGTCTTGATAGACTTTCAAAATCTTGGCGATATGGTCATCGGTCATGATATTTTGGTTTTTGCCCTTGTCAAATTCTTTTGAGGCATCGATAAAGAGGACATCTTTGCTGGTGCGGTTTTTCTTGAGAATGATGACTGTGGTTGGAATGGAGGTATTATAGAAGATGTTGGCTGGTAGACCAATCACGGTATCAATGGCTCCTTCTTCTAGGAGATGCTGACGAATTTTCTGCTCTGCATTTCCCCTAAAGAGAACCCCGTGAGGGAGAACAATGGCCATAACACCTGAATGCTTGAGGTGGTAGAAACCATGAAGAAGAAAGGCGAAGTCAGCCTTAGACTTGGGTGCTAATACTCCATAGCTAGAGAAACGAGCGTCTTGCAAGAAACCAGCGTCCCCACTCCACTTCTGAGAATATGGTGGGTTCATGAGTACCCCGTCAAAGTCTGTCGGCTCAGTCGTTGGCCAGTCCGCATCAAGGGTATCACCAACATGAAGTTTTTGGTTTTCGATGGCAACCCCGTGGAGCATCATGTTCATGCGGGCCAGGTTGTAGGTCGAGGTGTTAATCTCCTGACCGAAGTAGGAAACGGTCGAAGCCTCTTTGCTGTAACGTTTGGCGTTAAGAAGGAGGGAACCTGATCCCATGGTTGGGTCATAGAGGGTCATGCCCTTTTGATGTTCCCGTCCAAGAAAGACAATCTGGGTCATGAGGTGGGAAACTGCCTGAGGCGTATAGAACTCGCCCGCTTTCTTACCCGAGTCGCTGGCAAACTGACCAATCAGGTATTCATAGGCATCTCCCAAAACATCTCCATCATGGTTACTGAGGTTGAGTTCATGGAGTTCTTTAATCAGGGCTGAAATGACCTGATTCTGCTTTTGTGGTGTTGGACCCAATTTTTTAGAGTAGAGGTCGATGTCTTCAAAAAGGTTTTCAAAAATCTCGTTGGACTGCTCAATGTCACGGAAGCCCTGTGCCAAATCTTCCAACTGGAAGTTGCTGGTGTGGACTTTTGCCACCAAGGCCGTAAAGGTCAGACCAGGCTCGATAAAGTAACCCAGCTCATCATCAAGGACATCTAGCAAATCTTCCTTAACATCTGGATCCGCAAAATTTTCTTCATAAAGTCTTTGCGCCTGTGACAAACTGTCAAAGGTTTCATCGAGGTTATCACAAACTGCCAGAAGCAACTTGTCTGATAGGTATTTGTAGAAAATCAAGCCCAAAAGGTAGGACTTGTATTCGTTAGCGTCCATCTTGCCACGGAGAATATCCGCTGCATTCCAAAGAGACTGGTAAAGGGATTGTGAGTTGTTTGAATTGTTCATGTCTGTGATTCTTTCTAAAGATATGATATAATAGATAAGTAGAGAAATATGACGGTGGTTCCAACTTTCTAACTGGAGGTGGTGCTTATGGAAATAAGTCCGAAATCTTACAGAAAGGGGGAACAAATGTCTCTAACTGATGTTTTGATGGTAATGATTGCCTTCGGTGGATTTATCTTAAATCTCATCAATTTAGTCATTATTATCTATAAAACATTCGCAGACAAAAAATAAAACCGTCAATATTTTGGGACACTGACGATTTTATTTTAATATAAAACAAACATTGTGAACCACCGAAATGGCTCTACTAGGAGTTGGATTGCCGTCCAACTCTTTTTCTATGCTTATTTTAACAAAATATCGTCAGTTAATCAAGATTTTTACATGATGACTTAGGGGGAGTGAAACATCTGATGAAAACAAAAAATAATCCGTCCCCACTTTCGGCAAGTTGAACGGATTATTTCTGTAAATATGAGCCACCGTCTTAAACGGTTCTACTGAGAGTTGGATTGCCGTCCAACTCTTTTTCTATGCTCATTCTATCAGAATATCAACCGTTCGTCAAGAAATATAATGGGAATTAGGAGGGCGAGAGGCTAGGCAAAAAGCCCAGCGCCACTTCTTAGAGTTCGTGTCAACATCTCAGCGCAGTGGTTGATTGGCAGATTTATTCGTGTTTCACACTCCAAATCCGACCTAATCAACTGTGCGGGGGTGGGAAGACGAACTCTTTTTAGACCAGTCGAGTTCTTTCCCACTCCCTGAATTATACAAATAATTTACGGAGTAGCGTCTTTTTCATCTCTTTCAAGCTAGCCAGCTTATCCTCTACCTGAGCGATTTTTTGGTCTAGGGTTTGGAAGAAAGTGCCGATGGCTTCTTGTTCGGGGAGGGTAGGGAGTTGAACTAAAATAGAACCAAATAAATCCAGATCTAAATTTCTTCGAACAATACTTGCACCTTGAACCGACGCTTGAGCATATTCAAAGAACATTTGTGGTAATCGTAATACAGTAGCCAAAAAAAGTTCATTTGGGCCATTTATATTAAATACTTTGTAACTAGGAGACACAATCCCAATTTCAAATTTAGCATTGTAATTAATATTCCCCAACCATAAATTCTGTGGTGATAAGACAATCATTCCTTTTTTTATTATTTTATATCCAATATTACTTTCTCCACTTACACGACCTGACCTTGGTTCTATTCCACTATTAGTAGAACTCAATAATTCAAATTGATTTTCAATCTCAGATTTCTTGTTATATTCAACCAAGACTTCCCCCAACTTAACTTCTTCCCAGTCGTCTTCAAAGCCTTGGAAGCGGAGGGCTGGCTTGGTTTGTCCCTTGGCTGGAAAGAGGAGTTTGAGATAGGTCTTCTTCTGCTCCTTGAGCGTGTCCAACTTACGCTGATGAAGGGTGATGTGGCGCTCCAGGTTGGAGAAGAAGGTGCCGATGGCGGATTGTTCGGGAAGGGAGGGGAATTGAACTAAAATAGAGCCAAATAGATCCAGATCTAAATTTCTTCGAACAATACTTGCACCTTGAACCGACGCTTGAGCATACTCAAAGAACATCTTCGGTAAACGTAAAACCGTAGCCAAAT
>ALKQ01000065.1 GCA_000440235.1 Streptococcus suis 10581 | reverse complement strand
GTTCATTTGGGCCATTTATATTAAATACTTTGTAACTAGGAGACACAATCCCAATTTCAAATTTAGCATTATAATTGATGTTTCCTAACCATAAATTTTGAGGTGATAAAACAACCATTCCTCTTTTTATTATTTTGTATCCAATATTACTTTCTCCACTTACACGACCTGACCTTGGTTCTATTCCACTATTAGTAGAACTCAATAATTCAAATTGATTTTCAATCTCAGATTTCTTGTTATATTCAACCAAGACTTCCCCCAACTTAACTTCTTCCCAGTCGTCTTCAAAGCCTTGAAAACGATAGGCTGGGATATTATTGTTTGTTTTCATTTAATTTAATAGCTCCTTTCTCATCTGATCTATATCATAACTTTTCACAAATACAATATTTCCTCTCCCTGTTAACTCTACTAACTTCCTTTTTCCTAAAATAATTGCTAGATTTTTAACAATATTCCGTTTCGTGACCTCGTCAAGGTATGTAAATATGAACTTGTAAGCATAGCCCACTTCATGGGCTAAATCAAAACAGGCTTTAAAAATTTCCTTATCAAGAGGATCTACGGAATGACCAAAGATGATAATATTTTTACTAGCCGAATACACCCCATCATCACTAAATTCTAAAGTATTTTCAAAAAAATTCTCAAACTTGCTTCCTGTTTCTTTAACCGCTCGTTGATAGAATTTCTGATAAGGGATTAAATCTTGATTGATATTTTCAGCTTCTGCTTCCTTATCTTCAATACCAAAAACCATGGTATTGATGTCATCATCCGAACGTTCAAAACTACATTTTCCATGAACGAAGTGAGTATTGTCCTCGGTCACACCCAGCATTTCACTAGCAGTATTGGTATAATTAAAAGTAATAACTTTAGATTTTTCAATATTTTGAATAGCATCCAACGCTGTTGAAACAGGGCTAATCTTTTGCATTTCAAAATCAACCTTATCCAAATAGGTTAGATAAAATTCAAGGTAATCTGTTATTTTCTCTAATTCAGAAATCATAAATTCATTAATAGCATCAAGGTGATGACGTACGGATAACTTTGAACTTTGAGAAAAAGACTCATTTTTCAATAAATCCAAAACATAACATATTGCCAGATAATTTGCACTATCAGTAAACTTTGATTTCACATTCTCAAGTTTAAAGTTCCTGTTAGTAACATATTCTTCCGCCAACACATCTGTTAAAATGTATGCATTTTGTTTAATCTCCACAATCGCCTCTGCAAGTGATGAAATAGCATGTTCAATATTTGACCAGTTTTTACCTAGTAAATCTTTATTTTCTTCAAGAAAGCGAATATAGATATTATCTGGTAATTTAAATAACCATTTAGAATTTCTTTTTTCAGAGCTCTTTGTTAATTCAAGTACACAATCTATGTTAAAGAATCTATTACTGATGCTAGTGTCATTTTTAAGTTCTTCCCTAATTTGATTTAGTAAATATCTTTTAGTTGCACCTTTATTGAATGAATTTAAAGCTACTAGGGTTATACAATCATCTTTTAATATTGCTAATTTCTCAAAAATATGTTCTGAAATTAGTAAAAATTTTTGGTCTGCTTTCAACTTGTTATAAAAATTTTGTTCTTCCTCTGATTGTTCAGTCTCATCATACTCATGATTTTCCCAGAGCTTATCTATGTCATCGATAAAAGCAGAGAATGCTTCTTGAATATCTTTTGCATTGTAATGTTGCAGAATATGGCAACCTAAAACCTTTATATGCCTAGCAAATTTCAAAAAATCTCCATAGCTAGTCTTTCTACCCATCGCAAGATCAAAACCATTTCCTAAAATTAAAATATTTTCTGCCATTCCCTCCTCCTTTCTATTTTCATTTCCATCAAATACCGCATTTTGTAGAAATTGCTCTCAATTATTCAATTCTATTTTGACAAAATGCTGATTTTGATAAAATAGACTCATGTTTTTTCATTCTAATTTGACAAAATGGCTGTTTTGAGCAGATAGAAAATAAATCTCAGGGTCTATTTTGACAAATTGAGGGTTTTGTTAAAATACATCTACCTTACCTCCCCCTCAATGGCAGGATTTCTTCCGCAATCATATTCATATAGTCCTCTTTGAGGGCTTTTTTGTATTTGAGCTTGTTGAGGGCTTGATCGCCCTTGTTTTCCTTGTAACTGGCATAGTCGTAGGTATCAACAAGGGCTTTTTCTCCGATTTGCTTGTCCTTGCCGACTCGGTAGTTGTCCACGATAAACTGGAGTTCGTCTTCGCCAACACACCAATCTCGTGCGGTGGATACGACTTGCTCACGGATGGTTAGGTCAATCATCTCGTCTAACTTGTGGGCGATGGATTGACCCTTGTAATCTTGAGTATTGGTCTGGGCTTCCTGCCAGATTTTGGAGATGAGTTGGGAAAGTTTTGGATTGGTCTTGTCTAAGTCGGCGATGTAGTTGTCCACCATCTTCTTCTCCTTATCAGGAATGACTTGATTTTTACTGTCAATCAGGTTCTGGATAAGAGAGATGATATAGTGGTAATTGATTTCATCCGTACGGACAGATTCCAGCTCGTATTCAATATCAAAAGGCGTATCTTCTATGCCCTCGTCATCCTTCCGCCGTCTGCGGAGTTCTTCGATGACATTTTGGTATTGTCCAGAAAAATTCTCAATGTCCTCCAGGCTCAGCCCGATTTCCTTGAGAATATCCTCTTGCTCGTAGTCGGCATAGACCTGGACGGAGGCAAAGAGCTTGTCAAATTCCTGAAAGGCCTTGGCAAAGCGTTTCAACTCGGCATCACTGCTGGCATCTAGGTCTGGTGTCATTTCAGGACTTGGGGCAATGACCAGCAACTGCTGAACCTTTTCCTTGAACTTGGCTTTTTCTTCCAACCAAGTCGGAGCCAACACCGCAAACTCGCCACCATTTGAGTAAAGACTGAGGGCCTCGTCAACCCTTTCCTTGAATTTATTGGGTGTTTGAAATGAAACTATTTGTCCAAACTTCTTGCCCTCGTCAAAGAGACGGTTGGTCCGTGAAAAGGCTTGAATGATATGCTGGGGTTTCATAGGTTGCCTGTCCATGAAAATGGTAGACAAGCACGGAGCATCAAATCCCGTCAAGAGGCGATCCACTACAATAACCAAGTCCAGCTGCTCCTCACGGAAGGCATACTTGTCTTTTTTGCGTGCCAAGCGTTCGTTGAGGTCAGTATTATAGGAACCAAGGGTCGCCAGAGTGAAATGCGTACCAAACATGGCATTGTAATCCTCCAAGCTCTTGCTCATGTAGTCTTGATTGGCAGAGGAAGATTCGTCATTCTCAGTCACTGAGTATGTGATAGCAACTTTTGGAAAATCAGGCAAGACTTTTTTGACTGATTCCGAAATCGTCAGACTCTTCTGTCCAGCCTTGACTTCTTGAATCAGGTCATAGTATGCTTGGGCACGGGCGATGGACTTGACAGTCAGTAGGCCCTCGTAGGTTTTTCCTACACCGTTTTGGAAACCGAGTTTGCGTTTGGATTTGTTTAAAATGGCATCCAACACCGTCAGCATGTGCCTTTCATCGTCATAAAACTCGTCTTCGATTTCATCCTCAGCCCAGCCAGGCATGGTGGTCTGGTATTCCACTTGGAAACCAAGAACAGCTCGATCATGGATGGCTTCTTTGACCGTGTATTCATGGAGACATGGCCCATACTGTTCTTCTGTCGTCTGGGCTAAATCACCTTTTTGCTCCCGCTTGTTCTCCTTGAAAATAGGAGTACCTGTAAAGCCATACCAGAGTGAGTTAACAAAGAACTGTTCCAAAATCCGCTGGCGTTCTGGGGTGACAGCCCGGTGGCATTCGTCCACAACAAAAGCTAGATTTAGGTTCTTAACACGTTGGTGGAATTTCTCGTGCTGTCCTTCCTCAAATTGACGCAGGAGGGTATTGAGTTTTTGGATAGTAGTGACCACGACACGGCGGTCTTCTGAAGCCAGATTTTTCAACAAGTGCTGAGTGTCATCCGTCTGGTCAATATCTATCATGTCATTTTCCGCGTAGGACAGAAAGGCAGCTGTGATCTGCTGGTCAAGGTCTGTCCTATCTATGACAAAAATAGTCTTCTCAATGGATGGGATTTGCAGGAGATTACGAGCCACCTTGTAGGAAGTCAGGGTCTTACCTGAACCAGTCGTATGCCAGATATAGCCCGACTGACGAAGACGACTAGCTTCTCTGATGGCTTCTATGGCATGAATCTGATAGGGACGAAGCAGGATAAGGGCTTTTTTATCGTCGTCAATCACCGAAAATTGCATGACCAACTGATGAGCCATAGGGATGGAAAGGACCTCTCTGGCAAAGTCAAAGAGATGGGGCTGGGCTTGATTGTGCTTATCCACCCACTTGGTCAAGAAGCGGTCATTGAGTTTAGTTTCCTTAGCAGCAGCGATGTAGCGGGTTTCCGTGATGTTAGACACTACAAACATTTGTAGACTCGAAAAGATACCCTTAAACTGACCTTCTTGCTCGTATTTGCGAATCTGGCGAAAGGCATCCATATAGGGATGGGAACGGCTCTTGAGCTCAATCTGAATCATGGGAAGACCGTTGATTAAGAGGGTCACATCACCCCGTCTTTGTCTGGCAGCATCCCCACCTGTCACAACTTGGTTGACAACCTCATAACTGGACTTGCCCCCTGCGACATTGTGCCGCCAGATGACCTCTAGTCGGATGGTGCCCAGACTAGCATCTTCCCGCTGGACTTGAACCTTGGCAATTCCATTCTCACCTGCTAGCCACTTGGCAGCTTCGTAGAAATTGACAAAGTTGAGCTGGTTCTTGATTTGGTGCTTTTCTTGCTCTGTCAGAGGATGGTCAGCTAAGTGGCGGACGTTATTGGCCTCTAGCTTGGCAAAAAAGTTTGCCCAGAGCAGTTCTTCTGTTGTCAATTCAGGGCGGTAGACCCACTGACTCTCTCCGCTGGTCAAATGGCGGATGAGTTCATCTTCTATCTGGAGCTCATTTGCAGGCTTCTTGGTCTGATAAAGAGCCTGAGGCTCAACCAGCTCCCGTTGTCCAGGTAGTAAACGTAGACTGACTTGAAAATCTTTTAAGTCCTCTTCATTCATTTTCTGTAGCAAGTTCAGAAGATGTTTGCGGAAACCGATTAACTGACCGTGGGCATCTGCTAATTTCTGCTCGGCTTGGGCATAGTGGTCAGGCTTACGCTTGATGTCCAGATAGCCTTTGACAATATCGGTCAAGCGGGCTTGTTCCACTTGGTAAACAGCCTCCAACTCTAAGGCATTGTCCTGTCTTTCTAGTTTTTCAAGCAAGCCTGCTTGGTATTCCTCTATGGCTTTCATTTCTTCCAAGAGTTCTGGTGCATAGACTGGTATGTCTAGCATAAGTTGTTTCCAAGTCATCTAGACACCAGCCTTTCGACAACGCAAAAAGCCTGCCAAGAC
>ALKQ01000064.1 GCA_000440235.1 Streptococcus suis 10581 | reverse complement strand
ATATATATATATATATATATGCAAATCTATTTAGAAATTTCATATCTCTCTCCTAAAAAATACAAAGATTATGTAGGTTAATTTTATCATATTTTAAGCTAGAATGGAATAGAAAAACAATTGATTGAGCGGGTATTCACACTTCCTCATCCCTCATTTGTGCTTTTTTCATCATTCCATGATACACTAATAGATAAGACGATTTTAGAAAGAAAGATATATGATAACTAAGGAATTTGACACAATTACCGCTATATCCACTCCTCTCGGTGAGGGGGCCATTGGGATTGTCCGCCTGTCTGGGACGGACGCTTTTGCCATTGCCAGCAAGGTTTTCAAGGGCAAAGATTTGGCGACTGTACCCAGTCACAGCCTCAACTACGGTCACATTATCGATCCTACAACGGGGCAAGTGCTGGACGAAGTCATGATTGGAGCCATGCGTTCTCCAAAGACCTTCACGCGCGAAGATGTCATTGAGATTAATACCCACGGAGGCATCGCCGTTACCAACGAAATTCTCCAGCTCCTGATTCGCCAAGGTGCTCGGATGGCTGAGCCAGGCGAGTTTACCAAGCGTGCCTTTCTCAACGGCCGTGTGGATTTGACCCAGGCCGAGGCCGTCATGGATGTTATCCGCGCCAAGACCGACAAGGCCATGCACAATGCCGTCCGCCAGCTTGACGGCTCCCTCTCCCAGCTCATCAACGACACGCGCCAGGAGATTCTCAACACGTTGGCACAGGTCGAGGTCAACATCGACTACCCTGAGTATGACGACGTCGAGGAGGCAACGACAGAGCTGGTCCGCGAGAAAACCCTCCAGTTCCAAGCCCTTTTGGAAAATCTCCTCCGCACTGCCCGCCGTGGAAAAATCCTGCGTGAAGGCATCGCAACCGCTATTATCGGTCGTCCAAATGTGGGAAAATCCAGCCTGCTCAATAACCTTCTCCGCGAGGAAAAAGCCATCGTTACAGATATCGCAGGAACAACCCGCGACGTTATCGAAGAATACGTCAATATCAAAGGCGTCCCCCTCAAGCTGATTGATACAGCAGGTATCCGTGAAACAGATGACATCGTTGAGAAAATCGGCGTTGAACGGTCTAAAAAAGCCCTTGAGGAGGCCGACCTCATCCTGCTAGTCCTCAACGCATCTGAGCCCCTGACCGAGCAAGACCGCAACCTCCTAGCCATTTCAGACATGGCCAACCGCATTGTCCTGCTCAACAAGACCGACCTGGATGAACAGATTGAAGCAGACCAACTGCCTGAGGAGGTCATCCGCATTTCCGTCTTGAAAAACCAGAATATCGACCAAATCGAAGAGAAAATCAACCAACTCTTCTTTGAAAATGCTGGTCTGGTCGAGCAAGATGCCACCTACCTCTCCAACTCCCGCCACATTTCCCTGATTGAGCAAGCCGTTCAAAGCCTGCAAGCTGTCAATGACGGTCTTGAAATGGGCATGCCTGTTGACTTGTTACAGGTTGACCTAACCCGCTGTTGGCAGATTTTAGGAGAAATCACAGGCGATGCAGCTCCAGACGAACTCATCACCCAACTCTTTAGCCAATTCTGCCTTGGAAAATAGTATCACATATCATGCAAGAAAACTTGTATGATTTTTTTAATATATCAACACATAAAATCTTGACAATATATACACTTTAAGATATACTAAAATATAGAGAGGAGGTCTTTCCATGAAAAAAATCATCATCTGTATTGCACTTCTATCCTGTCTTGTTTTTCCCTTTATCGGCTGGAAACTCTACGCCTACCAGCACAACAAAATAAGTTTGACTGAGAATGCAGATTTCTACTTGGTTTATCCCGGTAAGGTCGAAGCCTTTCAGCTAAATGGTCAAGAACCAGAGCTGCTTCATACCCAAAAAATGAATTCAGAGGGGTATTTTGGTTCTGGTGAAAATTACATCCTCGAAGACCGCTACCTAGTCTTTGGCAATGACCATCAAAAATTTGTCCATGATAATCTTATTTCCATTGACTTCACGAACGGAACTGTTTTGCGAAAGCCTAGCAAACATAATAGTACCTCAATCAGTGGCACAGATGGAAACCATTTCTATACAGCAGGTGCTTATCATACACTTGCGCAATTTGATAAGCAATTTGAAGCCATTCAAACGCTTGTCCTCAATGACGACTTTATACCTAGCGATCCTGTCATGGTGGACCAAACTTCTGTCTATTTAACTGGCTTTGTGAAGGATTTTACCCAAGAAGGATCCGAAGAAAATGTCTTAGTGGTTTTTGATAAGAAAGATTTTTCGAAACAAGAAATATTCAAGTACGACAATAGCATTGCAACAGGCGATGGACTGTTGGTCAATGGAACCATCTATCTCACTATTTTTGGCAAGAGAGCTCCAGAATACGAAGATGGGCAAGTTCCTAACGAACTCCTGACCTTTGATACAAAAACAAAAACATTTTCGTCCGTAGTTTTAGAGCACCCTTCACCAAGCACCCTCCATGCTCTCAAAGACAAAAACCTTCTTCTCATCGAGCATCAAAATGGCATGTTTAGCCCACTTTCCTTTACTATTTACAATACCCAAACTGGCGAGCAATCCTACCATACTTTGAAGGACTTAAATCCCCGTCCCCACTACATCGACCATATCCGTCAAATTGATGACAAGCGCTTACTGATTATTTTGGCAAATCAACTCCTTATCTATGATATGGAGGCTAAAAACATTATCAACCAAACCACTCTGTCAGAAGACTACGTTTCTGGTGTTTGGATCAATCCATAAAATAAAGAACTCGGCTCAGGGAGCCGAGTTCTTTATTCTTCATCTTGTAAATCCACACTTGGCACGGTTGTCGCCGCATCAGAACTAGCTTGGAACAGGTCGACTTTTTCATAACCAAATAAGTTAGCATAGATGGACGTCGGGAATCGTTTGATTTTTTTATTGTAGGCTGTTGCCACCGCATTATAATCCTTGCGGGCAACCAAAATCCGATTTTCAGTCCCCTCTAGCTCGGTAATGAGATCAGATACCTGTTGATTGGCTGTCAGCTGCGGATAATTTTCCGTCACCATCAGCAAGCGAGACACTGCCGAATCCAACTGACTTTGTGCCTGATTGTAGTTGCTGGTTCCTACTTGGCTAGAGCCGATTTTCGCACGCGCATCCGCAATGGCTGTGAAAATCTCTTCCTCATGCTCCATAGCTCCTTTAACCGCTGCCACGACATTCGGTATCAGGTCATAGCGACGTTGGAGCTGGGTATCCACATTGGCTTGGGCATTTTCCACTTCCGCATGGCTATCAACCAGCCCATTGTATTGGCCGATGGCACCCATTCCTAAAAATAGCAGAGCGAAAACCGGGATTAGTATGGCTAACCATTTCTTTTTCATATACTTGTTCCTTTCTTACCAGCCGGATGAGGCTCCGCCGCCTCCACCACCGCCGCCAGACCAACCACCTCCACCATAGGATGATGAAGAATGGGAAGAATGATTGTTATGGTAATGATGGTGGCCATCTACCAACATCCAAAGCAGATTACCTGGACCACCGCCTCGACCACGGCTAGCCTTATCAATAATTCCAAAAATTATGAAGATTAGTATTAGAATTAAAAACAATACAAAACTATCACTTTCCGCACTGGTCCTTTCTTCCATGGCAGCCAGCTGTTCCTGGCCCAGACTAGTCCCGTAGAAGCGATCTCCTATGGATTGGACAATGTAGGTCACTCCGCCATCATAGTCTTCCTGACGGAAAAATTCTCTAGCATTTTCCAGAATATCCTTGGCTTCCACATCTGTCAACACCGTGGCAGCATTGTCGGAGGTCTCTATCCGAAACTCCCTGTCGGCTATAGCAATCACCAAGAGAATACCATTGTCTGTCCCAGCAAAGCCGACCTGCCAATCACGGAAGACTGCGTTGGCTAGACTTTCAATATCAGTAGAAAGACTTTCCGTCACATAGACCCCAACCTGTAACTGCTGTTCACTTGCTGCCCAGGTCTGATTGAGCTGATCAATACTGGCGATGGTTTCACTAGAAAGAAGCTGGGCTTCATCAACCACCGTCGTATCAATTGGACGGGGTGGGATTCCCTCAGCTCCTACCAGACTAGGCTGACCTAAGCTGAACAATATTAGTAAGAAACCTAATAAATAGAACAGATACTTTTTCATACGGCACCTCCTCAAAAAGAAGAAAACGCATTCTTTTATATTATTGTACCATATTTACCTTATTTTTCAAGTATTTTCATAAGTATATTTTGTAAATTTGGAATGATTTCCGCTTGAAACCAGGGATTCTTTGCCTGCCAGATATTGTTTCTAGGTGATGGATGGGGCAAAGGAAAATAAGTGGGAAGGTAATCATCTGCATGCTTCACTCTCTCCGTCAGGTTCCTTTGGGATTTTTCCAGATAATATTCTTGAGCATAGTTACCTACCAATAAGGTCAGCTCAAGCTCTGGCAGTTGGTCCAGAATCAGCTGGTGCCATTTGGACGCAAAATCCTTGCGAGGCGGTAAATCCCCAGACTTCCCTTTTCCTGGATAATAGAAATCCATAGGAAGAATAGCAAAATGCCCCGATTCATAAAAAGTCTGTCGATCCACGCCCAACCATTTACGAAGATTGTCTCCACTGGCGTCGTCAAAGAGACGCCCTTTTTCCTGGGTTTTCAAACCAGGTGCCTGTCCAATATTGAGAATTTTTGCGGTCGAAGGGGCTTGGAAAAGGGGAGTTATTCCCTTGTTCGTAAAGTCTCGGTTAGCAACATCCTCAATGATGGCTTGACGAATATCAGCAAGTTCCATGATGTCCTACTTTCTTGACCATGGTCACATTTTCTTCCAGGGCATAAAAACCGCATTTTTTATAGAAGGAAAAGGCTGGAAGGTTGCGGTCGGTTTGCAGAAGAATATGAACAATCTTTCTATCAGCTAACTGCTTCTCAATATCAGCTAATAAACTAGCACCATGTCCTTGCCCTTGGTAATCACGGGACATGCAGAACTCTTCAATTCGATACTCTGTTCCCTCATACCAATAGCGAATGTATCCAAGTGACAGACCTATCAATTTTTCCTGGTCAAACAAGCCAAAACAGAGTGCTCTTGGGTGTCCCAGTAAATCGCCTATGTAGCAATCTAATTGTTCCTCATCTGACCAATCATCATTCCAAGGTTCTTGGCTGAAAACAGATAAAAATAATTCTTTAACCATTTCCATGTCTGAAAAACAAAGTTCTTTCAGTTCCATATTTCCTCCTAAAAAGGGAGTGGGAAAGAACTCGACTAGTTAAAAAAGAGTTCGTCAACAAGTCTTTATTTCTAGTTGTTGAGCTGAAACAGTCTATTCCCAGACTGTTTCACTCCCACCCCCGCACAGCTCAAACTGTCTGGGAGACAGTTTGAGGTTGGAGATGAAGCGAACTTTGTTCGCAACAGTCGTAATGGTCAGATTTGGAGTGTTGAGCACGAACAAATCTACCAATCAACCACTGCGCTGAGATGTTAACACGAACTATGAAAAGTGGTGCTAGGGCTTTTTGCCCAGCCTCTCATGTATTACTTAATGAGTTCATAAATAGCTTCTGCATAAATGGCAGCGGCGCGGTAGAGTTGCTCAACTTCGATAAATTCGTTGGCTTGGTGCATGGTGTTGACATCGCCTGGGAACATGGCTCCGTAGGCAACGCCACGTTTGAGCAGGCGTCCAAATGTTCCGCCACCAATTACTTGTTCGTGACCTTTCAAGCCTGTGTGTTTTTCATAAACAGACAAGAGGGTTGCGACCATTGGGTCATCAATTGGGCAATAATGTGGAGTATGACCATGCTCAGACAGGCTAACAGCTTCCACGCCCAGTTTTTCCAAACCAGCCTTGATGGTTTCAGGGTTGGTATTTTTTGGATAACGGAAGTTGAGGGCAATGGTATTGTCTGATGAAGTTTCATCAAATTTGAAAACACCAGCGTTCATAGAAAGAGCTCCCATTTGCTCATCGTAGATGGCTACGCCGAGTTTTTGGGCATCGTGGTCTTCCAGAAGGACTTGTCCTGCCAAGTCAAGATAGGTTTTGGCTGCTCCGTCAAAGGCGAATTGGCTGAGGAATTTTGCCAAGTAGGTTGCTCCGTTGACGCCTTCTTCTGGGGTTGAACCGTGGGCTGATTTTCCGATGACGGTGACTTGAACTTGACCGTTTTCAAGGGTTTCCGCGTCAGCTTTTAGGCCATAGGCTGCTGTGAAATCTGCCAACTTGCTGTCTAAATCTGCAAGGTCGCCAGAAATAATAGCTGTCGCAGACTCAGGCACCATGTTCTCACGCAGGCCGCCTGTGAAGGAATGCAGTTTAGCAGCTCCGCTATTTTCCCCCGCAAAATGCAAATAAGCTGTGATATTGCCCTTTTCGCCATTAATAATCGGGAACTCGGCATCTGGAGAAAATCCGAAGTCTGGCAAAGGGAGGCCAACGTGCTCAAAGTAGTAATCCATGTCCGCCCAGCCTGACTCCTCATCAGTACCGACGATGAAACGGACTTTTTTAGAGGTCGGAAGGCCCAACTCCTTGATGATTTTCAAGCCGTAGTAGCAAGCCATGGTCGGTCCCTTGTCGTCAGAGGACCCGCGGGCAAAGAGCTTGCCGTCGATGATTTGCGGCTCGTATGGATCAGTGTTCCAGCCACTTCCTGCTGGCACCACGTCCAAGTGACCGAAAATACCAAGGACTTCGTCGCCTTCACCAAACTCAAAGTGACCTGCGTAGTTGTCAACGTTCTTGGTTGGATACCCGTCACGCTGAGCAATTTCTAGGAACTTGTCCAAGGCACGCACTGGTCCTGGCCCAAATGGATGCTGGGCATCTGCCTGGCTGTCGTCTCGCTCGGAATTGATGCGTAAGAGGTCAAAGAGATCCGCTAGAAACTCATCTTTGCGTTTGTCAAACTCTGCTCTAAAATCTACTGTCATATGTTCTCCTTTTCAGTATCGTCATTTGGTTTATCTTTTATTACTTCGTTAACTCACCTTGCCTAACTCCAGTTATGCCTGCGGCTCGTTGCCTAGTTCTAAAAGTAAACCAAAAGACTATATCAAAGTAAGTCTATTTTATCACAAAATGAAAGAGATTTCAGAAGTAAAGCGAAGAAAAAAGTTGGTCTCCCAACTTCTTTCTATTTTTTCCAGGCAGAGCGTTCTGCTACAACTGTAAACAAAACATCGGTTGATGAATTGAGGGCTGTTTCACAAGAATCTTGAATCACGCCGACCACAAATCCGACTCCAACTACTTGCATGGCGATTTCATTTGGAATACCAAATAGGCTACATGCTACTGGAATGAGGAGAAGCGAACCTCCTGCTACACCTGATGCACCTGCAGCTGATAGAGATGCGACAACAGATAAAAGAAGAGCCGAGCTGAAATCAACACTGATGCCAAGTGTATGAACAGCTGCCATTGTTAAAATATTAATCGTAATAGCTGCGCCAGCCATGTTCACTGTCGCACCCAAGGGAATGGAAACAGAGTAGGTATCTGAGTCAACTCCTAATCGTTTAGCCAGCTGCATATTGACTGGAATATTTGCTGCTGAACTTCTTGTAAAAAATGCCGTAACCCCACTAACTCGAAGACATTCAAATACCAGCGGGTACGGATTTTTCTTCATAACAAGAAAGGCAATCAAGGGATTAACAACAAGTGCTACAAAAATCATACAACCTACCAGCACCAATAGCAGCAGACCGTAGTTTTTTAGTGCTGCCAATCCATTATTTGCAATTGTATCAAAAACTAAGCCCAAGATACCGAAAGGTGCTAGTCCAATAATCCAACTGACGACTTTAGAAGTCACTTCTGCTGTTGATTGCAATAAATCCTTGGTGTGTTGACTAGCGTTCCGAAAGGCAAGACCAAAAATAGCTGCCCAAGACAATACTCCAATATAGTTTGCGTTTGCTAGCGCACTGATTGGATTGTCAACAATGTTCAATAATAAGTCTTGAAATACTTCTGAAATCCCCTGTGGTGGCGAAATTTCTGTCGCAGCTGCCTCGGTAAGAACCAATGTTAATGGAAACAGATAACTGGCAATAACCGCAACGCTTGCTGCTGCAAAAGTACCAATTAAGTATAGGAAGAGAATAGTCCGAATATTATTTTTCTGACCTTCTGGTGCCTGGGAAAGAGCGTGGGCAACTAGTGTCAACACCAACAGTGGTGCAATGGCTTTTAAAGCGCCAACAAAGAGACTTCCTAAAAGAGAAATCATCGTGAACTGAGGAACACTCAATCCCAAGACTAAACCTAATACGACCCCAATACTGATTTTTCGTATTAAACTCATCTTTTTCCAGATAGAAATTATATTTTTCAAACAATTACCTCCAAACAAACATTTTTCCATATTAGCAGAAAAACGAAGCTTGGTCAAGAAAATAAAAAACAAGTATTGACTACAAAAAAACTACATGTAGTCAGATTCACATGCAGTTTAAAAAGTATTCTTAGTCAAACTCCACCTGGGCCTTGTTGGTGAAATAGGTCTGGTAGGCTGCGTAGGAGGCAATCACAGAAGCCAGGCTAGTCGCAGACAGCAACATGAACATAACCATAATCTGATAGCGAATAGCATGGACTGGATCAACTCCTGCAAATATTAGCCCTGACATCATCCCTGGAAGGCTGACCAAACCGACCGTCTTGGCTGAGTCAATGGTGGGCTGCATACCTGTTTTGATAGCTTCTCGTAAGATATCCTGTGAAGCCAATTTGACAGTTGCACCCAGACTTAATTTTTCCAAGACTTGTTGGCGGTTGTCGGTGAAGCACTTGTACATAGCCCGATAGGACAAGCCGATGGCCGTCATGGCATTGCTAGCCAACATCCCTGAAATGGGAATGACCTGTGAAGGAATAAACTTAATAGCACCCGATAAGACCAAGATTGTCAAGGTTAGACCTGTTGATGCAAGGAGGGCTAAAAAAGGATGAAGCAAGGATTTCTTGCTATTGGGATTGCGTTTGTTGGCTTGGACACTGGCATTGTAAAGAATAATCAAAACCATTGCCATGCTGAGAAAGACATTTGAGGCTTGGAAGATAAACTTGAGAATGTAGCCGACAAAAATCAGCTGAAGGACAGTTCTGACAACGGCCATGAAAATATCCTTGGTCAAGCCCAATTTTTCCTTCTGACTGATGCCCATGGCTACCAAGACTAACCCGAACACAAGAGCTAGGGACAGGTTATCTACTGAAACATTCATACTTGGACTCGACCTCCTTCTACTCTCAGAATCTTTTGGGCTGCATCAATCTCTGACTGGTCATGGGTGACTTCAATCAGGGTATTTCCTGCGGCTTGATAATCTGCTAACAGCTTGTTGACAATGGCCTTGGTTTCGGCGTCCAGTCCCGCAGAGATTTCGTCCAAGAGTAAGACCTTTGGTTCAAAGAGCAGATTGCGAATGAGGGCAACTCGCTGTTTTTCTCCCCCAGATAATTCTGTGATTTTCTTGCTTAAAAATTCTGGTGCTAGATGTACAGATTCTAAAGCCTTGAAGGCTTTGGTTTGGTCAAATGCTAACTGACGAATGGTAAATGGAAACTGGAGATTGTCTTGGACGGTCTGCCCAAAGAGAACTGGCTGTTGAAAACAGTAGGAAACTTCCCTCCTATAAATCGGCATATCTAGCTCTGCTATGTCCCGCCCCTGAAAGAAAATCGTCCCACTTGTCGTGGATGTCAAACCTGCCAAGAGTTTTAGGATAGAGCTTTTGCCACTGCCCGAAGGTCCAACCAGGGTTAGTCGCTCGCCAGCTGCAACGGTAAAGCTGACATCAGTTAAAATCGACTTATCATTATCCAATAAGCCGACAGTTTCGAGTTGAAAAATGTTCATCTTAATGACCATGCTCTTCTGCTTCTTCCGCTGCGATAGCAATAGCTTGCGTTTCATGAACTGTCCCGTGAGCGTGATGGGCAGGTCCATAAATAGAGTAGATTTTAAGGTCTTCTTGGCCAATGTTGATGACATTGTGGTATGTACCGTTTGGAATTAAGATTGCATCTTCTGGTCCGACTTCAGTATCAAGTGTAATCTTGTCAGCAGATTCGCCCATAATAACACGGCCGTGTCCTTGCTCAATGCGGAGAAACTGGTCATTTTCATTGTGAACCTCTGCACCAATGTCACCGCCAACTGGGATGGACATCAGTGTAACTTGCAAGAGTTCCCCAGTCCAAAGTGCTGTGCGGTAGTTGGTATTTTCAAGAGTAGCTGTTTCAATATTGGTTACAAATGGTGCTTTTCCGTAATCTTTAGTTGTCATAGTTGTTTACCTCTAAATTATAATTATTCTAAACTTTCTTTAGAACAATTCTAATTATACTCCTTTTAAAATCATTGTCAAGCTTTTTTAGAAACATTATAATTTTCAGAATATACTTAGCAAATATCTAAGAAAAAGCCACCTTTCGGCAGCTTGCTTCTTATGTCAATTCATTAAAATCCCAGACATCATCCACCCAGCCTTCATAGAAATCAGGCTCGTGGCAGACCATGAGAATTGAGCCCTTATAGGCTTGAAGGGCGCGTTTGAGTTCGTCCTTGGCATCCACATCCAAGTGGTTGGTCGGCTCGTCGAGAACCAAGACATTGTTTTCACGGTTCATAAGCAAGCAGAGACGAACTTTTGCCTGCTCACCACCTGAAAGAACTTGAATTTGGCTTTCGATATGTTTGGAAGTCAGACCGCAACGAGCCAAGGCTGCTCGTACTTCTGCTTGGTTAAGGGCTGGAAAGGCATCCCAAACGGCTTCAAGCGGAGTCTGACGATTGCCACCAGCTACTTCTTGCTCGAAATAGCCTAGTTCCAGATACTCCCCACGCTCCACAGAACCGCCCAGCGGTGGAATAATCCCCAGCAAACTTTTAAGAAGAGTGGATTTACCGATACCGTTGGCACCGACAATGGCAATCTTCTGGTTGCGTTCAAAGGTCAAATTGAGCAGTTTACGTGTCAATACACGGTCATAACCAATTTCCAAATCAGTCGTTTGGAAGATAAAGCGACTTGGTGTCCGAGCCATTTTGAAATCAAATGATGGCTTTGGTTTCTCTGCTTGAAGCTCAATAATCTCCATCTTGTCCAATTTCTTCTGACGAGACATGGCCATGTTTCGAGTGGCAACACGGGCCTTGTTACGGTTAACGAAGTCCTGCAAGTCTGCGATTTCCTTCTGCTGGCGCTCATAGGCCGCCTCCAACTGAGCCCGCTTCATAGCATGTACTTCTTGGAATTGGTAGTAGTCGCCTGTGTAACGAGTCAAAAGTTGATTTTCCACATGGTAGACAATGTTAATCACGTCATTCAAGAATGGAATATCATGCGAAATCAAGACAAAGGCATTTTCATAGTTCTGCAAGTAGCGTTTAAGCCAGTCAATATGCTCAGCATCCAAGTAGTTGGTCGGCTCATCCAGAAGCAAGATGTCAGGCTTTTCCAAGAGCAATTTTGCCAAAAGAACCTTAGTCCGTTGTCCCCCTGATAACTCCGTCACATCCTTGTCCATGCCATAGTCCATAACACCAAGTGCACGCGCTACTTCGTCAATCTTGGCATCAAGCGTATAGAAATCACGGCTTTCCAGACGATCCTGCAGTTCACCAACCTCTTCCATGAGGGCATCCATATCGGCACCCTCTTCTGCCATAGACATGTAAATGTCATTGATACGGGCTTCTGTCTTGAAGAGTTCATCGAATGCTGTCCGCAAGACATCACGGACTGATTGACCTTTTTCTAATTTAGCATGCTGGTCTAAATATCCTGCCGTTACATAACGTGACCATTCCACTTTGCCCTCATCTGGCTGCAACTGACCTGTCACGATGGACATGAAGGTCGATTTCCCTTCACCATTGGCACCGACAAGACCGATATGTTCCCCTTTCAAGAGACGGAAGGAGACATTCTCAAAAATGGCACGGTCACCAAAACCATGACTTAAATTCTTTACTTCTAAAATACTCATAATTTCCTCACAACATCAAAGAACTGGAGTAACCAAACTCCAGTTTTTATATTTATTTTCACTGTCTTTAGAGTAGCCTACTCAATCTTCTAGATCTAGACAATGTAATCATCTCAAAGAATAATTGATTTCTGTTTAAATTCCGATTTCCGCACGGACCACATCGGCAATGGTGTCCACATAGTAATCGACTTCAGCATCCGTTGGCGCTTCTGCCATGACACGCAAGAGGGGCTCAGTGCCACTTGGGCGAACCAAGATACGACCGTTGCCAGCCATTTCTGCTTCCATTTTTTCAATGATAGCTGCAATAGCAGGCACTTCCATAGCCTTGTCTTTCATGCTATTTTCCACACGGATATTGACCAGTTTTTGCGGGTAAATGGTCACTTCTGCTGCCAATTCTGACAACTTCTTACCAGTTTCTTTCATGATTTTGGTCAATTGCACAGCGGTCAACTGGCCGTCGCCTGTGGTGTTATAATCCATCAGAATCACGTGTCCAGACTGCTCACCGCCAACATTGTAGCCTTCCTTGCGCATTTCTTCAACCACATAACGGTCACCAACTGCGGTCACAGCTTTTTCAATGCCTTCACGGTCCAAAGCCTTATGGAATCCAAGGTTAGACATAACAGTTGTCACAATGGTATTTTTAGCAAGTAACCCCTTTTCTGCTAAGTACTTACCAACGATGTACATGATACGGTCGCCATCAACCAAGTCACCATTTTCATCAACGGCAATCAAGCGGTCGCTGTCACCGTCAAAGGCAAGACCGATTTGGCTACCCGTTTCCTTGACTAATTCTTGTAATTTTTCAGGATGAGTTGAACCAACGCCTTCGTTGATATTCAATCCGTCTGGATGTTCAGCCATAACGGTCAAATCAGCTCCCAAATCCGCAAAAATTTGACGAGCAGAGGTTGAGGCAGCGCCATTGGCAGTATCCAAGGCAACTTTCATACCTTCTAGCTGAATACCTGTTGAAACAAGGAAGGATTCGTATTTACGCAAGCCTTCTGGATAATCTACCACATCACCCAAACCATGTGCAGATGGACGAGGAAGTGTATCTTCTTCAGCATCCAAGAGAGCTTCAATCTCTGCTTCCAAAGCATCATCCAACTTGAAGCCGTCACCAGCAAAGAATTTGATACCGTTATCTTGCGCTGGGTTATGACTCGCAGAAATCATGACACCTGCACTTGCTTTTTCAGTTTTGACTAGGTGGGCAACACCCGGTGTCGCCAAAACTCCCAATTTATACACATGAATCCCTACTGATAGAAGTCCTGCAATCAAGGCAGCCTCTAACATTTGACCTGAGATACGTGTGTCACGCGCCACAAAGACACGAGGAACATCCGTCTCATGCTGGCTAAGGACATAACCACCAAAACGACCCAATTTGAATGCTAATTCTGGCGTTAATTCTACGTTTGCTTCCCCACGGACACCATCTGTCCCAAAATATTTACCCATTTTCATAACCTCTTATTTTGTTTTTGTAAGTATAATTTGCATATTTGCTTCCGTCTGAGACAGTACAACTGGCAAGACATTGCCGTCGCTATCTACAGCCTGTAATTTAGCTGTACCACTATAATTCTCAGACAGATTGCTCACATCCATCGCAACAGCTTCGACCCGATCAATCTTAGCCATTGTTTCTTCATCCGTTGTCACTTTAACGGTATCTACGTTGACTGAAACCTTAGACAGACTGTAACCCTCTGCCAATTGATTACTATATACTCTACCAGCTACCGGGAATGCCTTGCTAACTTTTTTACCAATCTTAACGGTAATCGCATCAGGTGCTAGTGTCGCACTCACTCCTGCTGGCAAATTAGTCAATTGTAGCTTGACAGTCTGTGTCCCATCAGTCAACTCTCTCAAATCCGCAGTCACTTGAAACGTCCGAGTTGACTCATCGGATTCTCTCTGTAGGAGAACACGATTAGAGCCCCTTAATTCAACTGCTACCGTCGAAGAAAATCCGGAAATAAAATACTTGTTTGTATCATATTCAATCTCAATCGGTACATTGCTCAGTGTGTGAACATAGGTTTCTGACTCCGTGTTCTGTGCAGCTGATTCTGAATTTTTATAGTTGGTGGTTGTTGCATAGAAAAAGAGCAACAATGCTAGAAAAATAGATAAGGCTAAGTGACCTACAGCTTTAAACTTATCGTTCATGTTTGCCACCTCCTAATCGCTTCCAGATGGACTTCTTCTCTACATTTTCAGAAATAAAAGTCGCTCGCAACTCTGCTTCAAACTCATCCAAAGTCAAATCATGTTTAAATATCCCGTTTCGTGCAATAGAGATACTGCCAGTTTCTTCAGAAACAATAAACACAAACGCATCAGATACCTCCGATAAGCCAATGGCTGCACGATGTCGTGTTCCAAATTCCTTTGAAATTCCTGCGCTCTCTGACAGGGGCAAATAAGCACAAGCAACAGCTACCTTGTCTTCCTTGACAATTACAGCCCCATCATGTAGCGGTGTATTCGGGATGAAAATATTTATTAACAATTCCTGCGATATATCCGCATTGAGTGGAATCCCCGTTGCTCTATATTCTTGCAATGTTTGGGCTTGTTCTACTGCCACAAGTGCACCAATTTTACGCGGAGACATATAAGCAACCGATTTGAGAAAAGCAACAATTAACTTTTCTTCTGCACTCACTGTATTTGTCCCAAAAATCTGAGTTGTCCTACCGAGTTTTTCAAGCATAGCACGCAACTCTGGTGCAAAAATAACTACTGCTGCAATAACCCCATATGTGATTACTTGATTAATCAACCAAGCAATCGTCTGCAGACCGAATAAACTAGCTATAATCTGGACAATAATGAAGAGAAAAACCCCTCGAATCAATGTCATAATTTTAGTACCTGCAATAGACTTACTAAAATTATAAATCAAATAAACAACTATACTAATATCAATTAGGTGCAACAGTGCGGTCCAAGGACTGGCTATCAAACTCGACCAATACCCTGTATCCAGTAACTGGTTTAGGTTTAACATATCATTCTCATACTTTCTAACTCATACATAGTAATGTACCCATTATACCATATTTTCCCCTTTTCTTTAGAAAATAGTGACCTTCCTGTTAAAAATAGTACAGATTTACTGCAGGAATATATCACGTTCCAACACACTCCGTTCTAGAAAATCCCCAGCCTTTATGATAAAATAGTCCCATGAAAATAAATACAGCTTTGGGTATTCTAGCAGGAAAAAGTTCCCAGTTCATTTTGAAAAAACTAGGACGTGGTACTACCCTACCTGGAAAAATTGCCCTCACATTCGATAAACATATTT
Organism: Streptococcus suis 10581; assembly: GCA_000440235.1. Classification (GTDB taxonomy): domain Bacteria; phylum Bacillota; class Bacilli; order Lactobacillales; family Streptococcaceae; genus Streptococcus; species Streptococcus suis_F. Next base: position 32,360 of record ALKQ01000064.1, on the reverse strand, counting down.
TAGATAGTTTGGCTAAGGATTATGAAGTGGTTGTTGTGACAGGGACCAACGGTAAGACTCTGACCACTGCCCTGACAGTCGGTATCCTCCAAGAAGCCTTCGGAGAAATTACGACCAACACCAGCGGTGCCAATATGATTACAGGGATTACGGCAACATTTTTATCTGCCAAGAAAAATAAAAATGGCAAGAAGATTGCCGTCTTGGAGATTGACGAAGCAAGTCTTGCCCGCGTGACCGACTTTATCAAGCCTAGCTTGATCGTCTTTACCAATATCTTCCGCGACCAAATGGACCGTTACGGCGAGATTTATACCACCTACCAGATGATTTTGGACGGGGCTGCCAAGGTACCAGAGGCGACCATTCTCGCCAACGGTGACAGCCCACTTTTCAACTCGACAAACGTTATCAATCCAGTAAAATACTACGGTTTTGCAACGGAAGAGCATGAGCCTCGCCTGGCCCATTACAATACCGAAGGCGTTCTCTGTCCTCAGTGCCACCAGATTATCCAGTACAAGCTCAATACCTACGCTAACTTGGGCAGCTACATCTGTAGCAACTGTGGCTTTAGCCGACCTGAACTGGACTACAAGTTGACCGAACTAAAAGAAATCACCAATACCTCTTCTACTTTTGCTATTGACGGACAGGACTACAAAATCAATATCGGTGGACTTTACAATATCTACAATGCCCTAGCAGCTGTCAGCGTGGCAGAATTTTTCGGCGTATCTCCTGAGAAAATCAAGGCAGGATTTGACAAGTCTAAGGCAGTCTTCGGTCGCCAAGAAACATTTAAGTTGGGTGAGAAGGATTGTACATTGGTCTTGATTAAAAACCCTGTCGGTGCAACCCAGGCTATTGAAATGATGAAACTGGCTCCATACGATTTTAGCCTGTCCGTCCTTCTCAATGCCAACTACGCTGACGGAATTGATACCAGCTGGATTTGGGACGCTGACTTTGAACAAATCACTCAAATGGACATTCCACAAGTCTTTGCAGGCGGTGTTCGTTCGTCTGAAATTGCCCGTCGCCTCCGTGTGACTGGCTATCCTGAGAACCAGATTACTGAAACACCAAAACTAGAAGACATCATGACCTTGATTGAGCAATCGAGTAGCCAACATGCTTATATTTTAGCTACTTATACAGCTATGCTGGAATTCCGCGACCTGCTGGCTCAACGCCAAGCCGTTGGAAAGGAGATGAAATAATGGTTTATACATCATTAAAAAGTCCTGAAAAAGACTACACTTACGATCTCCACATCGCCCACCTCTACGGTGATTTGATGAACACCTACGGGGACAATGGCAATATCCTCATGCTCAAGTATGTGGCTGAAAAGCTGGGGGCTTGTGTTCAAGTCGATATTGTTTCTCTGACAGATGAGTTTGACAAGGATTTCTACGACATCGCCTTTTTCGGTGGCGGTCAGGACTATGAACAATCCATTCTTGCAAAAGATTTACCGACTAAAAAAGACAGCCTAGCAGACTTTATCGAAAACGATGGTGTCATGCTGGCTATCTGCGGTGGCTTCCAGTTGCTCGGTCAATATTATATTGAAGCAAGCGGCCGCAAGATTGATGGGCTGGGTATCATGGGCCACTACACCCTCAACCAGACCAATAACCGCTATATCGGTGACATCAAAATTCACAATGAGGAGTTCAACGAAACCTACTACGGTTTCGAAAACCACCAAGGGCGTACCTTCCTAGCTGACAACCAAAAACCGCTAGGCAAGGTGGTCTATGGTAATGGCAATAACAAGGAAGACGGTGGCGAAGGCCTGCACTACAAAAACACCTTCGGCAGCTACTTCCACGGACCAATCCTGTCCCGCAATGCCAACCTGGCCTACCGCCTGGTCACAACTGCCCTCCGTAAAAAATACGGACAAGACATCCAACTTGCCAGCTACGCTGACATCCTCAGTAAAGAAGTCGCTGAAGAATATGGCGATGTGAAAAGCAAGGCAGAGTTTGAGTCTCAATGAAAATCAGAATCAGACTAGCACCAAAGGTTTGGGGAACCTTTGGTGCTTGGAAATAAAGCGAACGAAGTTCGCTACAAAAGGTTTGGGGAACCTTTGGTGGTTGGAAATAAAGCGAACATCGTTCGTGTCTATATGGTGCAGATAGAACTCTGTCACTTTATTATTGTCAAGTGACAGGCTGGAAACCTCCGCTGGAGCTTTCCACTCATCAAATCAAGTCAACAACGTCTGACTTTGATTTTCGAAGAGTATGAGAAATAAAGCAAAACCGCTTCTGATATCCAGAGGCGGTTTCATTTTTTATATAGTTCCAATCAAGAGCAATCCCTCAATCGTAATCTCGGTCAACTGACTCAAGTCCAGCTTGGACTGGTCCACTTGGAAAAAGAGGGGCGTCATGTCTGCCAAGACTTGGGCATATTCTAGGCTAATCGGCAAGGTCCGACTAACCAGCACTTGCTCCACCTGCCCCACGTAAGACTTGAAATGGTCCACGATATCCTGGTTATCATAGGATTCCTTGCGGAGTTGGTCTTTAGCTAAATGGCGGAGCTCCTTGAGGTGATTTGGACCTGGGACCAATTTGAGAATAGCCCCACCAGCTTTCAGCACTCTGGCAAATTCCTGATAATTGGCTGGGGAGAAGATGTCCAAGATGCCGTCAATGGTCTGGTCTTGAATGGGCAACTTGGTCAAGTCACCGACAAACCATTTGACCGACTTGGTCCTGTCAGATTTGGCTGCTAGGAGAATGGAATCCTTGGAAATATCAAAAGCAAGAATGTCCAAGTCCATTTTCTCGGCTAACTTACGGGAATAAAAGCCCTCCCCACAACCGATGTCCAAGACAGACCGCAAGCCCAGCTCTGCTATTTTTCCCTCCAAAGCCTCATAGAGATGATCGTAATAGCCCGCCTCTAAAAAGGCCTGGCGGTTCTCAAAGCTAGACTTGTGGTAGTTGGCAGACTGCTTGACCTGGGGTGCTAGGTTGACATAGCCCTGCTTGGCGATGTCAAAAGTGTGGCGGTTGGGGCAGCGAAGACTGCTCTGGTCAAGACCAAGAGCCTGCCCACAATGTGGACAGGCGAAAAATTGGTCGCTATTAGCAAAACGTTGGTGTTTGGTCATGTTATTTGTGTTCTTTTCTAAAGCGATACAGGGCTAGTCCTGATAGGAGCGTGGCAATGGCTCCTGTAAAGACCAGCAAGTAGCCGACTGGAATGAGATAAAAGTTTTCATGCAGAATGCCCTTGGCATCAATATACTCGACCGAGTTTGCCTTGATGACAAAGCAGACAAAGCCGAGAAGCATGAGAAAACTACCGATAATGGTAATAGTCAGGTGCATCTGGGTACGGCGGCCTTCACGACCGTCTTTTACAAGTTTTTCTGTCATGTTGTTCATGTCAGTTCCTCCTAAGATAAGGTGATCTAAGGAGATCGAAAAGACAGAGGACATGAGAATTAAGAGCTCCAAATCAGGTAGGTTTTTGTCATTTTCCCAGTTGGAAACGGCCTGCCTGGTCACATTGAGTTTGAGTGCAAACTGCTCCTGGGTCAAACCTTCCTTCTTACGTAAGTCTTTGATTTGTTGTCCAAAGTTCATTTCTTCTCCTTTTCAGAACCTGTCTGGCAGGTCCTGACTTTATCTTAGCTTATCGGTCGATGTTTGCCAAGAAAGACTGGCTTGCTCTGGACTTTTTTAGCGAAAGGTGGTCTTGCTAACTCCGCAAGACTGGCTTGCAAGCCTGTTCTATCAAGAGTTTGACCCTCTTGTCAACTCCCTGTCAACCTAGCCCATCTGCTCAGATAATGCTTCCCATTCTTCCATGAGGCTTTCTTGCTGGCTGGTCACTTGGTCGATTTCTTTCTGGTAATCGGTTAGCTGACCGATGTCGTTGGTTTCTAGCATGGCTTGGTTGAGTTCGCTCAGGCGGTTTTCGATGGTCTCGATTTCTGCCTCGATTTGCTCGATGCGGCGAGCTAGTTTGCGTTGCTCTTTTTGGTTTTCCTTTTGGGCTTGGTAGTCCATGGCTCCGGCTGATTGGCTGGTACTTTCTAGCTGGTCAGGCTGGGCTTCTGCTTCCTGCTCTGCCTTTTTCTCCAGATAATAGTCATAGTCGCCCAAGTAGAGCGTGGAGCCAGTTCCCGAGATTTCCAGGACCTTGGTGGCGACGCGGTTGATGAAATAGCGGTCGTGGCTGACAAAGAGCAGGGTGCCGTCAAAGTCGATGAGGGCATTTTCCAGGACCTCCTTGCTGTCGATGTCCAGGTGATTGGTCGGCTCGTCAAGGATGAGGAAGTTGTTGTTTTCCATGGACAGCTTAGCAAGGAGCAGGCGGGCTTTTTCCCCACCCGACAGCATGGAAACGGACTTTTTGACATCGTCACCAGAGAAGAGAAAGGCTCCCAGGCGGTTGCGGATTTCCACTTCAGGTGTGGTCGGAAAGGCTGACCAGAGCTCCTCCAAGACGGTGTTGGAAGGCGTCAGGGCCGACTGGGTCTGATCGTAGTAGCCCACTTCCACGTTAGCACCTAGCTTGGCTTCCCCTTTGATAAATGGCAGAGCTCCGATGATGGACTTGAGCAGGGTTGTTTTTCCGATTCCATTCGGGCCGACTATGGCAATGGCATCTAGTTTCCGTTGGTCAATAGAAATAGGCTGGGAAAGAATGTTTCCATCGTAACCCACCGCAGCATTTTCCACTGTCAAGACGATATTGCCAGAAGTCTTATCCGACTGGAAGGTCATATTAGCTGACTTCTGACCAGTTGTTGGCTTGTCCAGTCGCTCCATCTTTTCCAACTGCTTGCGTCTAGCCTGAGCACGCTTGGTGGTCGAAGCACGGACGATATTTTTCTGAACAAAGTCTTCTAACTTGGCAATTTCCTTCTGCTGCTTTTCATAGTTCTGCAACTCCGTTTGCAACTTCTGCTCTTTGAGCTCGACAAACTGAGAATAATTGCCCACATAGCGATCCAAGGAATGCTTGGTCAAGTCCAGTGTCAGTGTCGCCACCTTGTCCAAGAAATAGCGGTCATGACTGACGATAATCAAGGCTCCCTTGTAATGCACTAGGTAGTTTTCCAGCCAAGCAATGGTTTCAATGTCCAGGTGGTTGGTTGGCTCATCCAGCACCAATAATTCTGGGCTTTCAAGCAACATTTTTGCCAGTGCAAGACGAGTATTCTGGCCCCCAGAAAGCGCAGAGATCTTCATGTCCCACATGGTCTGGTCAAACTTAAAACCATTCAAAATGGCACGAATATCCGCCTCATAGCTAAATCCACCTGCCAGACGAAATTCCTCCGACAGACTATCATAGGTCTTCATGAGCTGGTCGAGTTGACTACCAGACAAGCTACCCATTTGCTCTTCCATAGACCGTAGGCGTTTCTCCGTCATCCGCAGATCATCAAAGACATGGAGCATTTCATCATAAATTGTATTTTCCGACTCAAAACGGCTGTCCTGTGCCAGGTAAGAAAGGGACAAATCACGCTTGGTTGAAATATCACCGCTGGTCGCTGTTTCTTCTCCGACAAGGATTTTGAGCAGAGTAGACTTGCCAGCCCCATTTTTTCCGACAAGGGCAATCCGATCCCGCTCATCCACTTGAATGTTGATATTGTTAAATAAAACTTCGCCCGCAAATGAGCGTTCAATCTTGTTTCCACTTAGAATAATCATAAAAATATTGTACCATAAATTAGGGTAACAGAGCGGAATCCTTTTTCTGATTTCAGCAAAAAACAGCGACTTTACCGTCACTGTCCTTCTCAAAAAATATTTAGACCAAACCGCTAAGCAATTCCTTATTCTGCCAGAGCAGATAAAGACCACCGCCGATAATAATCAGCATGACGACAAACTTGATCAAGCCCTTAACAAAGCGGATGACCAACATCAATATCATAGATACAATCAGCCATCCCCAAGCGGAAGAATTGAGTAAGGTTTGCATACTCTCTAGACTGGCACCTGTCCAGGCCTTGATAGGTTCAGGGATTTTATCAAACCAGTTGCTATCTATACCGATTTGTTCCATAATCGAATGACTGGTAGACTGCATCCATGCAAAAATTCCAGCATTATAGAGAAAGAGCAGAGCTTGCTCAGGATAACGTTTTATTGTGTTTGTAATTGTTCGAAACATATTTTCCCTTCTATTCTGAATACAAGGCAAGGACCGCATCAATATCTGCTTGCTGGATACCATGATTAGAACCTGCTGACTCCATGACAGATGTTTGACTATCCTCATGATCTAGGCCAATAGCATGGCCCAATTCATGCTCAGCTGTGGGAGTGGGAAAGAACTCGACCAGTCTAGAAAGAGTTCGTCTTCCCACCCCCGCACAGTTGATTAGGTCAGATTTGGAGTATGAAACACGAACAAATCTGCCAATCAACCACTGCGCTGAGATGTTGACACGAACTCTGAGTAGTGGTCCTGGGCTTTTTGCCCAGCCTCATCATAACCATATTGGTCGTTTAATAAATAAAAACTATTCAGACGCACCGTTACCGAGCTATAATAATTCGTCAATAAATTAGTCGTTGAATTGGCCTCGCCTGCTGCCTGGGTATTTCCATCATTCATCTCAGTAGCAATAATATCAGCCTGATTTGGATCACTTGTCACCACAAAAGTAAATACCCCTGTCGCATTCCAATTTGCAATGGCTGTTTCATAGGCAACTACAAATGTTGGATTCTGGGTTTCAATGTAAACAGTCGCAGTATTGCTTTCCCATCGACCATGATCAGCTGTATTGACCGTATCAGTCGTCAGGTGCTTAATGGTATTAACACCTTCTTCAATCGTCACTTCAGACTGTCCTTTGACCATCATTTGCACTTCTTGAGCTAGAGTTTGTAACATCTGAGGCGCTGTTTCCTGTTGAAAATAGAATAATAGACCTAGACCACAAGCCAACACCATTGATAACCAAATCAGACCCCAAAATGTCCGCCAAATCCACCGCAGAATATTTCCAATAAGTTTCATAGACTATACCTCTTTCTAGAAATAGGTTTTAGTATAGCCGTAATCTCTGAAACTTTTCTTAAAAACTAGGACAGTCTTTCTTCCAATTTGAAATCAATTGGCAACCAAGCCAATACTTTCTCAATCTGCTGATTCCAGTAATACCACTCATGTTTACCTGGCCCATAACTAGCCTCTATATCAAATCCCTGCTCTTCCAACTCTCGAACTGCTTTTTGATGCCCCTCAAAGAGAAAATCCTCCTCACCACACCAGGCATAAAACTTGGTCTTTTTATCGGATTGTTTAGCAATTTCTAACAAATTATTTGGATTCTGTTTATCAGAAATGTCACCAAATACTCCTTGCCAATACGAAGGACTTCCCAATTCTGCTGCCGCTGGATTATCAAAATCAAAATACAATGCGCCTGAAAGCGAAGCTGCGTAAGAAAAATGATTGGTCATCATGGCAATCTTGAAGGTCCCGTAACCACCCATAGACAAACCAGCAATAAAATTCTTCTCCCGCTTGTCAGACATATTGGGGAAAAATCGTTTGAGAATTCGAGGCAACTCTACTGCAATGGCATCGAAGTAATTCATACCGTAAGTGGTATTGGTATACCAGCCTTTATCTGTATTGACCATAACCACGATAAGATTGGTATAACGAACCAAGCGTTCAATAGTCGACCGATTGATCCAGGAATCCTGATTGCCTCCCATACCGTGCAAAAGATATAGGACAGGAATATCGTTGTCATCAGGATTTTCCACACGATTACAATCTGGATATAAAACCGTAACCTGTCTAGACATATCTAGAGCTTCTGAGTGGTATTCAATTTTCATTATTGCCATAAATCTTCTCCTTATGGTAAAGAGCCTGAGTTGCCCTCGGCTCTTTGCATTTATAAAACTCTATTTCACTTCCATAATCACCGGTAAAATAGCTGGGCGACGTTTGGTTTGGTCAAAGAGGAATTTTGCTAAATCATCGCGAACAGCACTCTTAAGCTCTGCCCAGTCAAAGCTATCCTTTGTAAAGTAATTTTCCACCGTTGTATTCACCAATTCTGATGCCTCACGCAAGATGTCCTTGCTCTTTTTCACGTAGACAAAACCACGAGTATTGACCTTGGCTTTAGAAATGATTTTTTTCTCACGGCGGTTGACAGTGATAGCCACGATAAAGATACCGTCTTCTGATAGGATTTTACGGTCACGAAGGACGATATTTCCAACATCGCCCATGGCATTTCCGTCAATCATGACATCACCAGCAGGAACCGCTCCGCTATGGACAAAATCCCCCTCTTCAAAAGCCATGACATCCCCACGCTTAACGATGATAATGTTTTCTGGATACATACCGATTTCAAGCGCAGCCTTAGCGTGAGCATCCAATTGACGATACTCCCCTTGAACTGGGAAAAGATATTTAGGCTTCATGATGTTGAGCATGAGCTGCAAATCACGCGCATTCCCATGCCCAGAGACGCGCAGTTTTTTTGTAATGGATTTGACCGTTCCACCAGCCTTGTAAATCAAATTCTCCACACGAGCAACAACCGCTTCTTTTGAAATACTTGGAGTGGTAACAATATAAACTAGATCACCTTCTTTGATTTCAACATAGCGATGTCTACCGATAGACATTTTACGCAATCCATTTAACGGCTCGCCCATACGACCAGTTTCTAAAATAATCAATTCATGGTCTTCATACTTGTTCATATCCTTTGGTTTTACCAACAAGCGTTCGCTGACCAAACGAAGTTTTTTCAATTGAATCGCTGTTCGGACAATGTTTTCCACATCATGTCCTGTCAATACGACACGACGACCAGTTGCTTCTGCTGCATCAAAAATCTGTTGAATACGTACAATATTGCTGGCAACTGCTGCCACAATAACTCGCCCGTCACAGTCAGCAATCGTATTCAGAATTTCCTCCCCAGCCTCATGCATGCTCGCTACTTGAACATTGCTATCTGCATTTGCTGAGTCTGACAAGAGGGCCAACACACCTTCGTTACCGATTTCAGCCAATCGCCCAAAATCCGTACGATAAAACTTATCTGCCGCCTGGTCAAACTTAAAGTCACCTGTGTAGACAATATTTCCTTCATCCGTCTTAACGACAATTCCTAAACTCTCTGGAATAGAGTGGGTCGTCTGAAAGAAAGATACCACTGAATCCCCGAAATCAATTTCAGTTTCAGCATTGATAACATGGAAATCATTAAATTTCTTAGTAGCATTATTCCCCTTGACAAGTAGCTTAGCCAATTCGATCGTCAAGTGCGAACCAAATACTGGCACTTTCACTTTCTCCAAGAGATAAGGAAGCGCTCCGATAGCATCTGCATGTCCGTGAGATAAAAAGACCCCTGCTACACGGTGCTTATTTTCTTCCAAATAATCGAAATTAGGGACGACTACATCCACACCTAACTGTTCATTCTCAGGATACTTTGCCCCCGCATCCAAAACAAAAATATGTTCATTCACTTCGGCAATGTACAGGTTTTTTCCATTTTCACGTACACCTCCGAGAGCCATGATTTTTATGCTACTCATTTTTTCTCCTTTTTGGACATCCCACAGGTGTCCATTTTATTTTTCTTACCAACGGTCCTTGGGAGTTCCAAGTCGAATTACAGTCTGCTATGTCGGAGCTCTATTTGCAAAAGACACACGTTGGTTCAAAATTATATTCAACCATCAACGCAAATTTTAAATAGAAATACCTAAATAGCTATCGCTTCTATTATACATTTTTTCAAGAAAATTTACAAAAAACTCCGCTGAAAATCAACGAAGTTCTACATATACATTAGTAACCATGTCCCTTATGTTCCCACTTACCACCAACATTCCGCACTAAAATCCATTTCCAATCCGTATGGGTACTATTAGGCTCTAAGGTGGGCTCTGCCCCCTCAGCTGCTACCTTAAAAGACGAAGTTAGGATAATAGCTTCCTCTGCACCATAGTGCTCCGCCCACTCATCAAATTCCTTTTCATTATCACCACTATAACCGATGGTTAGCAATTTACAACTGTTAAAATGGTAATCAAAGTAATCTTGAACTACAAGAATAGCCGCCTCAATCTCTTTTTCCGTATACAATTCTGATTGTTCCATCGGTTCAAGCTCTACATGATAAGCTGCTCCTGTCCGACATCCTACCAAAAAGAGACAACACAACAGACTACAAATAGCTAAACATTTTCTCATCTTTGTTACCCCAAGTCAACAATCTTTACTGAAAAGCCAATCTCTTCTACAAAACGCAAAACATTCTCTGTTTTTACAAAAATCGTTTTCGTATTAACATTGGGGTGGAAGGTTAGAATGGGTTCAGAAAGGATTTCTTTATCAAAAAAGACTTGAATATCCTTATCAACATTATGTAACAAGCCAAAAACAGATACCGCACCCGCAGGCAAGTGCATTTTTTCCATCAAGCTATCACTCGAGGCCATCCGAATGCGGTTGGCTCCCACCAAATCACGAAACTGGTCCATATCCAGCTGCTTCTGGTCATCCATGATCAGTAAATAAAATGCAGTCTTTTTCTTATTAGTCAGAAACATGGACTTGGTCCGTACTCCTTCTAACCCTTCAATGTAACGGTCTGCTTCCTCAGTTGTCAGAGCTGGTGGATGTTCAACAATAGTGTAGTCCATTCCCAAGTCAGCTAAGCTTTCAAAAACCAATTTGTCCATGACAGCACCTCTTGACATATTTAGTATATTATACTGCTTTTTAACTAAAAATTCAAAGGATAATAAAAGCCTGGATTACTCCAGACTTTAGACCTGTATTCACAAGTGATATGTTTGATATAAGATTCAGTTTTAGCCAAAACCAAACTTGGTTGGAAGTTGCGAACTATCCACACAGGTTCTTAATCAAACAACTTATAATAATCTTCCAGCTTCATCTGGGACTTCTCTTCGCTAGTCTGATCTTGAATAATCTGACCATTCTTCATGACAATCAAGCGATTACCGTGACGCAGAGCATCTTCCATCTGGTGAGTGACCATGAGGGCCGTCATTCCCTTGGTCTCAATCAATTCGTCTGTTAATTGCATCAAGGATTGGCTGGTCTTAGGGTCAAGGGCTGCAGTATGCTCATCCAAGAGTAAAAGTTCAGGCTGTTTCAAACTCGCCATCAACAAACTCAAGGCCTGTCTTTGCCCACCTGATAAAAGCCCTGCTGGTGTGTCCAAATGCTTTTCCAAACCATTTCCCACTCTCGGCAAGAGCTGGGCAAATTCTTCCCTTTCTTGGACCAATCTACGTGGCACCAAGCCCCGCCCCTCACCACGAAACTTAGCTATCAGTAGATTTTCTGCCACCGTCATCCGTGGCGCTGTACCCATTTTAGGATCTTGGAAAACACGTGCCAGATACTTAGCACGTTTTTCTGCAGGCCAGTTGGTCACATCCTCACCAAGTATGTGGACTGAACCACCAGTCAAGGGTAGGGTTCCAGCAATGACATTAAAGAGGGTTGACTTCCCAGCACCATTGCCACCTAAAATGGTAATAAAATCACCCTGGTAGATGGTCAGATTGACATTGTCCAAAATCACACGTTCTTCATCAAAACCGTTTGTCACCACCTTGGTGGCATTTTTTAATTCAACAATTGCTTTCATCGTGACAGACTGGCTCCTTTCAGAAGTTTATTTTTTAACTCAGGAACCATGAGGCAAGTTGCCAGAATCATAGCCGAGAAGATACGGAGGTAGCTGGTATTGATACCGAGGGAAATGACCACCAAAATTAAGAACTGATAGAAAATTGCTCCCACTACAATAGCCAAGAACCGTTCTAACATAGTAAGGTTACCATAAATTACCTCACCGATAATCAGACTAGCCATACCGACCACAATGACTCCAATACCACGCGACACATCCGCATAGCCTTCTTGTTGTGCAATCAAGGCACCTGCAAGAGCGATGATCCCATTTGAAAGAACAAGACCTAACAACTCCATTCGACTTGTATTGATACCAAAACTGCGAGCCATATCTGGATTATCCCCTGTTGCAATAAAGGCTTGTCCAAGGCGAGTATAGAGGAAGAACATCAAGGCACCAATCACCACCGCTAGGCTACCTAGACCTAGCAAGAGACCATTGACTTGCTCAGAAAAAGGAAGGAAATCTTGTAAACGTTTGGTATTCAGTAAGCCTAGATTTGCCCTACCCATGATAAATAGAATAACAGAGTGACAGGAAGACATGACCAAGATACCAGCTAGGAGAGTGGGAATTTTCCCCTTGGTATAAAGCAAGCCTGTGACAAAGCCCGCCAAACAGCCAACAAGAACTGCTGCTAGAGTAGCCAAGATAGGATGAACTCCTTGCGTCAATAAGGTAACAGCAACCGCTCCTCCAAGCGGGAAAGAGCCCTCTGTCGTCATATCAGGAAAATTCAGAATCCGAAAGGTAACGAATATTCCCAAACCTAGTACAGCCCATAAAAGAGCCTGTGAAACTGTTGATACAATCATATTTTCCCTTTTCTCTTATCTCTTATTCGATAACCTTGCTTGCTTTACTAATCACATCATCTGACAAGGTAATTCCTAATTCTTTAGCAACTTTTTGGTTGACAACAACGGTACCCTCGTTAAAGATTTGTACAGGTGTATCCGCTGGATTGGCACCATCAAGAATTTTCGCAGCCATCTTACCAGTTGCCACACCCAAGTCATATTGACTAAGGGTAACAGATGCGATACCTCCGCCTTCTACCATATCTTCTACGCTAGTGAAAATCGGAGTTTTGGTTTTATTTGCCACTGAAACGACTGTTGAAAATGCTGATGCGACAGTGTTATCAACTGGTGTGAAAAGAACATCTGCTTTACTACTTGCGACCTCTACTGTCGCTGCAATTTCATTACTAGAAGCAACTGCATACTCCAGAACGGTATAGCCAGCTTCTTCCGCAGCAGCCTTAAATTCTGCTACTTGAATTTTTGAATTGTCTTCGTTTGAAGAATAGAGGACGCCGATTGTTTTTGCCTCTGGTGTGATTTCCTTGATGAGGGAAACTGCGTCTGCTACAGGTGTTTGGTCAGACACACCAGTGATATTTCCACCAGGATTTTTCAAGTCTGTCACCAAGTTTGCACCAACAGGATCTGTTACTGCCCCCATGATGATTGGCAATTCAGTCGTTGCGTTTGCCAACCCTTGTGCAGCAGGTGTTGCGATACCAATCAATAATTCATTGCCATTGTCCACCAACTTTTTGCTCATTGTCTGAACTTGGGATTGATCACCTTCTGCATTCATAAAATCAATGTCCAAATTATCCGTCGTTGAATAGCCTCCCTCTTCCAGTCCAGCCTTGATTCCCTTGTAAATCTCATCTAGTGAGTCATGGGTTACGAACTGAAGAACACCAATCTTAACTTTCTCCGTTGATGTCGATGAATTGCTCTGCTCTTTTTGTGTCATAAACAAAGCAGCAACTACCATAACAGTAAGGGCAACAATTGTAGCAAGTAAATTTTTATTTTTCAACATATTCATTCTCCTCGTAAAATACATAGTACCCAATTTCTACGTCATCAAAATTTTATTCCACCATCGCCATCGTTTCATCATGATTACCTCGTTTTGTTAATAATTGTCAAAGTAGATTGCTTTTAGATTAGGAACAGAGGCGCAGACATAACTCAATGCTTCCTCGTTTTCATGCATTGACTTCAAACAGTCCACTGGACTGTTTGAATCAGCCAAGCCGAACGTGACACAATATAAAAGCAATCTACGAAGACAACAAGGAAAAAGCCCCCGCAGGAAAAACAACCTGCGAGGGCGTCAATGACACGGTGCCACCTCACTTATGGGAATTGTCTAGAATTCTCCCATATCTCATCTCCTCTAACAAGGAGTTGCACTGTAAGGTGTGCGGACCGAACTATCATTGTTTTAAGTTCATTTGCGTGACTGTTTTGGCTGAAACCTTCGTTATCCTTGCTATACCGCTAGTATAAGCTGCGTCGACCTGCCTCGTACTCAGCCAAAACAGTCTACACAAAGCAAGTCATACCAAACAATCCTTGTGAATTTAGGTCATAAAATAGACATAAATGCACATCAGCCCATTTCATAAAACTCCGCCACCTGTTCCCAGCACCACAGGCTCCCTGAAGACTTCTGCTTTACTACTTCTTCTGATTACAGACGATTATACGGCATCTATCAATCTTTGTCAATACTTTTGATTAAATTTTCTGAAAACTTTTTATGTCAGTAGGGACTACCAGTCTCATCAAAAAACATCAAAATATGATATACTAGACTGAGTTATAGCTATTAGAAAGAGGAAAACCATGTCTTTTGACGGATTTTTTTTACATCACATGACGGCTGAGTTAAGGGCCAATTTGGAAGGTGGGCGGATACAGAAAATCAACCAACCCTTTGAACAAGAGATTGTCCTCAACATCCGCAGCAACCGTCAGAGCCATAAATTGCTCCTGTCCGCCCATTCGGTTTTCGGTCGGGTTCAGCTTACTCAAACAGAATTTACAAATCCTAAGGTACCTAATACCTTTACCATGATTCTGCGGAAATACTTGCAGGGAGCCATTATCGAGGAGATTCGTCAGTTGGACAATGACCGCATCTTAGAATTTTCGGTGTCCAACAAGGACGAGATTGGAGACCATATCCAAGCTACCTTGATAGTAGAAATTATGGGCAAGCACAGCAATATCATCTTGGTAGACAAGGCGGAGCAGCGGATTATCGAAGCCATTAAGCACGTTGGTTTCTCGCAAAACTCCTACCGAACTATTTTGCCAGGCTCCACCTACATTCGTCCACCGGAGACGCATTCTCTCAATCCTTATACGGTGTCTGATGAGAAATTGTTTGAAATCTTATCGACTCAGGAACTGAGTCCGAAAAATCTCCAACAGGTCTTTCAAGGTTTGGGACGGGATACGGCTTCTGAACTGGCAAGTCACTTGCAGACAGACCGTCTCAAGAACTTCCGTGCCTTTTTTAACCAGGCTACACAGCCTAGCCTGACGGACAAGTCCTATGCTGCTCTGCCATTTACCAATAGCCCTGAAAACCAGCCACACTTTGAGAGCCTGAGCAGTCTGCTGGACTTCTACTATCAGGACAAGGCGGAGCGGGACCGGGTGGCCCAGCAGGCCAATGAGCTGATCAAGCGGGTGGCCAGTGAGCTAGAGAAAAATCGCAAAAAGTTGGTCAAACAGGAGCAGGAATTGGCGGATACGGAAGGTGCGGAATTGGTGCGGCAAAAGGGTGAGCTCTTGACCACCTATCTGCATCAGGTGCCCAATGACCAGGCTAGTGTGATCTTAGACAACTACTATACGGGTGAGGAACTGGAGATTGAGTTGGATGTGGCTCTTACTCCTAGCCAGAATGCCCAACGTTATTTCAAAAAGTACCAGAAACTCAAGGAGGCGGTCAAGCACCTGACCAACTTGATTGAGGAAACCAAGGCAACCATTGTCTATCTGGAGTCCGTTGACACCATGCTGGGACAGGCTAGTCTAGCAGAAATCGACGAAATCCGTGAGGAATTGATTGAAACAGGCTACCTCAAACGCCGTCATCGTGAGAAAATCCATAAGCGTCAGAAGCCCGAGCGATACTTGGCGACGGACGGGAAGACCATTATTCTGGTCGGGAAAAATAACCTGCAAAATGATGAGTTGACCTTCAAAATGGCCAAAAAAGGCGAACTCTGGTTCCATGCCAAAGACATTCCAGGCAGTCACGTGATTATCACAGACAACTTGGACCCAAGCGACGAGGTCAAGACCGATGCGGCGGAGTTAGCCGCCTACTTCTCCAAGGCTAGACATTCTAACTTGGTCCAAGTCGATATGATTGAAGCCAAAAAACTCCATAAGCCAACAGGTGGCAAACCAGGATTTGTGACCTACCGCGGTCAGAAGACCCTCCGTGTCACCCCAACTGAAGACAAAATAAAATCCATGAAAATCTAGTTCATGGATTTTTCTGTATTGAAACCTACTCCGCCTTATCAATATCTTCTCTAACTTCCTTAGCGTTGAACTTAGCAAAAAGATACTGGCGGTCTTGAACAGGAAAACGTTGGTCTAGTTGATCTACTGGTCCCACTTCCACCATTCCTTCTGAGATAACATAATCCATGACATGCCCGCCAAATGTCAAATCATCCGAAATAAAATGCAAATGATAGCCAGCCACACTGACACCATGGAAAATCTCTGGTGTCCAAATACCAACAATGGTACCTGAAATATTCTCAGCGGTATACTCAGGCTGGCGACTTGCCACCTCCGCAAATCGAACATCAGAAGCCGATTTTGGAATCATACGCACGTGCATATGCGAAAACGTCCCTTTTATTTTGATGGAGCGAAAAAGATTTTCCCCATCATAATAGGATTCAATCCGCTGGTGCAATTCATCGCTAGTCATTTCAAAGCGTTGTTTGAAAATGACTTCTGCCTCATGGAAAATGACCGCCGCATAGGGAACCTTCATATCAGCTGGAACTTCAACCACTTCTGGTTTCTCCCCTGCTCCCTTGGCCTGATAAGCCTTTCCATCCAAGACAATCAGCTCGCCATCAATGGAATCCAGGGTTCCCAAACCCAAATCACCATGTTCCAACAATTCGCCAACCGTCAAGGAGCCGCCATACAGTCCAGCCATTAAGGCACCTAAGGTGTTGTATTGAAATAATCGATTTACTTGCATAACCTACTCTTCATTCAAAAATTCTTGCATGGCTAAATCGTCTGGCACCAATTGGATATAACGACTAGCTTGCTCTTTTGCCTCATCCAAACGACCAAGTTGACGTAAAACAGCTACGTAATCAGCCAAAAATTCAGGATTCTCAGCCAATTCTCCAGCCAATTCATCGTAAAGCTCAATAGCTTCATCATCTCTTTCTAGAGCTTGATAGGCTTTGGCCATATTCCAGCGAGCTAGAACGTTATCTACCTCTTCATCAAATAAAGCCACAACCTCTTCAAATCGTTCCTGCTCAAGATACAGATTGGACAAGCGCAGAGCTAGTTCGTTACTATCATCTGCCACCTCTTTTGCCTGTAGAAGATAATCTTCTGCCCCCGCCTCGTCATGCAATTCATAGGCATATCGGGATGCTTGAAGCAAAAGATTGGCATCAAAGTCATTTTTTGCTAGGCCTTTTTGAGTCATAGCCAATGCATCTTCTAATTTATGCTCGGCATGAAGCGACTGAGCATAGGCATATTCATAGCCCTCAAAATCAGGATTGATGGTATCCAGTTGCTTGAAGTAGAGATTTGCCTTTTGGTATTCTTCTCGTTCAAATAGCAGAGCTGCTAACTCAAAAACCGTCTGATCATCGTATTCCAACTCAACAGCTTTTTCCAGAAATTCAATGGCAGCTTCAAATTTCCCCAAACTTGCATAGGCAATACCAATTCGCTGATAGGTAGAAACTCCCGTTAATTCGTAGATTTCACGATTATCCAGCTGGGCATAATAGGAAATAGCCTCATTAAAAAGCTCCAGTTCCATATCCAATTCTGCTAAGCCAAAGAGGATGATGGGTTCATCTGATAAGTGACTTGCTTCTAACAATTTTTCACGCGCCACATCCGACAAGCCTTCTGCCTGATACAGGTCCGCCTTAACCAACAAGGCTTCCACATAGACAGAACTGTCTTCTGAAATTTCCTCCAAGTATCCGAAAGATTCTTCAACCAAGCCATCTTCAAATGCTATTTGGGCAAGATTGATCAGTACTTCGGGAAATTCTTCTTTGACCTGTTCATAGATTTGTCTAGCCTGTGGGAAAAAACCAATGCCTTCTAAGTAGGCTGCCAAGGACAAAAGCGTTTCGCTATCATCTTGCACCAAGGCGCGCTTGAAATACTTATCTGCCTTGTCTAAATCCTGTTGGTCCAAACAAACCAACATTTTTTCACTATTGTTCATTCACAACCTCATTTTCTTCATCTTCATACAAACTACTGTGTGCCTTGTACCATTCAAATGTCGCTTTCACTAAAACCTTAATAGAGGCATATATTGGAATTCCCAGAAGAACTCCTAGGACACCGTACATCTGACCAGCTGTCAATAATACAAATAAAATGGTAATCGGATGAATACTTAGGGAGCTTCCGATAATCAATGGTGTCACAAAACGACCTTCTATAGTCTGCTCAATCATAAAGACTACTAAAACCTTTATCAGCATGATTGGACCAGCAATCAATCCTAAAATAACAGCTGGAATCATGGCCAAGAAAGAACCCAAATACGGAATTAGATTGAGGAAACCAGCCATCACCCCCAAAGTTATTGGATAGCTAAGACCAATGATTGAGAACATCACTGAAAACATCAGGGCAACAATAATCGCAACGGTCACCTGACCACGAACATAGTTCGATAATTGCCCATTCACATCTGATAGTACTGTTCCAATCGGTTCTCTCCACTTGGTTGGTAGATATTGTGTAATGTGTTTATTCAAATACTGACCATCCCGTAACAGATAAAAGAGAATAAAGGGCATAATCAGAACAGCAACAATAATTTGAGATGCTGTCGAAATCAAATTACTTGCCCAGTTTACAGCACTTGTTGAAAATTTTTGCGCATAAGCAACTGCTTGATCATTGACCTTATTTAACAATTCCAATGCAGTAGGACGAAATTGTTCAAATCTTTGGTCCTGCAATAAGCTAGTCACTTGCCCTTCGATTTTCTGGATATTCGAAGGAAGATTTTGCGCAAAAGATGTCACTTGCTCTTGAATACTCGGAATTGCCACCGCCAGTCCCCAGATAATGAGAAGACTGATTAAAACAAAGAGAATGGAAATACCAACTGTACGAGAAATTTTATGCTTTTCCATCCAGTCAACCATCGGATTTAATAGGTAATACAAAAGACCTGTTAAAATCATCGGTAACAATACAATTTCTAAAAAGCTTCCTATCGGTCTGAATAAAAAACTAATTTTACTAAAAATAAATATAGTCAAAAAAGTCAGCAAGGTTACTAATAAAAATGTCACCGCTTGGCTATTTAAAAACAAGCGGAAAAACCAAGTCAGACTAAATTTTTGATGCTTATCCTCCATCTAATACACTCCTAGTCTTTTTTTCTATTGTAACATGGAGAAAGGATTTTTGTAAAAATCAACTACAGAATTTATACGACTTTCTCAGAAAAACATGGTATAATTTTATCAATCATTTCCAAAAAGGAGAATTCTATGACTATCTATTTCGGTACCTACACAAAACGTGAATCCAAAGGAATTTATAAAGCAAATTTTGACTCTGAAACAGGACAACTTAGCAATCTAGAATTGGTCACTGAAGAACCTAACCCTACCTACCTTGCCTTTGATAAGGCCGGACATCTATACTCCGTCGGCGCTGAAAATGGTCTAGGAGGTATCGCTGCCTTTAATGCTGACTATACTCTACTCAACCATGTTGTATCAGAGGGCGCACCACTTTGCTATGTCGCTGTAGATGAAGCAAGAGATTTAGTTTATGGCTCCAATTACCACAAAGGACAACTACTTGTTTATAAACGTTTGGCGGATGGTTCGCTAGAATTAGCTGATGTCGCTCAACACGAAGGATCTGGGCCGCACGAAAATCAAGCTTCCGCCCACGTTCACTTTTCTGATTTGACACCTGATAAATTTTTAGTAACCTGTGACCTAGGGTCTGACCAAGTGGTAACCTATAAGGTATCTGACCAAGGAAAAGTAGAGAAAATCGCAACCTATCAGGCTGCGCCAGGAAGTGGTCCAAGACACATTGTCTTCCATCCTGTCGCAAAAATCGCCTATCTCATCTGTGAACTCAATTCAACTATTGAGGTGCTTATCTATGACGGCTGGGGACAATTTGAACACCTACAAACTGTCTCTACTCTCCCAGAAGACCATACTGGTTTCAACGGTACTGCCGCTATTCGCATCACAAAGGATGGTAAATTTATTTATGGATCCAACCGCGGAAACGACTCTATCGCAGTCTACAAAACGCTTGCTGATGCCAGCTTAGAATTAGTTGAAATCGTCCCAACAAATGGAAAAACTCCTCGCGATTTCACGCTTAGTCCTGATGAAAAGCATTTGATTGTTGTCCATCAAGATTCTGACAATGCAACTGTATTTGAGAGAGATGCCGAAAATGGCTGTTTGACTGAGCTTTCACACGATTTCTATGTTCCAGAAGCAGTTTGCATTACATTTTTATAAGTCGTTTCAGTTGTGAAATCCGTCCAGTTTTGGTTTAATAGTTTCATAGGAGGTGTTTTCACCATGAATCCAGTAGATCTTTTTAACCAAGTAAAAGAATTGATTGCAAACAAAGACTTTGATGGTGCAAAACAATTTATCGAAGAAAACAAAGACCAATTTGGTGAATACTTGGAACAGGCAAAAGGCTTGTTATCAGGTTCTGAAGGTGTTAACGGTCTTTTAGATAAAGTTAAAGGCTTGTTCTAATACATGTAAAAACTAGGTTGAGAATGTTCAGTCTAGTTTTTTTGTTTATTCAAAAATATTTGTTATCTCTTGCAATGAAGGAATTACCCAATCACTCTTCAATTTTTCATTTTCACTGGCATGCATTCCAAAACCTGTCAGTATCCGTACAGTCCACATTCCCAAAGATTTAGCAGGCAGAATATCATTATCATACCTATCCCCGACATAGACAACTCTATCTGCAGGGATATTTGTTTTTTGCAAGGCAAGTGTGAAAATAGTTGTATCTGGTTTAGATAGCCCAACCTCTTCAGAGAGACAAACTATAAGAATTGTCAATAGTCTGTCTCTTTTAGCATCTTCTTATCTTTTATATACTTCTCTTCTTTTTCATGATTTACCCATAATTGATTCTGCCACAAAAGTTCTGCTATCTTTTTTTGAATACTTTTTAACGGTTCTTTAGGGGCACAAATTTGTCTATCAGAACCATCCTTTTTAGGAATATAATAGGTTTCATAGAGTTTTTCACGATATTTTTGGTTCAACAAATTATTTAACGTATTTCTGTTAATTCCCAATATACTAGATAGATGACTCAAATCTTTTATTTCTCTTAAAAACAAAATAATCTCCTGAGAGTATAATAAAAAAACATATAACTACTCACTATGCGAGACTTGTCGAGCCTTTGCAAACACAAGTAACTTTTCAGTTGCAATAAACAAAACTAGTTGCCCAGTTCGCTTTATCACTGTTTGCGGATACACAAACAATAAATTCTAGTTATATGTCAGCATAATTATAGGAGACCTCTAAAAACTAATTTTCTAAAATTTAAAATGTTGATTTAACAAGGCTTTCGTAACTCCAAATTCGCAATTTTGGGAGTTTATAGAGGTGCCCTTATAGCATATTTTTAATTTAAAAAGAAGCCCTTTCGGACTTCTTACTTTATTTATTCAGTTTCAGCTGGACGTGACTTACGGGCAATATCTGCTAGGATATGGTCCACAAATTCTGCCACAGACTGAGTTTGTGTTGCCTTGCTTCCGTAGCGACGAACGTTGACAGCATTGTCTTCCATTTCCTTGTCACCGACGATGAGTTGGTATGGAATCTTGCTGGTCTGGCTCTGACGGATCTTGTATTGCATCTTCTCGTTCCGTTCATCCACGTGTACGCGAACGCCACGGTCTTGCAATTCCTTCGCAACCTTCCAAGCGTAGTCCAAGTGAGCTTCCACAGAGATCGGAATCATAGTCACTTGGGTTGGAGCCAACCAGGTTGGGAAGGCACCCTTGTAGGTTTCAATCAAGATGGCTGTGAAGCGTTCCATAGTCGAGATAACACCACGGTGAATCATGACTGGGCGGTGCTCCTCACCGTCAGCACCAATGTAGGTCAGACCAAAGCGTTCTGGCAAGAGGAAGTCCAACTGAATAGTTGACAGGGTTTCTTCGTTACCAAGGGCTGTCTTGACTTGGATATCCAATTTCGGACCGTAGAAAGCTGCTTCTCCCTCAGCTTCAAAATAGTCCACGCCCATTTCATCCATAGCCCCCTTCAGCATACGCTGGGCATTTTCCCACATCTCATCGTTGTCATAGTACTTCTCTTTGTCCTCTGGGTCACGATAAGACAGGCGGAAACGGTAGTCGTTTAGGTTGAAATCTGCGTACACATCGATAATCAACTGGAGAGCTTTTTTAAACTCTTCTTGGATTTGCTCAGGTGTGACAAAGATATGACCGTCGTTAAGAGTCATCTCACGTACACGCTGCAAACCAGTCAATGCACCAGATTTCTCATAGCGGTGCATCATACCAAGCTCAGCGATACGTACTGGCAATTCACGGTAAGAACGCACATGGTTTTTGTAAACTTGAATGTGGTGTGGACAGTTCATCGGACGAAGAACAAATTCTTCACCGTCGCCCATATCCATAGTTGGGAACATATCTTCTGAATAATGCTCCCAGTGACCTGAAGTCTTGTAGAGCTCGACAGAAGCCAACGGTGGCGTATAAACGTGCTGGTAACCTGAAGCCAACTCTTTATCTGTGATGTAACGCTCCAAGGTACGACGGATGGTCGCTCCATTTGGCAACCAGAATGGCAAGCCTTGACCAACTTCTTGGCTGATCATGAAGAGATCCAATTCCTTACCAAGTTTACGGTGGTCACGTTCTTTGGCCTCCTCACGCATTTGCAGGTAGGCTTTGAGATCTTTTTTGTCAAACCAAGCTGTACCATAAACACGTTGCATCATTGGATTTTCGCTCTTACCACGCCAGTATGCACCTGCCACATTGAGCAATTCAAAAATCTGGATACGACCTGTTGACGGAACGTGTGGCCCACGGCAGAGGTCAACGTATTCGCCTTGGGTATAAATGGTCAAACCACCCTCGTCATCAGAGTGCTCGTGAATCAATTCCAACTTGTAAGGATCATTTTTGAAAATCTCAAGAGCTTCTTCCTTAGTTACCTCACGGCGTTCAGAAGGGAAGTTTTCCTTGACAATCTTCATCATTTCTTCCTGAATACGTGGCAAATCTTCATTTGAAATCTGACCTGCTGCATTGTCCGTATCATAGTAGAAACCATCCTGAATAGCAGGACCAACGCCCAACTTAATGTCTGGGAAAAGGCGACGAGCCGCTTGGGCAAACAAGTGCGCCGCTGAGTGACGCAAGATGTCCAAGGCATCCTCGTGGTCAGGCGTTACGATTTCAAGCGTACCGTCCACTTCAATAGCACGAGTGGTATCAATCAATTTACCATTGAACTTACCAGCAAGCGCCTTTTTCGCCAAAGACTTGCTGATGCTCTCCGCAATTTCAAAAGTAGTCACGCCAGCCTGGTACTCACGAACAGCACCATCTGGGAAAGTAATTTTAAGCATAATATAAGATTTAAAGGGCCTTAAGCGGACACAGCCAAAATAGGAAACAGAACGACGACGCAAGCGTCTAGTTCTCGTTTATCTTTTTGGCCCAGTCCGTAGCCCGTATTCAGTTCAACCAAATACGGAGACCCTAGTCCTTTCTATTTTTATTTTTTAATCCCCAATAACTCTTCTTTTTGAGCTAAAAAGGTTTCCATTTCTTTTTGAATATCAATATCCAGGCGGTCAGCCAGTTCAATTAACCACCAGATATTTTCAGCCATTTTATGCTCCAAGGTATAGGGCGTTTCGTCATAGTAACGGCCCTGCTTGGTCATAATGAGACGATTCATGTTGCCAATATCATTGGTCAGAGCCAAGAGGTCTTCCTCAATGGACCACTCTTTGTCGTGGTGCTTGAGTTCCAACTCTCTGTAAGCCTTGCGAACGGCTAGGCAACGGTCAATCGTTTCTTGTGGAATGCTGGTCAACTTCATCTCCTTATTTTGTCAAAAAAGAAAATACGACGCCCTCGCAAAAGGACGTCGCAACGTGGTTCCACCTTCATTCGCAGTCACGCTAAAAAGCCTGACTACCTCAGATTGGCGATAAGGGAACCACCCTTTTATGTTTGCATAAAATCATACCGAGTAGTGTCAATCCTATCCTCTATGTGCTTGCACCCACCGCACACTCTCTCAAAGATTTCCTAGAATTGATAAGTCTCTAAAAGCTATTATAACAAGGATTTTCCGATATATCAAGGATTTTTCTTCATTTTCTTTCTTAAGGAAAATAGCAGAGCTCCTACCCCATTTCCAATCAGAGCACATAAGGTGTAGACAATCTGATAGAGAATAATCCATTCCTTAAAGAAAAAGATGGTTACAGGATAAAGCAGTAAAACCAAGGCAAGAAGGCTAGGAGAAAAACCGTGAAAAAATCCATAAAGAAGACCTGTTAGGAATAGTACAATGGGAGTATAGAGCAATATATTCCCAACCACCAGTTCCTTAGAAAGCATGGTGTCACTAATCAGATGAAAGGCAATCAGATAAATACCTGCATACATGGATAGTATAATAAGAGTTGCCAAAACCAGATTCTTCCAACTCTCTTTTCGAAGCTTTTCCATTTGAAACCTCCAAATTAATCAAAGAAATTCCGGATTGATTTTACTTGTTCGACTGATTTTTTCAATATTTTTGCTGTCGTGTCTGTTGATTTAACTACTACTTTTTGCGGTAGGTAAATAGCCTTTTTTATCAATGCTTCTGCTACGCTATCTTGATTAGTATGTTCTTTTCTAAAATCATACGAAATCTTCAAATCTAGATAATATTCAAAAACCTTGCGTCCAAAATTCGTAGAAGAAATCTCATAGAGCTTCTTATCAAGCACATACGGATTCATTGGTGGCGTAGCAACAATCGCCTCAACGACGGCATCTGCCAACTCCTGTTCTCGAATGAAGAGAGTCCCAAACATCTTATCTGTTATAACGTTTTTTAAATAGGGATTGCTATGTGCCAAAATAGGAGTTCCAGAAGCTAAGCTTTCTAAGAAAGTTAGTCCCTGTGTTTCACTGGTCGAAGCAGAAATAAAGAAATCCGCAGCTTTATAATAAAGTGCTGTATCACTTGGTGCAATCATTCCCGTCAACTGGACGTGTTCATCTAGATTAAGCTCCGCTATCATTTCCTGAAGATCTTCTGTATAAGGTCCACCTCCGACAATGACCAACTTCACCTTTGGATTTTCCAGCAAAATTTTTGGCATTGCCTGAACGATTGCTTGGATATTCTTCTCGTGAGAAATCCTAGACAGACTTAACAACATCGTTTCATCACTAGCAATTCCTAGTTGTTCCCGCAACTCATCTGTTTCATCCTTGCCAATTTCTGGTCTATCAAACTTTGCCAAGTCAATTCCTGTCGGAATTACTCGTTTAGAAATCGGAACATTGTAACTCATTAAAAGATCTTCAACGATCTCACTAGGACAAATTACCCCATCCAAATCTTTTAAAAATGCCCGTACTAAATATTTAACCATCCCGGGACGAATAATCCTACCCTTTGCAATATAGTGTACGTAGTCTTCATACTGGGTGTGATAAGTATGTACCACCGGAATATCAAGTTCCTTGGCAATCATTTTCCCCAAAATCCCCAAAGAAAATTCTGTATGAGTATGAATAATATCTAGTTTATAGCGACTTGCAATTTTTAAGGCATCTGTAAAACCTGCGTAGGCCACTCGACGATCTTTAAAGGCAAAAAAAGGTACGCTAGGAATTCGGATAATGTCCCAATCTTCGTAGCGATTCACATCCTCATCTGTAGTCGTAAAAATAAATACCGTATGTCCCAATTTCTCCAACTCTGTCTTAAGAGTCCGAATCGAAGTCGCGACTCCTGAAACCTGTGGAAAATAGGTATCCGTAAACAATCCAATCCGCATTTACATCTCCAATACTTGTCGATAGGCATCCACCAATTGGTGGGAAACATTATCAATCGAGCGACTAACCGCAACCTGGTAGCCCGCCTCACGTTTATCAACCTGCTTGTCTAAGATTTTCTGAATAGAATCGACAAAATCATCCACTGTATGTCCCAATTCGGCAACGTTTTCGTCAATCCAACCATCGTAAACTGGAATATCTCTTAGAACTACATGCTGATGACTAGCAAGAGCTTCCAGAACAACAATCCCTTCTGTTTCCTCATACGATGGGAAGAAAAAGGCATCCGCTCCGCTCATTGCACCTTGAAAAACAGCACCTTTAAAATAACCTGGAAACTCGACATTCGCTGGATGATCTCCCTCAACAATTTTTCTAATATATGACGGAATCAGCCACTTATTGATTGAACCGAGCCAAATGAAGCGGACATGCGGCATCTTTTCGGCTACCTTGACAAAGTCTTCAATTCCTTTACGTCGGAAGTAAAGTCCTGCACAGACAACAACTGGCTGACCTTCTTCAATTTTAAAATGCTCTCGAAAGATTGCTTCCTTACGTTCATCCTTCTTATATTTATCTAAATCAATACCATTCGAAACGGCTATAATTGGCGTTGTCACACCGTAAGACTGGATGAGTTTTTTTGAATACTCTGAAGGAGTGATGACAAAGTCTGCCTTTTGGTACATGCTTGCTAGATATTTCCCCACAAAAGGAGCTAGGGTATTCGAACCGATAAAGGAATTTTGAAAATCTTCCTTCGTGGAATGTCCATGCATGATTACCTTTTTTCCACTCCGTTTGGCTGCATGTAGCAATAACCAGGAGCGTGGACCATAGGTATTGATATGAATGACATCGTAATCTCCCAACAGGTCTGTCGTATAAGGAATGCCTGCCATATCTAGCGCTTCCATCTGGTGTTGAAGTGCCCGGCCAATTCCTGATTTCTCTAAAACAGTTTTACCTTCTAAATACAATAGTACTTTCATAATACCATTATAGCCCTTTTTTACATTTTTTCATATTTTAAACTGTATTTTTTGTATCAATTAAAGCCAATACTAAAGAATATAATCCTAAATATATGATTACATATAAAACAGATTTTAAAAGCAGAAGGACAGCTTGAATGTTTTTTAGAAGATGTTATAATTTAGGAAGTTTATGGTTATTGACAAGTGGTATTATCGGGCTTGCAATTGCGTTATTTACACGTAAACGTAAATTATAATAATCACCTAACTGATACAGTTCTAAAGGATGAGAACAAGCCCAGTACTGCTTCTCTAGATTCGCATCAACATCTCCACAACTTCCAGAGTGTGACAGACTTAAAATCAACCACAAAGCCCTCGCTAAGCTTATACATCTAGCGAGGGCTTTATATTTATTTTTTATAATCTTTTAGTTTTCGGTTAGTATAGCCATTTCGTTTACTTTTAGTACTCGCTTCAAAGGTTCGGGGAACCTTTGAAGGCTGGAGATAAGTCGAAGCAAGTTTGTCTCAATAGCTACAGGTTGCTAGAACAGCCTAAAGGCTGTTCTAGGTTGGAAATATTTCCTCGCTCGTCGAAGTAATAAAAGATAAACTAAATGATTATAATGTTTGATAGAGTGAGGGTGCGGAGTAATAAGATATCTTATCCGGCTATTCCCATATTTATTACTTAGTTGATTTCCGTACTTTGATTCCGTGGTTAAGAACTACCTCACGGTTTTCCAACTCTTCCTTGTGCATGATTTTGGTAAGCATGCGCATAGCAATTGCACCAATATCGTATAGTGGCTGATTGATAGAGGTCAGGTTTGGACGGGTAAACTTGGTCACTAGGGAATCATCACTTGTAATGATTTCAAAGTCTTCTGGAACCTTGACGCCCATATCACTGACACCATTCAATAGACCAGCAGCAATCTCATCTTCTGCAACATAAGCTGCAGTTGCTCCGGCATTCAAAATACGTTCTGCTAGAGCGTAGCCTTCCTCGTATTTATACTTGGATTCAAAAACCAATCCTTCGTTAAACTCGATTCCGTTGTCCTTCAAGCCTTGTTTGTAGCCTGCAAAACGAACTTTACCGTTGATGTCATCTACAAGCGGTCCTGATACAAAGGCAATTTTCTTGTTGTTCTTAGCTAATAGATTGACTGCATCAACACTAGCGGCAGCATAATCAATATTGACGCTAGGTAATTGGTGCTCCAAGTCCACGGTACCAGCTAAAACAATCGGTGTACGTGAGCGTGAAAACTCCGCACGAATCTTGTCTGTCAAATGATAGCCCATGAAAATGATTCCGTCCACCTGTTTTGAGAATAGGGTATTCACCACATTGATTTCTTTCTCATCATTTTCATCACTGTTTGCTAGGACGATATTGTATTTGTACATATCGGCAATATCATCGATACCTTTGGCCAAGGTTGCAAAATAAGCATTAGCAATATTTGGAATCACAACGCCTACAGTTGTCGTTTTTTTACTTGCCAAGCCACGCGCAACAGCATTTGGACGATAATCCAAACGGTCGATGACTTCTAATACTTTTTTACGAGTATTTTCCTTTACGTTTTTATTCCCATTTACCACGCGCGATACTGTCGCCATGGATACACCAGCTTCACGGGCGACATCGTAAATCGTAACCGTATCATCAGTGTTTAACATAACTTTTGTACTCCCTTTCAATATTCTATTTCTATGAAAATTACGCTTTCACTCGATTATAGTGTATCACTTTTTGAAACCACTTTCAAGAGAAAAAACCTATTTTTTTGATAATACTTGCAATTTTTTTCATTTTTTGGAACAATAGTCTATATAATAAACGAAATTTTCACTTTTTTTACCACTACATGCTAGAAAGGGCTCCACTATGTCAAAATTACATCATGTTAAATCCTACTTAGAAGCCAACAAAATGGACTTGGCCATCTTCTCTGATCCAGTTAGCATCTATTATCTGACTGGCTATCATAGTGATCCTCATGAACGCCACATGATGCTCTTTGTTATGCCTGACCACGACTCACTACTCTTTCTCCCTGCCTTGGATGTAGAGCGTGCGGTTGCGACTGTTGATTTTCCTGTAGCCGGCTATATGGACTCAGAAAATCCATGGCAGATTATCAAGAGCAAATTACCACAAAAATCTTTCTCAGCAATCGGTGCAGAATTTGATAATTTGAATTTAACCCGCTACCATGGTCTTCAGTCCATCTTTAGCCAACCATTTTCAGACATTACGCCTCTGATTAATACTATGAAATTGATCAAGTCTCGTGATGAAATTGAAAAAATGCTGGTTGCTGGAGAGTTTGCAGATAAGGCTATGCAGGTTGGTTTCAATAACATCTCACTCGATGTAACCGAAACTGATATTATTGCTCAGATTGAATTTGAAATGAAGAAACAAGGCATCTCAAAAATGAGCTTTGATACCATGGTCTTGACAGGTGACAATGCCGCAAATCCACACGGTATTCCCTCAACAAACAAAATCGAGAATAACGCTCTGCTATTGTTCGACCTAGGCGTGGAAACTTTGGGTTATACGTCTGATATGACACGGACTGTCGCTGTCGGTAAACCTGATCAGTTTAAAAAAGATATTTACAACTTGACTCTGGAGGCTCACATGGCCGCGGTCAATATGATTAAGCCTGGTGTGACTGCTGGTGAGATTGACTATGCCGCTCGCTCTGTGATTGAAAAAGCAGGTTATGGCGAGTACTTCAACCACCGACTCGGTCACGGTTTGGGAATGAGTGTCCATGAATTCCCATCGATTATGGAAGGAAATGACTTGGTTATCGAGGAAGGCATGTGCTTCTCTGTTGAGCCTGGTATTTACATCCCTGAAAAAGTTGGTGTTCGTATCGAGGATTGTGGTTACGTTACCAAAAATGGCTTTGAAGTATTCACAAAGACTCCGAAAGAACTTTTGTATTTTGAAGGATAAAAAACAAGCCTCCTACGATTTTGTAGGAGGTCATTTTGTTTAGAAATTTCTACCGTTTTTACCGTAACCGTATTTTTCCATAAAGTCTTGACGGAATTCCAAAAGGTTGTCATCCATGATTGCTTGACGGACATTTTTCATCAAATTAATCAAGAAGTAGAGGTTGTGATAACTTGTCAAACGAATACCAAACGTCTCGTCGGCCTTAAGTAAATGGCGGAGATACGCACGTGTATAGTTTTTACATGTGTAGCAATCGCACTCTGGATCTAACGGTGTAAAGTCCTCAGCGAACTGAGCATTTTTCACCACAAGACGTCCACGACTGGTCATACAGGTTCCATTACGCGCAATACGTGTTGGTAATACACAGTCAAACATATCAACCCCACGAATTACGCCATCAATCAAGCTATCTGGTGCTCCAACACCCATGAGATAGCGTGGTTTATTCTCCGGTAAAAGAGGGGTCGTGAAGTCCAGTACAGCATTCATTTCATCGTGTGTTTCACCAACAGCCAATCCTCCAATAGAGTATCCTGGAAAATCCATGCTAACCAAATCATGGGCTGATTGGCGACGAAGATCTTCAAAACCAGCACCTTGTACAATACCAAATAAACCTTGGTCATGCGGACGGCGGTGAGCCTTGAGACCACGTTCTGCCCAACGACTTGTTCTTTCAATCGATTTTTTTACATAGTCATAAGGCTGGTAGAACTGCGGACACTCATCAAAGCTCATCATAATGTCTGAGCCTAGATTGTTTTGAATGGAAATAGCTTTTTCAGGTGACAGGAACATCTTACTCCCATTGAGATGGTTTTTGAAGGTCACTCCTTCTTCTGAGATATTGCGACTATCCGCCAAAGAATAAACCTGGAAACCACCTGAGTCAGTCAAAATCGGTTGATCCCAATTCATAAACTTGTGCAAACCACCTGCACGCGCCACCAATTCATCACCCGGACGAAGCCACAAATGATAGGTATTCGATAGGATAATGCCTGAACCCATCGCCTTCAATTCTTCGGGCGACATGGTTTTTACCGTTGCCTGAGTTCCAACTGGCATAAACATCGGAGTTGGAAAGGTCCCGTGTGGGGTAATGATTTCGCCCAAACGTGCACCTGTGTGCTTTTCTTTCTTAATCAAGCGATACTTGATTGGAACATCTGTCATGTTTTATTTACCTCCCGCTAGGAAAAACAGTCCTAGGAATTTAGTCTTGTATGGTCAATCAGTCAATTTTACCCAAAAACAACCAATCTCCACAGCACCTTCCAGTCTATCAAAAAAAGCCTAGCTTGTCATCTAGAATTATGTTACAATATTCAGCAAGGAGGTTATGTAGATGTTTACAATTTCTAATATACGTGAGCGGGCTCGCCAAACACTAAACGAGACACCTGGTATCTATCAAGTGGCCGTCATCCCCGTCACTATTTCTGTTATCGTTCAGTTAATTTCTTTCTCTCGCAATAGCCTTGCTGGAGTAACAGCTGAGGAACTTGCTAGTCCTAGCTACTTTATTTCTACCTCCTTGTTTCCACTATTTTACGGATTGCTATTAGGACTACTGCACTTATCCATTATATGCACTATATTTCATCTTATCAAAGGGGTAAAAACTTCCACATCATTTAAAGATGTGCTGATGATTTTCAATCATAAAGATTTCTGGAAAATCTTTCGAACCTACATTTTAAAAAGTTTCTTGCTCTTCCTTTGGGGACTACTGTTTTACTTTGGTATTGGTTTACTTATCAGTGCTGGAACGATGATTACAATCATAGCTGCATCCAGTCAATCCTTGGACCCTGATGCACTTCCTATGGAAATCCTTGCCATACTAGGGCTAATGGCCATGGGAGGTATCCTACTTATGGTTTTAGGAATTGCTCTTTATATTCCACAATTCTATGCTTATTCACAGGTAGAATATATCTTGTTTGAACAATTGGAACGCGAAGAATATACAGGCGCTTTTTCAATCATTTGGTCTAGTCGAAAGTTGATGAAAGGTTACAAGTTTAAACGCTTTACACTTGATTTATCCTTCATTGGCTGGTTCCTTCTTGTCATTATTACATTTGGCCTGGCTGGTTTATATGTATGGCCGTATCACTATGCTGCACAAATGCACTTCCATGAAGAAATTTTAGATGATCAGGCTAAGAAAATGAGTTACGTATAAAAATAAGAGCGATATCTGCTCTTATTTTTATATACACTTTTATGTCTATATTTAAGAAAAAAATATAGTAATAATTGGTAAAAACATTTGGATTGTGTTATACTATGACTGAGGAGCGACAAAGGACTATTTTAGCCTGCTTGGTATTGGAGCAGATTTCTTCCTTTCTATTTTTTACGCCATGTGTAGTAATTTGTTCCAATTCTAAGCGCTCCTCCTTAGAGTCATCCGGCAGTTCAATGGTTCATTGAACTGCTTTTTCGATGAAAAAGGGAGTGGGAAAGAACTCGACCAGTCT
>ALKQ01000063.1 GCA_000440235.1 Streptococcus suis 10581 | reverse complement strand
TGGAGTGTGAAACACGAACAAATCTGCCAATCAACCACTGCGCTGAGATGTTGACACGAACTCTGAGAAGCGAGGATGGACTTTCTGCTCAGCCTCTATTAGTATTGTTCTTTCATTTCAAGATATTCAATCTTGATACATTTATTCATGACAATATCGTTACGACCTGCCTGACGCAATAGTTTTTCTGCTTCTTGGCTTTCTAAACCGAGTTGAGCCCAGAAAACTTTGGCGTTCGACTGGATAAATTCCTGTGCTACCTCTGGTAAAAATTCACTTCTGCGGAAAACATCTACAATATCAATAGGTTGGTCAATCTCTGCTAGACTACTATAGACCAACTCGCCTAAAACAGTCCCACCAGCAGCCTTGGGATTAACTGGAATAATTTTATAGCCCGCTTCCTGCATGAGCTTGGAAACGCGGTAGGCTGCCGTCTCTTCTCGACTAGACAAACCGACCACTGCAATGGTCTTAGCATTTTTCAGATAGTCAAAGATAATGTCCTGACTAGGATTTTGGAAGGAATAAGACATAAAGACCTCCTTTAATCTATATTAAATGTTAGACTCAATAAAAGCTTAATGAATAAGGTGTGCTATACCACAATCTTGTCAGTTTTAACTCGTTACTGATTATAGCTTGTCTACCTTGATTATTTTTTAGCAATTTGGTACACGACATCCTTAACTTGCCCGATAACCTTTTTAAGGTTGGTCCGATCTTTATCGGTTCCTGGATCTAAGGAATAATAGATTGAACCCACAACCACGGAGTCATCATAAGCAGCTGTTGATTCCATCCGATAAAAAGTCAGACGAGCTAATTTTTGATCTGTTAATAACTGTCGCCCAACCTGCCATTCCTGACCATTGATTGTGACAACCGTCTTTTCACTGAAAGAATGATTTGTTTCAAGCATCCGTGCTTCTAATTCCTCCGGCGTCATATTGCGACCGTCTTCCAATGGAGACTGATTAAAAGCATTGATATTATAGAGTTGAACCATGTAATTGCTTCCCCCCTCTTTAACATCATAGACTGCAGCGACTGTCTCATCCTGAGTATTTTCTGCATTAATTGTCCAAGTAGATGGCACATCATAATAACGGAAATATTCCTTGATATTCCCATTTTCATCTTTTTCAGCAACACCATTATTGGCCGCATAAATCTTGTGGCCTTTTTGCGTTTCGTCAGCAGGTGGTGTACTATTAACAGCTACAAGCTCTGCATTTGCTAGAACATTGAACTGTTCGTTCGTAGTATCCTGCTTTTCTTGCAAAATCGGTAAAGTGGTTGAAAACTCTTCCCCTGAAGAAGCTGGTGTTTTCTCTGCCTTCTGCGCTGTTTTTCCGCAACCTGCGAGCAGAAGACTACATAGACCAATACAAAGAACTATCTTTTTCATACTCTTCCTTTCTTACTTAGCTTCATACCATGTCGGTCCCTCATTTTCATCCGCAATCAATGGTACAGACAGGCTAATCGCCGATTCCATGGTCTCCTTTACCATGGCTTTTACCGTTTCTAGCTCTGCCACTGGGACTTCCAAAACAATCTCATCGTGTACTTGCAATAACATACGTGTCGCAAGACCTGCTTCAGTCAAAGCCTTGTCGAGATTAATCATGGCTACTTTGAGAATATCTGCGGCCGAACCTTGAATTGGTGAGTTGATGGCTGTTCGTTCCGCAAAATTACGGACATTGAAATTGCGAGAGTTTATATCTGGTAATTCACGACGGCGTTTGTAAATCGTCTCTACATAACCCTTATCACGTGCCTCACGAACAATGGTTTCCATGTAATTCTTAATTCCTGGGAAGCGTTCAAAATAGGTATCGATATAGGCTTTAGCTTCCTTACGTGTAATCCCCAAGTTATTGGATAGACCGAAATCTGAAATGCCATAGACGACACCGAAGTTTACAGCCTTGGCATTCCGACGGTCATTTGGTGTCACATCCTCAGCTTTTTCGATACCGAAGACCCGCATAGCTGTCGAAGTGTGAATATCTGCACCTTGCTGGAAGGCCTCAATCAAATGCTGGTCC
The DNA here is from genome assembly GCA_000440235.1 of Streptococcus suis 10581. Classification (GTDB taxonomy): domain Bacteria; phylum Bacillota; class Bacilli; order Lactobacillales; family Streptococcaceae; genus Streptococcus; species Streptococcus suis_F. Next base: position 52,414 of record ALKQ01000063.1, on the reverse strand, counting down.
TGAGAAATATGAGCCAAGACGCGCAATTCAATCTGTGAATAGTCCGATGCCAAAAGGACACTATTTTCAAGCGATGGCACAAATGCCTTACGAATCAAGCGCCCTTGTTCTAGACGAACAGGGATATTTTGCAAGTTAGGGTCCGTCGAAGATAGGCGACCTGTTTGTGTCAAGTCCTGCACATAGCGGGTATGAATCTTCCCGTCTTCTAAAATGGCATCCTGCAAGCCGACTACATAAGTTGATTGAAGCTTGGTAATCTGACGGTATTCCAAGATTTTTGAAACAACTGGTGCAATTGGCGCTAATCGTTCTAAGACATCTACTGCTGTTGAATAGCCTGTCTTGGTTTTCTTGGTATATTCCAATGGTAGTCCCATCTCTTCAAAGAGAATGGTCCCAAGCTGCTTAGGCGAATTGATATTAAATTCCTGACCAGCTAGTTCATAGATTTCCTTGGTCAACTGGTCAATCAAAACTTCGTTTTCAGATTGCATAGCTTTGAGAGTCTCAGCTTCCACTTTAATACCAGCAATTTCCATCTTAGCTAAAACATTTGCCAGTGGTAACTCCATGTCAAACAAAAGATCTAATTGCTGATTTTCTTCTAATTTGGTCAACATCGGCTCTTCTGTCTCAATCAAAACCTGAACCTTACGTGCCAAGTGTGGGAAAAAGATCTCGCGTTCTGGCAAGTCTAACTTAGCACCCTTGCCATAAATTGCCTCATCTGGAACAAGACTGGTCTGACCATAGAGGTTGGCAATGGTTGTTAGGGAATTGTCCTCAACGGTGGAAAGCAAGTATTTGGCTAGACGGCTATCGAAAGTAGCTGGAGGTAGCGTAATCTCTTTTCGGTCGAGAAGAACTTTTCCACGCTTAAAATCATAGGTTTTTATGGTTTGTTTTTCTAAAAAGTCACGCAAGACTGGACTATCAAGTAGCTCAGGCCCTCCGACATAGATTTTCTCCTTATCTCCCCAAGCTAAACCAACCAAATCCTCTCGGTGATAATTTTCACCCAAGATTTCAAAATAGAAAAACTGGTCTTGTTTGAGCATAGCGGGGCTGATTTCCGTTACGATTTGGAAATCGAGTACCGCTTCCTCTTGCGAGCTGGTCGTACCTAACTGAGCCCTTAATTGCTTGAAGCCCATGTCATCATAAAATTGTCCCAGTTCATCCACCTTAGGGCCTTGATAAACAATGTCATCCAGACCAATTTCGATTGGAGCATTGGTGTCAATGGTGGCAAGGGTTCGAGAAAGAAATGCTTGTTCCTTATCAGCAATCAGGTTTTCTTTCATCTTAGATGCCTTCATGCTGTCAATGTTTTCGTAGATACCATCCAAAGAACCAAATTCTGTCAGGAGTTTTAGACCTGTTTTTTCACCGATTTTGGTCACGCCAGGGATGTTATCGGACTTATCTCCCATCAAAGCCTTGAGGTCAATAAACTGAGCAGGAGTGATACCCATTTTTTCCATGAGGTAGGCTGGGGTAAATTCTTCGAATTCGGCAACGCCTTTCTTGGAAATCTCGACTACGGTGTTCTCATCAGTCAGCTGGATCAAATCCTTATCACCGCTAACAATGGTCACATCGAAAGGAATCTCTGTCCGCTCTGCCATTTTGTCCAAGGTACCGATAATATCGTCTGCCTCGTACTGATCCAGTTCGTAATGCTTGACTCCCATGGCATCCAACATCTGACGGATAAAAGGAAACTGCTCACGGAATTCGTCTGGAGTCTTGGCACGACCTGCCTTATAGTCTGCATACATCTCCGTACGGAAAGTGGTCTTTCCAGCATCAAAAGCCACAAGAATGTGGGTCGGCTCAATCCGCTTCATCATGTGGTCCAGCATGAGATTGAAGCCGTATATGGCATTGGTGTGAAGACCTGTCGGACTCTTAAAACGATCAATTTGATTGTAAAGTGCAAAGAAGGCACGGAAGGCTACCGAAGAGCCATCGATTAATAATAATTTATTTTTTTTCATGTTTCTATTATAGCATGGATGGGGGAGTTTTGTGGGACTTAGAGAGCTGAAATAACAGAAAATCCCAGTCAGTGACTAGGATTTCTCTTTTCGATAATAAATGTTCTTTGCGACTACTAAACTATGAGGTTTTTCATATTCTTGATCCAGGTAAGATTGATAGGTTCCTGGAGCAATGAAACCGCGCAAGCCTAGGACATCTGTTCCTGCTTGACCGATTACTGAATCAGCCAAAAGGACGCAGTTGGTTGAGAGGACAAAGTAGGTTTTGAATTTTGATTTTTTAAATTTGAAAAGTGCTGCCCCAATTTCCTCTTTCATTCGATAGGCATACATTTCGATAGGCTGGCCGTCTGCCGTTTTCGATACTTTTTTAGGGCTTGGATTCCAAGGTAAGAGCAGATTATCAATTTCAGCCAATCGAGCCTCAACTGCTTCTTCCTGTTCAGGTATCAGGCTTAGCTGATAACCCAACATGGTCATACCTTCCTGGTTACAGAAATCAATATAAGCTTGGCGCTCTGCTTTGAACAAGACTCCATCACCAATCGCACCACCCAAACGCTCAGACAGGACATCGTATGAACCATAACCATAAACCTGTCCTTTGTAACTCAAATCAACATGGCCAACAGCTCCGAACCCTTCTTCTCCAACGTGTACAAAGACTTCTAATGCTGGAAGCTCCGCAATTTCTTTGTGGCGGTTATAGATAGATTGAGCCGTTTGTCCCTTATTATCCGCCAAGTAATCATTGACTTTTTGCAGGGTCATACGAGGAATCAAAGCTGCCAAAAATAAAGGTAGGGGCAAACGGACATGGCGCTTAAGATTTTGTTGCTCAATAGCCTCCTCAAACAAGAAGCCATCACGCAGATTAGTTAGTCCGTACAAGACCAGATAACCTCCGATGACAATGGTTTGAACAACCAGCTGTGTGCCTGACACAAATAGGGAAGCTGAACCTAGTAAGGATAACCAAATTCCATCTATTAAATAGCGAATCCGTGGCTGCACCCCATCTTTTCTATATAGATAAAAAGTAATGAAATTGATAAGAGCTGTAAAAAGTTGATAAATCCCAACAAAAACAGCCGCGAAATAGAGGGGAATTTGAACAGCTAAATCGAGACTGGCTAGGATCCCGAAAAGAACAGCCTTCCCAACTAGCGCAATGACACTTTCACTCGATTTCTTCTTTCTGAAAAATATCATGCTCAATTCATATAAAGCTAAAAAGAATAGACCTGCGTGAACAAATCGAAGAATCAGTCTTGGAAATTGCCAACCAGCAATTAAAAATCCAATACCGATGAAGACTAAGATTAGACCTTCTCCAACTAATTTTCGACCTGTTAATCCTAAATCACTTATTTTTTTCATGAGATGATTATAGCATATTTCTAGACTTATGTTTGCAAAGAGGCTGGGCAAAAAGCTTAACCTCGCTTCTCAGGGTTCGTGTCAACATCTCAGCGCAATGGTTGATTGGCAGATTTGTTCGTGTTTTACACTCCAAATCTGACCTAATCAACTGTGCGGGGGCGGGAAGACGAACTCTTTTTTGACCAGTCGAGTTCTTTCCCGCTCCCTTGCTTTATAGCTGTGTTTCTCATATTTCAAATTAGTTCACAATACAAACTATCCGCTTCCGTGTTTTTAGGCTCGGGTTAGAGGCTGGGCAAAAAGCCCAGCACCACTTCTTAGAAGTTCGTGTCAACATCTCAGCGCAGTGGTTGATTGGCGGATTTGTTCGTGTTTTACACTCCAAATCCAACCTAATCAACTGTGCGGGGGTGGGAAGACGAACTCTTTTTAGACCACTCGAGTTCTTTCCCACTCCCTAATCAACTGACTTCAAGGCCTCCAGCATATCCACCTTTCTCAGATGGTGATTGACATACCAACCAAGAGCGGCCAAAATTCCACTAATGGCTAAGATAGGAATGAGATAGACTTCTAGTCCGACAGATGGATTAAAGCGGATACTGTCCGAACCAATCATAGCAAGAAGGAGCTTGTGGAGATAAATACCGCTAACCAGTCCAACCAACATGCCAATTAGCGAAAGGGCAATGGTTTCACGATAGATGTACATGGTCACCTCTTTATTGTGGAAGCCCAGTACCTTGATAGTGGATAATTCACGAATCCGTTCGGACATATTGATAATTGTAAGGTTGTAAAGAATAACCAAGCCAAGCAAGATGGATAGGATGACTAGAATGGTCATGATGGTCTGAAGCGAGCCCGCAATCGTGGTAAGCATGTCTATAAGAGAAGTATTTTGAACCAAACTTCTGACTGCTGGCATCGCTAGGAGTTGACTTGCAAGAGTCTGAATATGCCCCAACTGACTGTCTTTCAACTGAACCAGATAGGCATTGGCAGTCTTCTGCTTGCCGGTCACTTGTTCATAGTAGCTATCTGTCATATAGATAAAATGCCCTGCGTACATATCAGCCACAGCCTCTACCCTGACTGAAACTTCCTTATCTTCCAAGGTCAGTGATAACTTATCACCAACAGAGACCCCGTAGATTTGCGCCAATTTTTCTGTGAGGACAATGCCCCTGCCACTCAGCTGGATAGCTTTACCAGAAGAATTTTCTAGACTGACTAGATTTCCCAAATTCTGACGGTCTGAAATATACAGTCCAATGGAAATATTTTTTCTCTGGCCACTAGTTTCCACTGTTTGACTGAGCTGTTCAAAAGCTACTGGCAAGAATTGACCAACCCGGTCCGACTGGAGAAAGGCTGTTAATTTGTCTAAATCCTCCTCATCTGCTCTGCTATTTTCCACTACCAACATATCATAATGAATGAGTTCCCCGAACTGACGTTGGACAACTCCTGAGATGGAGGAGCGAATGCCTAAGCCACCGAAAAGGAGGGCGACCGTCCCTGCCACACCGAAGATAGTCATAAGCATGCGGAGCTTGTAACGGAAGATGTTGCGGGCAGTCACTTTGTGGGTGAAGCTCAGGCGGGACCAGATAGCTGGCCATTTTTCTAGCCAAATGCTAGAACCTGCTGCTGGAGGTTTGGGAAGGAGTAGTTGAGCCGGTTTCTCGGTCAATTCTCTCTGTGCCACCAGATAGGCAGGCAAAACGGAGGAAATCAATGAGAGGATCACGGCTAAACCAGTCCAGAAGGGATAAAAGTGTAGCTTGGCAGGTCCAATCACCGTGGTCTGCGTGATAATGCTCGAAATGATAGGTGATAGGACAAGATTTCCCATAAGTATGCCGACAATGGTACCAACTAGACCAGCTGCTAGTCCATACAAAATGAATTTGGCCATGATTTGCCTATTGGTATAGCCAAGGGCCTTGAAAATGCCTGACTGGGTCCGTTCCTCATCGACAAAACGAGCCATGGTGGTAAAGGCGACTAGAGCAGCTACGAGATAAAGAACTAGAGGGAAAACATTGCCTACTACTGCGATGGACTTGGTCGCATTGCTATAGGTCGTGTAGCCATCCCCACCTGGTAGGCTTGATCGAGTATAGACCTGATAGGGCGCTTTTTCCAGCTTACTTAAGTCGGATTTAGCCTGAGCAATCTCGGTTTGAGCTTGGCTAATTTCTTGATCGGCCGTGGCTTTCTTCTCAGAAAATTGGGATTGAGCTTGACTTAACTCTTTATCAGCCTCCTCCAAACGGAGTTCTTCCTGACGGAGCAGTTGATTTGAAGACTCTAACTGACTCAGTCCCCATTCGTAGTCTTCTACTCCTTTATTGTAGGCTGCAATGCCTTGTTCATACTGACTCAAACCTGCTTGATAACGGGCCAAACCTGCCTGATATTCTTGATTCCAAGTTTGGTACTGGGCTAGATTGCTATTGTATTCATTTTGTTTGGTTTGATAGTAATCATAACCTTGTAAATAGGCTTGGTTGGCCTGCTCATAGTCAGCTTCAAGTTGATCTAAGCGAGCTTTTTCTGCGTCCAAACCTTCCTGTCTAGCCAATAAGTCAGGATAGTCTGAGAGGGTTTGGCCTTCTTGCAAGTGATTGGCAATTTCAAGGTCTAACTCTTTCTGAGCTTGAAACCAACTAGCTCGCCCTGTGGAAATCTGAGATGCGGTCTGACTCAGTTGGGCATTTTGGGAATCCAGTTGCTGTTTGGCACTTTCCAAGCGTTGAGCAGTTTCAAGTAGTCCCTCGTGACTTACATCCAAAAAAGATTTGCTTTGGTCTAGTTTATCCTTCTGGCTGTCCAACTCTTTTTTACTTTCATCCAATTGAAACTTGGTTTGCAACAATTGAGCAAGGACGGTCCGCAATTCCATTTCCGATTGAACTAGTTTGGCTCTACCACGCGCAAACTCACTGCGACCACTTGCGACTTGTTCCTGACCTTTCGCCAAATCTGCCTCTGCTTGGTCAAGCTGGGATTGAGCCTGAGCAATTTCCTCTTCCCCTTTTGAAATATCTGTCTGTCCATCTGACTGAACAGCTGCCAATCGTTGTTCATCATTGTTAGCCAATAACTTTTCTAAGTCTTCTTGGTGCTGGTCCAACCTGTCTTGATAGGCCTGACTGTAATATGGTAAATCAACCAGATCATCATAGCGAATACGGGCAATAGTGTAAACTTCTGATTTGAAGGTATCCTGACTAACAAGACCATAGCCACCTAACTGCCCATCACCACTTGCAGCCATGCCCATGGTTTCATTGTCCCAAATTTCTGCTGATGCGACAAAGCCCACAAGAGTAAAACTTGTCTGTGTCAAGATTTTTCCATCCTTATCAGACTCCGTCACTTGAACAGTATCGTCCAATTTGTAACGATTTTTTAAAGAAGCTGACAGAGCAATTTGCCCCTTTTGGCTGGGCATTTCCCCTGCTACTAGCTTATAGGTCGATAGAGTCTGGGGAGCTGAAAACAGCCGAATGGCAGTCTGTCCTTCATTAGTAACCACATCTTTAAAGTAGCCCGCTTCAAGAGTAGCACCTTCTATCGTTTCTAATTCGTCCAGGTCAGCTTGACTAAGTCCCAGACCTGAAATTACCGCCAAATCCATCGTTCGATGACTGGCTACATAGGCTTGGGCCGTCTTTTCCATATTGGGAGCTGTTACTTTCAGACCTGTCAAAGCTAGAGCTCCTAGCATCATCAGGCTAAATATGGACAAAAAACGCCCCTTGGAAGAAAGCAGAGATTGCCTCATATCCTTCCAGTAGATTTTCTTTTTCATAGTTTCACCCACTAATATTCTAGGCTTGCAATATCCTGCGGATCTGCATTCATCTCTACCGAATGCACACGGGCGTCCCGCATCCGAATGACCCTGTCTGCAATAGGGGCCAGAGAGCTATTGTGGGTCACGATAATCACCGTTGCCCCCTGCTTGCGGGACATATCTTGTAGGATTTGCAAGACCTGCTTACCTGTTTGGTAGTCCAGAGCGCCAGTTGGTTCATCGCAAAGCAAAATTTTAGGCTTTTTGGCAACGGCACGGGCAATGGCAACCCGTTGCTGCTCACCGCCTGAAAGCTGAGCAGGGAAATTATTGATTCGGTGACCGAGTCCGACCTGTTCCAAGACTTCCTCGGCATCCAAGGCATCCTTGACAATTTCTGCAGCTAATTCCACATTTTCCTTAGCGGTCAGATTGGCAACCAAGTTATAAAATTGAAAGACAAAGCCTACATCATCTCTACGATAATTGGTCAGTTCATGACTTGAAAGCTTGGCAATATCCACACCGTCAATCCAAACCTCCCCCTCGTCATTGCTATCCATGCCTCCTAAGATATTGAGCAGAGTGGATTTGCCAGCCCCAGACGAACCCAGAATGATGACCAGCTCTCCCTTTTCAATCTCAAAGGACACGCTGTCATTGGCCACAATGGTCGCATCCCCCATTTGGTAGTATTTTGACGAATTGATTACTTGGATATAGGACATGGTATACCTCGCTTTTCTTAGTAATATTATAACATAAAGAGAGGGTGCTTACCCCCTCTTAACATCTATTATACTTGGGCAATGGCAGAGCCACCATAGAGTTTGAGTTCTTCTCTGATGGTTTGGTAGTAATAGCGATCGAAGGCCTGCCAAGCCTGCCTGCTGGTTTCACTCAACCGCAGGTCGCCTAATCCAACCAAAAAACTGGTCGAACGATAAAATTTCTCAATCGCAATCAGTTCTCTATTGGTAACAGACTCGGCCTCCGACAATATGCGAGTCGTCTCTGTCAGATTATGTTGCAATCGCTGTTCATCAGCTGTTCCTACTTTATCTGCTTGGAAGGCCCGATTCAAGTCTTGAATGAGAGCCAAAACGTCTTGAATAATCTGTGTCTTTTCCATAAAAGACCCTCCTTGTTTTTGATAAATTTAGTATATCAAATTCAACAAAGATATTCAAGTTCTTTATTTTTTCATAATATTAATTCCCCCAGGATCAAATCCATCAGAAGTTCTCGTAACGGTTCGTTTAAGGGGAATGATTACTATTGCGATTGCGAGAAACAGACACACGAATTTAATTATCCGTTTCATACATACCTCCTTTTTGATATAACTAATTTTTCATTATATTTCCTTACCCATTGTTACTAAAAAATTCTTCAATGACAAATATAACTTTGTATTTCCTTGTAACTTGTATAAAACTAGTGCCTGCTCATACAAATCTAAAACTTCATCTTCCCTCAATAAGCCTTTGCTGATATTCCCCAATAAACATAGTAAATCTGGCAATAAAAAACTACTGTTGTAGGCATTCAATTGGTTAATCAGCTCTGTCACTTCATCTAAAGCTAAGTTCGTCTGTTTTCGTTTTAGAAGAAATCTAGCATAATTGTAACCAATCTTTATATAGGCTTGAAAGTCAGCATTGATTGATAAATCCAGCTTATTCACCTCTGATTTTACATTACTGATTAACTCCATATATTTGTCATCTTCACCAACTTCACCTAGAAAACTGGCGTAACTGTTCAAAAAATCTAAATAAAAATAATAATGAGGAGCGATAATGGCACTTAGTCTATCAAACTCTTTTGTCGCAAAATCCCTTTCATTGTATAAGTAAAATTGAACCAAGATAAAAATATAATCTAAATAAGCCTTATCTTCCTCATTCAATAAGTGCCTGCTTTCCACCTCTTTCACATACAATTGTTCTACAATTTCATAATTTCTGAGAAGCAATTGTTGGGAGAAAATAGTTCGTATTTTTCCTATACTATGCCTACTTTCTTGAACAAATTCCTCAAAAAAATAATTCATAGTCACACCCAGCCTATTAGACAGTAGAAAAAGGATTTCCGATGAGGGAGAAAGGTTGGTATTTTCAATTCTACTAATCAAACTCTGCTCACAAATATCCTTAGCTAAGGCACTCTGAGTCAGTCCAAGTTCTTTTCTTCGTTGCTTAAAACGACTACCACTTATACTGTTCATAACATACTCCAAATTTATTTAATAATATTATACACTATTTCAAAATGAATTTCATCATTTTTATATTAAAATTTTCATTTTTGCATTGACTATGTCCAAAAAAATTAATATAATAGTATGCAGAGAAGAGATTTTCTATAAATGAATGGAGAATACAACATGAAAAAGATTGTTTTGCGTTCAGCCTTGCTACTATCTATCATTAGCCCGATACTAGCAACAACTACAACTCTATCAGTAAATGCTGAAACCTCGCTAAGAGTGGCAGCAATCCCTCGTTCCTATTACATTAACAGAAAATTATTCGTAGTTAAAAATCTAACTCAAACTAGATACTACGATGAATATCCACACGGTGTGAAGTACGACGGCTATTTACGCTTAACCGATTATCAAAAAACTAGTGACGGTTATTACCTAGCCTACTATTCAGGAACTATCTCTAGATAAAAATTAATACCTGCCCCTACGATCTCTTCTCTTTTGGAGGTATCTATGTTTCAAATTGAAGGCAAACTATTTTTCCGTAGCAAGAAAAACTTGGTCGCTATCTTGGTCATGCTGCTGATGATTCTAGCTAGTTCCCTGCTAGCAGGCTACCACAATCGCCAGGCCAAGCTAAAGGTCATCCAACACTATGAACAGTCTATCCAAAATTTTGAAAATATCATACAAGATTTAGAAACACAGTATCAGAATCAAGCCCTCAGCGAAGAGGATTACCAGGCTGAAAAAACATTCTTTACAGACTATATTGCCAACCACCAAAAGGAGATTGAGGCGGTCAAGAAGGAGGACTGGACCTATTTTTATGAGAAAAATATCCAGCACTATCAGAAGGATGGCCAATACATCAGCCATTCCTACCGAAGCTATGATTTTACCCCACAAACCATCGAAAATACCTTCTTGATGTCCAAGTATCTGCTAGAAAAAAATATTCCCTCAGCCTTTCCAACTGAGCTTTACCTAACAGCCTTTGAAAATCCCCAAACACCAACAGATAGAGAAATCGTCAAAAGCCGGGGTCAGCAGGCCTTAAAAGGAACCAGTCATGAAATCTGGCAGGGTCAAAAACAGCTAGGCTTGGTCATCACCCTTCCTCTCTTTCTCTTAACTTTCACCAATTTTTTCATCAAAGACCAGCAGGGAACTAGCCGGCAGATTCGCCTTTTACAGACCCTAGGGCTGACTAGAATCCGAATTACAACCAATAAATACCTAGCCTTCCTAACACTCTATACTGCCCTCTTTCTAACCCTCTATCTGAGCCATTTGCTCATCGCTTTTTTACTAAATGGCAATAGTAGCTGGATTTATCCCGTCACCACCTATATTAGTAAGAGAATTGATTCCAGCCTGATCCAAACAGCTATCAAACCTATTTACCAGGTCATCTTGCTAGCCTGTGGCATGCACTATCTCTACCTTCTATTTTTGCTGGGAGTGGCACAGACCTTGGCTAGAGTCTTAAAAAATGGACTGGCTGGACTGGTTGTCACACTAGGCATAGCTATCAGTGCCAACTTCTATCCCCATATCTTAAATCCATTCAGCCTTTGGAATGCAGGCAATCTGGCAGACGGAAGTGCTATCATCTACCATCAATTGACAGGATACAGCATTCCAAAAGTCTTCACAGTCCTGCTCATCAGTAACCTACTCATCTATTGCCTGCAATTCTATCTCCTGACAAGAAAAAGTGAGGTCTAACCATGCGATTATCCATACACAATTTGTGCAAATCCTACGGGAAAAAGAACATACTAGACCAGCTAAACCTAGAACTGGTGGAACCTGGAATTTGGGCCTTGATTGGACCAAATGGAGCTGGAAAGACAACCCTCCTAGACTGCATTGCCAACCTGCAATCCTTTGATTCGGGAGAGATTTCAATAAATGGCAAAAAGCACGATAATACAAATGTCTACCAAACCTTTGCCTACCTGCAGGACAACCGTGTCCTCTACCCTGAATTGACGGGGCTGGAACACTTGCGGTTGGTCCAGACTATCCAAGATTTACCCAAAGAGCGGATTGAGGAAGTCATCCAAGAAATCGGTATCCGTGATTATGTGAATATCCCTGTCAAAAATTATTCCCTGGGAATGAAGCAACATCTCCTGCTGGCTATCGGTATAATGAACAAGCCCCAGGTCATGCTCTTGGATGAACCCTTGAACGGCTTGGACCCGACCAGCTACATTCAAACCCGAAAATTGCTCCAGAAACTAGCCAAAAATGGTTCAACCATTATCGTGTCTTCCCACCAATTAAACGAAGTAGACCAACTAACCGACCAACTGCTCTTTCTTAAACAGGGAAAAATCATTGAGTGGAAACTGGAACAGGTTGGGCGACAATATGCCATTCAGACTAGTGACAATCAGACAGTTTATCAGAAACTTAGACAAGTAAATGGATTGACTTTGGTCAATGATAGCATTCAGGTAGACACCAGTGTTCATAGTCTGCATTTCTACCTAGACCAAGTTATGACGTGTCAGGTAGAAATTTTGGATATTAGCGTTCAGGAGCACCAGTCCGAAGAAATCTATAAAGAACTATTTGAATAGGGAGGTCTGACTATGAATCTACTGCTCCTTTTCATTCTACGACTGAAACGCAATGCTATTTTTCTATCCCTGATAACCGCTATCGCCCTTATCCCATTTGCCATGTCCTATCGGAATGTTCTAGAGGCCGAAAACCTACGATTTGAGGATCGATCCCGTATCATACAAGTCAAAAAAGAAGCTGAAATTGTCTTGTATGCTGACGATAAGGAAGCTCAAGCCTTAGACCAGGAAAGCATGGATTATTATAAAAAACTCTTGGAACTGACGACCACCTACTTAGAAAAGGAACATATCCAAGGAAAAAGTCAGGAGGTCTTGGAAACGGAGTTAGAACTCTACCAGACCATGCAAAACTGGGAGGCAAACGGGCACAATATCAATCATTTTACAAACAGCGAACTGGCAGAACGTATCACAGTCTATAAAAAAGTTCTAGAGCAAACTCTTACCTTTCACTATCCTACTGCTCCCAAGGATGTTTATCTGACCTTGTTGCAACTTCTTCCTGCCAGTATCTATATCATCCCCCTTGTCATCTGCTGTCTCTTAGCTTGGCTCCTCATGACCGACCTTTCCAAACATCGTGGCCTACTCTTTATCAACGGACTATCCCCTAGTCAATATGCCACTAGCCTGACCTTACTTGCTCTTCTCCTCCAAGTTGCTATCTATGCGCTCATCCTGTTCATGCTACTTCTATTGGCACATCAGTTCCAATTTACCTTCCAAGAAAAGTATCCCATTGTGATTGGCACAAATACTCTATCTACCATATCTATCAGGGAACAATTACAGAAACTCCTGCTGGAAATGGCTGGTGTGACAGGTTTCTATCTAACCTTTATCCGATTAGCAACTGCTAAAGCCCTACAAAGATATAAGCGAAAATAGGCCACCTCGAAAATGGTGGCTTTTTGAATGCAAAAAAACGATGCCGAACAGGCATCGTTATATCTTGATACAGGCCAAGCCACAATCCAACATGGATACCTGTTTATGATGAGTAGTCATCCTAATCACCCTTTCTGATGCTAACATCGGCATAGGCATCTATTTTGAGGATACTTGCCTTATTAGCTCCTTCTTCTGGAACTTCTAGTAACTTCGCCCCGCTATTCAACTTGACATCATAACTTCCATCGTAACTTCTAGGCAGAGTAATATCTACAGTACCGTTCCATGTATCAACGTAAACTTCTTTAAAAGTAGCTCCCTTTGCCAATGCAATTTTTGCTTTTAAACTACTCTTCCCACTTGCTACGGTAACTAACTTAAAACCCTTTTTCCCCAATGGTATATAAGCATCGTTTTCACTAATATCTGCCTTCTCAAGTGTTGACATTGCTGCTTCAGAAATTTTCCCTGTCAAACTAATCGTCGTCACTTCTTGGTCTGTTTCCACAATTTCAAGTTCAAAAGGCTGCTCACTACCATAGATTTCAATTGTATTCATCTCTTTGCCTGTTACTGTCCAAGACTTAGCAATCTCTACATCTGTTTTGTCACTCTCTAAACTTAGGTAAATCGCAACTCCTAAAAAAGTAATGATTAAAATGAAAAATGGAATTATTTTTTTCATTACAAGTGCCCTCCTTAAACTATTTAAACTCCCTACTAGAAAAAAGTAAGTACGAACTCAATAAATAGACAACACTAAATATCAATGCAATCAGACTAGACGGAGTAAAAAATTCTGTTTGATTAGTGATTAACTTTACCTGATTAAAAAGAAAGAAATGAGAAAAAACATCATTTGCCAAGAGACTTGTTGTTACATACGAGACTAAATTATCAAACATCAAGACAATCATAGTATAAATAAGGTAGGCTTGATAAATCTTATCTACATACTGAAAAATAAACAGACATAGTAGCGAAAAACAGAGATGAAATGGCAACTGTTTAATGAGCAGGTCAAATGCTTCACTCACATCTACTTGTCCATTCAAAAAAATTCTACATACAATTACTGTAAAAAATAGTAAAAGCGTATATGCAAAACACAGGGACAAGGTTTCAAATAATTTATAAAAGTAAACTGAAAAACGAGAGGAGCTTTTTATGATTGCATGGTTAATGGTGCGATTGGTAAATTCTTCTCCCCAGACTAGATTACAAGCACTTGAGAAGAATAGAGGAATAAACCCTGCCACTGAAGATAAAATAATCGTAATACCTCCTTGTCCATCAGTTTCTCTCATCAGATAAGCGAAGACTACTCCTAAAAGAATCACCAGAGAGACTGGAAAAATTAAACTCCTTTCTTTCCATACCCTATAAAAGTCTGATTTCACTTTATGGAACATGAGGAACCTCCTCTCTTGTAATCAAAGATAGATAATAGGATTCAAAACTCGGTTGAAATTTAATGATTCCCTCGATTTGAATACCTTTTTTCCGTAAGCAATCAATAATCCAGCTGGTTGATTTCCCACTTTCTGAAAGCTCTATTCCTTCATCGGTCACTACCGCCTCAATTCCCTCGGAAAGTAACACTTCAAGCGCTTCATGCTCCTTATCCACTCTAACGATCCGTTTGGTTTGGAGTAGGTTTTGCAAGGCATCTTTTTGGATTATTTGCAACACTTTTCCTTTGCTCATGATAATATACTTATCAACTACCAAGTCTAATTCAGACAAGATATGACTTGAAACTAGAATGGTCATACGATACTCATTTTTCAAAAGTAGAAGAATCTCACGAATTTCCTTAATACCCACAGGGTCCAAACCGTTTATTGGCTCATCTAATATAAGTAGTTTGGGCCAATCACAGATAGCCAACGCTATTGCCAAACGTTGCTTCATTCCAAGAGAAAAATCTTTCACTTTTTTCTTAGAATCTACACCCTCAAGTCCAACCATACGTAATAGATTTTTGACTTTATCTATATCCGCCCCAATTCCTAAACCTATCATTTGAACACGAAGATTGTCGCCTGCAGATAAATGAGGATATAGAGCAGGTGACTCTACAATACAAGAAACAGCTTGACTCTCTAAACCGCTTATTTCTCCAGAATTACTCGAAATCAATCCTGCAAGAATTCGGATTAAGGTAGTCTTTCCAGCACCATTTTCTCCCACTAGACCACAAATTTCTCCACAGTTAATATCAAAACTAATATTATCTAAAACTTTTTGCTTTCCGTAAGTTTTGGATACTGCTGTAACATTTAATAATGTATTTGCCATAGCAACCTCCTAAAAAGAAAAGTCGATAGAAAAGTGACAAACTATCGACCAGTCAAGTTATTAAATTATTTGGTGAATGGAACCATGTAAACTAATCCCAGCAAAGGAAACCAATTCCATACCAATAGTATAGACAAATTTGACCAGCTGTTATTTTTGTTTTTTCTCTCATTTTCAATTTTCTTATGGTAGTTTTTTTGTAACCCCTTTCATTTATAGACTATCACAACTCTTTTATCTTGTCAATATAAAAAATAACTAATTTATATTTTTTAAGATTGTATGTAAATGTGTATAATATAAATGATATAATTAAAGAATTTTGCAAATTAAAAACGCAGAAATCATGTTAGCAAATTGGCTAATTCCCTGCGTTTAAATATGTACAATCCAATATTTTTATATAAGATCAACTCTTACCAATCTTTGGTCATTAGAGTTCCTATATTTTGTCTTCTTCTATATATCGCTCCAAATTCAATTCCATTTGTCGGTTAGCATCCAATTTATATAAAAAATATGCCTGACGAAAATGTTGTTTCGCACTCTCTGTATTTCCAAGTTCTTCATGGACATTACCTAGTAAACAAAATAAATCGGGTAATGAATAATAGCTTCTGTGTGACCTACAAAATTCGATGGCCTTTGTGATGCTAGCTATAGCTTGGATATAATCTTTCTTTAGCCATAGGTAACGTGAAATGTTATATTGAAGTTTAATTTTTAATTCCAATTCTTCAATCGTGATCGGTTGGAAAGTATCCGTTTTTTCTATCAGTCTTTCAAATTGTACATCAAATAATTCTTCATCATTAACATCAAAATAAAAATTTAGGAGTGTATTTGATACTTGTAAAAAAAATAAATTAGAAGTCTCCAATTTTTCTAGTAAATATTCCATTTTGGATATAGCTTCCTTCTTTTTATCATAAAAATAAAAATCGACTAATCCACCTATCCACTCTAAGTATAATTGATTTGCTACCGATAAACGATGTTTATTATTAGACTCCAATTCATAAACATATCGTAGTCCTTGGTAGTCTCTATGGACTAAGAAATTTCGGACAACAGTTTTAAATTCTACTAATTCCTCCTCCTGCTCAGAAACAGTGTCTTCAAAAAAGTAATTCATCAAAACATTTAGTTTTTTTGATAATTCAAAAAGCAATTCAGAGCCTGGAGTATAAGCACCACTCTCAATTCTACTAATTTGACCTTGTTTACATACACCTTCTGCCAATTCTTTCTGAGATAATTTCATCTCTTTTCTTTTTTGTTTTAACCTAGAACCTAGTTGTATACTCATTGTTGTTACCTCACTCGTATTATACAACTATTCTAGCACTTATGAATTTTAAAGACAATAAAAATATCCATTTGCATATTATTTATAAAATCTATATTAGAATATGTATGTCATTTCTTCGTTTCATACTAAACCATGAACTTCCCCTCTTATCACAACGTATCATCACAATAAATTTCTAGCAGGATAATCTAAGCGTTGAAAAACGATGCCTGTTCAGACACCGTAATATTCTTTTATTTAACAGCCTCCAAAGCTGCTTCATAGTCGGGATGTTCGTTGACATTGTCCAGGTATTCTACATAGGTGATCTCATTGTCGGCATTGAGGACAAAGACCGCACGCGCCAGCAAATTCCACTCCCGCATGAGCACACCGTAGGATTTACCAAAGGCATGGTCATAGTAATCAGATAGGGTGATGGCATCTTCCAAACCTGCAGCCCCACACCAGCGTTTTTGAGCAAAAGGCAGGTCAGCTGATACAGTGATGACAACCGTATTGTCACGGTCAGCCAATTCCTGATTAAAGCGACGGGTCTGGGTATCGCAAATCCCTGTGTCAATAGAAGGCACCACACTGATGACCTTGGTCTGCTTGCCAAAGTCTTTCAGGCTTTTCAGGCTCAAGTCATTGGCCATGAGCACAAAATCAGGGGCAGTATCTCCCACTCTTAATTGTGGACCTACCAAGGTCACCGGTTTTCCAATAAAGGTTGTCATAAAACATCTCCCTTGCATTTATTACTCAATGAAAATCAAAAGTAGTCTAGGAAACGAAGCCGAAGATAGAACTGGAGTTCATCAAGGCGAGTTGACAACGGATAATTTTGATTTTCGAAGAGTAGAATATATTTATTGTAAGCGTTTATAAGCAAAAATACCAGTTTTTTGACTGGTATTTTCATTATAGTTTGTTGGTTTTCAATCGCAGAGCGTTCAAGACGACTGACACTGAGCTGAGGGCCATGGCTGCACCTGCAAACATAGGACTGAGCAGAGGTCCACCAAATACATGTAACAGACCCATGGCGATTGGAATGCCAATTACATTATAAGCAAAGGCCCAGAAGAGATTTTGTTTGATGGTCCGCATGGTTGCCTGGCTAAGTTTGACAGCCTTGACCACATCCAAAATGTCACTATGCATGAGAACAATATCGGCAGACTCAATGGCAATATCAGTCCCAGAACCAATGGCCAGACCCACATGGGCTTGAGCTAAGGCAGGGGCATCGTTGATGCCATCCCCAACCATAGCGACTGTCTTGCCCTGTTCTTGCAAGTGCTTGACTTGGTTGGCCTTGTCATCTGGCAGGACCTGACTGACCACCTGCTCAATGCCGACTTCCTTGGCAATGGCCTGGGCAGTTTTTTCATTATCTCCTGTCAGCATGACCACTTCTAATCCCATAGCTTGCAGAGCCTGGACAGCCTGACGGCTGGTCTCTTTTACTTTATCAGCAATGGCAATGACCGCAAGTAACTCTTGCTGGCTGGCTAGGAAAACTGGCGTCTTGGCTTGATGGGCAAATGACTCCGCAACTGCAGGTCCTTGGGAAACATCAATTCCCTGTTCCCGCATCAACCGTTCATTTCCCAGATAGATAGTCTGCTCTGCTATTGCCACCGAAAGACCACGACCAGAAAGTGCCTGAAAATCTGTAGCGGGCAAGAGATCAATCTTTTCTGTCTGAGCTGCTTGCAGGAGAGCCTGAGCCAAGGGATGCTCGGAAAATTGCTCGCTACTTGCTGCCAGTTGGAGGACCTGCTCACGATTTTTAGTAGACAAAAGGTGGATGTCTGTCACTTGTGGCTTGCCCTCAGTAATGGTCCCAGTCTTGTCGAAGACAATGGTGTTCACACCTTGTAGGGTTTCAATAGCTTGACCAGACTTGAACAGTAGACCATTTTCCGCCCCTTTTCCAGTCCCAACCATGATAGCCGTAGGGGTTGCCAGACCCAGAGCACAAGGGCAGGCGATGACCAAGACGGCGATGATGATGCTTAATGAAAAAATCCATGATTCTTGACCCAAGAAGTACCAGGCCAGACCGGACAAGAGAGCCAAGCCCATGACAACTGGAACAAAGACAGCAGAAACTTGGTCAGCCAATTTGGAGATAGGTGCCTTAGACCCTTGAGCCTCTTCCACCAAGCGAATAATCTGGGCCAGAGTCGTATCACGACCAACTTTGGTAGCCTGCATGGTAATGGCACCTTGCTGGTTAAGGGTGCCGCCAAAAACATTATCTCCTAGAGCTTTCTTCACTGGTAGGCTCTCACCCGTCAGCATAGACTCATCCACACGTGTCTGGCCTTCGAGAACCTGACCGTCAACAGGAATCTGCTGACCTGGACGAACAATGACCTGGTCACCGACCACCACTTCTTCAATCGGCACTTGCATTTCCTGCCCATTTCGTAAGACCTGAGCCGTCTTAGGAGCCAGATCCATCAATTTCTTAATGGCCTCAGAAGTCTGACCTTTGGCTCTAGCTTCAAAATATTTTCCTAGGGTAATCAAGGTCAAGATAACGGCGGCTGATTCAAAATACAGTTCTGGATGGTGACCGTGCATGGCCACTTCTTTCCCCATCAGAAGAAACGCAATCATCAAAAGACCCTGAACCAAGGCTGCCCCTGTCCCAACAGCAATCAAGGAATCCATATTGGGATGGCCCTGCAAGAGAGTTTTTAAGCCTTTTTGGAAAAAACTGCGTCCGATATAGAGGATAGGGATGAGCAAGATGACTTGGCTGATCGCATAGACTAGCGGTTGGTGGAGCAAAGCTGGTAATGGAAGCCTACCCCATGGCAACATAGGACCCATAGCAATATAGAGCAGTGGAAGAGTAAATGCTGCTGACCAGACAAATCGATGCCACAGCTTTTCTTCCTTGCTCGGTCCCTTGTCCGCAGCCTCTTCTACTTCTTCTGGTCGAATCAGCTGATAACCTGCTTGCTCAACTGCTCTTTCAAGACTAGCTGAATTTTGCCTATCACGGCTATAACGGATAGTCGCCTTTTCTGTTGCTAGATTGACAGAGACTTCTTCTACACCCTCTAGTTTGCCCAGAGCTTTTTCAACCGTCAGAGCACAGGAAGCGCAGGTCATTCCTGAAATATCATAAGACTCGGTCACCAAATTATCGACTAACTGATAACCCGCCTTTTCAACTGCCTGACGAATATCCTCTAGTCCCAAAAGCTTTTCATCATAGCGAACACTCAATTTTTCAGTCGCTAGGTTGACACTGACGTCTTCCATTCCTGCTAATTTGCCAACCGCTTTCTCAACCGTCATAGCACAGGAAGCACAGGTCATACCTTGAATGGGATAGCTTGCTTGTTTCATAGGTTACTCCTTTTCTGACTACATCTGTAAACAAATTATACAATATACGACTACATTTGTAAACAAAGTTGTTTCAAAAAAGTAGATTGAATTCAATCCAACCTACTTTTACATATTCATTTATTCTTTACTGGATTTTTTCCGATGAAGAAAAATTGCTGTTAAAATTCCTGCAACACCTAGCGCCACCAACAAGAGGCTGACTTGCTCACCTGTACTAGGAAGACTTGATTTACCTTTTTTATTGGTAGGTATTACTTTCTTATCAGAAGATACTACTGTTCCGCTTGAGGAGGAAGTATCCGTAACTCCTCCTGTATCAGAAGCACTTGTAGACTGACTTGTACTGGTTGAAGTTTCGGTACCACTTGATGATGGCTCAGTGCTGGTCGATGGTTCAGTACTACTTGATGATGGAGTTGTTGCCACTTCAATTTTTGCCATCATTTCAGCTTCAACAGCTTTTAGTTGGGCAAAAATCTCTGCTGAACGAGCCAAGGTTGCCTCTGTTACAGTTGGAGCCAGGGCTACAGCTGCATCTTCTGAAAGTCCAGCATATTGAGCATCAAGAGCGGCCTGTGTAGCAATCCAGTCATTTTCAAGGGCTATCCATTTTTCTTGAATCGATGTACCAAATAACTCTGGGTGTGAGATGGCCATCTTATCAATATTTTGTACCGTCCAGTACCATGAATTCGTGTCATAAGAAGCTGAGCGATTTTTAAAGGCTTCATAAGTATCAGTCACAATACCATAGAATGGAACATACGGTGTATTCCTTGTCTGAGCCAAGCCCAACCACACTGTACCACCGAAGGCTGATGGTAAGCTACTATTGATCTGATAAACATGGGCATCGATGACGTTTTCATTACCAAGAGCGTATTTATAAGTCGCATCTGCCGCTTGGTCATTCGCACCATTATCCCCTTGTTTTACCTTGCCTGCTTCATCGTCTGGACGAAATTCTGGAAGATGTTCAAAACGGTTACGTTGTAAGGCAAAAGTATCTTGTAAACTAAAGCGACGACTTGGATCTGTTGGCTGACGTAGCAAATCATACACAGCATCTTCATAGGTTACAGGCGATGCTGGATCCATCAATTTAATACCTGCATACACACGAGAACGGTCTGCTTCAGCATAAGTTGCAGGACCGTATGATTTAGCGATATGGAACTGGCCATCAACTGCCACATAATTATCTGCTTGTTGAGCAACAGCTTCTACATTTGCAGAAGTAATCACATTTTCTGTATCGGTAAAATCAACATGACCTAGATAGTAAGTATTTGCAAAAATTGCATACTTATCTTCAGGGAACTTGATGGCTACGTATTGGTGTCCTGACAAAATTTCCATGTACCAAACTTCATTTTTGTCAGCAATAATAACAATATTCCCTTCTGCTGAGCCTTTTTCATCGATTGTCTTTGCAATCAGCTCAACACCTTCACGCGCACTAGTGACCCTAGGAAGAACATAATCAATCAAAATTGGTTCTCCCAGCCCTCCAGCTTCAACTAGAGGATCAACTGCCAAGACTTTAGCATTTGGAATGGCAGTTACAGTAGCAGTCATGGATACGCCTTTTTCATTAAAACCATGCGCCCCATAATTACCGTTTGAACCATCCCCACGCGCCGCATCAGGCGTAGAGGTATACTTGAACTCATTTGCCAAGTGTGGTGCTGTAAAACCAAATGTTTCATCCACCAACATATCTCCCTCAGCATAGGTTGCTGCTGGAACCACAATATAATTTTTATTGTGCGCTCCATTATCTGGTGGATAGGGATAATCTTCCGTTCTACCATAAAGGATAGAACCATCCGTTGTCAACCCTTTCCCAATGATAAAGCCTGAACAGGCTTGAACAAGTTGAGCAGGGAATAGGCAAACCAACATTAGAAATGTGGCTATACGAACAAAAGTCTTTTTCATAGACTTCTCCTTTCATATAATAAAATACCCATTTGCACATATATTGTAACGCAAAAGCACCTGCCTTGCAAGTGCTTTCAGATATATTTTACACATTTTTTCTAGCCAACATGGTCGCAAACCGCATCTTAAGGAAATTGCCATTTTCATCCCGCTTATGGAGTTGACCAAAATCTTCATTGTATTTGACCAGTTCCCAGTCACGGTAGTATTCCTTCAACTCCCCTGCTCCAAAGGTAAAGGAGAAATTCATAGGACAAGGAGCATCTTCCGTATCCATGGCCGCCACAATCAAGTTATAGCCACCAGGTCGTGTCTGCTCCTGCATATTTTTGATAATGGCGGATACACGGTCCCGCTCCAAGAACATGAAGACCACAGTTGAGATTATCCAGTCGTAGTCCTGCTCCAGACTGGCTGAGTTGATGTCATAGGTCCCAGCCTGCAAATCCAAATCCTCTGCTTCCTTGACCTGCAAGAGTGTCCGAATACTTGGCACATCCTTATCAACTGCCGTCACATCAAAACCCTGCTGGGCCAAATAAAGACTGTTCCTACCATGACCACAGCCCAAATCCAAGACCTTACAAGGCTCGATGATTTTCAAGGCCTCCAAGACTTCCGAATGTGTCCGAGTATAGTCGTACTTTTTAGCAAAATAATCCTCTGGCTGACAGAAAAATTCCAAGAAAAACTCCGTATCCTCTGTCAACAAGGTCACTCGATGCCAAGCCTGTGGCTCCACAAAAGGAATATCGTCTGTCGGACCATAGACATATTCTCCCAAAATTTCATTATCATCAGAAATCGGCTCAAATTTGAGCTGACCTTTCAAAACCTTGATTTTGGCCCAAGTTCCCACCTTGGTATTGTGCTTGGTCAAAAAATGCTGGGGAACCGTCTCCTGATTCCAAATGGGCATGCGTTTGTAAGGAACTAAAACTGTCATTATCTCTCCTTTTCGTCTACAAAACTTAAAACGTGTTTCTAGTCTATCACAAAGAAAATTAGATTTCAAACCCATTTTTTACTTGACTTGGAGTTGACTCAAAGGTGTATAATATTTTATATCAATCAGAAAGGATATTTACTTGTAAATATATGTGTATAATAAATATGAAAGCAGCTATTTATGAAAAAGCCGGTAAGATGACCGTTGCAGAAATCGAAAAACCAATCCTTCAAGCCAAAGATGATGTCATTATCAAGGTCGTTCGTGCCTGTGTCTGTGGGTCGGACCTTTGGGGCTACGGAGAAGACATTCACCATGACCACGGTGACACAAACTCTGGTCATGAAGCCATCGGTATCGTTGAAGAGGTAGGCGAAGACATTACAACACTTGTTCCTGGTGACTTCGTTATTGTTCCATTTACACATGGTTGCGGACACTGTGATGCCTGTCGTGCTGGTTTTGACGGTACTTGTGACAACCATCCAGGCTACACCAACTGGGGCAACAACTACCAGTCTCAATACATTCGTTTCCACTACGGCAACTGGGCCTTGGTCAAAATTCCTGGTCAGCCAAGCGACTACTCAGAAGGCATGATCAAATCTCTCTTGACTCTGGCAGATGTTATGCCAACAGGCTACCATGCTGCGCGTGTTGCAGATGTCAAACCTGGTGACAAGGTTGTTGTCATCGGTGATGGTGCAGTGGGGCAATGTGCCGTCATTGCTGCAAAAATGCGCGGAGCTTCTCAGATTGTCATGATGAGCCGTCACGCAGACCGCCAGCAAATGGCTTTGGAATCAGGTGCTACTGCCATCGTAGCAGAACGTGGCGAGGAAGGAATTGCCAAAGTCCGTGAAATCCTAGGTGGCGGAGCTGATGCTGCCCTCGAATGTGTTGGTACAGAAGCCTCAATTGACCAAGCCCTCGGCGTGCTTCACAATGGTGGTCGTATCGGTTTTGTCGGTGTGCCACACTACAACAACCATGCCCTTGGCTCAACCTTTGCTCAAAATATCATTATCGGTGGTGGCTCTGCTTCTGTCACAACCTATGATAAGGAAATTTTGCTCGATGCTGTTCTCAAAGGCGACATCAACCCAGGTCGAGTTTTCACCCAAACTTACAGCCTGGACAATATCGACCAAGCCTACAAAGACATGGCCAACCGTAAAACGATTAAAGCTATGATTACGGTGGATTAAGATAAATAATAAGCCCCAGATAGTCTCGAAACTGTCTGGGGTATTTGTCTTATATATAGAAATATAAAAATGAAATTGCCCGTTCGTTACAAACTTCAAAAACAAAGACTCCAATGAGACGATTACCTACTCTCCTCTAACAATAGTCATTCAGGTCAATCACTTGTGTATAAAAAGCCTTCATCTGCTCTGGTATATGGTGTTCGATGTTCAACACAGTGCCAGGATAATTCAGTAGAATACCACACAGTAGCTTTGCATTTATTTTATCCAAACCTGATAAGGCTTCATCAGCAAACAAAATCTCTTTCCTTTGTAATATTGCACGTGCAACTTCAAGCCTACGTTGTTCACCATTTGACAACTGAATATCTTCTTTCCCTACCCGTGCATTCAACATTTCCAAATTAGCAAACTTTTCTAAGCCTACTTGTTCTAAAACCTCCAACAAACGGCTGTCTTCCATCGGAAAACCAAGTGTTAGATTAAACCGTAGGGTATCAGTAAAGACAAAAGAATTTTGGTCAATCACAGCGATGTGCTCATAGACATTCTCTTCCTTATCCTCTTGACCAATCCGTACTGTACCATCTAAAGCAGGAATCTCTCCAAGCAAGGTTTTGAATAAGGTTGATTTCCCAGTTCCTGAGCCACCTGTCACCAGTACCTTCTCCCCTTGCTGTATAAACAGATTGAGACCTTTTAACAAGACAGTAGAATCATAACCGATTGCTAGATTTTCCGTTTCAAGCACGCTATCTGCAATCTTAACGTTGGATATAAAAACGCTATCATCGGAACAATCATAGGTAACATTTAATTGAATTGACTCTAGTAAGGGTAATGAGCCAATCATTTCATTAATATAGTAGACAGCTGAAATCAGCGGAGTTACAACTCGGTCAGAAGCCATATAAACCGATAGTAAAACACCAAAGACCAGTTCCCCTGTACTGATTAGATAAACCCCATACAAAAAACCAACAAGTATTGATAGATTATAGAGCAGACTGACAAAGAAGGAAGAAACTGCCTGCCTAAAATTCATGCTAAAGTAGCTGCTTTCCATATCGGATAAGAGTTCTCTATTCTTGGAAAGAATATTTCCAATCGCTCTGAAACGTACCAATAACCAACGGGATGACAGACTTTCTTCCAAAGACAAGGCATATTCTTGATTTTTTGCCTGCCAGGTCGTCGTTCCGTTCTTAATCCACTTGGCTGATAACTTAGGCACAAGTGTCGGTAAAATGCCAAAACCGATAAAAACCAGTCCCAACTTCCAATTCTGCGACAAAACAAAAGCCAATGAAATGACGCCTTGGAAAATACAGTAACACAATTGTATGAAGGAATTGATTACTTTTTCTTGTATAACCGTCACATCAGACAGAGATTTGGTTAAAAAACTTGTCGAGGCTAGATTCAGTTGCTTCTTTTGAAAGGAGGATTGTAAAATTGCCGTTCTCAAAAAGACACTCGTTCCTTGTAAAAATTTTCCTTTCAAAAAATTATATACTAACTGTGCTAATAATAAGCCAACAAGTCCCAATCCCCAAAAAACAATCAAAGACACTACTGATACAAGATTTCCTTGTTCCATTCTAATGGACAATTCTCCCATCACATAGGGAGACAAGATGCCATCAAAAGCAAAAAGAAATGAGCACAGTAGGCAGCCTAAAAATAAAAACTTAAACTTAGAAATCAGAGTGATGAGATTTTTCATAGAACCTCCTATTTGTCAATCAAACGTATTTTCCATATCACCAATCTATTCCATTTATAGCATGATTTAAAAGTAAAATCAATGCAAAAACATGTTAAATAATAATATTTTCTCGAAATATTATCAAAATAACTATTTTATACATAGAACTTGCTCGATAAGAATTTTTATTTTATAATAAAACCATCAGAAAATCGAAAGAAGCAGAGTATTTATGAATATGTTAGGCGAAAAACTCAGATTAAGGCGGAAGGAACTCAAACTATCACAGAAAACTCTCGCAGAAGGTATTTGCGAACAAAGCCAAATCAGTAAAATTGAAAGAGGGAGTTTCATGCCCTCCGCTGAGCTTCTCTTCAAGCTATCCAAGCGTCTGGAAGTGCCTCTGGATTACTTTTTTAATGAACAAATCGAGATTAAGTCTAATCTCTCTCATTTCAAACAATTATCATCCAAGTTATTAGAGGATAGAAATTATGATGATTTAGAATATATTTATCAATTGGAGGTGGAAAAGAAGGGCATTCTATCCTTTGAAGACAAAATGTATCTGGAGTGGAGCAAGGCCATTATTGACTTTTATAAATATGATTTAAAAGATCAAGCTATCTCACATTTGGAAAAAGCCCTTTCGAAACTATCAACTACAACCCTTGTTTATCTTAAAATCCTCAACACTCTGTCTAATTTTTATTCTCTAGTCAAACGTGAAGAAGAGTATGAAAAAAATTACAAACTTCTCAAAGAACTCTATCAAACCAAGGATCTGACAAACCAAGAATTTCTTTTCGGTTATATCCGAATCCGTTTCAACTACGCCCACTATTTACAGTCACAGAAAAAATATAGTGAAGCCATGCAAGAAGCACTTGAAATGATTGAATTCTGTAAATCTAAGCATACTAGCTATCAATTAGAACATTTTTTAATAATAGTCGGCAATGCTGGTGCATCATTTTTGGACAAGGAGCAGGTGAGGAACTACTACTTACAAGCAAGAGAATTATGCCGCATATACGATCATCCTCTTATGCTTATGAAAATCGAACGTTTTCTCAGCAATCTTGAAAACTCTCAAGAAAAATAACGCTACATTGCAAAACGTGGATAACAAAGATTAACGAAAAACCAGATAATACAAAAAGACCAGGATTTCTCCCAGTCCTAGCGACTATTAATAGCCTTCATAGTCCGTTTGATGTCGCGGTCTTGCTCACGGCGTTTGATGGACTCTCGCTTGTCGTAGTCGTGCTTCCCTTTGGCAAGCCCTATCAGGACCTTGGCAAAGCCGTCCTTGATATAGACCTTGAGGGGCACCAGGGTCATTCCTGTTCCCTTGACCTCGTTGCCCAAGAACTCAATCTGCTTCTTCCGCAAGAGAAGTTTGCGTGTCCGCGTCGGCTCCTGGTTCCAGATATTGCCCTCATCATAGGGAGCAATATGGACATTGACCAACCAAGCCTCGCCCTGCTTGATCTGGGCAAAGCCGTCCTTAAGGTTGATCCGCCCCGCACGAATAGACTTAATCTCCGTCCCCGTCAGGACCATCCCCGCCTCCACTGTATCGACAATGGTATAGTCGTGGCGGGCTTTTTTATTCTGTGCAATCACATTGCCCTCACCCTTGGCCATGCCTATCTCCTTTTCTTCTTGTTCTTTTTAGCCACTTCTTTGTAAAATGGTTTCTTTTTCTTGTCTTTTTTCCCACTTTTTGACTTGTGGTCTTTTCCAGACTTGTGATGTTTGCTGTCGCGACCAGCAGCTTCTTGTTTGTGGTGCTTGCCCCGTCCTCGCCCTGACCGATCATCACGGTCACGGTTGGAGTGACTAGCAGTTCTCCGCTTGGTTTTCAAAGCCTTTTCCACAATATCCAGCTCGGACGGAACGTGGGCAAAATCAATCTCACCTGTCATCTTGTCCACCCGCGTTAGCTTGATACGAATTGGCTGACCGACACGGAAGACCCGACCGGATTTCTCACCCTGTAAGGTCAGAGTTCGTTCGTGGAACTGGTAGTATTCGTTGAGGTTGGTGATATGAATCAGACCTTCAACCGTGTTTGGTAACTCGACAAAAAGACCAAACTTGACCACGCTAGACACCACACCGTCAAACTCTTGCCCGACAAATTCTTGCATGAACTCTGCCTTCTTCATGGCTTCGACTTCCCGCTCTGCCTCAATGGCACGGCGTTCTAAACTGGACGAAGACTTGGCAAGCTCAGGAATAACCTGCTCAAAATGCTCTGCTTTTTCCGCAGGATTGTGACCATATTCTCGTACCATACGGTGAACCAGCAGGTCGGGATATCGGCGGATAGGACTGGTGAAGTGGGTGTAGAACTCCGCACCCAGTCCGTAGTGGCCGTGGTTGTGCTCCGAGTAGCGTGCCTGCTGCATGGAACGGAGCAACATCATGTTGAGGACATCCGCATAGGGTTCATCCTTGACCCTCTCCATGAGGTCCTGAAGGGCGTCCTGGCTGATAGAGCTGGCCGTACCATAGACGGTCAGACCAAAGCTGGTCGCATAGTCGATGAACTTCTGCAGCTTGTCCGACTTGGGCTCCTCGTGAATCCGATAGATAAAAGGCAAGTCCAACTTAGCAAAATGCTCGGCAACGCACTCGTTGGCAGCTAGCATGAAGGACTCAATCATTCGCTCAGCAATGCCCCGCTGACGCAGCTGGATATCGACTGGTAGACCGTCCTTGTTGACGATGATTTTGGCTTCTGTCGTGTCAAAGTTCAGAGCCCCACGCTTGTACCGCATAGTTTCCAGAGTTTCATGGAGTTTAACCATGAGCTCAACACTTGGCACGATTGTCTTGTATTTGTCCAGCTTTTCCTTGTTACCTGCAATCATGTCATTGACATCGGAATAGGTCATACGGAAGGTGGTTTTGATAACCGTTTGGCCAATCCAGTGCTTGACAACCTTGCCCTTGCGGTCAATTTCCATAATAGCCGACTGAGTCAGGCGTTCCACATTTGGATTGAGGGAACAAATGCCGTTTGACAGGCGTTCTGGCAACATTGGCACCACTCGGTCGGTCACATAGACAGACGTTCCCCGCTTGACAGCTTCCTGGTCCAAGGCTGAGCCTTCCGTCACATAGTAGCTGACATCAGCGATATGGACACCCAACTCCAGATTGCCGTTCTTGAGTTGCTTGATATGGACCGCATCGTCCAAGTCCTTGGCATCTGCACCATCGATAGTAAAGATAATCTCATCTCGCAGATCCAAGCGTCCTTCAAAGTCCTTCTCAGACGGACTTTCTGGTACTCGATTAGCCTCCGCCAAAACTTCATCTGGAAACTCCGACACTATGTCCATGGATTCCAAAACTTCCAAGACATCGATCCCCACATCGTCCTTGTGACCCACCACGTCCCGAATGGTCGCAACAAAGTGGTCCCGTTTCTTGTTTGGATAGGCTTCAATGTCAACTTTGAGGATTTCTGTTCCGGTCAATACCAAAGGTGACTTCTTGATGTAAATCTTCTGAGCGATTTTCTGGTTTTTAGACTTGATGTAGCCTGCATACTCTGGCTTGTCTTCGTCAAAAATAATCAAGCCCACCGCTGTTTTCAGGCTATGTTCCAAAATATCAATGACTTCTGCTTCTGCAGCCGTTCCCTTAAGCCTGTCCGCCACTTTCTTGATAGCCACTTCCACTCGGTCACCTTCGATAGCGAAGTTGACATCGTCACGGCTGACAAAGAGGTCATCTTCCTCTTCATCAATGGTCACAAAGCCAAAACCAGACTTGTGGGCACGAAAAATCCCCTGTAAGGTTACCTTGTTTTTGGATACTTTGGGTGCTGGCAGAGCGATTCGCCCCGCATTGTCAAAGACAAGTTGACGACTACCTTCCATGCTAGAAACCAGCTTGACCAAGTCTGTAAAGCTCTTGGCAGAACTGGCTCCAAGCTGATCTGACAGCTGGTCCATTGTCACAGGACCAACTTCTTTAATATAGTTAATAATTTCGTTTTTCATCTTGTATTTACCAGAGTGCTAGTTAAGAATCTAGCACTATTTCTCTTTCAGTCCTTTAGTTTATCTTTTATTACTGCGACGTACGAGGAAACTCCGTTTCCCTATTTCCAACTTCAAATAATTTCATCATTATTTGAACTCGCTTTGTCGTACTTCAGTACAGTCTGCAACTCGTTGCCCAGTACTAAAAGCAAACTAAAAGACTGTATTTTGCGTTATATCCAGACGCAGTGGTTGATTGCTCCAACAATCAAATGATTGTTGGAGGTGGGGGATAGGATTTGCAAAGCAAATCTCAATAGTTCGCGAATAACGCTCCGAACCATACCTATTCAACTTATGCGGGGACGGGCAGACGAACTCTTTATACTTGTCGAGTTCTGGCCCACTCCCAAAAAAATAGACCAAGAACAAGTCCCAGTCTGATTTATCTACTTACTTGAAATGATAACAAGTGCCAGCGCATCCAGCATCCAAAGAAAAACAAGAATAGCTGTAATGCGTTGCATCACCGCTTCAAAACCACGGGCCTTTGTACGTTCAAATAAGGCTCCACTAGAAGAGTCAAAGACGTTGCTAGACTGGTTTTTAGCCGGTTGAATAAAAATCACTACAATCAAAATAACAGATAAAATCAACAGAATTGCTAATAATGCTTGATACATATTTTTTTCACTTTCTACAATAACTTATGACATTATACCATAAAACCTACTTAGTTTCAAGGTGGAGGGTTACTTTTCTCTCTTTTGGGCAGTATTTAAGGACTTCAATCTTATCTGGATGAGTCTTGGCGTTTTTGCTAGTCAAGTAGTTCTTACTACCACATTCTGAACATTGTAAATTGATTTTAACTCTCACTAAACATCCCTTACTTTCAAATAGTTTCTAAAATTGATCAAAGACCAGATAAGGTTAAAGAGGACAAGT
Organism: Streptococcus suis 10581; assembly: GCA_000440235.1. Classification (GTDB taxonomy): domain Bacteria; phylum Bacillota; class Bacilli; order Lactobacillales; family Streptococcaceae; genus Streptococcus; species Streptococcus suis_F. The sequence continues at coordinate 21,780 of ALKQ01000063.1, read as the reverse complement.
CCGCTCGACAGATAGAAAACCCAGTCATAACCCATGTGAGCAGCTACCGCAGACCCCATCATGGGACCAACTACAGAACCTAGATTATTAAAGAGTTGATTGTAGGAAAATATCCTTGAAATCCCTTCTTTTGGTGTCAACTTGGTCAAAAGAGAATTGACCGAAGGCAACAGTGCTCCTGTCCCAAAACCATACATGAATCGCAACAAACCAAGCTGGAAAGGATTTTCTGCAAAAACACAGAAAACATTAATCAACAGACTGTAAGTCAAAGCAATTAATAGAAGTCGATGGTTGCCAATACGATCACCAATTTTCCCTAAATAACCTGATGTCACTAGCGATGCCATACCAGGCAAGGAAATGATAAAACCAGCAACAAATAACAGATTGTCTGTCTGTCCCAAATGCCGCACATAGAGGGTCAATATAGGAACGACAGCCTGAGCAGCTGCAATAATAATCATAGAAGTCACAAAAAGCCCAACCAGCATCTGCCGATCTTTCACCTGCTCAAATACCTCTTTAACCGACATTTCTTCGCCTTTTTTGACTGGAACAAAATCCTCTCGAATATAGAAAACGGTCAGTAACACAACGATAGCATAAAGAAGTCCCACCAGCAAAAATACCAAATGTACGCCAAACATCTCTGCTAAGATACCACCCAGGGTCGGACCAATCAAATTACCCGCTACCGCACCTGTTGATAAGGTACCCAGAGCATACCCCGTCTTATCCTTTGGAACCTGACTGGCAATCAAGGCAGTCGCATTGGGAATGTACCCTGTAAATACCCCGTTTAGGACACGTAAGGCAAGCAACCAAAAAACATTTGGTACGAAGGCCATACCACCCATAGTAAAAATCATCGCAAAAGCAGCCCGCACCATCATGGGCTTGCGACCGTAACGGTCCGCCAAACTCCCCCAAATAGGTGCCATCAAGGCTGCAGCAAGGGCATTAACAGATACCGCAAGTCCCGCATAATATTCTACCTGTCCAGGACCTACCCCCAACTCTTCCACAAAAACCGAGATAAAAGGCATAACCAAGGTAAAACTCGTCCCTGTTAGGAAATTTCCCAACCAAGCCACCTTCAAATTCTGCTTCCAATAACTACTACCGTCGTCCATCCTTTAATTCCTCCAAAAGTTGCGCAACCTGTGCTAAGGTCGCCTCAACCGCTCCGCTATTGTCAATCACCACCTGGGCTTGCGACCGTTTTTCCTCTAAAGAAAGCTGAGCAGCCAGACGATTTTCCGCATCTTGAACAGCTAAGTCATTGCGTTTCATAAGCCGTTCCAACTGCTGCGCTCTATCGACATAAACTAGCCAGACTTCATCTACTTCCCCGCTATAATCCGCCTCGTAGAGCAGAGGAATATCCATAAAAATCACATCCTCCGTCTGCTTGAGAACATCCCTTCTAGTCAACAATTCTTGCCGGATGAGCTGGTCCTGCAAGCCAGACAAACGAGCCCGCAACTTGCTATCCGCAAAAACAGCCTGGCCCAGCTTAGCCCTATCTAGACTACCATCAGCTGACAGGATAGCTTCCCCAAACTCAGCAAGCAAAACCTGGTAGAGTTTACCGCCTTTAGCCTGCAACTCATGCACGACCGCATCCGCATCGATGACTGGATAGCCCTGTTCTCTCAGAAAAGCTGTAACTGTTGATTTTCCAGAGGCGATACCGCCTGTTAAACCGATAATTTTAGCCATGTTTCACCTGACACTTGGGACAGAAATGTGTCCCCCGTCCGCCCAACTGGATTTTGACAATCTCCGTCTGGCAACGGGAACAAGCCTGTCCTGTCTTTCCATAAACTTGTAAATAATCCTGCATAGTCCCATCCATGCCCAAGGCATTTTTGTAAGTCCGAATGGTTGAACCACCTTTTTCAATACCCAGTTGCAGGACTTCAATGGTAGCTTGACGGAGGTCTGCCACCTGCTCTGCCGACAGCTGATTACTCGTTTGTGCAGGATGAACTTTAGCCTTGAACAAGACCTCATCGACATAGATATTGCCCAAACCAGCCACCAAAGACTGGTCCAAAAGATGCGACTTAATGGGCTTTCTCGACTTAGCTAACTTTTTGGCAAATTCTTCTAAGTCAAAATCTTCCTCTGTCGGCTCAGGACCAACTTTTCGACTGATAAAATAGACACCCACATCTGCCTTGCCCAACAGTTCCATTGTGCCAAACTTGCGGACATCCTGATAAACCAAGGTCGAGCCATCAGAAAAAGTAAAAAAGGCATGGAAATGCTTGTTGGCAGGCACCTGGTCAGGAAAGAAATTGTACTTACCTTCCATCCGCAAGTGAGAAATGAGGACATGGTCCGTCAGGTAAATCAAGAGATACTTGCCACGACGGTCCACATCTAAAATCTCCTGACCAATCAAGTCTTGGCAGAAGGTATCCACACCAGTCTTAATCATAGGGACATAGGACACCTTGACCTTGTCGATGACCTTTCCTTTGACCAACCGATTCAAACCACGACGAACCGTCTCAACCTCAGGCAATTCTGGCAATGTACGATACCAAGAGCGTAAAAAGCGACTGAAAATTAGGAGAGCGACGCTGTGTGACTTGCACACAAGAAGCTCTATCTATTTTCCGAGCTTTTAGCTCGGGTTCAAGTACGCAAACACTCGTCCTTTCTAACAAAATTACAAAGCAAATAGAAACCTGACCGATGGTGCAGTGGCACCTAGGTCACGGTTATCTTTTTTCAAAGAATCGTAGGCGTGTTCAATTCTAACGCCTAATCGACTTTCCTTTCTAAATAATGATAACAAGATGAAGGAGAGCGACGCTGTGTGACTTGCACACAAGGAGCTCTATCTATTTTCCGAGCTTTTAGCTCGGGTTCAAGTACGCAAACACTCGTCCTTTCTAATGAAATTACAAAGCAAATAGAAACCTGACCGACGGTGCTTCGGCACCTAGGTCACGGTTGTCTTTTTTCAAAGAGTCGTAGGCGTGTTCAAGGCAACACCTAATCGGCTTTCCTTTCTTGTTTACTAAAAAGATTTCTCCATAACGCAGTAAAAGCCTTTCGGCTTTTCTGCTAACTATTTCTAAGTGATTGACTTAGACAGCCTATCCCTAGGCTATCTCGCCTTCCAATTTCTAAGCTCGAGTTTTCAAATGGTCACTTTAACATTTCTAGGTGACCAGCTGAAACAGTCTATTCCTAGACTGTTTCACACCCCCGGACGTTTTTAATACTCTTTCTCATTATAGCCAAAATCGGCGAGGTCGAGTTTTTTGTCTCGCCAGTTTTTCTTGACCTTGACCCAGGTTTCTAGGAAGACCTTATCTCCTAGCATGAGTTCGATATCACGACGGGCCATGGAGCCGATTTTCTTGAGCATGGCTCCTTGCTTACCGATGATGATGCCTTTCTGGCTATCACGCTCTACCATAATCGTCGCTCGGATATGGACCTTGTCGGTAAATTCATCGCGTTTCATAGACTCGATGACAACTGCCACAGAGTGCGGAATTTCCTCACGAGTCAGGTGTAGAACCTTCTCCCGAATCATCTCAGAAACCAAGAAACGTTCTGGGTGGTCAGTGATTTGGTCCGCAGGGAAATATTGGAAACCTTCGTCCAAATTTTCCTTGAGAATTTCCATGAGTCGGTTGACATTGTTCCCTTGGGTAGCAGAAATTGGCACAATTTCCTTGAAGTCCATCTGTTGACGGAAATCATCAATCTGTTCCAAAAGCTGGTCTGGATGAACCTTGTCAATCTTGTTAACAACGAGAATAACTGGAACCTTTGCTTGTTTGAGGCGTTCCATAATCATGTCATCACCCTTGCCTCGTTTTTCATCAGCTGGCACCATAAAGAGCACCGTATCCACTTCACGAAGGGTGCTATAGGCAGATTCCACCATAAAGTCACCCAAGGCCGTCTTAGGCTTGTGGATTCCTGGTGTGTCAATGAAGACAATCTGCTCTTCTTCTGTCGTATAAATGCCCATAATCTTGTTACGGGTTGTTTGAGCTTTATCGCTCATGATGGCAATTTTCTGCCCCATTACATAGTTGAGAAAGGTTGATTTCCCAACGTTTGGACGACCTAAAATCGCCACAAAACCTGACTTAAATGACATGTATTCTCCTTATATTCTAAAAAATAAAGTCCCAAATTTTCGGCACAAAGATAATCAATCCTGTCAACAATGCAAAGCCTGACACAAATAAGACTGCCCCTGCTGCCATATCTTTTGCATTCTTTGCCAACATAGAAAAATGATAGTCTGACGCCAAATCCACCACATTCTCAATAGCCGAGTTCACAATTTCAAAAGCGATAACCAGACTAATACTGAGCAAGAGGAAGAGCCATTCTGTCACAGATACTTGGAAAATAAGTCCCGCAAGCATAACAAGGACAGCTGAAGCCAGGTGCTTCTTCATATTGCGTTCTTCCTTGAAAGCCGTCAACAAACCCGTTACTGCAAATTCTAGACTGGCAATCAGCTCTCGGTTTTTCCAGCGATTTTTTGAATTATTCTCTTGTAAGTCCATAGGCCATCAAAATTTCTTCTTGTAAACCAAACATTTCTGCTTCTTCTTCTGGCGTGTAATGATCATAGCCATTGATATGCAGAAAACCGTGTACAGCTAAAAAGCCCATTTCGCGCTCGTAGCTATGACCATAATCTTCAGCTTGCTCACGCGCCTTATCGATAGAAATATACAATTCTCCAATATAGGCATCGAAATCTTCCATCATTTCAGCCAATTCAGGATTGTCCAGTAAGTCTTCCTCATCAAAAACAATCTCCGACTCTGGCTTATATTCTAAACTGACAACATCTGTCGGACGGTCAATTCCTCGGTACTCCAAGTTAACCTCATGGACACGCTTATTGTCCACAAAGGTCACAGCCATTTCCTTATTCTGCTTGCCAATTTTTTCGGCAGCAAACTGGAGCAATTCCGTAATCTGCTCCTGCATTTGAGCAGAAACCTGCCCTGTTTCATCAATCATTTCAATATACATAATCTTACATTCCTTTTACGTTTCCATTATATCATAAAACCTATCAATGAGGGGTTTTTAGTGGTATAATGTCCTCAGAAGCTATCAAGAGGAATGGAAAATGTTACAAACACCGAAACACATCACTGCCATCATTGAGTCTCATCTGGATCAGATGACTAGACTTGAAAAGCAGATTGCCAGTTATTTTACTCAGTTAGACCCATCTAGCACCGATCTTAGCCAAGAAAACACTATACAGCAACTCCACATTTCTCCATCTGCTCTTACCCGTTTTGCCAAAAAATGCGGTTTCTCAGGTTATCGAGAATTTGTCTTTGCCTTTCAGAATAACCAAGAATACTTGGATAAACATTTTGAAAAATTACAGCGGAGCCTAACAAAAAAAGTCTTGGTAGACTATGAGGAAATCCTAACTGCTACCAATAAACTCGTTGATGAAGAAAAATTGGAAGAAATTGCCAAACTCATCGACAGTAGCAAGCGTGTCTATTTTTATGGAATCGGCAGTTCTGGTTTGGTTGCAATGGAAATCAAATCCCGCTTTATGCGACTGGGAGTCGTTTGTGATGCTATTACAGATAAAAACAACCTCATTTGGACAACCAATATCCTAGATCAGACCTGCTTGGTTATCGGTCTTTCTTTGTCTGGTCAGACAGAAGAGGTCATGGAGCATCTCCAGCTGGCTGCTCAAAAGGGGATTCCTACCGCCCTGTTAACAACTAAGAGTTTTCCCCATCCAACTTTTGACCAAATCATTCCAGTCGCCTCTGTCCGCCACCTCAATTACGGCAACCGTATTTCACCCCAAATTCCCCTGCTCATCATGCTAGATATTATCTACGCCTATTTTTTGGCTATTGACAAGGAGAAAAAAGAGAATATTTTCAAGCAAACCATTAGAGAATAATTCATCCGTCTTTCTATTTCACAACAATCTTAATAAAACAAAAAGCATTCAAAAATACCCGATAGGTACAGTTTGAATGCTTTTAATTCGCTTAAATATAACTCTATTCTTCAAGACCAAGAATTTGATTGATTTCTTGGCTATACAGAATAGCCTTACCTCCGAAAATAGCCTGTATTCCTCCTTTTACATCCAAAACAGCCGTTGCACCTATAGACTGAATAACTCCCTTATCCACAAGACCACTCTTTCTGAGCGATACTCTTAATCGAGTCGCACAGGCAGTTACATTCTCAATATTATCTGCTCCACCAAGAGCATCGATGATAGCAATTGCATTATCACGAAGACTAGAGCCGTTTGATAAAACTTTTTCAGAATGTGATGCTTGATCACTACTTTCCATACCAGGAACTAGCACGTGAAATTTGGTTACTAAAAATTTGAAAACTAGATAATAAACTGCTGCCCAAAGCAAGCCAACAGGAATCACATAAATCCAATTGGTTTTGTCATTTCCTTGGAAAACACCAAAAATCAAGTAATCAATAAGCCCACCAGAAAATGAGTTCCCAATACGAATTTGCAGGAGATCTGCGACTAAGAATGATAGTCCATCTAAAAATGCGTGAACAACATATAGCCATGGAGCAACAAACAAGAAAGAAAACTCGATTGGTTCGGTAATTCCTGTCAATAGGGAAGTTAATGCACTACTTGAATAAAAACTGCCAACCTTCTTACGATTTTCCTTAGGAATTGCGTGATACATAGCCAAACAAGATGCTGGTAGACCAAAAATCATCGTTGCAAATCGACCAGCAAAAAATCGAGTTCCATAAGTAAATAAGCCTGTGTGATTCGCATCTGCTAATTGAGCAAAGAAAATATTTTGCGCACCTTGGATTGTCTCACCTGCTACCACTTCACTTCCACCTAATGAGGTATACCAAAACATTGGATAGATGGTATGGTGCAAGCCAAATGCACCTGTCAAACGTAATCCAAAACCATATAAGAAGGTTCCAAAACTTCCCATCTCTGCTATTGCCTTACCAAAATCAACTAGCAAATTCTGAATCGGTGGCCAAATTATATAAAAAATGGAGCCAATCGCAATTGCTGCAAATGATGAAATAATTGGAATAAAACGAGAGCCTCCAAAGAAACCAAGAAAGGCTGGTAATTCAATTTTTCGATATTTATTGTGTAAAGTTGCAACAGTGATACCAATCGCTAAAGCGCCCAAAACTCCAGTATCAATGCTTGCTTCCTTATCTGCAAAAAGAGTTAAAAATCCACTAATAGTAGCCGTATAAACCAAGTATGCAACCCCAGCAGATAGGCCAGCAGTCCCCTTATCAGCATCTGCCAAACCTACAGCAACACCAATTGCAAAAATCAATGCTAAATTCGCAAATACCGCACTACCTGCCGTACTCATGATAGTGAATACAGCTTGCAACCACGCTTGATCCAATACAGGAAATTGTGCTACAGCATTACTATTTGATAAGGCGCCTCCAATTCCCAGTAAGAGACCAGCAACAGGCAAAATTGAGATTGGCAGCATAAAGGCCTGCCCTAGCTGAGAAAACTTCTTAAAATTCATACTTCATTCCTTTCTATAACCTATTTATTATTTATGTAAAGCACTAATAAACCGCTTTGCGATTTCCTTTGGACGTGTGATCGCACCGCCTACAACAATTCCTGCCACACCTAAATTATGAATAATTTTTACTTGATCAGGATAGTGTATTTTTCCTTCCGCTATCACATCGATACCTGCTCGGCACAAGCGGTCAACCAATTCAATATCTGGACCCTCCTCCTGCCTACTATAGGATGTGTACCCCGAAAGTGTTGTCCCAATGAAATCGATGCCTGCTTCATAAGCAGTTAATCCTTCCTCAAAGGTTGAAATATCTGCCATAAAAAGTTGTTCGGGGTATTTTTCCTTGATTTGCTTAATGAAATCAACAATATCGAGTCCGTCATAACGCTCACGCTTGGTACAATCAAGAGCAATGACTTCAATATCTAGAGCTGCTAACTCGTCTACTTCTCGCATCGTAGCCGTAATAAAGGGCTCTTGTGGAGGATAGTCTCGCTTGATAATTCCGATAATTGGTAAAGTAGTTACTTCTTTTATCTCCTTAATATCTCGTACACTATTGGCCCGAATACCGACAGCACCTGCTTCTTGGGCAGCCTTGACTAGTAAAGGCATAATACCGCCTTCTTCCCGATACAGAGGTTCGCCTGGCAAAGCCTGACAGGAAATGATAATTCCATCTTTTATCTGTTCTTTTAGAACTTCCTTACTGATCTTGCCCATTAATTTCTCCTTTCTATTCCTGGATCCTGGATAGCGCTTACAATATTATTATATAGCACATTAACTTTTTTTCAATCCCAGTTCCTCATTTAAAATCTAATTTCTATTTTGAAAGAAAATAGTCTTCTTTTGAAAATAGTTTCAACATTTTATACCTCTTCTAAAACTAGTTTTAAAAAACAAAGGCCATCTCATACTCAATGAAAATCAAAAGTAGCCTAGGAAACGAAGCCGAAGATAGAACTGGAGTTCATCAAGGCAAGTTGACAACGGATAATTTTGATTTTCGAAGAGTATCAAATGTATATTAGGAAAATCACACTTGGTTAATTCAATCAAAACCACCAGTCGAACTGGTGGTTTTGATTAGTTAGCTGAAAAACGTGTCCCGATTAAATAATCATAGACATAGTCATTAACCTTTACGTGCATGGCCTCGTGGGCATATTCTGGTAAGATTTTCATCTCTTTTTCAACTTCCAGTCGATTGTAGATAGCAAATTGGGTTGATGGAGGACAAACTCCATCTTCTAAGCCCGTCACCATAGCTACTGGGCATGAAATCAAGTGAGCCAGATTTTTTACATCAATATAGGATAGGGTTCGAAGAACTTCCTCTTCCCTTTCATGAAACGGATCTGAACATTTGAAATAACGAAACAATTCGTCGTAGGCTTCACTGTTGTTGCCAAGTTCCAAGACCCGTTTAAAGTCAGATAGGAAAGGATAGATGGCTACCGTTTTACTGATGTGGGGACTGAGAGCAGCAGCTACTAAAGCCAAGGCTCCTCCCTGTGAGGCACCGTAAGACACCAGGCGCTTCTGGTCAACAAAGTCCAAGCTGGCAATAATCTCAATCAGCTGATAGACATCTAGATAGACATCCTTATAAAACAAGTGATCTGGCCCTTGAAACATCCCTCGAATAACCTGCCCCTTAACAGTGAGACCATCAAATTGCCCCAAATCCTGAGAACGCCCCGCCTGACCACGGACATCCATAGCTACTACCCCATAACCAGCTGCTAAAAATTTCAAGTTCTCAGACCAGTCGGGTCCTTGACCTTGGTAACCATGGAAATAAAAGAGAACTGGAACAGCTTGCTCACTCTTTGGAAAGAGGCACTTGGCAAAAACCTTGGAGCCATTTGTACCCGTAAAGGTCAGTTCGTAGCAAGCTACATGAGGCAAGCCACATTCTTTTTCAAGTAATACATGGTCTGCTAGACCTGTCAACTGATTTTTTTCATTCTGCCAGAAAGCATCAAAATCTGCAGGGACTTCCTGCCGACCACGATAGGTCAGCATATCCTGCAAGGTCATATTATCAATCATCATTCAACCTCTCTACAACTAGAAAAAAGACGGAAAGCTTCCAAATCTAAAGGAGAAGAGAAAGGGAAGGAAGCTCTCCATCTTATCGTATATTATAGTAGCCCCTGCTTCTGTTGGAAGTGATAGAAGGCTCCCAGCATACCAGCAGCATTCTCATGCTCTGCAAAGGCCAGCTTGGTCTTGTCTGCTAGACTTGAAACCAGATTTTCCTTAAGAGCTGCTTGGATTTTCTCATAAAGATAATCTTTTTGCGCCATAATACCACCGCCAAGAATGACCACTTCTGGATTGGCTACATAGCAGATATTTGCAATACCTTGACCAAGATAGTTGACCATGCGGTCAATGGCAGCAATACAGTGAGGATCTCCTGCCTTGGCTTCCTGGAAAATCTTATAGCCGTTCCAGTCTGCTGGATCCTGATTATGTAAACGAGCCACTTCTTGGACAAGAGCCGTCGTTGAAGCCAAGTCTTGGAAGGCACCATCTGAAAGGTGGAGATAGCCGACCTCACAGGCTGAATTACTAAAGCCATGGAAGATTTGACCATCCACTAGCAAGCAACCTCCGATACCCGTACCAATGGTCAAGCAGAGACTAATCTGGCAATCCTGACCAGCACCTGAAATACCTTCTGCTAGTCCTGCACAATTCACATCATTTTCAATCTCGCAAGGAAGTCCGAAATCTGTTTCAATTTCAGACTTAAACTGGGTACCAGCATAGTTTGGAATTTGTGGTCCTGAGTAGAAAATCTCTCCCTTGCCAGGGTCAACCATCCCAGCTGATGAAATAGCTACACCTGAAAGGGAGGCTTGGGCATGGAAATCTGCCACAAGTTTTTTGACTGTCGCTAGGATATGGGGACCACCCTTGTGGGCTTCCGTATCCATCTTATAACTTTCTAGGACATGACCTGCTTCATCCAGACGACCGTATTTAATCTGAGTTCCGCCAATATCGATGGCAAGATAGGTTTTCATACTGTACCTCCTAGGCACCAAATCTTTCCTTAGCTTCGCGAATGAGTTGGGCTGCTTCTTGAGCAATGACCAAGTCTGCTTCCGTCAAGGCTGTCAGAGGTTCACGAACAGAACCAATATCCAAGCCATCATTGATACGGATGACTTCCTTGATGACAGCGTACATATGACCATGACCGGATACCAGTTTTCCAATAATAGTATTGATAGTCGCCTGCAATTGACGGGCTGTTTCCAAGTCCTTTTCCGCAATCAATTGGTTCAAACGCAGAAAGAGTTCTGGCATAGCACCATAGGTACCCCCAATTCCACCCTTAGCGCCCATGAGGCGACCACCGAGAAATTGCTCATCTGGACCATTGAATACCACATAGTCCTCGCCACCAAGGGTTACAAAAGTATCAATATCCTGAACTGGCATAGAGGAATTTTTCACCCCAACCACACGTGGATTTTTCAGCATTTCCTTATAGAGACTTGGTGTCAAGGAAACACCTGCCAGTTGCGGAATATTGTAGATGATGAAATCTGTATTTGGTGCAGCTGCACTAATGCCGTTCCAGTAATCTGCGATGCTATACTCTGGCAAACGGAAGTAAATCGGTGGGATGGCTGCAATAGCATCAACACCCAATTCTTCCGAATGGCGCGCTAGCTCCACACTATCCTTCAAATTATTGCAGGCCACATGGTTAATAATGGTCAATTTGCCCTTGGCAACTTCCATGACCGCTTCAAGAATTTGCTTGCGGTCTGCTACACTTTGGTAAATACATTCACCAGATGAACCGTTGACATAAAGCCCTTGAACACCCTTGTCAATGAAATACTGAACCAGGGTTTTTACACGTTCTGAACTAATCTCACCAGCCTCGTCATAACAGGCATAGAAGGCTGGGATAATTCCATGATATTTCGATAAATCTTTCATTCTAATTCCTTTTTAACTGTTTTTAATCTTGAACCAAACTCTCTAATGAATAGAAAAGATAGTCCAGCGTAGGCAAAAAATAGCAGACAAACCAGACCGATTAAAAAAGTCAGGTCTGAATAGAAGAGGATAGTAGCTACAAGTAGAAAGAACAGACCAACCATAGCGGTCAAGGACAACATATTCCCCAGGCATAAAATTCCTTTTAGGAATACGTCTTTCAACTGCAAATCAAATCGACTGGCTAACGGGTAGATATAGACCCAAAGTAGCTGACTAAAGAGCAGGATGGCAATACAGCTTGCACGAAAACTGTCAAATACCAGACCAGCCTGACCCCAAATCAGATATAAATCTAAGAGGCAAAATGTCGTTAGCCCAATTTCTACCAGCGACAAGACCAAGCCCTGTTTCCACTGGCGACCAAAATGACCCCAGTAGGTCGACCAGACCTTGACTTTCCCCTCTTCATTCATGTCCCATAAACTCGCTTGGAGGGCTAGTTTGGCAATTCCCAAGGTAAAAAGAGGAAGACTTGCCAAAACAGTTAAGCCATTTAAGAGCATGAGATCAAAGAGTTTTTCTACCAGTTGCCATGCTGGATGATTGGCATCAAACAAGGACTGAACCAGTGTTCTACCACCCTTTCCTTTCATTTACATCTTCCCCTTTCTATTTTAGTTGAGAACTAATCGTCTAGTAAGACTTTAATGACAAACTTGCGGACAGTCTTTTGTCCACCTGCCCATTGGTTTGGCTGATGAACCTCACCAGGTAGGAAAATAGCAAAGTAATTCCCATCAAGTAGGCAATCCACCCATTTTTCACTCGGAACAAAACCGATATCACTTGCTTGGTCAAAACCAGTATCTTCTCCAACCAGACGACAACCGTAAGAAATTTGTTCCTGTCCACTGATAACAAAATGGATATCCGCGTAGGAACGATGGTATTCAAATTCCTCCTTGAACTCTTCAGATAGAGTATTTTCCTGAAGGAAATAATAGACAGCCTGACCAGCTATTTCATACCTGCCTAGGTCCTGCTCGCGAAAATCACCCTTTTCCAAAACAGCCAAGGCAAGATCCAAGTTGGGATGTAGTCCCTTATATTGTGAACAATTGTCAATATGATCATAAATCATAGTTCTTTCTCCATGAATTAACCAGATTCTTATCCCTTAACCGCTCCCATGGTGATACCTTGAGTAAAGGATTTTTGGAAGACAAGGAAGACAGTAACGATTGGTACTGCAGCCATTGCCGCTCCCGCCATGATAACACCATAGTTGGTTGCCATTTCAGCCTGCATAGTCGCAACACCTAGCGAAATGGTCAAATTCTGACGAGAAGTCAACATAACCAACTGCATGAAATAGTCATTCCAAGAGTTGATAAAGGTGAAGATAGCCAAGGCGGCAAAACCTGGTTTGACAATTGGAAAGGCAACATTCCAGAAGGTTGACAGCTCGCCACAACCATCAATTTTAGCAGATTCCAAGAGCTCTGTCGGAATATTTTCTGAGAATTGCTTCATCAAGAAAACCCCGAATGGCCAACCAACTAGTGGTAGAATCACCGCTGCTAAGGTATCATGAATACCCATAAAGTTGATAATCCGTACCAGAGGCACAAGCACAACCTGCTTAGGAAGAGCCATGGCAGCGATAAAGATTGAGAACAAAATCCGCTGTCCATAGAAGCGTTTCTTGGCCAAGACATAACCTGCTAGAGAGGATGTTGAACAAACCAAAATCATGGTCGCCAAGGAGATAAAGACTGAGTTCCAAAGCCATTGCAAGGCTGGGTTTTGGACCGTTAATTTAGTAAAGTTTTCCATGGTTGGCTGAGTTGGCCACCACTGAGGCGGAATCACAATGGTATGAGGTTGTGACTTAAAGGCACCTGTCATAATCCAATAGAAAGGGAAAATGAAAAGGATGGTCAACAAGAGCAAGATGATCGTTGAAATAACACCAAAGGGTGTAATGGTTTTCTTTTTCATAGTTTCCTCCTTTCTAGTATTCCACATCGTTACCCAAAATCTTGAATTGGGCAAAGGAAATCAGTGCAATCATGACTGCCAGGAAAACACCCATGGTGTTTGCATAACCATACTCAGACAACTTAAAGGCCTTTTCGTACAAGTAGTACATGAGGGTGGAAGTTGAATAGTTAGGTCCACCTGAGGTCAAGAGCTGAATAAGGGCAAAACACTGGAAGGAGTTAATGGTTGTAATAACAGCGATATAAAGAGTGGTTGGTAAGAGGCTCGGCCATTTGATTTGCCAAAAAACCTGATGTTCGTTGGCACCGTCCACACGCGCAGCTTCTACCAAGGAATTATCAATATTTCCAAGAGCTGCAATGTAAAGAATAATCGGCTGACCAACTGAAGTTGTCAAAAGGATAATGATAATGGCTAACAAGGCCCATTGCTTATCCCCAAGCCAACTGATATTTTGTTCAATCAGGCCGCCAGATTTCAAAACGAAGTTTAAGATACCTGACAGGGGATCGTAAATCCATTTCCAAACAACCGTTACAGCAACGGAACCCGTTACAACAGGCAGGAAGAAGACTGCACGGTAGAAGGAACGAGCGATGACATTCTTTTCATAGGTCTGCGAAGCGACAAAGACTGAAAAGAAGACAACTACTGGCACTGAACCAACCACGATAATCAACGTGTTAATCAGAGATTTGATAAAGATCGGATCGTTAAACATCCGTACATAGTTATCCAGCCCAACAAAGGTGAAATCTGTCATGGTATAGTTAAAGAAACTGGTGACAAATCCCATGATCATTGGAGCTAGTACAAAAATGGTGAAGAAAATGAGAATAGGAGCTAAGAAGGTATAGGATACAATGGTTTCCCGCATTCTAATCTTATTTATCTGCACTTAGAACACCTCAATTCTATTCGTAATCATTCTTTATGAAAATCAAAATACCTACTGAAAAAATAATTCTTGATTTTCACAAAGCATGAAAGGAATGGCTCCTTTTCCATATCTATTGAATAGCTAACAGAGAAAAGGAGCCTCATTCAATTCATTTATTTAATCGTTGCGTTTGCTTGCTCAGTGAACTCTTTCAAAGCAGCCGCTGCTTCTTTTTCGCCATTTGATACAGCTTGAAGCATTGGGAACCAAAGAGTTCTCATTTCAGCAAATCCATCAATGGTGTTGTAGTATGGTGAGTAGTAACCAGTCCACTTGTCAATCATAGCCATGCGTTCGTCATCATAGAGAGCACCAAATGAAGTACGAACTGGGAAGGCACCTGTACGAACAACGTTCTTAGGACCCCATTCTTTGTCATCTGCGATGAACTGGATGAATTTCTTAGATGCTGCTACACGAGCTTCGTCGCCATTGTTGAAGACTGCAAAGCCGTTTACAAGGTACTCAAGAGCTGCCTTACCATCTTCAGATGGGAATGGTACTTCAAGAACTTCTACTTTAGATGCTTCTAACAATTGTCCTTGGATACCATTTTGAGCAGGTCCCCAAAGGATAGTGTAAGAAGTTTGACCGTTTGCAAAGTTTTGGATGTCGTCGCCACCTGCATATTGTGAGCCATTCATCATGTAGCCATCTTTAATCCAGCCAGCTGCCTTATCCAAGGCTTTGATCATTTGCTCTGAATCAGTAGTATATTTGGTTACGCCTTCGTCTGTGATGCTACCGCTATAAAGGTTTGCCAAGAAGGCACGAGTACCTTGGTCACCACCTTGACCGTTAGAGAAGAGGGAACCTGGATTGTAGCCTTTGTCTTTCAAAGCTTTGATAACTTTTTCAAAGTCGTCTGTTGTCCAGCCATCTTTTACAAGATCAAGAACACCAGCATCTTTCAACATCGCTTTGTTAAATGCCATGTAGAATGGTGCAGAGCTGAGTGGGTACATGTAGGCAGTATCACCAGCCTTAGATGCTTGAATAATGTTATCATTGTTGACATCTTTGACAAATTCATCTGTGAAGAGATCATTCAAGTCAGCCAATTTACCATTTTTTCCGTAGGTAATGATACGACCAGGTGCATCGAAGAGGACATCTGGAGCAGTCCCTGCTTCAATAGCAGTCGTGATTTTTTCTGGTCCAGATGTAAAGTCGATGGTTTCCAGTTTTACAGTGATGTCTGGGTTAGCTTCCTCAAAAGCAGCAATAATTTTTTGCTCATAGGTACCAACACCGTCTTCTGTATTCTCTTGTGTGAATACTGGGAAGGCCCACCAAGTGATTTCTGTCTTACCAGAAGCACTAGAATCAGCAGTTTTTTCAGCAGTTTTATTACCGCCACTACATGCTGCAAGTGACAAAACTGCCACACCAGCTAACAATGAATGTATGATTTTTTTCATCATTCTTCTCCTTTATTTTTTTTGCTTCCCCATATGGGGTTATTGGACTATGTAACTATTTTTTCAGAGCCTGGATAAACCGCTCTGCTATTTCCTTAGGACGGGTAATGGCTCCGCCAACGACGATACCTGCCACACCTAAATCGTGAATGGTTTTGGCTTGATCTGGATAGTGTATTTTTCCTTCTGCGATGACATCAATCCCAGCACGACAAAGTCGGTCAACCAGCTCAATATCTGGTCCATCTTCTTGTCGGCTATAGGATGTGTATCCTGATAAGGTCGTTCCAACAAAATCAATTCCAGCCTCGTAGGCTGTCACACCTTCTTCATAGGTGGAAATATCTGCCATGAAGAGTTGGTGTGGATATTTTTCCTTGATTTGTTTGATGAAATCAACGATGTCCAGACCATCAAACCGCTCACGTTTAGTACAATCCAGGGCAATAACTGCAATGTCTAGCTCAGCTAGCTCGTCAACCTCTTTCATCGTCGCCGTAATGAAAGGCTCTTGAGGAGGGTAATCTCTCTTGATAATTCCGATAATTGGTAAATTGGTCACTTCCTTGATTTCTTTAATATCTCGAACACTGTTTGCTCGAATACCTACAGCGCCTGCTTCTTCTGCCGCCTTTACAAGTAAAGGCATAATCCCCCCTTCTTCCCTATACAAGGGTTCACCAGGTAAGGCCTGACAGGAAACAATAATGCCATCTTTAATCTGCTCTTTTAAGATTTCTTTGCTTATGATCGCCATTTAATTCTCCTTGCACCGTTCTACTATTGGATCCAAGATAGCGCTTACAATATAATTATATAATATACTGATGTTTTTTCAATAGACTTTTACATTTAAATTTTAATTTCTGCCTGAAGAAAGAAAAGGGGATTTTTTGAAACTACTTTCTATTTTCTAACTTTTTTATAAAAATAGTTTCACTTGTTAGAACTGAAAAAACCAGCCGATTTTTCCGACTGGTTTTTACTCTATTCTATTTACTCAATTCTCCAAAGCATAGGGTCGCAATTCTGGATTGATCGGAGTGTTGATGAGATTGTTGGCATAATTACAAAGAGTTGCAAGACTGACTCCTAACACCACATCCAAGGCGTTTTCAGCCGTGTAGCCCTCTTGGAAAAATTCCTCTAGCAAGGGCTGTTCAACCTTGCCTTTTTCATGGATAACCGCCAGAGTAAATCGAGCGAGAGCATCTAATTTTGCATCCGTTTCGATGGGAGTTCCCTGGCGTAGAGCCTGTAGAATTACATCTGGCATCTTAACCTGCTTGATAGAAATAGCCGTATGACCTGCCACGCAAAATCCACAGCCATTGGCAACGGCAGCTGTAATTTGTACCACTTCACGCTCAGTCGGTGTCAGGCTGTTGCGGCGGTTAATTCCTCCGACCGTCTGATAAGTTTCCAAAGTTGCTGGAGAATTAGCCAGAAGTCCAATTAAGTTTGGAATATAACCGCCATTATTTTTCTTGACCGTTTCCAAATTTTCTCTCAAATCAGGTCTAACAGTGTCCAAGGTATGAATAGGGAAAATTGCTTGTGTCATAGAAAACTCCATTTCATGCTTTTTTTACATCAAGTCATCAATCCTGACTGCCATGATATAGCACTATCCTATCATACCTCTAAAAGGTTTGCTAATATATTTTAACTATCATTCCAATAAAGAAAAACTATAATTTATTGTTTCCTAAACCCTAGATTGAATGTCATGCATCTGTGCATAAACACCGCCCAAGGCAAGCAGCTCCTCATGTTTGCCACGTTCGATAATGCGACCTTGGTCCAAGACCAAAATCTGGTCTGCATTTTGAATGGTGGACAGGCGATGGGCGATGATAAAGGTGGTCCGACCTTCCTTGACTACTTCCATAGCGTGCTGGATAATTTCTTCCGTTTCCGTATCGATGTGAGAAGTCGCCTCGTCCAGAATCAATATTTTTGGATTGGAGTAAAGGGTGCGGGCAAAAGCAATTAGCTGGCGTTCCCCACTAGAGAAGGTTGACCCCTTTTCAAAGACCGGTTCATCAATCCCTTTCTCTAAGCGAGCCAGCATAGGCCCTGCACCAACTTTTTCTAGCGCCTGCATGATTCTTGTTCTATCTGCTTCCTCTTCATTCATGGAAACATTGCTGGCAATCGTCCCTGTAAAGAGATAGGGATCTTGCAAAACAATCCCCATGTGACTGCGCAGGCTTTCACGAGAATAATCACGGATGTTTTTCCCATCAATCAAAACCTGACCCTCCTGAGGATCATAGAAACGGTAGAGGAGGTTCATAATGGAGGACTTGCCTGATCCTGTGTGGCCCACCAGAGCAATGGTTTCCCCCTTGTCAGCCTGAATGGAGATGTCCTTGAGAATAGGCTTGCCAACTTCGTAAGCAAAGGTCACTTGGTCAAAGACCACCTGACCGTCTGTCACCGTCAATTCAGCACTACTATCGGGCTCCGTTTCTTCTTCCAGCAAGCCCATCAACCTCTTACCTGTTTCAATCGACCGAAGGAGATTTGGAAACTGCTTGACCAAGGCACCAAGGGACAAAAAAATCCCCTCTATGTAATCAATATACACAAATAATTTACCTGGTGACAAGCTAGATTGACCTTGTAAAAATTGATAGCCAATAATGGTTAAAATCCCTGTCAGAACTAAAAATTTCAAAAACTCCGTCAACGTCCATGTCGAGCTGGATTGGGCCCAGATAATCTGGTTATCCGCACGACGCATCTTATCTGCTGTCGCTTCAAACTCAGCTAGCACTCTCTCTTCCTGCCCATAGAGCTGAATCAAACTAGCACCATTCATGGTCTCATTGACCTGTGTATTGACCTCGCTTCGCGCATCGTAAAAGTCCTTCATAGGCTTATCGGTCAACTTTTTATAGATAAATTGAATACCGATAAAGACTGGAATTAGTAGCAAGAGAGCAAAACCTAGACTAGGATTGAGGTAGAAAACAATCCCGTAGGTAAGAAGCAAGCGAACAAAACTATTAAAGACATTGACCAAGGTACCGTAAAACTGATTGCGCAAGGTTTCAGTATCGTTAACAATACGAGTGGCAATCTTCCCGGCAGGTTTATCATCAAAATAGGAAATGGGCAAGCACTGCATAACATCATAAGCCTGGTTGCGCAAATATTCTGCTATCCTATTGGCAGAGTGCATCAAGAGCCGCATGGAAAGGTAATAGCCAAGTGCACCCAAGAAAATCATGGCCACATATTGACTTGCTATTTGTAAGAAAAGGGCTTCTTGGAAGGGTTGGCCTTCACTCAAGGCCCGTAAAGGTCCATCGATAGCTTTTTGAATAATAAGAGGGGCAAAACGCAAGAGGCTAGAAGCTGCTAAGTAACAGACTACAGCAAACGTAAAGAGCCACTTAACGCGACCAATTTGTTTCAATAAAAATCCTAAAACCTTCATTATTCTCCTCCTTCCTGACTTTGTTGGCGCTGGTATTGTTCATAGTACCAGCCTTCTTGGGCTAGTAGGTCTTCTGGTCGTCCTTCTTCTACAATGCGACCTTCATCCAAGACCAGTACCCAGTCCGCATGGTTGACCGCAGACAGGCGGTGGGTCACAATGACATTGGTCTTGCCTGCACGTTCTTGCTGGATATTTTGGATAATCTGACCTTCTGTTCGAGCATCGACTGCTGACAGGGAATCATCTAAAATGAGCAAGTCTGGCTCTCGTAAAAAGGCACGCGCAATAGAAATCCGTTGTTTCTGACCGCCAGAAATAGACACACCCCGCTCGCCAATCATGGTGTCCAGTCCATGACTCATCCGCTCCAAGTCCTGGCTAAAGGCTGCGGTTGCGATAGCCGCTTCAATTTCTTCCAAACTACTGTCACGTTTACCAAAGGCAATATTTTCCCCAACTGATTTTGAAAAGAGAATGTGTTCTTGGGGAACATAGCCAATTTTTTGCTCCAGGCTTGAGCGCTTGAAGTCAAGGACAGACTGATGATTAACAAGAAACTCACCCTGCCCAACTGGATACTGACGTAACAATTGTCTAACCAAGCTGGTCTTGCCGGAACCCGTTTTCCCAACAATCCCGACTGTCTGACCGGCTTTCAATGTCCAGTTAATCTCCTGCAAACTCGGACGGTCCGACTGTGGATAACTAAAGCTGTAGTTCTTGAAAGAAATACTATCCAGCTCGGCTATTTCTACCGAGCCATCCACTTCCAAGTCATCACCCGTTTCAATCAGCTCCTGCAGTTTTTCAAATGAAGTTTTACCAGTCTGGTAAACCAGTATGAAATCCGCCAGGGTCCAGAAAGGCTCTAGGAGGGAACTGACATAGAGTTGAAGGGCGATGACCTGCCCCAGACTGAGCTGACCAGACTTGACTGCCCCTGCTCCAAGCACCAAGACCAGGATAGTCGACAAACCCAGACCGACTGTAGCCAAGGGGTTATAAAGGGATTGTAGGGAGGTAATTCGGTCCCCTCCATCCGCCAATTCCTTGGTTCGCCCCTGAAACTGAGCCTTTTGAGCTGCCTTTTTGCTATAGGCGCGGGTTACACGAATACCCTCGACAACTTCCAAGACCTCATTATTGAGCTGTGCAACTGCCTCACGGTTGGCATCAATAGCCTGATCCTGCTTACGACCAATGAAAAAGAAAGCAACTGCCATAAAAATCATCGGTAAGATAGCCAGGAAGGAAATCTTCCAATCAATCAAAAGCATGGTAGGAATGATAAATGCTAACATACCCCCGGAATAGACCACAATCATGAGCCCGTATCCGACCATCTCCATCAGGCCATCGACATCCGTTGAAAAGCGGGTCATGACATCACCAGACCGAAATTTTTCATAAAAAGGTGTTCGCATGGTGACCATCTTTTTAAAGGCTCGTTGTTGCATATCAAATTTGAAATTGACCGAGGCCTGAAAAAGCTTAAGATGCCAGATAAAACCCATCCCATAATTGAGAAAGGTCACCAAAAGCAATAGGCTCATCTCTTGAACTAAAATCCGCTCAGTCAAGCCATTCTTGGTCAGCGTATCCACCATCCTCTGAATAATTTGCGTTGGTATCAAGAGGGTGATATCGTAAATAATCAAGGTCACAACAACCACCAAGTAGAGCCACTTGTGTTGTTTGACGTAATCAAATATCAATTTAAACATATTTCTCCTTTAAGTTAAAACCTGTATTCATTCAAAATACCCTCTCATTCTAAAAGTATTTTACTTGTGAAAAAGGTTATTAAAACGATTCCTTTCTAAGCACAAAAAAGCCTAGGTGTGTTTTAAACTCCACCTAGGCATGGCTTTAAGTCCACAAAAATAGACCAACTCTAGAATAGCAAGGATAAATCCTATCAAGGCATGACCACACATGCTTGATTGGCCCAACTTTCAGAGTACAGCCCACAAAGAACTAGAATAGTTCATCAATGAGCCCTGTTTTCCTGCTTAGAAAGGAGTGTATGATAAAAAATAGCTTGCTGAATGACAAGTTGCTTGTTCATTTTTTTTACTCCTTTCTTTTTTCTAAGCCCTATTCTACCATAATAAACATTCATGTCAAGGGATTTTTTGACAATAAGGGCGAATTTAGGACAAAAATAAGAAAAAACCTTGTCAAACAAGGCCTTTCGATAGTATTCGATGCTAGTTGCCGGGATTGAACCGGCGACCTCATCCTTACCATGGATGCGCTCTACCGACTGAGCTAAACCAGCAGTACTTGACTAGTATATCATATCTCTAAAAAAAGTCAATGGATTTTTTGGAAATATTGAGAAAAATAAAGAGAGCTAAATTCCCAAAGTAAGTTCTAGTCTGTCTTAAAAACTGGAAATTAGACTGAGACAAAGAAATAAGG
>ALKQ01000062.1 GCA_000440235.1 Streptococcus suis 10581 | reverse complement strand
TTTCAAATGTGCCCTTTGCCAATATACGAATTGCGGATAACAGGTACGATAGGCCTTACATGATTCATGATTACTTTGTCAAAAAGTCACTTGATTTGGTCCATGATGGTGGACAAGTAGCGATTATCTCTTCAACAGGAACCATGGATAAGCGAACAGAAAACATTTTACAAGATATTCGTGAGACAACTGAATTTCTTGGTGGGGTTCGACTGCCTGATTCTGCCTTTAAGGCCATTGCAGGAACGAGTGTCACAACGGATATGTTATTCTTCCAGAAACACCTGAACAAGGGATATGTGGCAGACGACTTAGCCTTTTCAGGTTCCATTCGCTATGACAAGGATAGTCGCATTTGGCTCAATCCTTACTTTGATGGAGAATACAATAGCCAAGTGCTAGGAACCTACGAGGTCAGAAATTTTAACGGCGGAACACTGTCTGTTAAGGGGACTAGTGATGACTTGATTGTAAGTGTCCAAACTGCTCTAAATCACGTTAAGGCCCCAAGAGAAATTGATAGAAATGAGGTCATCATTAACCCAGATGTGTTGACCAAACAAGTCATTGATACCTCCATTCCAGCTGAAATGAGGGAGAATCTAGGTCAGTACAGTTTTGGTTATCAGGGGTCTACAGTTTACTATCGAGATAACAAAGGCATTCGAGTCGGAACCAAGACGGAAGAAATCAGTTACTATGTCGATGAAGAGGGCAACTTCAAAGCATGGGACACCAAGCATTCTCAAAAGCAGATTGATCGCTTTAATGCCTTAGAAGTGACTGATAGCACTGCTCTGGATGTCTATGTGACCGATGATGCAGCCAAACGTGGTCAGTTTAAGGGTTATTATAAAAAGATAGTTTTCTATGAAGCTCCATTGTCTGATAAAGAAGTGGCACGAATCAAAGGAATGGTCGATATTCGCAATGCTTACCAAGAGGTCATTGCCATTCAACGCTATTATGACTACGATAAGAAGACTTTTAACCACTTGTTAGGCAAACTCAATCGTAGCTATGATAGCTTTGTCAAACACTATGGGTATTTGAACAGTGCAGTGAACCGCAATCTTTTTGATAGTGATGATAAGTATTCGCTTCTTGCTAGTTTGGAAGATGAACGTCTGGATCCAAGTGGAAAGTCTGTTATCTATACTAAATCCCTTGCTTTTGAGAAGGCTTTAGTACGTCCTGAAAAAGAGGTTAAAAAGGTACATACTGCCCTTGATGCCTTAAATTCCAGCTTGGCTGACGGACGTGGTGTTGATTTCGATTATATGATGTCTATCTATCAGGTTGAATCGAAGATGACCTTGATTGAGGAATTAGGCGACCTCATTATGCCTGATCCTGAGAAGTATTTGAATGGAGAATTGACCTATGTTTCTCGCCAAGACTTTCTGTCAGGGGATGTCGTTACCAAGTTAGAAGTGGTGGACCTATTTGTCAAACAAGACAATCAGGACTTTAACTGGCCGCATTATGCAGGACTTCTAGAAGCTATCAAACCAGCACGTATTACTTTGGCAGACATTGATTATCGAATCGGTTCACGCTGGATTCCTTTGTCTGTTTACGGAAAATTTGCCCAAGAAACCTTTATGGGGAAAGTCTATGAACTGTCAGACCAAGAAGTAGCAATAGTCCTTGAAGTCAGTCCCATTGACGGGGTTATCACTTACCAATCTAAGTTTGCCTACACCTATTCCAACGCAACGGATAGGAGTTTAGGTGTCCCTGCTTCACGCTATGATAGTGGTCGAAAAATCTTCGAAAATCTCCTGAATTCCAATCAACCAACGATCACAAAACAAATTGTTGAAGGGGATAAGAAAAAGAATGTGACGGATGTAGAGAAAACAACAGTCCTGCGTGCCAAGGAAACACACCTACAGGAACTCTTTCAAGATTTTGTAGCAAGGTATCCAGAAGTCCAACAGATGATTGAAGACACCTATAACAGTCTCTATAATCGTACAGTATCAAAGACTTATGATGGTAGCCATTTAACCATTGATGGACTTGCCCAGAATATCTCCTTACGTCCTCACCAAAAGAATGCCATTCAACGAATTGTGGAGGAAAAACGTGCCCTACTAGCCCATGAGGTAGGGTCTGGAAAAACCTTGACCATGCTTGGGGCAGGATTCAAACTGAAAGAACTCGGAATGGTACATAAACCACTTTATGTGGTGCCGTCTAGTCTGACTGCTCAGTTTGGTCAAGAAATCATGAAATTCTTCCCAACCAAAAAAGTCTATGTGACCACTAAGAAAGACTTTGCCAAAACCAAACGCAAGCAGTTTGTGTCTCGGATTATTACAGGGGACTATGATGCCATTGTCATTGGGGATTCCCAGTTTGAGAAAATACCGATGAGTCGTGAAAAACAGGTCACCTATATCAATGACAAACTTGAGCAACTCAGAGAAATCAAGCTAGGAAGTGACTCTGATTATACGGTGAAAGAAGCGGAACGTTCGATTAAGGGATTAGAACACCAGTTGGAAGAACTCCAAAAACTGGAACGAGATACCTTTATCGAATTTGAAAACCTTGGAATTGATTTTCTTTTTGTGGATGAGGCTCATCATTTCAAGAATATCCGTCCAATCACTGGACTTGGGAATGTCGCTGGCATTACCAACACCACTTCAAAAAAGAACGTAGATATGGAGATGAAGGTGAGACAAGTACAGGCAGAGCATGGAGATAGAAATGTCGTTTTTGCGACAGGAACACCAGTCTCAAACTCCATTAGTGAACTTTTCACCATGATGAATTACATTCAACCTGATGTTTTAGAGCGATACCAGGTATCCAATTTTGACTCTTGGGTTGGGGCTTTTGGAAATATCGAAAACTCCATGGAACTAGCTCCGACAGGTGATAAGTACCAACCTAAGAAACGGTTTAAGAAATTTGTCAACTTGCCTGAACTCATGCGAATCTACAAGGAAACTGCCGATATTCAGACCTCAGATATGCTCGACTTACCTATACCTGAAGCTAAGATTATTGCGGTGGAAAGCGAGTTAACGCAAGCTCAGAAATACTATTTAGAAGAGCTGGTAGAGCGTTCAGACGCTATCAAGTCAGGTAGTGTTGATCCAAGTAGAGATAACATGTTAAAGATAGTGCGCTGTTAAGCGTAAAAATGTATCTCCCTCACAGAGGGATATTATTGAAAGTAAATAATAGGAACAA
>ALKQ01000061.1 GCA_000440235.1 Streptococcus suis 10581 | reverse complement strand
TGATGAACAAACCGCCATCGGCACTTTCTTCTCCACCCTGGACCGCCACATCACCCTTCATCAGCGTAAGTCGATTTAATGTCTAGCTTAGGCCAGATAAGTAGCGCATGACTAAATCAGTATCTTGATTTTCAAGTTCTGAGATAACATGCATATAAACTTTTTGTGTCGTTGTCATGGAAGAATGTCCCAACCGTCTTGACACACTAGCAATTGAAACCCCAGCATACATCAAAAGAGATGCATGGGTATGTCTAAGACCATGGATAGAAATGACTGGAACACCCACATTTTTACAATGTCGCTCCAACCACTTATTTGGCGTAGAGTTACAGACAGGTCCATTGACAAAAATAGGTTTGTCCTGTGGTAGGTCTTTAATCAATTGTTGAAATTGCATACTTAACTGCCAGTCAATCTGTACTTTTCTCACGGAAGATTTATTTTTAGTCGGCAAAAAACCACCATTTCCCTTGTAATTCCAAGTTTTTGTCACAGATACATTTTGCTGGACAAAGTTGAAATCAGCTGGAGTAAGACCTAGAGCCTCTGAAAATCGTAAACCTGTTTTCGCAATCAGCAAAATTAACCAGTCCCAATTAATACGGCATTCCAAGTTCAAATCAGACAGAACATTGTGCAGTTCAAACTGATTGAGGTATTTCATCTTTTTAATTCTAGGAGCCTTGCCCTTAAAAATCACCTTTCGGGTGGGGTCCCGATCGATGTAGCCCTCGTCAACAGCATCCAAGACCGCACCCTTGAGCTGGTGATGAAAGTCAATAACTGTCTGACGTTCATGGGTCAAAGCATAGTCATTCAAAATTTGCTGATAGGTCGTCCTATCTAACTGATAAAGAGCCAAATCAGGAACAATATTTTTCAAATGAACATAATTATTTCTATATTTTTCCAAAGTAATGGGTCGAACCGCCCCCTCTTTAAACAGCCTGGTCCATTGTTTAAAATATTCGTGAAGTAAGGTTTCTCGTGTAATTTTATTCATCATATCCAATCCTTCTACGACTTACGCTGATGAAGGGTGATGTGGCAGTCAAGGGTGGAGAAGAAAGTGCCGATGGCTTCTTGTTCGGGGAGGGTGGGGAACAGAATTATTGAATTTTTAATATCATCAGAATTTATTGATTCGAAAGTTGAACCTGTACTCAACTTTGTCCAATAACCAAATAATTTCATTTTAACTAATAAATGATAAATAAATTCATTCCCTTTTAATCCCGCAACTCCTCTACCAAGAACAACATTATAATTTGTTCTTCCAACATCTCCAACAGGTGCTCTAACTGATAAAATCAAATCACCTTTTTCTGCGGTTTTTGTTACCTGTGTCGTCCAAACTCTTGGAACAACACAACCATCTCTCAAGTCAGCATTTCCTTGAACCAAAATATTATCTAATGGATTATCTGTATAATTCTTAGAGTCAGGAGATTGCCCCATGACTATCTCCGCCACCTCCCCCAACTTCCGCAGTTCCCAAGCAGGAGTATTTTTATCCCTATTCCACGATGGATGTAAATGACAGTTTATTCATTTGATAGCTACTAGAAAATATTTTCTGTTGGTTTCTGAAAACGGCAAAAAAGACCAAGAAAAATCTTGGCCTAAGTGGTCTTATTTGTATTTCTGCTTGGTATCTGCCATCCATTGTGGGAGAACCTTGTTCAAATTCATATTTAACTTCAGCTTACTGCCTGCGAACTCATTGGTCGCTCGTTCTGGATCCAAGGTCGTAGCGATTTCCTCACGGTAAGGAATATCATCTGGCTTGCTTATGTTGTATTCCTGTAGTGACTTTCTAAGCAAGTCACTATCAATTCCCCACTGACCAGCAAATTCCTTGATAACCGCAAACTGCCTGTTCTCCTGCCATTCTTTAAAAGCGACATCAAAATCGACAGAGGCAGACAAATGTCCTGTGACCAATTCTTCATTGATAAAGGTTTTCAAGGCTTCAGCCAGTTCATTCTCACCAAGGTCACTCAATTCTTGGATTTGCTCCAAAATCAAGACCAAATTATTGTCATTGATTACTTGGAAACCACCTTCATTGGTTGTTTTGTTTCCTATCAAAGCAAATAAACTTTGGGCATCAATGATTTGACTACCCTGCAATTTGGTACGCCCCTTCAAGTCTTTTGGTATCCAATCATCGCCACCAGTTCCTCTAGGAAACAGGTTTCTATAAGCACCAATGTACTGGAGCCAGCTATGCTCATCCAAACCAAAGGCTTCATCATCCCAGACAAACTCATAGTATTGCTTGACACGTTCCAGTTGTTTAAGTTTTTCTTTAAAAGCTGTCTTGAAAGCCTCTTTTTTCTCCTCATCATACTGGATGTCAATCCACTGGGTCGGGTTGGGCAATTCTGACCGTAGAGCCTCTACTTTTGTCCGAAGTAACTCTACCGCAACCCCATATTTTTCAACAAGAACACGGCTATTGCTTCCACCGCTACCGTATAGCAATAAGGCTTCCTTAACAATTTCCTCTGTTATGCGAGGGTATTGGAAATTGATAATGGTACCAAATTCCTTGCTGGAACCAAAAACTCGGTTGGTTCGAGAATAGGCCTGTATTAAGCCCTGTAATTCCAGCTTCCTATCAACGTAGAGAGTATTCAAGCGTTTGGCATCATAACCCGTCAAAAGCTGATCTGCTACGATGAGAATATCAATATTCTTAGGATTGCGACCACTTCCACCACGCTTGGCACGGTCAGTCACATCTTCAAAATAAGCATCCTCGCCCTTTTTCTTATCACCAGCAATAAAACGGATACCTGTAAAACCTTCATAATCCGCGAACATCTCTTCAATGACTTCCCTAGCGACATTGTCAGGATCATTTTCATTTCCAAAACTAAAGGTCATGGCAATATTGGGCTTGGCATCTCCATCCCTAAACTGCTCTGCTATTTGCTTTTTAAACTCGTGATAGTAGGCGATGACCCGCTCCTTAAAAGCAACCGTCAGCATGGCATTGAACTCGCCACCCTGTGATTGTTCCTGCCAGCCCGTCAAAATCTCCTCTACCACTCTAGGAATATGGGTTTGATCGTGGTAGACCAAAAGTCCCTCTTTAGTCGCATGCTTTTCTACATCCAATTCTGACAGCCGCATGACTTGACGTTCAATCTCCTTGACAGCTTTTTCTGGATGTTTTTCTGTTAGAAGTTCAATCAAATCTTCACGTAAATCTTCATAGCTCCTAAATTCACCAGTATTGATGTAGTCCACATGGAAGCCAAGGACATTCCCATCCGAAATCGCCTCGTCAATCGTATATTGATGTAAAAGAGGCCCAAACAATTTTTCAGTCGTGTTAATCAACTCACTGCGTTCGTTGATTTTCCCCTTGACCTTGTTTTCATCAAAGAGGGGAGTACCTGTAAAACCAAAGAATAGACCATTTTTATAGAAATAATCTTTAATCATCCCCATCATATCGCCCATGGTTGTCCTGTGGGCCTCATCAATGATGAAAATGATTTTCTTATCTGCCAAAGTCCTATCATCACCATCTATCAAGTCCTTGACCAAGTTACTCAATTTGAAGGTGGTGGTTACAACAATACCGCTCTTTGAAGCAGTTAATTGTTTACGGAGCTGATAGGTGCTTTTGGTATCGTCAACATTGACAGATTCATAAGTCGCGTAAGCCTTAAAGGCCTTGGAAGTCTGCTCATCCAAATCCCGTCTATCTAGCAAGAAGACAACCTTATCAAACTCCGTTCGTGTTGAAAGAAATTGAGCTGTTTTAAAGCTGGTGATGGTCTTTCCAGAACCTGTCGTATGCCAAACAAAGCCCCCATGTGGTATTTTTTCCGCATTATCCCAACCAAAAGCTGCCTTTTCAACTGCCTGCAGGGCATAGACCTGATAGGGACGCATAAGCATGTGGCGTCTATTCTCCTCATTATCTGGATCTTCATCGATAATCAGGTAGTCTCCCACCATCTGATGAGCCATTGGAACCATCAGAAAATGCTCAATGACTTCTCTGTAATCTGTCAAGACCCTTTGTCCCAAATGCTTACCACTTGCTTGGTCTTTCTTGGTGACAGACCAATGAAAAACAAAGGCAGGATTAAAATCATTGATAGACTTAGGCGTCGCAAAATACCGGGTTTCGATGTCTGTTGTGACCACCATCATTTGAGAAAAGGACATGAAGTTATTGGTGTATTCCCCATCGGCATAGTAGCGTTTAAACTGACCAAAGGCCTCGTCCAAGGACTTGTCACTCCGCTTTTGCTCAATGTTAATCAAGGGCAGACCGTTAATCAATAAGACTAGGTCAAAACGGTTGCCATTGTCCGACCAAACTTCGCGAGCCACTTGGTAGCTGGAATCTCCTCCACTAACCTGAGCCTTTTTCAAAATGGTTAAGGTAATTTGCTTCTTGGTCACATGTGGGTGCTGGTCACGGTAAATACCATCGATTTTGCCAGTAGAACCTTCCATGGATAGGATTTTTGCGGCCTCGTAGCTATTGGAAATCTGCTTGACCTTTGTCATGACTTGATCGAACTCGCTATCGGTAAGAGCAACACCTTCCAAGACATCCGCATTCATACGATTTAGCTCTGACCGCCAATTATTGATCAAATCCTGAACTGTAACTTTCTGTAAGTTTCCATTTAGGTGTTCAGGAGTTTGCCATTTAAACTTGGATAATTCCCGAACGAATTTATCTTGAAATTCACGTTCTGAAGCGTTTTTTGAGATAGTTTCCATACATTTCCTTTCTATCATCATGTAAGTAACTGCTACTTACGCTGAAAATCATACAAACAGCTCATTTAAAAGTGCTTTTTTCAAGTTTTTGAGTTTTTCTAACTTACGCTGATGAAGGGTGATGTGGCGATCTAGGGTGGAGAAGAAAGTGCCGATGGCGGATTGTTCGGGGAGGGTGGGAGTTACAAATTCTACCTCTTTTAGATCCGAATTGTGGAGATGAACTACTGATTTTCCTTGAGCACGTTTACTTAATTCTTTTTGTGGTTCTCTATTTGATATAGTTAGTGCTAAAAAAATCGGTGAAATTTTTGAATTTAAACGAATAATATTTAAATCTCCACCTAAAATTATTCCTTTTTTTGTAACGACTGAAGCTCTAGCAATATCTGCCGGACTTTCGCCCGAAGCAGGAACTAACACTTCACCACCTTCACTTAAGACTGCGTTTCTAGTTTCATTAACAGAAATAAAGGTATCAATTTCCGATATTATAGTTTCATATTTCGTATATAAACGACCATATAAAATAATTGGAGAGCCGTCCGCAACTAAATCTTGCTTCGAATAACCTTTCCCTTTGGCAAAAGTCGCCACCTCCCCCAACTTCCGCAGTTCCCAATCGTCAGTAAATCCAGGAAAACGGCGTTTTGGCACACGCTCTCCTTCAGCGGGGAACATTTCACTCAAATACGCTTGTTTTACACTCTTTAATTTGTCAAGCTTACGCTGATGAAGGGTGATGTGGCGGTCCAGGGTGGAGAAGAAAGTGCCGATGGCGGTTTGTTCATCA
>ALKQ01000060.1 GCA_000440235.1 Streptococcus suis 10581 | reverse complement strand
CACCAGTAGATCCTAAGACCAACGAACCATTGAAACCAGTTGATCCAACAGATCCAGGTAAGGGTTATGTGCCACCAACACCAGACGAAACTGGCGTTGACACACCAATCCCTTACGTTCAAAATGGTAACGTTGTGGTGAACTATGTGGATGAAAACGGCAATGTGCTTAAGACACCTGTTAACGATGAAACAGACGCTCCAGCAGGTAAGTCTTATGACACAACTGATAACAAGCCAAACACTATCACTACAGAAGATGGTACAACTTATGAGCTTGTTCGTGTGGAAGGTTCAGAAACTGGTACTGTTGTAGGTGGTAAGACTACTGAAGTAACATACGTTTACCGTAAAGTAGAAACACCTGCTAAGAAGGTTGTAACAAACCACGTTGACGAAGATGGTAACCCAATTGCACCACAAGAAGAGGGTACAACACCTAACAAGTCAATCCCAGGATACAAGTTCACAGGTAAGACTGTAACAGATCCAGACGGTAATACAACACACATCTACCGTAAGGTAACTAAGGTTGTAACAAACCACGTTGACGAAGACGGTAACCCAATTGCACCGCAAGAAGAAGGTACAACACCTAACAAGTCAATCCCAGGATACGAGTTTACAGGTAAGACTGTAACAGATCCAGACGGTAACACAACACACATCTACCGTAAGGTAAGCAAACCTGTTGCACCAAAACCACAGGCTCCTGTAGCTCCAACAACTGCTAAAGCTGGTGCGGCTCAATTGCCAAACACTGGTGAAGCTTCATCATCAGCAACAGTACTTGGTGCAGGTATGCTTATTGCAGCTCTTGCTCTTGCAGGTAAACGTCGTCGCAACGAAGACTAATAGTTTTAGTAGTAGAAGGATTCCACCTTTACTATATAAAATGAAGAAATAAGAAAAGTTTGACTTTTCGGAAAAATGGTCCTTTGGACCATTTTTTTTTGGCTCTTTTGGCTCTTTGTCAACTGTAGTGGGTAGATGTTAGCTCTAACTAGAGAGGATATCTTAGCCATATTTGCTTTTGTTGGATACAAGTTGTTGACTCTATTTATTCGACCAATTTTAGGATCTACAGAGAGAGCAAAATGGCTTCGTTTATTCTCACCATTCCTTTGGTTTGTTGAGAATCCTGACAAAGATTTAGTAGATGTTGCTACAGAGTCAACCATGTTACTTCCCTATATTATTTTGAGTATTCCTGTATTAGCTTTGGCAAATTATGATGTTCCAGAATTGAAACCAGTTGGAATTGTTTTAATTTTCTTGTGGCTAACCTCAGAGTATGTTTCCCCATATTCTGAGATAATGTTTGACATTCTCTCTGGGATTTTATACAATAATGTTAATTAAATAAACACTGCCACCGGGTAGTCATGCAACAGCATTTTATGAACATCGTTAGGTCTTAGAAGATGTTCATAGGGTGCTGATTTTTCTATAAAAGGAGTTGGAATATGTCACAATTTATTATTGATTCATCTTTTTGGAGTCTATTTCCAGATGCAAAAATTGGAGTTCTATTATTGAAAGATTATAAAACGCCGGCGCAATCACCTGATGAATTAGTGAAATTACTGGAAGAAAGCAACGGAATTGCCCAGAAATTTCTTACGGAAGATACCTTTAGTGAGAATGAGGTCATTCGTACATATCGTCAAGCCTATCAAAAATTTAAAACAAAAAAAGGCGCGCGTTCTAGTATCGAAGCCCTTTTGAAACGTTCAACTAGTGACCGTCCAGTCACAACAATTTCTCCATTAGTGGACATTTATAATGCGGCGAGTTTACGTTTTGGTCTTCCCTGTGGTGCTGAAGATTTAGATACATTTGTAGGCAATCTCCAACTAACGGTCACTGAGGGTGGGGATGAATTCTATCTCATTGGTGATGAAACCAATAATCCAACTTTACCAGGTGAAGTTTGCTATAAGGATGATAAAGGAGCCGTTTGTCGCTGTTTCAATTGGCGCGATGGTGAGCGAACTATGATTACGGATGAGACAAAGAATGCTTTCTTGGTTATGGAACTGGTCAATTCTGATAGAGTAGAAGATTTGGAAAAAGCCCTAGATTTTATCAGTCAACAGGCAGAAAAATTCTTGGGAGTAGTACCAGAAAAATATCTACTAGATTGCGATAGGCCAGCAATAGCCTTGTAGGATTTGTCGGTGGGATTGTGTTCGGATAAATAGTGGTCTTTCTAGACAAATGCTGATTTTTCTGCTACAATACTAAGCATGAAAGAAGGTTGTTTCAAAAGCCTGTCTAGCGAGCTTGGGAGAGTGAAAGCCAAGCCAGTCTTGAAATAATTGGCGCTTTCCCAGTCGTGACCATGTCCGACTCAATCAGAATCATACAAATGAAGTAATAAATTAGGGTGGAACCGCGTTCTCAACGCCCCTATGTCTGTTGACAGGGGAAGAGAATGTGGTTCTTTTTCTGTTTTACCAGAGAGGAAAGAGAGGAAATGAAGAATTTTTATCTAGTGGATAGCCAAGAACAGCTGTTTAACTATCAGCAATTTGTCTCAAAATACGAGGCAAAATGGCATGACTATATCCATTTTCTAAGGAAGGAATATCAAGTTCGTGATTTGCCCCAAGCCCTTATCTGGGCAAATGAAGAAGCCGCAAGAAAATTACTTGGCCAAAGTCCCGTACCAGCCTACACTAATGATATCCGCATGGTCATGACACCAGACTTAGCAGTTTGGAAAAAGATTTACCAGCATCAACTAGATAGCTACGAGAACAGCCCAGACTTGCAGACATTGAGTGCTCACTACAAAGGTTTGTCGGAAAATCATCTGTTGCAAATTATCGGTCATGAGCTGGCGCATTGGTCAGACCTTTTTCTGGATGACTTTGCGGACTATGATGCAAACATCTGGTTTGAAGAGGGCATGGTCGAGTACATCAGCAGACAGTATTTTTTGACAGAAGAAGAGTTTGCTCAAGAGCGGTTCTGTAATCAGCTCTTGGTTGACCTCTTTCAAGAAAAACACGGCTGGCATTCCTTGGATGCTTTTGGAAAATCCACTTACGAAGGAGATTACGCGAGTATTTTTTACGAGTACTGGCGAAGTTTTCTCACCATTGACCAGTTAGTAGAGAAAGTAGGTTCGGTCCAAGCACTTTTTGAAACCTATCATAAATGGGCGCAGTCAGACCAAAGCATTTCGCTACTCAACTGGTTTGTGCAGGAAGAATTATTAGAAAAAGAAATTTAAAAAGAAACAGGAGTAACTTATGTCAAAAAAACTTACATTCCAGGAAATTATCCTGACCTTACAACAATTTTGGAATGAGCAGGGGTGCTTGCTCATGCAGGCCTATGATACGGAAAAAGGTGCGGGGACTATGAGCCCATACACTTTCTTGCGTGCTATCGGTCCTGAGCCATGGAATGCGGCTTATGTGGAGCCTTCTCGTCGTCCTGCGGACGGTCGTTACGGGGAAAACCCAAACCGTCTCTATCAGCACCACCAATTCCAAGTGGTTATGAAACCATCTCCGTCTAATATCCAAGAACTCTACTTGGAATCTTTGGAGCGTTTGGGTATCAATCCTTTGGAGCATGACATTCGTTTCGTTGAGGATAACTGGGAAAACCCATCAACAGGTTCAGCTGGTCTAGGCTGGGAAGTTTGGTTGGACGGTATGGAAATCACACAGTTTACCTACTTCCAACAGGTCGGTGGCTTGGCGACTGGCCCTGTCACAGCCGAAGTAACCTATGGTTTGGAGCGTCTGGCTTCCTATATCCAAGAGGTTAACTCCGTTTACGATATCGAGTGGGCTGACGGTGTTAAGTACGGTGAAATCTTCATCCAGCCAGAGTATGAGCATTCAAAATATTCCTTTGAAGTATCCGACCAAGATATGCTCCTTGAAAACTTCACTAAGTTTGAAAAAGAAGCAGAGCGGGCTTTGGAAGAGGGCTTGGTTCACCCAGCCTTTGACTATGTGCTCAAATGTTCTCATACCTTTAACCTGTTGGATGCCCGTGGTGCCGTGTCTGTAACTGAGCGTGCAGGCTACATTGCCCGTATCCGTAACCTTGCTCGTGTCGTTGCCAAAACCTTTGTGGCAGAGCGGAAAAAACTTGGCTTCCCACTTTTAGACGAAGCAACGCGAGCAGAATTGTTGAAGGAGGACGCAGAATAATGACAAAGAATTTACTTGTTGAACTTGGCTTGGAAGAAATTCCTGCCTACATCGTAACCCCATCCATGCACCAGTTGCGTGACCGCATGGCGACTTTTTTGACAGACAATCGTTTGGCTTTTGATAGCATTGATGTCTTTTCAACGCCACGCCGTTTGGCTGTTCGTGTGCGTGGTTTGGCAGACCAGCAGACTGATCTTACAGAAGATTTCAAGGGTCCTGCTAAGAAGATTGCCTTGGATGCAGACGGAAACTTCACCAAGGCTGCTGAAGGCTTTGTCCGTGGTAAAGGCTTGACGACCGCTGATATCGAATTCCGCGAGATCAAGGGCGAAGAGTATGTCTATGTGACCAAACACGAAGCAGGCCAGCCAGCTAAGGCTGTCTTGGCGGGCATTCCAGAGGTCTTGAAGGCTATGACCTTCCCAGTCAGCATGAACTGGGCGTCCAACAAATTCGCCTACATCCGTCCTGTCCACACCTTGACCGTTCTCTTGGATGACGAAGCATTGGATATGGATTTCTTGGGCATTAGATCAGGTCGCATCAGCCGTGGTCATCGTTTCCTTGGAAATGAAACTGAGATTGCAAGTGCAGATTCTTACGAGGCAGACTTGCGTGCACAGTTTGTCATTACAGACCCCGCAGAGCGTCAAAATATGATTATCGAGCAAATCAAGGCTATCGAGGACAAACACAATGTGACAGTCGAAATTGATGAAGATTTGCTCAATGAAGTTCTCAACTTGGTCGAGTACCCAACTGCCTTCATGGGTTCCTTTGATACCAAATACTTGGAAGTGCCAGAAGAAGTTTTGGTTACTTCTATGAAAAATCACCAACGTTACTTCGTGGTGCGTGATAAGGCTGGCAAACTTTTGCCAAACTTCATCTCTGTCCGCAACGGTAACGACCAGTACCTTGACAATGTCATCAAAGGAAACGAAAAAGTCTTGGTGGCACGTTTGGAAGACGGCGAGTTCTTCTGGCGTGAAGACCAAAAACTCAATATTGCTGACTTGGTGGAACGCCTCAAAGTCGTGACCTTCCATGAAAAAATCGGCTCACTTTACGAGCACATGGAACGCACCAAAGTTATCGCAGAAAAACTAGCTGACTTGGCAGGCTTGTCTGTGGATGAGAAAGCAGATGTGGCACGTGCGGCGGACATCTACAAGTTTGACCTCTTGACAGGCATGGTCGGCGAGTTTGATGAATTGCAAGGGATTATGGGTGAGAAGTACGCTCTTCTTGCAGGGGAAAAACCTGCGGTGGCAGCAGCAATCCGTGAGCACTACTTGCCAAACTCAGCAGAAGGCGAATTGCCTGAAAGCAAGGTCGGTGCGGTCTTGGCACTGGCTGACAAATTCGACACCCTCCTATCTTTCTTCTCGGTTGGCTTGATTCCTTCTGGCTCAAACGATCCTTACGCTCTTCGTCGTGCAACACAGGGTATCGTACGGATCTTGGAAGCATTTGGTTGGGAAATTCCATTGGATCAGTTGATTGCGGAGCTCTACAGCTTGAACTTTGCTAGCTTGACTTACGACAACCAGCCAGCTGTTATGGACTTTATCCGTGCTCGTGTAGAGAAGATGATGGATAAGAGCATTCCGAAAGACATCCGTGAGGCTGTGCTTGCTAGCTCAACCTTTGTGGTCAGACTACAACTGGCAGCCAGCTCTGCTATTTTCCAAAAATCAAAAGAGGCTGACTACAAGGAAGCCGTGGAAAACTTGTCACGGGTCTTCAACTTGGCTGAAAAGGCGGAGGCGACTGCGATTGACGAGGCACTCTTTGAAAATGAACAGGAGAAAGCCCTTGCTGCAGCAGTGGCTGGCTTGGAGTTGACGGAAGACATGGCAGGCAACTTGGACAAGCTCTTTACTCTCAGCCCAGTCATCGCAGCCTACTTCGACAACACCATGGTTATGGCAGATGACGCAGCAGTCAAAGCCAACCGCTTGGCTTTATTGAAAGCCTTGGCGGATAAGGCTGCTGTAGTAGCAGTCTTCAATCTCTTGAACAGTAAGTAGGAGGCAAATATGGAACAAGCAAAAATTGATCGTATCAATGAATTGGCTAAAAAGAAAAAAGCTGGTACCTTGACACCAGAGGAAAAAGTTGAACAGGCTCAGCTCAGGGAAGAATACATCGAGGGGTATCGTCGAGCAATCCGTCATCATATTGAGGGGATTAAGCTGGTTGATGAGGACGGCAATGATGTGACGCCAGAGAAACTCCGTCAAGTCCAACGTGAAAAAGGCTTGCATGGCCGTAGTTTGGATGATCCAAATTCCTAAGAATAAGGTTGCTAAAAAAACAAGGAAAGGCTAGGTTTTCTAGTCTTTTTTTGTGCTTTTGAGAACATATATTTACTTGTTCATTCGATTCATAAATGATAAAATGTATATAGATAAATAGGCTCAGGAGGGCTTTGTCATGAAAAAACTACTCTATTTTCTCTTGTTTCTTCCCTACATCGCATGTGCATACAGCACGATTTTCTTTCTGCCTTTTATGTACTTTTCTAGAATTGTTTGGGCAACAGGAGTTGGTCTGGGCCTAAGCTATTCCCTACATCAAGAAGTCAAAAAGCATCCTGAAAAACAATTGTCAGAGTATTTACCGTGGGGATCTAAGAGGGACAAGATTATGGTAGTAACCATTCTACTTTTCTCCATTTTGGTCAGTTTCATTCCAGATGTGAATTGGCATAGAGGCCTGGCAATCCTCTTAGGTATCAGCTATGTACTCCTTTGGCAAGCTATGCTTCTCCAATTCCTACGAAAATATTATTTTAAAAACGCATGAGAGTTTCATGCGTTTTCTTTATATACTTTGTCCAGCTTTTAATTTTTTCATAAAAATGATGGAACTTGGAATCAGGACGATGATGCTTCCGATCCAGGCAGCGGGGTTAGCGGCGGCGGTTCCATAAAAACCGAAATACTGCATACCGATGATGGCGACTGCTGCTCGGAAAATCAATTCTCCAAAGCCTGCTAGTGTTGGGATAAAGCCCTTGCCAAGTCCCTGAATAAAGCTACGAAGAATAAAGAGGGAAGCCACAATCCAGTAGCAAGAGCCGTTAATGATGTAGTAAACAAGAGCCAAGTCCAGCACTGTTTGGCTGGCATTTGGCAGAAAGAGACCAGAGAAGAAGCGATTGCCCAAGATGAGAATGACCGCAAATACAATGGCCCAAGAAATGCTGAGGAGTAATGAGTGGCGCACTCCTTCTCGAATACGGTCATAGAGCTTGGCACCGTAGTTCTGAGCAGTAAAGGTTGCGATAGCCAAGCCCAGATTGACCATGGGCAGCATAGCCAACTGGTCAGTACGAAGGGCAATGGCCTGGGCGGCGATGGCGTCTGTTCCTAGTTGGTTGACCATAAACTGCAAGGTCATGGCTCCGATGGCGATAATACTGGCTTGAAATCCCATTGGAAAAGCAAGCTGGGCATGTTTCTTGAGATTACCTCTATCCAATTTTAAATCAGCTAGTCCGATATGATAGTAAGGTACCTTGTGGATAATGTAAAAAATAAGAAAGAGGACCGAACAGGCTTGGGCAAGGATAGTTGCAAAGCCAGCTCCGAAAACGCCCCAGTTCATGACTAAGATAAAGAAAAAATCCAGACCGATATTGATAAAACAAGCGATAACTAGAGCCAGTAGAGGTGTTTTAGAGTTTCCGAGACTGCGTAGGGCTGAAGACAGGAAATTATAAAAAATAGTAAAGGTCAATCCTCCAAACATGGCCGTTAGAAAGGCATGGGAGTGGTTGATGATACTCACAGGCGTTTGCATTAAGACCAAGATAGGTTTCAAAAATGCTAAGGCTGAGACTGTTAGTAAAAGGCTGATGAGGGAAGCGTAGAAGAGTCCGTGGACAAAAGATTTTTTAAGCCCCTCTAAGTCGCCAGCTCCAAAGCGTTGGGCAGAAATAATGGTTAATCCATTGGTAACACCTTGGGCAAAACCGATGATTAAAAAAATCAGGCTGGCTGTCGAACCGACACTTGCAAAGGCGTCCTTTCCCAAAGTATGCCCCACAATCATGGAATCAGCAAAATTATAGGCCAGTTGAAAAAAAGATCCAATCAACAAGGGAATAGCGAATTGTAAGATGACCGCAATCGGCTTTCCTTTGGTTAAATCATTCATAACGTCTCCTTTTGACAGATGATAAGCCCACTAGATAAATGATAGTCTAGTAGGCTTTCTAGGGATAAAATATTTCTCCTGAAAACGGAGTATAGGGCGTAAATTTGTTATTTATACTCTTCGAAAATCAAAATCTGACGTTGTTGACTTGATTTGGTGAGTGAAAGGCTCCAGTGGAGCCTTTCAGCCTGTTACCTTGAAACAAAATAGTAACAGGGTCCTATCTGCGTAAGTAGTAACGAACTACGTTCGCCCTGTCTCCAACCTCCAAAGGTTCCCCAAACCTTTGGAGCTAGTCTGTTTTTGATTTTCATTGAGTATTAATTTGTCAGCTCTTCAAAATGATCGACAGTGTTATGGTCTGTTACTGCTAAGATGAGTTCGTCAGACTTGAAGACATAGTCAGGAGTTAGTTGGATGTTTAATTCCTGATTTTCGCCACTTCGGTAACCGATAATATTGAGTTTATAGTGTTGGCGGAGTTTTAATTCACCGAGTGTTTTGCCAATCCATTTTACTGGCGGGTGAAACTCAACAATGGAAACATTACCGTCAAGCTCAAAAAGGCTGGTTGTGTCGCGGTGGAGTAATTGTTTTGCTAGGGAAATACCTGTTTCGCGTTCGGGAGAAATGACCTTGTCAGCACCAACACGGAGAAGGACTTCTTTCGCAGTTGTTCCTTTGACTTTGGCAATGACCATAGGAACACCTAGGACCTTGCTATGCATAACAGCAAGGACACTGGATTCTAAGTTTTCGCCAGTAGCTACAACAACAGCATCGCAGTTACCGATTCCTGCTGCACGTAGGAGCGAGCGATCGGTGATGTCTCCGACAATACCGCGCGTGAGAATAGGTTCTAGATGATTGATACGTTGCTCATGATTATCAATAGCAATAATATTGCAATCGTAATTGTGTAATGTTTTTGCAATGGTAGTACCAAAAACTCCCAGACCGAGAATTCCGATAGTATAGTTTGGCATGATTTCTCCTTTTAAACAAGCATAGATGATTTTGCGTATTGAAGACTTTCGGTTTTAGATAATTTTCGAACAGAAAGGCTTGCGAGAATAGAAAGTGGACCGATACGGCCGAAGAACATGAGCGCCATAATGACTGCTTGACCGGCCATGGTTAGACTTGGTGTCTGATTGGCAGTAACACCTACAGTGGCTAGTGCTGACATGACCTCGAACATTAAAAATAGAAGTGGTTGTCGGTCATCTGTTAAGGCAAGTGCGAAGAGTCCTATGATAAACATAAGCAGGAAGACTGAGAATGTCGCAAAAGCTTTGCGGATGCTGAGGTTATCAATGGTTCGTCCCATAAAGTTGGTATGAGGGAGACCGAGAATCTCGCTACGAGCATAGAGTACTAAGGTTAGGAAGGCGGTTATTTTAATACCGCCGGCTGTTCCACCTGGGGCTCCGCCAAGCATCATCTGAAAGATATAGAGCAAGAGGGTGATTGGTTCAGCCTTCGTGTAGTCGATACTGGCAAAACCAGCGGTTCGCATGGTGACCGTCTGGAAAAAGCTGGCTAATAATTTATGACCAAATGATAGTTGCCCGATAGTAGAAGGGTTATTCCATTCGGTGAGTAAGGTAGTCAGAGTTCCGAGGGTTAGTATAATGGCTGTTAGGCCTAGAACAATCTTTGTATGGAACCCTAGTTTTCGTAGGCTACGTTTTTGCCCGATTTGTGTCTGAAGGTCAAACCAAACCGAGAATCCAAGACCTCCCATAATAATGAGACTGGCTAATGTTATATTGATTAGAGGATTATCCACATAGCGCATGATGCTAGTTGCGCCAAAATTATCAAAACCAGCATTACAAAAGGCTGATATAGCTACGAAAATCGAGGTAAATAAACCTCTCGCCCATCCAAATTCGGGTACAAAATGAAAGGACAGTAAGAGGGCCCCAAAGGCTTCGACCGCCAAGGTAAAACCAAAAGCTGATTTGAGGAAGTTACGAAAATATTTTGTGTCAGATCGGTTTAGAGCCTCTTGTAAGGTCGCCATATTGATGAAGTTCATTTTACGACCACCGCGTAGAGCAAAGAGACCGATAAATCCTATCAAGCTCAAACCACCAATTTGGATTAGCATCATACAGATAATCTGTCCAAAAGTAGAATAGGTTTCAGCAACGGCTTTGGTAAATAGCCCTGTCACACAAACCATGGAGACAGATGTGAAGAGATGATCCCAATAACTTGCTGTAGAGGTGCTAATTTGTGAGATGGGAAGACTTAGTAAAATTGATCCAGTCAGAATCACGAATAAGAAACTGATAATGATTCGCTGACTGGGAGAAAGTTTGATCCTAAATGGTGACATAATTCTACCTTTTCTCAAAAAAATAAAAGATGAAGATATTGTAGCACAAAAGAAAGAAAATGTACGACTAAAACACGCAAAGAATCTGATTTTTTCTCTTCTTGAAAGCTTCATTATTTTTTATTACCATGGATTTTATAAGTGGTGTTTATATGAGGTGGCTCATTTTACTTGTGACACCAGGATTATGGGGAAATTATTATGGGCAATGAAAAAGTGGTGCGGACCATAAAAAGAAGAGGCTGGGCAACAAGCCCAGGACCACTTCTCAGAGTTCGTGTCAACATCTCAGCGCAGTGGTTGATTGGCAGATTTGTTCGTGTTTTACACTCCAAATCTGACCATTACGACTGATGCGAACAGAGTTCGCTTCATTTCCAACCTCAAACTGTCCCCCAGACAGTTTGAGCTGTGCGGGGGTGGGAGTGAAACAGTCTGGGGATAGACTGTTTCAGCTCAACAATTGGAAATAAGGACTTGTTGACGAACTCTTTTTTGACTAGTCGAGTTCTTATACGAAAACTCAAAAGAATGCAAAAACTCCCTCCCTATGATATAATCAAAGCGAAAAAATTTTTATGTTAGGCTACTAGCTCGTCCCTAGTAGTCTTTTTCTGTGCTAAAAATTCAGGATACGTTATCTGCTCTTTTAAAAGGGTATAAGTTATTTTTAATAATTGATGTGCGAGGGCGATTGTTGCTTTTTGTGAACCACGCCGACTTTGAATCTGATAAAATCGGTCTGCTAAGGGACTTCCTTTTTGTTTTTTGACAGCGAAAGCGGCCTGGCATAAACATTTCTTCAAATAAGAATTACCATGTCGAATCTTGGTACTTCGTTTCTTACCAGCACTCTCATTATTACCTGGACAAAGTCCTGCCCAAGAAGCTAAATGTCCAGCAGTGGGAAATTGGCTCATATCAACACCAACCTCAGAAATGATAACAGAAGCTGTAATGACATCAATGCCTGGGATGGAATCCAATATTTCTACTTGTTTCTCATATTGTGATAGATAGCCATTGATTCGCTCTTCCAACAACTCAATCTGCTTCTGATAAAAATCATAAATCTCCAAGGACTGCTTTAACATGAAGCGATGATGGTCAGAGAAATAGCCATCCAAGGCTTCCAGAAGCTGAGGCACTTTCTTCTTCAGGCTGGTGTAAACTGATTGATGGACAATGCGAGGTGTGATAGGCGTCTCATCAATCAGTAGTTGAAGGAGATTGCGACCAGATAGCCCCATTATATCTTCGATATAGGTTGTTAGCTTGATACCACCTGACTGAAGAATTTTATGGATACGATTGGTTTCGCGATTGCGACTTTCCACATAATGTTTTCGTTGTCTGGTCAACTCCCTCAATTCTTGAATGGTTTCATCGGGAACGAAACTCCGAGGAAGCAGACCAATCCGTGTTAATTTGGCAATCCAGTGAGCGTCCTTCTTGTCGGTTTTCTGACCTGGAATAGCCTTCATATGGGCTGGTTGAGCCAGTATCAACTTGAAGTCATCACATAGAGCATGCCAGACAGGTCGCCAATAAACACCTGTGCTTTCCATACCAACAGCTTCCACATGAAATTGACTGAGAAAATCGTGGCAAGCACGTAGGCCTTTAGTCGTTGTATCAAATGTAGCCATCTCACGCTTTGGACGAGTTGAGGTGAGCGGTCCATGTAGGATACAGACGACAATATTGGCTTGATGGACATCAATACCTGCACAAGATTGATAGAGAACATCCATGATAATTCCCTCCTTCTAAAAATTAGAGAGCTTATCTACCGAATTTTAGTCGTATTTTTATACTCATGCCTATCGCATATTTTGGGGTGCTCGTCAGTAGAGTGGATCAGTTTTTCCCTCGATGACTAACATCATTAACTCGTCAACCACAAAGCCCTCACTAAGATTATACACCTAGTGAGGGCTTTATGTTCGTTTTCATTATTCTGTGGGTGAGGGCGGAGCCATCATGGATGTCTTTCCCACTCCCTTTATTTCCATTCTGCTAAGACTTGTTGATGATAGTGACGTAAAGGTCCGACCTTTTGGAGAAGGTAGGTAGCAGCCAGTCCGACCAATAAGCCTGATAAAATTCCTGTAAAAGCGAGGATTGGTAGGTAGTTCAGTACATAGAAAGAACGGGCGATGGTAGCAAAAACAAGAAGCTGA
This sequence comes from Streptococcus suis 10581, assembly GCA_000440235.1. Taxonomy (GTDB): domain Bacteria; phylum Bacillota; class Bacilli; order Lactobacillales; family Streptococcaceae; genus Streptococcus; species Streptococcus suis_F. Next base: position 32,804 of record ALKQ01000060.1, on the reverse strand, counting down.
CCAAGATTGTGCAACATCCCGCCCAGAATAGAAATTCCAATAGGACTGACACGGTTTGGACCGAGCTGCTTGGCAGAGAGCATTCCTACATAACTCAAAGTAGTTCCGGCAAAGCCATAGAGGAATGTGGAAAAGGTGCCTCCCAGAAAGGTTGAGATGAGCAAGCGTAGTGCGACAACCTTTAGGCTATCCTTTGTAGGGAGGGTAAAAATAGCAATCAGGCTAATCAAATTTCCCAGTCCTAGCTTGGCACCTGGAGCAAAAGCAAATGGGGGGGTGATGAGTCGTTCAATCAAAGAAATGACAACTGCCTGAGCTGCCAGCATCGTAATAAAGTTAAGTGTTTGACGTTTAGAATTCATGGGTGTAGAGAAAAAACTCTTTCTAGTCGATTATCTATTTTACTATCATACTTGTTTTTGTTCACTATGGCAAGTTTTGTTTGTGTATATTACTAATTATTGAAATTCGCTTGTCAACTATCTTGGAATACGATATAATGGAAACATGTAATTTGTTTTGATTTTCACAAGGAGGAAACATTGTGACGAAAAATATTGTGATTGTCGGTGCTGGTTATGCGGGGATTGCAGCAGCTCGATTGCTAGGAAAAACCTTTAAAAAGGATCAAGATGTAACAGTTACCTTGATTGATAAGAACTCTTTCCATACCTATATGACAGAGTTGCATGAAGTTGCGGCTGGGCGTGTAGAAGCCAATGCAATCAAGTATGACCTTCAACGTATCTTCAAAAAATATCCTAAGGTTCAATTGGTAACAGACAAGGTTGTTGAGATTGACTATGATAAGAAACAAGTAGTTGCGGAACACCAAACTCTGGATTTTGATTACCTGCTCCTTGCAATGGGTGGTGAAGCTAATGACTTTGGTGTGAAAGGTGTTAAAGAACACGGTTTTACACTTTGGTCTATCGAAGCAGCAGAACGTTTGCATGACCACATGATTGATGCTTGCTATCGTGCCATGCGTGAGCATGATGAAGCCAAACGTCGCGCTCTTTTAACCTTTACCGTTATCGGTGCTGGCTTCACAGGTATTGAGATGATTGGTGAGTTGATTGACTGGGTACCAATCTTGGCGCGTGAGTTCAAGTTGGATCCAAAAGAATTCTCACTTAAGGTTGTTGAGGCAACGCCAAATATCTTGGCTATGGTTACTGAAAAAGAGCAAGTCAAGGCTCGCAAATACCTTGAGAAAAAAGGTGTTGAATTGGTTCTTGGCGATGGTGTAGCAAGTGTACAAGAAGATAGCTTGACACTTTCATCAGGTCGTCAAATTCCTACCTATACCTCTATTTGGACAGCTGGTGTTCAAGCCAATACAGACGCAAGTGAATTTGGTATTGAAAAAGCACGTGCAGGTCGTTTGGTAGCCAATGAGTTCATGGAAGCGAAAGGCAAGGAAAATGTCTATGTAGCTGGCGACTTGGTTTACTTTGAAGAATCAGAAGGAAAACCAACTCCACAGATTGTACAAGCAGCTGAACAGACAGGCCATACTGCGGCAAGTAATATTATTGCAGCAATCAAGGGTGGCGAAAAACATAGCTACAAAGGTAAATATGATGGGTTTATGGTATCTATTGGAGCACGCTACGGTGTAGCCTTCTTGATGGACAAATACCACATGTCAGGCTTTATGGCAATGGCTGTCAAACACATGGTAAACCTACTCTACTTCTTTACCATCCGTAGTTTCTTCTACATGGGTTCTTATGTTCGTCATGAATTCTTTGACATTCAGAATAAGCGAAACATTTTTGGCGGTCATACTTCAGGAAAAGGAAATCTTCTCTGGTCTGTGCCAATGCGTGTCCTTTATGGTTCGGTATGGCTCTACGAAGGTATCAAGAAAGCCTTTGGTCTATTTGGAACAACATCATGGTTTGGGGATCAAGTTGTTTTCCCATTCCCTTGGTTAGCTGATCCAGTATCTGGTGCATCTGCTGCTGAGGCGGTTTCAAGTGCCTCACAAGCGGCAACTGCTGCAGCAGAAGCAGCTGAACCAATTTTTGGTTTGAGCTATGCCTATGGTGAAGCACCGATGGCTGTTTTGGATAAAATGCCTGATTGGTTTGCTACTATCATGGAATTTATGATGCCAAACCAAGAAGTAGCACTCTTTATGCAAAAATTTATGACAGTAGCAGAAATCGGTATCGGTCTGGCTTTGATTGCTGGTGCCTTTGTATGGATTGTATCTGCTGCAACGGTTGCTTTGGTAGTTATGTTCAGCCTGTCAGGCATGTTCTACTGGGTAAATATTTGGTTCATCCCAGCAGCTATTTCTCTTATGAATGGTGCGGGTAGAGCCTTCGGTCTAGACTACTGGATTATGCCGTGGTTGGGTCGTTTCCTAGACAAGAAGATTTATGGAAAGCCCAAGCATATTTACCGTATCAAGGATAAAAAATAAAGGAAATATAGAAAGTTAGTGGTACATCAAATTTGGAATACCTATCCTGAGATTAAGAGGGGACTTGAAGAGGTAAAATCCATCATCTTATCTGAGATGATGGTCCTGCATCCAGCAGTTACATCGAAGATTGTTGAATATGTAGAGGCGCCAGGGAAATACCTGCGTGCTGGCCTCTGTCTGCTCTTTGCACAAATGACGGAAGGAAAGATTAGCCGTTCAAAGCTATATTTTGCTGCCCATTTAGAAGTCCTGCATCTGGCGACTCTGATTCATGACGATGTGATTGATGGCGCGGATAAACGGCGGGGAGTCACGTCGGCTCATCAACAATTTTCGAATCGAATCGCTATCTACACGGGTGATTATCTTCTGGCCTACTCAGGTCGCTTGCTTGGAAAAGGGCTTCGTTTGCTAGAAGTGGCACGTGATGATTTGGATTTGGGCAATGATAAGCTCATGGAAACCATCCTTCGAGGGGAATTATCTCAGCTACTTAATCAATTTGATGCCAATATGACTATGAAAGCCTATCTCAAGCAAATTCAAGGGAAAACAGCTTTTCTATTTGGACTTGCCTGTCAGTTGGGGAGCTTTGTACCAGGCCAATCTAGGAAAGACAGTAGCATGGCTTTTCGGTCTGGGCAAGCACTTGGCATGGCCTTTCAGCTACGAGATGACTTAATTGACTACCAGCTGGATGTGGCAGAATCAGGAAAACCTAGATTGCAAGATATTCAAAACGGTATCTATACTGCACCGCTACTTTTTGCCATGCGAGAAGACAAGTCTATCCAGCAACAATTGCGGGCTTATATTCAATCCCCTACGGCAGAAGGGTTGGAAATCCTTACAGATAGGATTTTTGCAACGCATGCTATTGCCAAAACAGAGAAACTGATTGTTAGCTATTTGGAAAAAATGATGAATTTTGTAGATAGAATACCACAGTTATCGACTGCATCTATGCAAAATTTGGTGGCAATAGTTTTTAGTCATTATTTTTAAAAAAATACTAGACAATTTAGTTTATTAGGTATATCATTATAAATATAAAACTATTTACTTTACAAAAGGAGTATTGTTATGAAAACAACTAAAGTTGTGTTGAAAAGTTTGGTAGTTCTTGGTGCGGTATTTGCACTTGCTGCTTGCGGTTCTAAACAAGAATCTACTTCAACTTCATCTTCAACTACAGAAACAGTAGTATTGAAAGATGGTACTTACAAAGCTGAGTCAGGCAAAGACGATTATGGCTACAAAATTGTTCACACATTGACTGTTAAAGATGGAAAAATCAGTGAGTCAAAATTTGACTACGAAGCTGAAGATGGAAGTCTTAAATCAGCAAATGAAGAGTACAACAAAAACATGAAAGATAAAGCTGGAGTTTCTGCTGGTGAAGCAATCGAACAACTTAATGCAGCTTTAGTGAAAGAACAAGACCTTTCAGCTGTTGAAGTTGTCTCAGGTGCAACACAGACTTCTGAAGACTTCAAGAAGAGTACAGAAGCCCTTCTTGCAGCAGCTGCTGAAGGAAAAACAGAAACTGTAAAACTTGACTAATTTAGTCAGTTCAAAAAGACACAGTCGCACTTGTTTGGCTACTGTGTCTTCTTATTTTTTAGGGAAGGTAAAATCAGTGAAAAAAATTGCAAGTCTATTGTTCGTGGGCCTACTGATGGTTTTGCTTGTTGCCTGTGGTGGTAAACAAAACGAAAGTTTATCTGTTGTGAAAACTCCGTTGACTCGTAGTGAAAGCTTACTTCACACAGTAGTGCAGTTGAGTATTTATCATGAAAATCAGGAAGAAGTGATGGATGAAGCTGTCTCCTATATCAAGGAGATGGAGAGTCTGTTATCCACAAACTTGGAAGGGGCAGATGTCTACCGTATCAATCAGGCAGCAGGAAAAGAAGCTGTCAAGGTGGATGAACGTACCTTTGAAGTGATTGAAACAGCTATTGACATGAGTAAAGAAAGTCAGGGGCTATTTGACATTTCCATTGGAGCTGTGAGCAATCTGTGGAAAATTGGAGATGAGGATGCACGTAAGCCGAGTGATGAAGAAATCAAAGCTGCCCTGCCATTTATCAATTATAAAGACATTACTTTAGATAAGGAGAAGAAGACTGTCTTTATCAAAGAAGGAATGACCTTAGAATTAGGAGCCATTTCCAAAGGTTACATTGCAGATAAGGTTAGAGAATTGTTTGCCAGCAAAGGGATTACGACTGCTATCATCAATCTAGGTGGGAATGTAGTGGTTATGGGGGATTCGCCAACGACACAAAATGGTTGGAATGTTGGTGTTCAAGACCCAGACCAAGTGCGTGGATCAACGGTTGGTTCTGTGCCAGGGACACATGATTCGGTTGTTACCTCAGGTATTTATGAGCGCTTTTTGGAAGTCGATGGTGTCAAATACCACCACATACTGGATCCTAAAACGGGATATCCTGTGGAAAACGATATCTCAGGTGTGACAGTCTTTTCCAAAACATCTATCCAAGGAGATGCCTTATCCACAACTCTCTTCTTACTAGGTGTGGAAAAAGGTCTTGACTTTATCAATCAGATTGACGGTGTAGAAGCTGTTTTCATCGATAAGGAGCAGGGTGTTCATCTGAGTGATGGCTTGAAAGAAAGTTTTGAATTAACGAATGAGGAGTATCATCTTGTCAATGAATAAATCAACTAAAGGGCTCAGTCTGCCGGTATTTCTAGAATTTGTTGAACTGAAGACCAAGGTAGCTAGTGTTTTTCCGATGACCCTGGGGATTTTATGGAGCCTGTATCGCTATCAAGCTTTCAATTGGCTCAATACACTTTTGTTCGTTCTCGCCGTACTCAGCTTTGACATGTGTACAACTGCCATCAACAATAGCATGGATTACCACAAGGCCAAGGATGAGACCTATCGTCAGGAAAGCAATGTGATTGGAAAATTCTCTCTTGATTTTCGGCAGATGATTGGAATCGTCTTTGCCTTACTCATTTTTTCAGTGATTATTTCAGTAGTGCTTGTTTGGCGGACCAGTTGGCTTCTCCTACCGATGGGAGCTCTCTGTTTCCTCATTGGTATCTTCTATACCTTTGGACCTATTCCGCTTTCGAGAATGCCACTGGGTGAAGTTTTCTCTGGAGTAACCATGGGATTTGGCATCTTCTTTCTCGCTGTTTTTATTCAGCAACCAGATTTGCTACTGACCAGCCAAGTGAGCGGCCAGTGGATGACCTTGCAATTCTCTTGGACTAAAATAATAGAAATTATTTTCATGTCCATTCCTTTGGTAACCTTGATTGCCAATATCATGTTGGCCAACAATACCTGTGATTTAGAAGAAGATATTCGCAACCATCGTTATACGTTGGTTTACTATATTGGCAAGAAAAATGCTCTTAAATTGTATTTTGTCTTGGCAAGTTTACCATGGTTGTTGTGGATAATCTACTGTCTGATAGGATTCTTACCAATTTGGGCACTGGCCGGTTTAATCGGAGTTTGGCCTGCTTATAAGAGTCTAGAAACATTTTTGAAAAAGCAAGTCAAACGGGAAACCTTTATCGAGGCAGTAAAGAGTTTTGTACTTTTTGCGCTGCTATATGTGGTGATACTTGCTTTAGCCCTTATTTTCTAAAAAGGAAAGACACAGTCGTTCATCAGGCTGTGTCTTCTTTCTTATAGTGGCAAAATAAGTTCTTCTTCGTCAGTAACCTCTCCACCGACGGATTTGATTTCAATCAAGAGATTATGGGGCAGACAGACGGAGAGCTGACCCGGCTGGCTAATCCAACTGGTCATAACGGCAATTTGGTCGGGGCTATTGTCTTCCTTGACTCGAATGCGTTCGCCATCAACTTCAATGATGTTGTATTGCCCATCATTGGGGTAGTAGGTTTTTTCTTGATGTGGTGTGTCCTTTGATAATTCAAATTGGTCGACCACCTCACCATTGATGCGGACATAGGCAATTGTTTTTGCCTCATTTGTATCTGTTGTCAGATGTGCATAGGTAAAAATTGCTGGAAGAAAGGATAAAACAAGGGTGAATCCGATTAAGATATAATCAAATAGTTTGAGTTGTTTGAGAATGGATTTGAATGTCATATACAATCTATTTTATAGAAAAAATCCTACTTTGTAAAATGTTGGATACAGATTACTTTTTCAATTGTCTAAAGAAGAGTAGGATGGCTAACATTCCCCAAAATCCAGCATGAAGTGGCTGAATTTTCCCAGCGAAAAATACAATGGAGAAAGTTAGGGCAAAACCTGCAAAGAGAAACCAGAGCAGTGGTTTATGATAAAGATAGATAGCTTTTTGGAAAGCATTTGCTTCTGGGCTGCTAGTCTGCCAGTCACTATTCAAGATTGGAAGCATAGTGAACAGTAAGATAAAGATTGGTGGATTGTCCCCAGTCAGGTAGCTATGTATATACAGGCTACAAATTGCTGTATAGGAGAGGACAATCAAAGTGAGTATAAGTTTCGGTTTGTTAACGTTCATCTGTTTTCTCCTTTTTGAAATACAATCGATAAAGAATAGCCAGAGCAAATCCAGCAGGAAGGATGAGGATAAGTGGTTTGACATGTCCTAGCCAAATGCCCACGGAATAGGTCAAGGTCATGGCAAACAAGGCAAAGATAGCTTGAATGATAAAGTAGCGTTTTTCTACTTCTGATTTATAGGACCTTATAATCTGAATGATGGGTAGGGTGAACAAGAAGGAACCGCTAATCGGCTCATTGACCATGTAAGAGTAGATGAAGAAGGCAGAAAATAAAGCATAAAATAGAACAAAAAATCGACAGGTTTGTTTTGGGGAGAAGGGTTTATTCATGGGGTCAGCTCCTTATTTTTTCTTGACAGAATCTGCTTCCAATTTTTGCAGATAGGCAATGGCAGACAGGGCTAGACTGGCAAAGAGGCCCATCATGCCACCGAAGAGGAGGGATTTTGTATGCAAGATTGAGGCCGTTAGGGGAAGATTGAGGCTAAAGAGGTCTGCTACTCCAGCAAAAATTGTCGAAAGCAGTGCAACTCCCAGTCCCCAAAGAATTGGGTTAAGGGGCCGACCTTGTCTTTCCTCAGGGCTTAGTTCGTCCACGTCATATTGAGCCAGGTCAGCATGGAGGGTGCGCATATTAACGATACCAATTAGGATAATACTGAAGAAGGCAATAATCATTGGATAGTAGGCAGCCACCTCGACAGGATAGCGGTAGGCTAGGAAGTAGGCGATGGCATTTCCGAGAGCTAGGAAATATAAGTAGTAGATAAAGGCCTGTCCGCCGATAACATCAGCCTCGGCCCGTCGGTATTCGTCTAAAGGCCCGCGGATACCATAAAAACGTTTAATCATATTCTGGATCCACTTAGGTTCTTCTTTGGCAATAGCAGAGCTGACACTTAGTTGTTCCGCTTTTTTCATGCGCTTGCGTAACATGATTTCAAGAGCAATGCCTGTGAAAATACCACCTAGACAGGCTGCTAGAAATTTTCGGAGGTCAAATAGGTGGTCGAAAGGATTGAGTCCCTCCATCCAGGCACCGAAAACAACCACCCAAATGTACATAACGGTTGTGAAATAGAGGGCGAATTTGAAACTTGCTCCCTTGAGTTGTTTCTGTTCCTTGGTAGTCAGTTCCTCTACATCTAAACTGTCCAGTTGACTGTGACGGAGTTTGAAAATCATGTAGCTACTGGTTGCTAGGTAGGATAGGAGCAGAGCAACGGGGTAGCCATAGGCAACGACTTCTGGGTAGCGTTTGGATAGAGCGAGTGCCAGTAGGGTAAGAGCCATGGTGCCCCAAAAGAGCAGGATAAAGCAGGTATTGCCTAGTCGGAAGGCTTCTTTTTGGCGAAATTCATCCAAGGGCCCTGCGATACCGTAAAATCGTTTGATTAATTTATCTTGAAAGGTTTCTTTTTTCATACAATACTCCTATTTACTTACGACGAAAAATGAGTGGTAGGTAGGCTAGTCCTAAGAAGTAGATTGCCCCGGTAATTAGCAGTTGTATCCAGAATTTGGCTTGGCTGATGATATGCAAGATGTCTACTCCGCTATTGCCCCAAAGCTGAAAGAGTACAAAGAGCGGGATAAAAATGAGAGTAGAGATAAGGGCTTGACGTGTATTCTTTTTCATGGTAATTTTTCCTTTCTATTCATTCCAAAAGAGACTATTAAGATCGGTCTGTAAAGCTTTGGCTAGGTTGATACAGAGGTCTAGCGAGGGATTGTACTTGTTGTTTTCAATCATGTTGATGGTCTGCCTGGATACGTCGATGGCCTTGGCCAGATCCAGCTGAGAAATACCTAGCAGTAGGCGATAATCTTTGACACGGTTCATGTGCCCTCCTTTCTATGTCAATTATATCTGACACAATTGTCTAAAAATGAGGGAGTGGGAAAGAACTCGACCATTCATAGAAGAGTTCGTCAACAATTTTTCGTTTTAAGTTGTTGAGCTGAAACAGTCTATCCCCAGACTGTTTCACTCCCACCCCCACACAGCTCAAAAGGTTCAGTGAACCTTTTGAGGTTGGAAATAGAGCGAACTTTGTTCGCAACAGTCGTAATGGTCAGATTTGGAGTGTAAAACACGAACAAATCTGCCAATCAACCACTGCGCTGAGATGTTGACACTAACTTTGAGAAGCGGTGCTGGGCTTGAGCCCAGCCTCTTTAAAATGTTGTCAATTATATCTGACATATAACTGTAAAAAAATGTGGGAGACCTCCCTGTTGATGTCAACTATACTTGACATTTATCTATGATGTTATTATAGACCTATCCAAAGATGTTGTCAACTATATTTGACATATTTTTTGTAAAAAGTTTGCAACAACTTTTTGTATTGTTTTGTGGTACAATAGAAAAGATATGAGCAAGGAATTTAATCACACAACTGTTCTCTTGCATGAGACAGTAGATATGTTAGACATCAAACCAAATGGAATTTATGTAGATGCAACGCTGGGTGGAGCAGGGCATAGTGAGTACCTACTCAGTCAGTTGACGGATGGGGGGCATCTCTATGCCTTTGATCAGGATCAGACTGCTATTGATCATGCCCATATTCGTCTGGCATCCTACATTGAAAAGGGACAAGTGACCTTTATCAAGGATAATTTCCGCAATCTCAAGGTTCGCTTGGCAGAGTTGGGTGTAACAGAGATTGATGGGATTTGTTATGATTTAGGAGTATCTAGTCCACAGTTGGATGAGCGGGAGCGTGGCTTTTCTTACAAACAAGATGCTCCGCTTGATATGCGGATGAATCGTGAGGGACATTTGACGGCTTATGATGTGGTCAATAACTATGACTATCACGACTTGGTACGGATTTTCTTTAAATACGGTGAGGATAAATTTTCCAAGCAGATTGCTCGTAAGATTGAACAGGCGCGTGCGGTCAAGCCGATTGAAACAACGACTGAGTTGGCAGAGCTGATCAAATCTGCCAAGCCAGCCAAGGAACTTAAGAAGAAGGGGCATCCTGCTAAGCAGATTTTCCAAGCTATTCGGATTGAGGTCAACGATGAGTTGGGAGCAGCAGACGAATCTATCCAGCAGGCCATTGACTTATTGGCTTTGGATGGCCGGATTTCTGTGATTACTTTCCATTCTTTAGAAGATCGTTTGACCAAACAACTCTTCAAAGAAGCAAGTACGATTGATGTTCCAAAAGGTTTGCCATTTATTCCAGACGACTTGAAGGCGCCACTTGAATTGGTCAATCGTAAGCCTATCTTACCTAGTCAAGAAGAATTAGAGGCAAATAATCGCGCGCATTCAGCCAAACTGCGTGTAGCTAAGAAAGTACATAAATAGGAGAGAGTCTATGTTGCAAGAAAAACGTAGAGAAGCCACTATGCGGGTTATCGGTGATAAAATTAGAACCTTCACACGTGTAGAAAAAGCCTTCTATTCAAGCATCGTATTATCTGGATTAGCCCTTGCGATAGGAATTATCTTTATGCAAACGCGGCTTTTGCAACTTCAATCTGGCATGGCCAAAGTCAATCAAGATATTAGTCAAAAACAGATTGAAATTAACGATGCAAAGCAAGCTGTCAATGAATTGACACGTTCAGCTCGCTTGATGGAAATTGCTGAAAAAGCTGGATTAACTTTTAATAATGACAATATTGGAGTAGCCGAATAATGCCCAGAAGAAATAATAAACTCTTGCGGTATGTCTTGAAAAAACGATATATTCCGTCCAAAAATCGTCGAAGAGTAGGACAGAGCCTACTTCTTTTGACGGTTTTCGTCTTTTTTCTCTTTTTAATCAACTTTGCCTATATTATCGGCACTGATAGTAAATTTGGGGTGGACTTGTCAGAGAGAGCTGATGCGGTACACCAGCGTGAAGTTACCGTTCAAGCTAAACGGGGGACGATATACGACCGTACAGGAATTCCTATTGCAGAAGATTCAACGACCTATACAGTCTATGCAATCATTGACACAGAATATGTGTCAGAACTGAAAAAAGTTTTGTATGTGCAGTCTTCTCAGTTCAGCAAAGTAGCAGAAATCTTTAAAAAGCATCTCGGAATGGAGACAGATTATGTTATGGAGCAGCTGAATCAACCGAAACTGAAGCAGGTATACTTTGGGACCTTAGGTAAGAATATCTCCTATAGTACAATGTCGTCAATCCAAGAAGAGATGAAGGCGGCAGGTATTGAAGGGATTGCCTTTGACGCTAGTCCAGGACGGATGTATCCGAATGGAAATTTTGCTTCAATTTTTGTCGGGTTAGCTAATCCGGTTGAAAACAAGGATGGTAGTCATAGTTTACAGGGTGTGAGTGGGTTGGAATATTATCTGAATGATATTCTGGCTGGTCAAGATGGAAAGGTTATCTACGAGAAAGATAGTCAAGGCCGTGTCCTACCTGGGACAGAAAAGGTTGAAACGGAGACAGTAAACGGGCAGGATGTCTATACGACAATTTCAGCCGATCTGCAACGTTCTCTTGAAACCAATATGAATACCTTCTTTGATAACGCCAAAGGGCGATATGCGAATGCAACTTTGGTTTCAGCCAAGACGGGTGAAATACTGGCGACGACCCAAAGGCCAAGCTATGATTCAGATACCAAAGAAGGTCTGGGACAAGAAGGACTGCTAGAGCGGTCACTCTTATATCAAGAGGCCTTTGAGCCTGGTTCAACAATGAAGGTGCTAACAGTAGCGTCAGCTATCGATAATGGAACCTTTGATCCAAATGCATATTATACCAATAATGAGTACGTTATTGCAGACGCGAAAATCAATGACTGGACCCTCAATGCAGGTTATTCAGCTGTGACTCTCAATTATGCGCAAGGCTTCTCCCTATCCAGTAACGTTGGGATGACCTTGTTGCAACAACAGATGGGGGATGAAAAATGGCTAAATTACCTCGCTAAATTCCGCTTTGGCTACCCAACGCGTTTTGGTATGGGGGACGAGGTACCAGGAATGGTACCAGAGGATAACATTGTTTCTATCGCCATGTCATCGTTTGGTCAGGGGATTTCTGCAAACCAAGCACAGATGCTTCGTAGTTTTACCGCCATTGCGAACAATGGTATTATGCTAGAGCCCAAATTCATCTCAGCTCTTTATAATCCTAATACAGATACAGCCAGAGTTTCTTCGAAAGAAGAAGTGGGAAATCCAGTTTCTGAACAAGCTGCCGACGATACACTTCGCTATATGATTAATGTCGGTACTGACCCTGTTTATGGTACGCTCTACTCACATGACTTACAGGGGCCTGCAATTCAGGTTGACGGCTATGATATTGCAGTCAAATCAGGTTCGGCGGAAATTGCCAGCGAAGATGGTCAAGGGTACATTAAAGGTGCCTACATCAACTCTGTAGTAGCCATGATCCCTGCTGAGGACCCTGAATTTATCATGTATGTGACCATTCGCCAACCGGAAGTATTAAATGTCCTGTCTTGGCGTGACATTGTCAGTCCTACATTGAAAGAAGCGATGCTGTTGAAAGACAATTTGAATCTGGATTCACCTGCACCAGCATTGGCACGGGTCGCTAATGAGACAGAGTATCAATTGCCAGACCTCATTGGTAAGGCACCAGGCGAGTCGGCTGAGGAACTTCGCCGTCAATTAGTTCAACCAGTTATCCTTGGAAACGGTGCTGAAATTAAAAAAGTTTCAGTCGAAAAAGGAAGTAAGGTAATCGCCAACCAACAGGTTCTACTCCTGACAAATAAATTCGAAGAAATGCCAGACCTGTACGCAATCACCAAAGAGAATATGGATATATTTGCTGAATGGACTGGTATCGAAGTGACCTATAAAGGAACGGGTTCAAAAGTAGTCGACCAAAGTGTAGAGGTCGGTACCGCTTTGAATAAAACCAAGAAAATAACAATAACCTTAGGAGACTAACATGCAATTCGCACTTATGTCGGGATTGGTAGCTTTTCTAGCAACCGTTCTCTTAATCCCACGATTTATTACATTTTATCAAGCCAAACGCATCGAGGGGCAACAGATGCACGAAGATGTGAAACAACATCAGTTTAAGGCAGGCACACCAACAATGGGGGGAACAGTTTTTCTCGTTGTTGCGATTCTTGTCAGCTTGTTGTTTGCAACGGCCTTTCAACTGTTGACGGGTGGTGTCCTTGCCATCCTCTTCATCCTTGCCCTTTATGGTGTAGTAGGATTTTTGGATGACTTTTTAAAAATTTTCCGTAAAATAAATGAAGGTCTTAATCCTAAACAAAAGCTTGCTCTACAAATTTTAGGAGGGATTGTCTTCTACTTTGTCCACGTAAGAGGAGCAGGTGGCGGAGAATTGAATGTATTTGGTCACATGGTACATCTGGGAGTTCTCTATTTCCCATTTGTTCTGTTCTGGCTGGTCGGTTTTTCAAATGCAGTTAATTTGACAGATGGTATTGATGGATTGGCTTCTATCTCAGTTGTTATCAGCCTTCTAGCTTACTCTGTTATCGCCTTCAATGAGCAAAAATTTGATATTCTTCTAGTTTGTGTGACCATGATTGGAGGCTTGCTCGGTTTCTTTGTTTATAACCGTAAACCAGCGAAGATTTTCATGGGGGATGTGGGAAGCTTGGCTCTCGGCGGTATGTTGGCAACTATTTCAATTGCCCTCCGTCAGGAATGGACTCTCCTCCTTATCGGCCTGGTCTATGTTATTGAAACGTCCTCTGTTATGTTGCAAGTTTCATATTTTAAATACACCAAAAAACGCTTTGGAGAAGGTCGTCGTATCTTCCGTATGACTCCTTTTCATCACCATTTGGAGCTTGGAGGTTTGAACGGAAAAGCTGAGAAATGGAGCGAGTGGAAAGTTGATTTTTTCCTCTGGTCAGTCGGTCTCATCATGAGCTTGATTACCCTAGCTATTCTTTATCTATAAAATGTCAGAAACAGCAGAAATGCTGTTTTTTTACCTTGACAAATATGGTCGGGGGGATAGAGAGAGAATTGGTGGAGGATAAAAATGGAACAATTCAATCAAGAACAGTTATATGGAGTGGTTATTCAAACCATGACAGCTGCTAGTCAACTTCCTATGGTTAAAGTCAATCGGGAAGAATTTTTGAAGACTCGTTTCAAAGATAGTCCCTATCTAGATAAAATTATTGCGGATGGACCAACGGCGGTTTTCACTACAAAAGCTTTGCGTAAGGAAGCTGAAAAAATCATTAATGATATGACTACGAAAACATCTTTGATTTCTTTCGCAGCTGGTTTACCGGGGAATCCATTTACAGCGGTGGCGGCAGGTACTGCTGATATATAGTCATTTGAATTATCTTTGATACATCGTCACTTTCGCCTTGCCATACTTTAGTATAGCCTGCGCCTCAGTTCCTTGTCTGAAAGCTAATTCATTCGACTATAGCTCAGTATTTTGGTTTTGCCTTGAATTTGTCGCAACAAATCGCTTATCTTTTTGGTGAAGATGAATTATTTGTTGGTGAAGGGAAGGAAATTTCAGAAGAGGTTCAAATCCGCATTATTGCCTACATTGGTGTCATGTTTGGAGCAGGTGGTTCAGCAGTTCTTCTCAATAAAGTATCCAAGACAGTCGGAGCTAATATCGGTAAAAAAGTAGCTATGCAGGCTTTGACCAAGACAACTTGGTATCCCTTGGTGAAAAAGGTAGCCGCAGTGATTGGTGTGAAAATTACCAAAAAGACTGTTGAAAAGACCATTGCCAATGCAGTTCCTATTTTGGGTGGTCTGATTTCAGGAGGTTTGACCTATTTTACCTTCCAGCCCATGGGAGGGATGTTGGCAGACACATTTGTGAAAAAAATAAATGGTGATTTTGATGGCGAATTAGAGCTCACTGAGGCCTTTAAAGCAAGTTTGGAAGAAGAGAAGGAACTTGGAATTATTGAGGCAGAATTTACTGAAGCAAGTGAGAGTTGATTAGGACGGGTATCCGTCCTTTTTGCTTGTCCACCTAAATCGTGCTATAATAGAGGGCAGTACAACTAAAGAGGGAACTATGAAATTTACAGATATGAAACTCAAGCCTTATATTCAGGAGGCTTTGAAAGAAATTAACTTTGTCCAGCCGACAGAAGTTC
The DNA here is from genome assembly GCA_000440235.1 of Streptococcus suis 10581. Lineage (GTDB taxonomy): Bacteria > Bacillota > Bacilli > Lactobacillales > Streptococcaceae > Streptococcus > Streptococcus suis_F. The sequence continues at coordinate 17,758 of ALKQ01000060.1, read as the reverse complement.
AGGAGAAATTGATTCCTGTTGTTTTGTCAGGGAGAGACTTGATAGGGGAATCAAAAACAGGTTCGGGTAAGACCCATACCTTCTTGATCCCGATTTTCCAAAAATTAAATGAGGAATTGGACCAAGTTCAGGCTGTTATTACAGCCCCATCTCGTGAACTGGCTACTCAGATTTATCAAGCGGCACGCCAGTTGGCTAGTCATTCGGACATCGAAGTTCGTGTGACCAATTATGTTGGCGGTACGGATAAGAACCGTCAAATTGACAAGCTTCAAGCTAGTCAGCCTCACATTGTTGTTGGGACACCAGGGCGTATCTATGATTTGGTCAAATCAGGTGACCTTGCTATCCATAAAGCCAAAACCTTTGTGGTTGATGAGGCAGATATGACCTTGGACATGGGCTTTTTGGAAACAGTTGATAAGATTGCTGGCAGCCTGCCAAAAGACTTGCAATTTATGGTCTTTTCAGCGACCATTCCGCAGAAACTCCAACCGTTTTTGAAAAAATACTTGTCCAATCCAGTCATGGAACAAATCAAGACCCATACGGTCATTTCAGATACCATTGAAAACTGGCTGATTTCAACCAAGGGGCGTGACCGTAATGCTCAAATCTTGGAAGTAACCAAGCTCATGCAACCTTACTTGGCCATGATTTTTGTCAATACAAAGACACGTGCAGATGAATTGCATAGCTATTTGACTGCGAACGGTCTTCGTGTCGCAAAGATTCATGGGGATATTCCTCCACGTGAGCGCAAGCGGATGATGAATCAGGTGAAGAACTTGGACTATCAGTACATTGTTGCAACGGATTTAGCAGCACGTGGGATTGACATTGAGGGCGTCAGTCATGTCATCAATGATGCCATTCCACAGGATCTTTCCTTCTTTGTCCACCGTGTGGGGCGCACAGGTCGTAATGGTTTATCAGGTATTGCCATTACCCTTTATCAGCCAAGCGATGATGCAGATATTCGAGAGCTAGAAAAACTCAATATCAAATTCTTGCCAAAAGAAATGAAAAATGGCGAATTTGTCGATACCTACGACCGTGACCGCCGTGCTAACCGTGAAAAATCTCGTGAAAAACTAGATTTGGAAATGATTGGCTTGGTCAAGAAGAAAAAGAAAAAAGTCAAACCAGGCTACAAGAAGAAAATTCAATGGGCTGTTGATGAAAAACGTCGCAAGACCAAGCGAGTTGAAGCGCGTGCAAAGGGTCGTGCAGAACGTAAAGCCAAGCGTCAAACCTTCTAGGAGGGTTGGAAAAGACCATGTTACAAAATATTCTCAGTTTTTATTTACAAGGATTGCTAATAGCTTCCTTGCTGATTATCACTTCTAGTCTGGTCTGGTTTATCTGGCGTGCGACAAAGGGTGTGGATAAAACCTTGCAAGAACGACAAGATTTCTTGTTTGATTTGTTGATGATTAATGTGATGACAATCCCCATTGCAGCCTTTGGAGTAGTGGGAATCTTATTAATGTTTAAAGCGTAGAAGGAAAAAGTATATGTACGATACAGTTGTAATTGGTGCAGGTCCTGCGGGGATGACTGCAGCTCTTTATGCAGGGCGTAGCAATTTAAAGGTAGCTCTTTTGGAACGTGGTATTTATGGTGGTCAGATGAATAATACCGCGGAAATTGAAAACTATCCAGGCTATGACCATATTTCAGGTCCAGCCTTGGCTGAAAAAATGTTTGAACCCTTGGAAAAATTCGGTGTGGACCATATTTTTGGCACCCTAGTCCGTATTGAGGAAGAAGGACAAATTAAGAAAGTGATTACTGAGGATGGTGTTTTGGAGACAAAGACAGTCGTTCTAGCCATGGGGGCAAAACACCGTTTGTTAGGTATTCCAGGTGAGGATACTTACAATAGCCGTGGTGTCTCATATTGTGCAGTCTGTGACGGTGCCTTCTTCCGTGGACAAAAACTCTTGGTTGTCGGTGGTGGAGATTCTGCGGTCGAAGAAGCTCTCTTCTTAACACAATTTGCGGAGTCTGTGACAATTGTTCACCGCCGTGATCAACTTCGTGCTCAAAAAGTCATCCAAGACCGAGCCTTTGCCAATGAAAAAATCAACTTCATCTGGGATAGTGTAGTCGAAGAAATCAAGGGCGATGACTTACGTGTACAAAGCGTGGTTATCAAAAATGTAAAAACTGAAGAAGTCAGTGAACTTGATTTCGGTGGTGTCTTTATCTATGTCGGTCTGGATCCGATGACTGATACAGTTGCGGACCTAGGAATTACAGACGAAGCTGGTTGGGTTATCACTAATGAAAAGATGGAAACGACTCAATCAGGCATCTATGCCATCGGTGATATTCGTCAAAATCAACTTCGTCAGATTGCAACGGCAGTAGGAAATGGTGCAGTTGCTGGACAAGAAGTCTATAACTACATTACAGAACTAGCTGAATAGGGGAATACAATGTTTCATATTTACGATATTCAGAAAAATCCAGATGGAATCTCCTTTGATAAAACCTTGGATTTACAGGAAGAATTGCAAGCTCGAAATGGTGAAGTTCTAGGCTTGTCGCCAGTCCAAGTCACTGGAAATATCCGTTTTGAATCAGGTTTCTTTTTCTTGGACTATCAGATGACTTATGATATTACCTTGGCATCCAGTCGTTCTCTGCAACCAGTTGTTTTGCATGAGGTCCAAAACGTCAATGAACTCTTTGTTGCCAATGAAGCAGTTCTTAAAGAACAAGATTTGATTGATGAGGATATGGTACTGGTAGTAGAAGATGACCACATTGTCCTTGATGAGAGTGTAGCAGATAATATTTTACTGGCTATACCAATCAAAGTCTTGACACCTGAAGAAGAAGCTGGACAGGAACTACCATCTGGTCAAGCTTGGGCTTTAATGACTGAAGAAGATTTTCAACAAAAAGCTCAAGAGAAAAAAGAGGCCAATAGTCCTTTTGCCCAATTACAAGGGTTATTTGGAGATGAGGACTAACTCAGATTGGCAAGATAGTTAAATTATCTGAAAATTCTTGTCAATTTTAAGCTTTCGGTGTATAATAAAAGAGATACAAATTAGAGGAGTAAACAAATGACTAAAGCAAATTTTGGTGTTGTAGGGATGGCCGTTATGGGCCGCAACCTTGCGCTTAATGTTGAATCACGTGGCTATTCAGTAGCTATTTACAACCGCTCTGCTGATAAAACAGAAGATGTTGTTGCAAGCAACCCAGGTAAAAACTTGGTACCAAGTTACGATGTGGAAAGCTTTGTGGCATCTATCGAAAAACCACGTCGCATCATGCTTATGGTTCAAGCTGGTCCTGGTACAGATGCAACCATTCAAGCACTTTTGCCGCACTTGGATGAAGGTGACATCTTGATCGATGGTGGTAATACTTTCTACGAAGACACTATCCGTCGTTCAAAAGAATTGGCAAATTCAGGTATTAACTTCATCGGTACAGGTGTATCTGGTGGTGAAAAAGGAGCCCTTGAAGGTCCATCTATCATGCCTGGTGGTCAAAAAGAAGCTTACGAATTGGTGGCAGATGTCTTGGAAGAAATTTCAGCAAAAGCACCAGAAGATGGAGCCCCATGTGTGACTTATATCGGTCCAGATGGAGCTGGTCACTACGTAAAAATGGTACACAACGGTATCGAGTATGGCGACATGCAATTGATTGCGGAGTCTTATGACCTCATGCAACACTTGCTCGGTTTGTCAGTGGATGAAATGGCTGACATCTTTACTGAGTGGAACAAAGGCGAATTGGATAGCTACTTGATTGAAATCACGGCTGATATCTTGAAGCGTAAGGATGACCAAGGTCAAGATGGTCCAATTGTTGACTACATCATGGACGCTGCTGGTAACAAGGGAACTGGTAAATGGACAAGTCAATCATCACTTGACTTGGGTGTGCCATTGTCATTGATTACAGAATCTGTATTTGCTCGTTATATCTCAACTTACAAAGATGAGCGTGTGGCAGCAAGCAAGGTCCTTCCAAAACCAGCTCCGTTTGCATACGAAGGCGACAAGGCTGAATTGGTAGAAAAAATCCGTCAAGCATTGTACTTCTCAAAAATCATGTCTTATGCACAAGGTTTTGCACAGTTGCGCGTAGCATCAAAAGAAAACAACTGGAACTTGCCATTTGGTGAAATCGCAAAAATCTGGCGTGCAGGTTGTATCATCCGCGCTCGCTTCTTGCAAAAGATTACGGATGCCTACGGACGTGATGAAGACTTGGCAAACTTGCTCTTGGATGAGTACTTCCTTGATGTAACAGCTAAGTATCAACAGGCAGTTCGTGATGTTGTTGCCTTGGCAGTTCAAGCAGGAGTTCCTGTACCAACATTCTCAGCAGCTATTACCTACTTCGATAGCTACCGTGCTGAAAACTTGCCAGCGAACTTGATTCAAGCACAACGTGACTACTTTGGTGCTCACACTTATAACCGTAAAGATAAAGAAGGAATCTTCCATTACGACTGGTATAGCGAATCAAAATAGAAAAGATGGGCGTGGAAGCGCCCTTCTTTCTAGTCATAATACGATTCCTACACCATTTGAAAGAATAGAAAAGGATGGATAATGGCTAAGAAAATTTTGATTGCTGGTAAAGAACGCAATCTCTCGCATTTTGTTTCCATGGAATTGCAGAAAAAAGACTATCTTGTTGATTATGCATCGACAGGGAAAGAGGCTATGTCCTTGGCACATGAAACGGATTTTGACTTGATTCTGATGAGTTTTCAGCTTTCAGACATGTCCAGCAAGGAATTGGCTACAGAACTATTAGCGATAAAACCAGCCACGGTCATGATTGTGGTAGTTGAGCCGACAGAAGTTAGTCAATATGGGGAAGAAGTCCTCTCTTATGCTGTTTCCTACGTAGTGAAGCCCTTTGTCATCAGTGATTTAGTGGAGCAAATCTCTGCGATTTTTCGTGGTCGTGATTTTATTGACAATAACTGTAAACAGGTTCACATGCATGCGGCCTATCGTGATTTGAAGGTTGATTTTCAAAATCGAACAGTGACTCGAGGTGATGAATTGATTAATTTGACCCGCCGAGAGTATGATCTGTTGGCGACCTTAATGAATAGCCCAGAGCCTGTTAGTCGAGAACAACTTCTTGAGCGTGTTTGGAAATATGAAGCGGCTTCTGAGACCAATGTCGTCGATGTATATATTCGCTATCTACGTGGTAAACTGGATTTGCCACATCAAGATTCATATATAAAAACAGTTCGTGGTGTCGGATATGCCATGCGCGATTGATTTAGAGTAGAGTGGAGGGAAGCTTTCCCTCTTTCTTTTTCTATAAGCGTGTGATAAAATAATAGCCAATAAGTAAGAATGGAAAAGTTATGAATACATCATTTAAAGAAAAAGTCATATTGATACTCTTATCTGGAGCGACATTGTTAGCTGTTCTCAACTGGTCTAGTATTTATGGGGCTACTCAACAATTATTAGGCAGTATGAATTCGCTTTTTATTGGAGCTATTTTTGCCTTCATCCTCAATGTTCCCATGAAAAAATTAGAAGATCAGTTTGAAAAAATTTCTTTTTTAAAGAAATCCAAGCGGTCTTTGGCAATTGTTGGAGTATTAATTGGATTTGTTTTAATTGTGACAGGACTGGTGGTGATCGTTCTTCCTACATTGGTGACGACTGTTTCAGAGCTGGTTTCGGTTAGCAGCACAGCCATTCCAAAATCGGTAAATGCCCTAACTAATTTTCTTGAATCAAATGGTCTTTTGTCGGGACAAATCGGAGACCAGATTGCCAGCTTTTTGGATCAGTTGAAGAATTTAACACTTATTTCAAGTTTGGTCACACCGATTTTATCTGGCTTGGTGTCCAATGTGACGGGGATTTTTTCGAACACTATGACGTTGATAATGGCTTTCTTCTTCACTCTAGCGATTTTAGGGAGCAAGGAGCACTTGCAGGCGATGACGAGAAAGTTCTTGCAGGCTACCTTGCCGGAGAAGACTGTCAGAGTAGTGAACTATATTGGAGAAGTTATTGTTGATACTTATGACCGATTCTTGATGAGTCAGATTGTTGAGGCGTGTATCATTGGGACACTTGTCTTTGTTAGTTATTCGCTCTCAGGAATTCCTTATGCCAGCATGGCTGGTATTTTGGCAGGGGTCCTATCATTTGTACCTTATATCGGTCCCTTTTCAGCGTGTTTGATTAGTGCTCTCTTTGTGGCGGTACAAAATCCACTCTTGGCACTCTGGTCTATCGTACTCTTCCAGATTCTTCAGTTGATTGAAGGGAATGTGATTTACCCGCGCGTGGTTGGTCAATCAGTTGGTCTTCCTACCCTATTTACTCTGGCTGCAGCCCTGATTGGTGGTAATTTGTTTGGCCTACTTGGTATGGTCTTCTTTACCCCAATTTTTGCGGTTGTCTATCGCTTGGTTCGTGAATGGGTTGCCAGTCGATTGAAAAAGCAAGATGAATTATTGGTAGAAAGTGAGTAATTCTCGCTTTCTTTTATTTTTGTCATTTTTATGCTATACTGAAGTGATAAAGTTTATGTAGGAGAAAGAGTATGCGTTGTCCAAAATGTCAGAGTTTGAAATCAAGTGTCATTGATAGTCGTCAGGCTGAAGATGGCAATACCATCCGTCGTCGTCGTTCCTGCGACCAATGTGGTCAACGTTTTACCACCTATGAACGGATTGAAGAGAAAACTCTAGTCGTTGTGAAAAAAGACGGAACTAGAGAGCAGTTTTCACGTGAAAAGATTTTCAATGGGATTATTCGCTCTGCTCAAAAGCGCCCTGTGTCAACCGATGATATTGATGAAGTGGTGAATCGGATTGAACAGAAGGTTCGAGCACAAGGTGATAGTGAAATAGAATCCGATGTCATTGGGAATTTGGTAATGGAAGAATTGGTCGAATTGGATGAAATCACCTATGTGCGTTTTGCATCGGTTTATCGTTCTTTCAAAGATGTTGGAGAGCTAGAAAATTTGCTTAAGCAGATGATTTCCAAAGGAAGTAAGGTAAAACCGGGAAAAAAAGATGAAACCAAATGATTTATTTGCCTATATAAAAATCAGCCCGTTTACACCTGATATTGTCAGTCTTAGCCAATGCTATCAGCCGATTATCGGTTTTGATGCATTAGCGCTTTATTATTACTTTTATAGTTTTGCCGATCAAGGGCAAGGACGTTACAAATGGACTGTCATTCTCAATCACATGGATTTTGGAATGAATCGTTTGGAGAAGGCTCTGGATGTTCTGACTGCCATGGGGCTTCTAGAACTCTATCGTGCAGATGAATTAACAGGTTTGGCGCTACAAGCCCCTCTGACCGTAAAAAGTTTTCTAGCGAAACCCTTGTATAAGAACTTGTTAGCAAGGAAGATTGGGGAGTCAAGCATGGAGAATCTGCTTGTTCACCTACCCAATCAGGAACAGAATATCTCAAAAACATTTTCTCAGGTCTTTACCATGGATGGGCAGGCTCCAGTTGTTTTTGAACCGAAACATGATTTTGACTGGTCTGCCTTCAAGGCATTAATGGCTAAAGATAAGCTTCTTTTTCAGGATGAAGCTGAGGATATTATTGCGCTTAGTTACATAGCAGAGCAGGCAGGGTGGACTTGGTTGGAAACCTATCGCCAGGCTAAAGCAACAGCTATTGGACAGACCATCTCGACCAAACGCTTGCAGCAGTCACGCCAGTCATTGCCAACAGAAAGCGCCAACCTCACTGCCCAAGAACAAGCCATTGTTCGTGAAGCGAAATCAAAATCCAGCCTAACCTTCCTGTCCTTTATCAAGGAGCAACGGAAGGCAGCGGTGACAGGAACAGAACGAAAATGCTTGACGGATTTGGCCAATTTGGGTCTGCTTGACGAAGTTATCAATGTCTTGGTCCTCTATACCTTTAACAAGGTGGACTCAGCCAATCTGAATGAAAAATACGCTATGAAGCTGGGCAATGATTTTTCCTACAAGGGAATTGGCAGTGCAGAGGCAGCTGTTCTTTACCTAAGAGAGTTGAAGGCAGGTCAAGCTGTCACCAAGCCGAGCCAGCCACAGAAAAGCAATGTGCCTGAGTGGAGTAAGGAAGAGGTTCAGCAAGGACAAACGCAGGAAGGTCAAGCCAAGCTGGCGGCTCTTTATCGTGAATTAGAAGAAATGGAAAACAAAGGAGGTAGCTGATGAAATCAGTTCAAGACAGGTTGTCGCAAACAACCAATCCAAGTCCAAAATCTTATCAGCAACTCTATCAGGAGATAGTGAGTGATCCTGAAGTCGCTGCTTTTATCAAAAAAGAAGGTTTGACCCAGCAGGAAATCACCCTCTCCATTTCTAAGTTTTTGGAATATATCAGTCAGCGCGACCTCTTTGTCAAGCAGGATGAATCCTATATTGCCAAGGGGTATCAACCTGTTTTGGTTATGAATGAGGGCTATGCGGATGTTTCCTATCTTGAAACAGAAGAATTGGTCGAATACCGTCGTTTGGAAGCAATCAAGAACCGTATCCAGCTCATCAATATGCCTGCGAGTTTGAAGAATGTAACAGTGGCGGATATTGATAAGAGTGATGAAAATCGTGTGGAAGTCATGCTGGCTATTGCAGATTTTGTCAAACGATTTGAGGAAAAACCAAAAGGGCTTTACATCTATGGCAATTTCGGTATTGGAAAAAGTTATTTGATGGCTTATTTAGCCAATCTTTTGTCCAAGACCCATCTTCAATCAACCACTATGCTCCATTATCCAACCTTTGTGGTAGACATAAAAAATGCCATCAAAGATGGTTCTGTCAAGGAGCGAATTGATGAAATCAAGATGGCTCAGGTCTTGGTGCTAGATGACATCGGAGCGGAGCAACATAGTCCTTGGGTACGTGACGATGTGCTGCAGGTCATTCTACAATACCGCATGCAGGAAAATCTGCCGACCTTCTTTACCTCCAATTTCTCCTTTGATGATTTGGAGCGTCATTTCGCCTCTGGTAAGTCTGGTGATGAGACCTGGCAGGCCAAACGGGTAATGGAGCGGATTCGCTATCTGGCTCGCGATTTGCATTTGAAAGGAAATAACCGCCGATGAACGAAACCATTGATTTGATGTTGAACCATACTTCCGTCCGTCGTTTTACGGAAGAGCCCATTGAGGCGGAACATTTGCAAGCAATTATTTCAGCTGGGCGAGCTGCGTCTAGCTGGAAGAATTTCCAGTCTTATTCCATCATTGTGGTGCAGTCGGAGGAGAAAAAACAGGCTCTCTATGATTTGGTGCCTCAGCCAGCTATTTTACAGGCTCAGGCTATTCTGGTTTTTGTGGGCGACCATAATCGTGCCAGCAAGGCGGCTCAACTCCATGGTTCAGACTTTGATGCCAAAGGAACAGAGAATCTCCTGATTTCTTCTGTTGATGCGAGCCTAGCAGGGCAAAATGCCCTTTTAGCAGCTGAAAGTCTGGGCTACGGCGGGGTCTTTATCGGTATGATTCGCCATAAGGCCTTGGCAATAGCAGAGCTGTTCAACTTGCCAGATTATACCTATCCAATTTTCTGCATTGCCCTGGGTCGACCAGCCCAAAAACATCCTGTCAAACCACGTTTGGCAAGTGAAACCATTGTCTTTCAGGAAGAATATGTGGAGCAAGGCGTGGAAGTAATCCAAGCCTACGACCAAGTTCAGACAGCCTATGCAGGTGCCCGTCAGACAGAAACCTGGTCTGAGCGTATGGTTGCCCAGTTTGGTCAGCCAGAGCAGCCTGAAACGAGGGCTGTATTAGAAAAAAATAAATTATTGTAAACTAGAAGAGGAGGAGCTATGGCTCTACCAACTATCGCCATCGTTGGACGTCCCAATGTTGGTAAATCAACACTATTTAACCGTATTGCGGGGGAACGTATTTCTATCGTAGAAGACGTGGAAGGTGTGACCCGCGACCGTATTTATGCTACTGGTGAGTGGCTCAACCGCAAGTTTTCCTTGATTGATACAGGCGGTATTGATGATGTGGATGCACCTTTCATGGAGCAAATCAAGCATCAGGCTGAGATTGCCATGGATGAAGCGGACGTTATCGTCTTTGTTGTATCAGGCAAGGAAGGTGTGACAGATGCGGATGAGTATGTATCGCGTATTCTTTATAAGACAAACAAACCAGTTATTTTGGTTGTCAATAAAGTCGATAACCCTGAAATGCGGAATGACATCTACGATTTCTATTCGCTTGGTCTTGGAGATCCTTATCCTGTATCTTCTGTACACGGTATCGGAACAGGGGATGTCTTGGACGCTATCATTGAAAACCTACCAGCTCAGGAAGCAGAAGAAAATCCAGATATTATCAAGTTCAGCTTGATTGGTCGTCCAAACGTTGGTAAATCCAGTTTGATTAACGCTATTTTGGGTGAAGAGCGCGTGATTGCGTCGCCTGTTGCTGGAACGACTCGTGATGCTATTGATACGCACTTTACAGACCCTGAAGGTCAAGAGTTTACTATGATTGACACTGCAGGAATGCGCAAGTCTGGTAAGGTCTATGAGAATACGGAGAAATACTCTGTCATGCGTGCCATGCGTGCCATTGAACGCTCAGATGTCATATTGATGGTTATCAATGCCGAAGAAGGTATCCGTGAGTATGACAAACGCATCGCAGGTTTTGCCCATGAAGCTGGTAAGGGGATGATTATCGTAGTCAACAAGTGGGACACGCTTGAAAAAGACAACCATACCATGAAGCAGTGGGAAGACGATATTCGTGACCAGTTCCAATACTTGTCTTACGCACCGATTATCTTTGTGTCAGCCTTGACCAAACAACGCTTGCATAAGTTGCCTGAGATGATCAAGGCTATCAGTGAAAGTCAGAATACCCGTATTCCATCGGCTGTTCTCAACGATGTTATCATGGACGCCATTGCTATTAACCCGACGCCGACCGACAAGGGCAAACGTCTCAAGATTTTCTACGCGACTCAGGTTGCGACCAAACCACCGACCTTTGTGGTCTTTGTCAACGAAGAAGAGCTCATGCACTTCTCCTATATGCGTTTCTTGGAAAATCAAATCCGCAAGGCCTTTGTATTTGAAGGAACACCGATTCATCTGATTGCACGAAAACGGAAATAAAGAGGGCAACCTCTTTTTTCTTTGCACCTATTCGTAAATATGCTAGAATGGACTTGGAGGTGTTGGTATGGTAGCGGTTCCGATTTGGCGTTCTTTTTTGATATTGCTTTCTTTTTCATCATTTTTTCTTGTATTTTATGAAGACAGTCAGTATAAGCCTTTCGGTCTTCGATATTGGCTGGGGGTTGGGGCTTGTATATGGCTCAATTTTGTGACTTTGGCATCCTATTTTATCGCCTTTACTGGTGGTTCAATTATGGTTTATAATCAGTATAAACAGCCATTGGTTGTGATATTCCTTTTTTGTCTATTCGTGGCTAGTATGCTAACCTTACTTTCCTTTAAGGCTATCAAGATGATGATTCGACGAACCAAGTATTACCGACAGCTGAGAAAGGAAGTCTAGTATGGAATTTTTTGGTGAGTTGCTAGTTGAGTTTTTGACTGGTCTAGCAGACTTCGATGAAAAGAAACACCCTCCCTTTGGAATTCGCTATTGGCTGGGCTGGTTGGGAGTTCTGATTCATGTCTCACTCCTTACCTTGCTTACTTGTGTGACTGTCTTCTTTTTCAAGTTTTTCTTGGATGGAAAAGGCTTGATTAACGTAGTAGTGGCAGTTGTTTTCCTGCTATTTGCTCTATTTTGGTTTTGGAAAAGCGGAAAAACAATCTTGAAAATGTGGCAAGCAACGATTTATTATTTAGCTATTCATTAGAGACACCAGTTTACCAGCTGGTGTTTTTTGATACCTATTTAAACAATTCAAATTGAAAATATGCTATAATGAAAAGATAATATTTTAGATATATTTTACAGAAGAGCTGATGATTGGTTGAAGGATAAAGGAGTTAGAATGGGTCGCATGATGCCAGGGCGGATTCGCCAAGAAGGAATTGATTTGTACGAGGCTGGAAAACTGACTGTTCTTCAGAGTGAGAATGGAAAGATGGTGCTGGATATTGCTGGAGAACGTTTTGTTTACAGCGACGAGGATAGTGATTTGCAGTGTAGTTGTCACTTGTTTCAAAGCAAGGGTTACTGTCAGCATTTGGCAGCTACGGAGTATTATTTAAAAAATGATGTCTCAGGCAAGGATATGAAGCAGTCTTTGAAAGAAGATGGTGAACAACATAAGGAAACCGTCCGTCGGACTTATTTTGGCGGTCTCTTTTTAGATGAAATTTTGCGGCCAGAACCTGAGCTGGGGCTTAAGTATCAGTTATCAGTTGAAGGGAGCTTATTGCCTTATGATCGTCAGATAGATTGGACCTTGAAAATTACTCGCTTGCCAGATACACGTTCGTACATTGTGCGGGACATCGGAGCTTTTTTGCGCATTGTGAAAGCCAACGGTCACTATCAGATAGGTAAAAATTATTATGAGCAAGTTACTTATGAAAATTTTGATGAACCAAGTCAGGCTCTTCTGGATTTTCTCTGGGCCTTGGTACCAGAGAAAGTTGGTATAGATTCGGATATTCTTACTCATTTTGGACGACATTTTCGTCTGCCACAAGCCTATTTTGAGGAGGGGGTGGAGCTGTTAAATCAGCTAGAACATTTTAACTTTTCTTATCAACAGCAGTCCTATTCCTCCTTGATGGTTCTTCCGTTGACAGGGGAGGAGGGGCTCTATCATTTTGAGGTGACCGTTCACACGCAGATGATTGAAATGGTTATTCACGAAAAAACAGTCCGACCTCTTTTTCATGGGCGCTATCTCTTAGTAAATGGCACGGTTTATAGTGTCAATCGCCATCAAGAACATCTGATTTACCAAATTTCCGAACTTGTTCCAACCGAATCAGGTTTGAGAAAAGTGCAGGTGGATTTCCCTGACCAAAATCGTCTGGCTTTAAGCTTGCTGGATTTGCAGACAATTGGGACTGTTAAGGCACCTAAACGCTTCATCATTCATGATTTCAAGCCAGAATTTCATATTCAGATGGAGGCAAATGAAAGTTTATCACTCCAATTGGTTTTGGATTTTGATGGACGTAAGGTAAGGAGTGAAGAGGATCTGGCTCTCCTGCCTTTTGCCAGCCATTTCCAACATTTGGAGAGGGTCTATCAGGCTATTCGTTTAGCTGGCTTTAGGGGGACATATCATGCCCAGAGAGCGGCTCTTAGTCAGCAGGAGCTCTATCCATTTTTCCAACAACAATTGCCTATATTACAAAAAATGGGGCAGGTTCATCTAGTAGAAAAGCTCCAGGATTTATATATTGAAGCCAAACCTCAATTAGAAATTGTGCGTAACGGCTCACTTTTGGATATTTCGTTTGACTTATCAGGTATTGAACAATCTGAAATCGATCAGGCGATTACAGCCTTGCTGAATCAAGAGGACCACTATACTAGCCCGAGCGGTAAGGTATTTGTTTTTGATGAGGAAACCAAGAAAATCAGTCAAACTCTAATCTATCTGCGGGCCCGTCATGGTAAGGAAGGGCAGGTACAAGTCCATGCTCTTGCCGGTTACCAATTGGCTCAATCCTTGTCACAATTCAACCAAGTCAGTTTCTCCAAGGAATTTGAGGAAATGGCAAGCTATCTAGCTCAGCCAGATTTGTTCCCGCTTCCTGATGCGGAAGTAACAACGTCGCTTAGGGATTATCAGCAGACAGGGCTTAAGTGGTTGACTATGCTGGATACGTATGGTTTTGGTGGAATTTTAGCTGACGACATGGGGCTTGGAAAGACCTTGCAAACTATCGCCTTTCTGTCCAGTCGGATGACAAAAGATTCCAAAGTTTTAATATTGGCACCGTCTAGCCTGATTTATAACTGGTTAGATGAGTGCAAGCGGTTTGCTCCAGGTTTAGATGTGGCAGTTGTTCATGGAAACAAGGAACAGCGTGAAGAGATCATTGCCAATGGTCACCAAGTCCTAGTTACCTCCTATCCATCCTTCAGACAGGATGTTGCACTCTATAAACAGGAACGCTTTGACTACCTCATTTTAGATGAGGCGCAGGTCATGAAGAATGCCCAATCTAAGATTGCACAGCTCCTGCGTGAGTTTGAGGTTGGGAATTGCTTTGCCCTCTCAGGTACGCCGATTGAAAACCATTTGACGGAACTCTGGTCCATTTTCCAAATTGTCTTACCAGGTTTATTGCCAGGCAAACAAGACTTCGGTAAATTAGCAGTCAAGGACATTGCGCGGACCATTCAACCCTTCGTTCTCAGACGTCATAAGGAAGACGTTCTTCAGGAATTGCCTGATTTGATAGAAGTCAATGTACTTAATGAACTAACAGATGAACAAAAAGCCATCTACCTAGCCCAGCTTCAACAAATGCGGACTCAAATAGCTGGCGCAGATGATGCTCAAATCAATCGTAGCAAGATAGAAATCCTATCAGGAATTACTCGCTTACGTCAAATCTGCGATACCCCCAGCCTTTTCATGGAAGAGTTTAGTGGTGAGAGTGGCAAACTTAATAGTTTGAAAGAATTACTCTTGCAACTAAAAGAAGGTGAACACAGGGTCTTGATATTCTCCCAATTCAGAAATATGCTGGAAAAAATAGAAGAACAGCTGGTAGAAATTGGGATGACATCCTATACTTTGACTGGTTCAACACCTGCTAACCAACGCCAAGAAATGACACAGGCCTTCAATGCAGGAAGTCGAGATGCCTTTCTCATTTCCTTGAAAGCAGGTGGTGTTGGCTTGAATTTGACAGGTGCAGACACTGTCATCCTAGTCGATCTTTGGTGGAATCCTGCCGTGGAAGCTCAGGCTATCAGTCGAGCTCATCGCATGGGGCAGACTGAAAAGGTTGAATGCTATCGCCTGATTACTAGAGGGACAATCGAAGAGAAGATTCAAGAATTACAAGAAAATAAAAAGAACCTTGTCAAAACAGTCCTTGATGGCAATGAAAGCCGAGCGAATTTGACGGTTGAGGATATTCGTGAGATTTTAGGGATTGAGTGATATGGAATCAGTTGACTCAGCGTAGAATTAGGAAATAAGGCCTAAGTATGGTATAATAAGGGTTCGAAAGGATGACTTATGATTAGACATGAAAATAGATTTCCACTAGTCGCAGATGATGAGGTACTAGTTGGAGAAAATCCAATTATGAGTTTATATGATGAGAGCGACCTGATTAGCAATATCAGGGGACCTTATCAAGAAAAGGAATTTAGCTGGTCTACCGATTCACAGCGAGTTGCGTCGGCAAAACCAGTAGCACAAACGGAAGATGAGCTCCTGCCTCCTCTGTTTGAAGCTAAGCCAAGCCATTATTCTCGCAAGGAACGCCTTCAGCAACTGACTAAAGCGAAGCCTTCTCCAGTGAAAACACAGGGGCAGTTGGCTCGCGAACAGGCTAGAGAAGACTTGAAGAAAAAACGATCAGCAACCTACTTAAGAGATGAAAAACCAGCACCAGCTAAAGTTGTGGTGAAACCTCCTGTCGTTTCAACAACTGAATCTAAGGCAGGTCGGTTGACACGTTTGGCGGACAACCTACGTCAGACAGACTATATTCTCGCTGATATGCCAGCTGTCTATTCTTTGAAGAAAGAAGATAGAGAACAGGAGCAGGTTATAAAGAAAAATTCGTATGACTTTTTAAGAAAGAGTCAGGTTTACAATTATCCTGAGCGCAGACAACAACGAGATCGCCAAGTGGCACAAGAATTGAATTTGACACATATAGAAGAGGAATAACATGACAAAAACCTATCATTTTATCGGAATTAAGGGATCAGGTATGAGCGCGCTTGCTCTTATGTTGCATCAAATGGGGCATAAGGTTCAAGGTAGTGATGTAGAGAAATACTACTTTACACAACGCGGGCTTGAACAAGCTGGGATTCAGATTTTACCGTTTGATGAGAAAAATATTACAGCAGATGTTGAATTGATTGCTGGTAATGCTTTTCGTCCAGATAACAATGTGGAAATCGCTTATGCTGATGCCCAGGGCTATACCTACAAACGTTACCATGAATTTCTAGGTGAATTTATGAAAGGTTTTACGAGCCTCGGTGTTGCTGGTGCCCATGGTAAGACCTCTACAACGGGATTATTGGCACATGTTATGCGCAATATCACAGATACTTCCTTCTTGATTGGTGATGGTACTGGTCGCGGTTCGGCAAATGCTCAGTATTTTGTGTTCGAATCCGATGAATACGAACGTCACTTTGCCCCATACCATCCTGAATACAGCATCATTACCAATATTGATTTTGACCATCCAGATTATTTCACTAGTCTAGAGGATGTTTTCAATGCTTTCAATGATTATGCGAAGCAAGTAAAAAAAGCTCTCTTCGTTTTTGGTGAAGATGAGCAACTTCGTCGTATCACGGCAAATGCTCCAATTTACTATTATGGCTTGGAAGACAATAATGATTTTGTTGCCTATGACTTGAAGCCTTCTACAAGTGGTTCACAATTCAAAGTTCGTCATGGTGAAGAAGAGTTGGGAGAATTCCAAATTCCAACCTTTGGTAAGCATAATGTGATGAATGCAACAGCTGTTATTGCCAATCTCTATATTGCTGGATTTGATTTGCAACTGGTTGCAGAACACTTGAAAACATTTGGAGGTGTCAAACGTCGCTTTACGGAGAAAATTGTCAATGATACTGTTATCATTGATGACTTTGCTCACCATCCAACGGAAATCATTGCAACCATTGATGCGGCACGTCAGAAGTATCCTAGCAAGGAGTTGGTAGCCATCTTCCAACCACATACATTCACTCGTACCATTGCGCTTCTCGATGAGTTTGCAGATGCTTTGAATGGAGCAGATGCAGTTTACCTTGCTCAAATTTATGGCTCAGCGCGTGAAACAGACAATGGTCAGGTTAAGGTAGAAGATTTGGCGGCTAAAATCAACAAAAGAGGTGGACTTGTTACAGTTGAAAACACTTCACCACTTTTAGACCATGACAATGCAGTATATGTATTTATGGGAGCTGGTGATATTCAGTCCTATGAATATTCCTTCGAAAGACTCTTGTCAAATCTTACAAATAACGTCCAATAAAAAGAAAGACGGAGGCCTATGGCCCCTGTTTTTCCGCTATATAAGGGAGAAAATTATGGAAATTCGTTTTGCTACTCCTTCGGATTTAGAACAAGTTGTTTTGATTGAAAATGCCAATTTTTCTAAAGAGGAACGGATAGCTGAGTCTGTTCTTGCCATTTATCTGAATGCTTTGAGTAAAACCTGTTTAATAATGGAACACGATGGGGAAATAGCAGGATATTTATTATCCTGTCCCTCTGTTTCGCAGACTGTTACAGACGATATTTTTTACTTGACAGAGAGTGACATGCCGACAGGCGGTCACCTAGCTATTGCCAGTCTCTCCGTAGCGGATACCTATAAGGGACAGGGAGTGGGAACTCTTTTGTTGGCAGCCATAAAAGAAGTGGCTTTAGCGGGAGGATTTGAAGGCATTGCTCTAACCTGTAAGGAGTATTTGATTGGCTACTATGAAATGAACCAGTTTGAAGACTTTGGCCCCTCCTTGTCGCACTTTGGAGGACAAAGGTGGAGTGATATGTACTGGAAGGTAAATTCTCAAAGTAAGTTCTAGTTCCCGTCCTTCCAGAAGTTACTTTGAGAAAACTGCACAACAT
>ALKQ01000059.1 GCA_000440235.1 Streptococcus suis 10581 | reverse complement strand
GCGATGCGACACTTGAAGGTAACCCATTACCAGTTGTGACAGGCTACTTGGCACAAAGCGCAACCAACAATGGCACAGGTGTAGCACCAAGTACCACAGCTGACGCGATTGAAGCGACAGAAACAACTGGTGACATCACAGAAGTCGTTACTTATGTGAAACTTGGTTCATGGATTCCACAACCACCAACAGGTACAGTGGAAGTTCCACCAACGGTTTACCCTAATGATCCAACTGATCCAACACAACCAGGTACGGATGTTCCAACCATTCCATATATTCCAGGTTATATCCCAGTAGGACCAGATGGAACAACTCCATTAGAACCAGTAGATCCAGACGATCCAACTAAGGGTTATAAAGCACCACCAGTACCATCTAACCCAGGTGAGGATACGCCAATCAACTATGTACCAGAAGAATCAACAGTAGTTGTACGTTATGTAGATGAAAATGGTAAAGAATTGGTACCATCTGAAAATATTCCAGGTAAGGTTGGGGATGACTATACGACAAGTGGTAAAGTTATCAACGGTTACATCCTTGAAAAAGTAGAAGGAACTCCAAGTGGTAAGATTCCATCAGGTGGAACAACAGTTACTTATATTTACAAGGAACTCGGTTCATGGATTCCAAATATTCCAGGTCAGCCAACTGAACCAATCGTTTACCCTAATGATCCAACTGATCCAACTAAACCAGGTACAGAAGTTCCAACAATTCCACATGTTCCAGGATATGTCCCAGTAGGACCAGATGGAACAACACCGTTAACTCCAGTTGATCCAGCAGATCCAACTAAGGGTTACGAAGCTCCACCGGTACCATCTAACCCAGGAACAGATACACCAATCAACTATGTACCAGAAGAATCTAAAGTAGTTGTACGCTACGTAGATGAAAATGGTAACGATTTGGTACCATCTGAAAACATTCCAGGTAAAGTTGGCGATGACTACACAACAAGTGGAAAAGTTATCAACGGATATATCCTTGAAAAAGTAGAAGGAAATCCAAGTGGTAAGATCCCATCAGGTGGAACAACCGTTACTTATGTTTATAAGAAACTTGGTTCATGGGTACCAAATATCCCAGGTCAGCCAACAGATCCAATCGTTTACCCTAACGATCCAACGGATCCAAGCAAACCAGGTACAGATGTTCCAACAATTCCACATGTTCCAGGATATGTCCCAGTAGATCCTAATGGTAATCCATTGAAACCACTTGATCCAACTGATCCATCTAAGGGTTACATTGCACCTCCAGTGCCATCAAACCCAGGTACAGACACACCAATTAACTATGTACCAGTTACACCTAAGACTCCAACAACCCCAACTAAACCAGTTACACCACCTGAGCCGGTATCGCCAACTCCAGAGAAACCAGTATCTCCTGAAGAGCCAGCGAAACCAACTCCTCCAGCACAATCAGTAACTCCTGAATCTCCAGCTAAACCAGCGGTAGTTGCAAAAGTAGCTAGTCCAGCTCAAGCACAATTGCCAAACACTGGTGAAGATTCATCAGCAGCTGGCGTACTTGGTGCAGCAATGCTAGTGGCAGCTCTTGCCCTTGTTGGTAAGCGTCGTCGCAACGAAGACTAATTACATTATTTTTCCTAACCTCCTATCAAGGTAAAATAATTAAAAGGAAAGGTTCGCCTTTCCTTTTTTTGTACACGCATTTTTGATATACTAGACATAGAATATTCATGGAAAGTAGGGCATAAACTATGCAATTAGTTTATACAGATATACGTAATCCACTGACACAGTATTTGACAGAACAGGCAGCAACATTTGCCAAGCAAGGCAAACGTGTTTTTTATATCGCTCCGAACTCCCTGTCCTTTGAAATGGAACGTAAAGTCTTGGAATACCTACCTGAACAGGCAACTTTTGATATTATCGTGACTCGATTTGGGCAATTAGCCCGCTATCTGATGATTGATAAGATTGATAATGGACAACCGCTGGATGATGTTGGTCTGGCCATGATTTTCTTTCGGGTTCTATCGCAATTTGAAGATGGCGACTTGAAAGTCTATGGTCGTTTGCAGACAGATTTTGGTTTCATTAACCAGCTAGTTGCTTTATACAAAGAATTGCAACGGGCAAATATGTCTATTTTGGACTTGGAAGCCATGGAGTCACCAGATAAGCAGGCTGATTTGGTAAAGATTTTTCTGGCTGTAACAGACATTTTGTCCAAAGAAGGCTTTGAGCATCAGTCTAAGTTAGCGCAGCTGACGAGCTTGGTGGAAACTGGTCAGTTGGATGAGCAGTTGAAGAACATTGTGCTGGTGGTAGACGGATTTTCTCGTTTTTCGGCAGAAGAAGAAGCTTTAGTAAGTGCTTTAAATGAACGGGTGTCGGAAATCCTGATTGGTGTATATACCAGCAAGAAGGCTATGCAAGCCACCTATACGGAAGGCAATGTTTATCAAGCCAACGTTGACTTTTTGCATCAGTTATCAACGCAGTTCCAGACTAAGGCTACTTATATTGGTCAAGAGCCAGTCTTGGACAGTATTGGTAAATTTTCAAAGAATATGGAAGCCTATTATGACTACAGCGGGACCATGATAGACTTGACTCCAGTAGACCAAGAAAAAATCCAGCTATGGGAAGTCGTCAACCAAAAAGAAGAAGTTGAGCAGGTTGCGACTGCGATTCGTCAGCATGTGCATCAAGGGGCTCGCTATAAAGACATCTTGTTGCTCTTGGGTGATGTGGATAGCTACAAGTTGCAGATTGGCAAGATTTTTGACAAGTATGATATTCCTTACTATTTCGGCAAGGCAGAGGAGATGAGTCATCATCCGTTGGTCCATTTTGTGGAGTCCTTGGAGCGCTTGCGCCGCTATCGTTTCCGTGCGGAAGACCTGCTCAATCTCCTCAAATCTGGTTTGTACGCCAGCATTTCCCAAAAGGAGCTGGACCTATTTGAGTCTTACATCCTCTTTGCGGATATGAAGGGGCAGGCTGCTTTTTCGCGGGCTTTTTTGGTCAATGGCAGAGCGGACTACGATGCTGAAGCCATCAAGGAGAAAAGGCTTGTCTATGATTTGACTGTCTTGGAACCCCTACGTGCTAAGATTATGGAGCCTTTGAACCAGCTGTTTAAGGCTGGACCACAATCTGGAACTGCCTTGCTTGAGAAATTTATGGCATTTTTGGAGGCAATTGATCTTCCTAAAAATATGGAAAAAATGTCTCGAAATTTGAGTGAAGTAGAGCAAGAAAAAGAAGAGCAGGTCTGGAAAAGTTTTACCCATCTTCTCGAGAATTTTCATCAGATTTTCGGAAAAGAAAAGTTGAAAATGGATGATTTTCTGGCTATTTTACAGGCTGGAATGCAGGCCAGCCACTATCGTACCGTTCCTGCAACGGTTGATGTGGTCAATGTCAAATCCTATGATTTGATTGAACCGCACACTGCAAAGTATGTTTATGCTATCGGAATGGGCCAGTCCAATTTTCCAAAAGTTGCTAAGAATACCAGTCTATTGACAGAAGAAGAGATGGAAAAAGTCAATCTTGTCTCAGCTAGTTCTTCGCGTTTTGATTTGGTCAGCCGAGAGAATATCAAGAAGAACCATGCTGCTATGATGTCTCTGCTTAATGCTGCGACGGAACAGTTAGTTATTTCTACTCCTCAGATTTATAACGAAGGTGAGGATAGTCTCTCCCCTTATATCAAGATTCTCCAAAAAATGGGGCTGAAATCCGAAGAACGTGGTCGGATTAAAAGACTTAGTCCGCAAGACATCGGTCACTACAAGAGTCTCTTATCCCGTCTGATTGAGTCAGAAAGACCATCTCTTGATCATGAAGAATGGGAAGGACAGACTGCCTTCTGGACAGTCTTGGTTCGCCATTTGAAGAAGAAATTGGAGTCGCAAGGCATTGAAATTCCGACCATTACTGGCGAAATTACTTCTAAACAACTTTCAGCTGAAACCTTGGCTGCTTTATATCCAGAGGATAAGCCGCTCAATCTTTCAGCATCCAGCTTGACCAATTTTTACAACAACCAATATCTTTACTTTGTCCGTAATGTTCTTCGCTTGCGGGAACAGGAATCCATCCATCCGACTGCCTTTCAGCATGGTTTGTTCTTGCATCGGATTTTTGAACGAGTGGTCATGGACCAATCTGAGCTAGATTTTGATCAAAAAGTGGACAAGGCCATCCTGCATACGCGTGACGAGGCAGAATTTGCTATGTTTTATAACCAGGATGCAGATGCTCGCTATACGGAGGAGGTGCTGGATAAGATTGCTCGCTCCAGTGCGACCATTTTGCGGGATAATGATTTGGTTGAAATTGATGGTCAGGAAAAGAGTTTCCGTCAGGATAAGGCGCTGGTTTTTGACCTTCATAATGGCAAGAGTGTGCATGTAAATGGTACCATTGACCGCTTGGATACCTTACAAATCAATCAGGCTGTCGGTGTTGTGGATTACAAGTCCAGCGACCAATCTTTTTCAGTTGGGGATTTTTACAATGGTCTCAAACCTCAGTTGGTAACCTACTTGGCAGCTTTACAAGAGCTGGATGAAACCAAGGATAAACCTGTTTTTGGAGCTATGTATTTGCATTTGCAGGATCCGATTATCAAATTAAAAGACACGAAGAATTTAGAACAGCTAGAAGGAGCTGCCAATACTAGCTTGGTTTACAAGGGGCTTTTCTTGAAGGAGGAAAGTCTGGGTCTCAATCATTTTTATCAGACTCGTAACCAACTCTACACGGAAGATGAGTTTGCGGTGTTATTGAACCACAACCAAGAACTATACAAACAAGCTGCCATGGACATTCTGGCTGGTCGCTTTGCTATTAACCCTTATACAAAAGATGGGCGTTCGGTGGCTGGTGAGCAGCTGAAGGCAATCACTGGTTTTGAGGCGGATCGGCACATGGGCATGGCGCGGCGGTTGGTCAAAGAGGCCAAGCGTCAAGATTGGATGGAACGAATGAAAGGAGGTCAGGACTAATGGCTTTTGAAGAATTTTTAAGCGCGGAAGAAATCAAGGCTGTGCAGCTGGCGGAAGCTAATTCTGATAAGCAACAAAAACGCACGCCTGAGCAGATTGAAGCCATCTACACGCACGGTCAGAATGTTCTGGTCTCTGCATCGGCCGGGTCAGGAAAGACCTTCGTTATGGTTCAACGGATTTTGGATAAGTTGAAGCGTGGTGTGGGAATCGACCAGCTCTTTATCTCGACCTTTACAGTCAAAGCGGCTGGTGAATTGAAGGAGCGGATTGAGAAAAATCTCAATGAAACCATTGCGGAGACGACCGATATGGAATTGCGTCGGCATTTGTCAGCCCAGTTGGCGGATTTGACCAAGGCGGATATTGGTACCATGGACTCCTTTACGCAGAAATTGGTAACGACTTACGGTTATAGCCTTGGTATTTCTACGCAGTTTCGGATTTTACAGGATGAGACAGAAAAAGCGAGTCTGAAAAAAGAGGTTTTTGACCAGCTCTTTGCAGATTATCTTGAAAAGGATGAAAATGGTGAGTTCCGCAAACTGGTTCGCAATTTTTCGGGCAACCGTAAGGATAATAGTGGTTTCCGTCAGGTAGTTTATCAGGTGCATGATTTTAGTCAATCGACCAGCAGTCCAACTAAATGGCTGAAAGAGCAGGCTGTTCAAGCTGATTTGTACAGTCAAGAGCGGATTGAGCAGATCTTAGAGCAAGGCTTTAAGGAAAAAGTGTTAGACAAGCTCTATCAAGCTGCGGATTTCTTCCGCTACCATGTGGAATGGGGTAGAAATGACTTTGGTTCCGCCAAGTATTTTGCAAATGTGGAAGAAGTTTTGGATTTGTTGACAGGTTTAGATGGTCTGGACCAGAAGGACTTGATGGAACGGGTTGAAAGAATCCTTCTTATCAACGACCAGTCCAGAGGCAAGGGTCTGACCAATGCCAATCGACCAAAAGATGAGCATTTGATAGCCTTTAAAGAAGAATACAATGCTGGCAAGAGCCAGCTTATCTCAGGACTTAGAGATTTGGGTCAGGAAGTTTATGAATTAACCCTGCTGAAAGATTATCAGGTTCAAGCTGTGCCCTTGCTGATATTATTACGTGACTTTGTCTTGGATTTTTCGCAGGCTTATCTGGATGTCAAAATCAAGGAAGCAGCTTTTGAATTTGGCGATATTGGGCATTTCGCTATTCGTATTTTAGAAGAAAATGTGGACATTCGCCAGTTTTTCCAAGAAAAATACCACGAAGTCATGGTGGACGAGTACCAGGATAACAACCATAGCCAAGAGCGAATGCTGGACTTGCTGTCTAACGGTCACAACCGCTTTATGGTGGGCGACATTAAGCAGTCCATCTATCGATTCCGTCAGGCGGATCCGATGATTTTCCAAGAGAAATTTGAACTGTATCAGGAAAATCCTCAGGCTGGGAAATTGATTTTACTCAAGGAAAACTTCCGTAGTCAGATTGAGGTTTTGGAGGCGACAAATGCCATTTTCACGCGCCTGATGGATCGTCAAGTAGGGGAAATCAAGTATGACGACACCCACAGTCTAGTGGCCGGTAGTCCAGGTCAAAAAATTGCCCAGCCCAAGCATGAGATGGAATACTTGATTTACGACCAGCAGGATAGCGCACATTCTTCAAGAGATGCTGAGGAGGAAACTCCTTTGACTGATGGTGAAATTGAGGTCGTTGCAAAAGAGATTATTCGTCTTCACAATGAAGAGGGTGCAGACTTCAAGGACATCACTCTCTTGGTACAAAAGCGGACGCACAATGACCTCATTATGTCCATTTTTGAAAAACATGGGATTCCAATTGTGGCAGATGGCGGAGCAGCCTCCTATCTGCAATCTTTAGAAGTCATGATTATGCTGGATACCTTGCGGGTTATCAATAATCCACTCAATGACTACGCCTTGGTTGCCCTGCTTAAATCGCCTATGTTCCGATTCGATGAGGATGAGTTGACACGGATTTCCTTGCAGGCTGGGACAGGTTTCTTTTACCAGAAAATGGAAATAGCCCATCAAATAAATGGGCAACATCCTGAACTTATATCAGGAGAGTTGAAGAAGAAAATCAAGGATTTCTTGTCTCTTTTGGAAAACTGGCGTGCCTATGCCAAACTGCATTCTATTTATGACCTAATTTGGAAGATTTTCAATGAAAAATTCTACTATGACTATGTCGGTGCTCTTCCAAATGGCAGCAAGCGTCAGGCCAATCTATATGCACTAGGTCTGCGTGCCAACCAGTTTGAAAAAACAGGCTACAAGGGCTTAGCCCGCTTCATCGCCATGATTGACCGTGCCTTAGCAAATGACAAGGATTTGGCAGATGTACAAGA
The DNA here is from genome assembly GCA_000440235.1 of Streptococcus suis 10581. Classification (GTDB taxonomy): domain Bacteria; phylum Bacillota; class Bacilli; order Lactobacillales; family Streptococcaceae; genus Streptococcus; species Streptococcus suis_F. The sequence goes on along the minus strand of ALKQ01000059.1, from coordinate 19,189 downwards.
GTTTCTACCGCAAAATGCTGTTCAGCTGATGACCATTCATAAGTCAAAAGGTCTGGAGTTCAAATATGTCTTCCTCATGAACATCGATAAGCGATTCAACTTGGAAGACCATTACCAGTCAGTCATCATCAGCCGGAAAAATGGTCTAGGTATCCAATATTTAGCGGATATGAAAGATAAGGTAAAAAGCCCATTACCTCAGGTGCGAGTCTTAATGAACACCCTTCCTTATCAAAATAATCTCCAAGAGCTAAAAATTGCCAATCTTTCAGAACAAATGCGGTTGCTTTACGTTGCACTAACGCGTGCCGAGAAGAAGCTGTATCTGGTTGGAAAGGGTAATGCTGACAAGTTAGCTGAAAAATACGATGGTAAGAAGGAAGATGGCGTACTTGCCCAATCAACTCGTGAAAGTATGGCGACCTTCCAAGACTGGATTCTAGCCATTGATGAGGCCTTCTCAGGAGAAGATTTGCACTTCAAGAAAGTCTTTGTGACGGATGAGGATTTGACAGAGGAGAAGATTGGTAAACTTACATTGAAGAGTAAACTAGAAGATGCCAGCCTTAAAGATATTCGTCAATCAGAAGACATCGCCCAGGCCTTGGACCAGTTGTCTTCTGTTCAAGAGTTGAACGAACGCTATAAGGCTGCCATTGAATTGCCAAGTTTACGGACTCCAAGTCAAATCAAGAAACTCTATGAGCCTATTTTGGAACAAGAAGGCATGGAAGTTATGGAAAAATACCAGCCAAAACGGACCTTCAACTTGCCAGATTTCTCCAAGAAACCAAAAATCACTGGAGCCCAAGTTGGTTCAGCAGTCCATGAACTCATGCAACGCTTGGATCTGTCTTGGTTGGTGACAGAAGATACGGTAAGAGAAGCCCTAGAAGCTGTTCATGCTGAGCAAGCGATTAAAGATAAAATCAATGTTCAGATGATTTTGGATTTCTTTGATACAGACTTAGGAAGAGAGATTCTAGCCAATACGGACAAACTCCATCGAGAAGCTCCATTTGCAAGTTTGCAGACAGATTCTTTGTCACAGGAAAACTTTGTCCTTCGTGGGATTATCGATGGCTACCTACTGTATGATGATCATATTGTCCTCTTTGATTACAAGACAGACAAATATGACCAACCAATCCAACTCAGCCAACGTTACCAAGCGCAGATGCAACTCTATGCCGAGGCATTGAAAAAAGCCTACAAGATAGATCGAGTAGACTGCCATTTGATTTTGCTTGGTGGGGAAAGAATTGAAGTGGTTGAAGTCAAGGTAAACTAAAAGCGAGTACTAAGCTCGCTTTTTCTGTTTGGTTAGATTGAGTCCGAATGGGACAAGGTTCTCTTCTTTTTTCAAAATCCGCTGGATATTTTCCTTGTGACGGATGATGACAAAACTGCCAAGAAAGACGATAATCACTGTAAAGAGCCAGTCGTAGCTTGGCAGGATGATTCCTATTGCTGGAAATAGCAGAGCTCCTAAGATTGCTAAAGCTGCTGCTAAGACGCTAGAGAAGGAAACCATGGACGTCAAGTAGAGTGAACTGGCAAAGATTAGAACGAGATAGAGGCAAAAAGCAGGTGCGACGCCCAGAAGCATACCAGCAGATGTTGCAACCGCCTTTCCACCTTTGAATTGGGCAAAGATAGGGAAAGTGTGTCCCAGTACAGCCATTAACCCAAATACAATCGGAGAAATTCCTTGGGCATGAAAGATCAGCGGAAGCAAGGCTGCCAACGTTCCCTTGAGAAAATCAATTACAAATACAATCGTACCAGCCTTTGGACCTAAAATACGGAATGTGTTGGTCGTTCCAGTATTTCCCGAACCATGTTCACGAATGTTGATATTGAAAAAAGTTTGACCTATCCAAAGTCCTGACGGGATAGATCCCAATAAATATGCAATAAATAGTAAAATAAGATTGACTAACATGTTTTCATTATAGCATATTTTCATCTCATTTAGTCCAAAATCTTATTTTGTGAGCTGTCTCAGCCGATAGGAAACAGAAAAATTTTGCAAAAATGCCTAAAAACTTGTAATATAGTAAGGATGACAAGTATGGAGGTCAGTTTTGGCTAAGAAAGAGATTAACATAAATAACTATAATGACGATGCCATTCAGGTACTGGAAGGGTTGGATGCCGTTCGCAAACGCCCTGGTATGTACATCGGATCCACAGACGGAAATGGACTTCACCACATGGTCTGGGAGATTGTAGATAACGCTGTCGATGAGGCTCTCTCCGGTTTCGGTGACCGAATTGACGTGACTATTAACAAGGATGGTAGCCTGTCTGTTTCCGACCGTGGACGCGGGATGCCCGTTGGTATGCACGCTACCGGCAAGCCAACCGTCGAAGTCATCTTCACCGTTCTCCACGCAGGCGGTAAGTTCGGTCAAGGTGGCTACAAGACTTCAGGTGGTCTCCACGGGGTTGGTTCTTCGGTGGTCAATGCCCTGTCCAGCTGGTTGGAAGTTGAGATTACCCGTGACGGTGCTGTTTACAAGCAACGGTTTGAGCAGGGCGGAAAGCCAGTCACAACTTTAGAGAAGATTGGTACCGCTCCAAAATCAAAAACAGGTACAAAGGTGACCTTTATGCCTGACGATACCATCTTCTCAACGACTGATTTCAAGTTCAACACCATTGCCGAACGCCTGAAAGAATCAGCCTTCTTGCTCAAACAAGTCACCATGACCTTGACAGATGAGCGGACTAGTGAGCAGGAGGAGTATCACTATGAAAATGGCGTTCAGGACTTTGTATCCTACCTCAACGAAGACAAGGAAACCCTGACACCAGTCCTCTATTTTGAAGGAGAAGATGCAGGATTCCAAGTACAAGTTGCTATGCAGTACAACGACGGCTATTCAGACAATATCCTGTCCTTTGTCAACAACGTTCGGACCAAGGACGGCGGTACCCATGAAACAGGTCTCAAACTAGCCATTACCAAGGCCATGAACGACTATGCTCGTAAGACTAATTTGCTCAAGGAAAAGGACAAGAACTTGGAAGGATCTGACTACCGTGAAGGTTTGTCTGCGGTCCTCTCTATCCTTGTGCCAGAAGAGCATTTGCAGTTTGAAGGGCAGACCAAGGACAAGTTGGGAAGCCCACTTGCTCGTCCTGTGGTGGACGGCATTGTATCGGACAAGCTGACCTTCTTCCTTTTGGAAAATGGTGAGCTAGCATCTAATCTAGTTCGCAAGGCTATTAAGGCACGTGACGCCCGCGAGGCCGCTCGTAAGGCACGTGACGAATCTCGAAATGGTAAGAAAAACAAAAAGGACAAGGGTCTTCTGTCAGGTAAGCTAACCCCAGCTCAGTCTAAAAATCCAGCCAAAAACGAACTCTATCTGGTCGAGGGAGATTCGGCCGGAGGCTCTGCTAAACAAGGCCGTGACCGCAAGTTCCAAGCCATCCTACCTTTGCGTGGTAAGGTTATCAATACCGCCAAGGCAAAAATGGCGGACATCCTAAAAAACGAAGAAATCAACACCATGATTTACACCATCGGTGCAGGTGTTGGCTCAGACTTTACGCTGGAAGATGTCAACTATGACAAGATTATTATCATGACCGATGCGGATACGGATGGTGCCCACATTCAGACTCTCTTGCTGACTTTCTTCTATCGCTATATGCGACCATTGGTGGAAGCTGGTCGGGTTTACATTGCCTTGCCGCCACTTTATAAGATGTCCAAAGGCAAGGGCAAGACTGAAAAGATTGCCTATGCTTGGTCTGATGGAGAATTAGAAGATCTCCGCAAGGATTTTGGCAAGGGCTTTATCCTCCAACGCTACAAGGGTCTTGGTGAGATGAATGCCGATCAGCTCTGGGAAACAACTATGAACCCTGAAACCCGTACCCTCATTCGTGTTACCATTGAAGACCTGGCCCGTGCTGAACGCCGTGTATCTGTCCTCATGGGCGACAAGGTCGAGCCACGCCGCAAGTGGATTGAAGACAATGTGAAGTTTACCTTGGAGGAAGCGACAGCTTTTACCAAATAATCTCAGGGAAGTTGAGGTGCCATATGGTTTTAGAAAATAAATTGGGGATTGAAAATTCCGCTGAATTAGCTCGACTTGAAGAACAAATCAGTAAGAAAAAAGCAGCACAACTGTTCGAAACTGGCCAATTGTTCCAGATAGAAGTTGGAACTTTTGCAGGTTTGGCACACATTCATCAGGCTTTATTTGAGGATATGTACGACTTTGCAGGTAAGATTCGTGATGTCAACATTGCCAAGGATAATTTTCAATTCGCTCCACGAATCTTTCTTGAGCAGTCTTTGGCTTATATTGATAAGCTACCTCATGAAACCTTTGATGAGATTGTTGACAAGTACGCAGATATGAACATCGCACATCCTTTTCGTGAAGGAAATGGTCGTAGTATGCGTATCTGGTTGGATTGTATGTTTCGAGCTAGTCTAGGTAAGGTTGTTGACTGGAATAGTATTGATAAAGATGAGTATTTCAATGCCATGATTAGAAGTCACGTATCAACAGGTGAACTCAAATATTTGTTGTTACACGCTTTGACTGACGATCTTGGTCAAGCAACTTATTTCAAGGGTATCGACCATTCCTATTACTATGAAGGATATAATCTCTATCGCACAGAGGATTTGTAACTCTAGCACAAGCAAACTATGTGAGGTCTTTTATGCCAATAACTATTCCCAAATTGCCTAATCGTTTGACCCAGACTGCCAAGAATTGGGCAGATAAGCAGAAGGAGCAGTTAGCTCAGGTGGACTTGAAAGTGAAATTTGATCAGGCCCTCCAGTCTTGGAAGTCTAAAAAGACAGAAACAGAGGCAGCTCAACTCCTAGCTGATTCGGATAAAATGGAGGAATTTCTCCAAGGTGTCGAACTCAAACTGAAAAAGGTGCCTTTTGCTGGTGAGAATTTGGCTGTGGTGCCAGGGATGATTTCCCTTATCCGTAGCTATATTAAGCGTGACTACCAGGAAAGTTCCAAAGGGAGTTCTCTTGGCAACGGTTGGTGCCTTGATTTATTTCTTTAGCCCAGTTGATGCTCTGCCTGATTTCCTACTGGGAGCTGGTTTACTAGACGACGCTTTTGTTCTTGGTGCTTGCTTAAAACTCATCAAGTCAGACTTAAGCGACTTCCGTGACTGGCAAGCAAATCAGCACAAGCTAGAAGAGTAGCTCTGCTATTTTACATAAAAGAAAAATAAAAGAAGAAAACTATGAGCAACATTCAAAACATGTCCCTTGAGGACATCATGGGAGAGCGTTTTGGTCGCTACTCCAAATACATTATTCAGGAGCGGGCTTTGCCGGACATTCGTGACGGTCTCAAGCCCGTGCAACGTCGGATTCTTTATTCCATGAATAAGGACGGCAACACTTTTGACAAGGGCTACCGTAAGTCCGCCAAGTCAGTCGGGAATATCATGGGGAATTTCCACCCGCACGGTGACTCCTCTATTTATGATGCCATGGTCCGCATGAGTCAGGACTGGAAGAACCGCGAGATTTTGGTGGAGATGCACGGTAACAACGGTTCCATGGACGGTGATCCGCCAGCGGCTATGCGTTACACCGAGGCTCGCCTGTCGGAAATGGCTGGTTATCTGCTGGCTGACATCGAGAAAAAGACCGTACCGTTTGCTTGGAACTTTGATGATACGGAAAAAGAACCCACGGTGTTACCAGCTGCCTTCCCTAATCTCTTGGTCAATGGAGCGACAGGAATTTCAGCAGGGTACGCGACTGACATCCCGCCGCATAATCTGGCGGAGGTCATCGATGCCGTTGTTTACATGATTGATCATCCAACAGCTAAATTAGAAAAGTTGATGGAGTTCTTGCCTGGACCAGACTTCCCAACAGGTGCCATTATCCAAGGGGCTGACGAAATCAAGAAGGCCTATGAAACAGGTAAGGGTCGTGTCGTTGTCCGTAGCCGTTGTGAAATTGAACAACTCAAGGCTGGTAAGAAACAGATTGTCATTACAGAGATTCCTTACGAGGTCAACAAGGCTGTTCTGGTCAAGAAGATTGACGATGTCCGTGTCAACAACAAGGTGCCTGGTATTGCCGAGGTGCGTGATGAGTCAGACCGTACAGGTCTGCGGATTGCCATTGAGCTGAAAAAAGACAGCGATGAGCAAACCATTCTCAACTACCTCTACAAGTACACCGACCTGCAAATCAATTACAACTTCAACATGGTGGCCATTGATAACTTTACACCGCGTCAGGTCGGCTTGCAGAAGATTTTGTCCAGCTACATCGCCCACCGCCGTGAGATTATTATTGCCCGTTCTAAGTTTGACAAGGAAAAGGCAGAAAAACGCCTCCATATCGTAGAAGGTTTGATCCGTGTCATTTCCATTTTAGACGAGGTTATTGCCCTTATCCGTGCTTCTGAGAACAAGGCTGACGCCAAGGAAAACTTGAAAATCAGCTATGATTTTAGTGAGGAACAGGCAGAAGCTATCGTGACCTTGCAACTCTACCGCTTGACCAATACTGACATTGTGACCTTGGAAAACGAAGAAGCAGCCCTACGCGAGCAGATTCAGACCTTGGCAGCTATTATCGGCGATGAGCGGACCATGTTCAATCTCATGAAGAAAGAACTGCGCGAGGTCAAGAAACAATTTGGCAATCCTCGTTTGAGTGAGTTACAAGATCAGGCAGAAGCGATTGAGATTGACACTGCCAGCTTGATTGTCGAAGAAGAAACTTTTGTCAGCGTGACCAAGGCAGGTTATATCAAACGGACAAGTCCGCGTTCTTTCAATGCCTCAACGTTGGAAGAAATGGGCAAGCGGGACGATGACCAGCTGATTTTCTTGCAGAATGCCAAGACAACCCAGCACCTCTTGCTATTTACTAATCTTGGAAATGTCATCTACCGACCTGTCCATGAGTTGACAGATATTCGTTGGAAGGATATTGGTGAACACCTGAGCCAAACCCTTATGAATTTTGATACCAATGAAGAGATTATCTTCGCTGAATTGGTAGAGAATTTTGAAGAGGGAACTTATTTCGCGGTGACCAAATACGGTCAAATCAAGCGTGTGGAGCGGAAGGAGTTCACACCATGGCGGACTTACAAGTCCAAGTCAACCAAGTATGCCAAACTCAAAGATGCGAATGATGTGGTCATTACTGTATCGCCTGTAGTCTTGGATGACATCATGCTCATGACAGAAAAGGGCTACGCTCTGCGATTTAACATCGAAGAAGTGCCGATCATCGGTGCCAAGGCGGCCGGTGTCAAGGCGGTCAACCTCAAGGATGGGGATGTGGTGGCTGCGGCCTTTATCAGCAACACCAGCTCCGTCTATCTACTAACCCAGCGTGGTAGCCTTAAGCGGATGGCGACGGAGGAAATCCCTGTGACCAGCCGTGCCAAGCGTGGTTTGCAGGTGCTTCGCGAACTCAAGGCTAAGCCTCACCGTGTCTTTGCGGCGGGTCCAGTCTTGACGGACCAGGGGGATTTTGACCTCTTTAGCACAGCAAATGAAGATGAAACGACCAGTCAAGTACTTCATGTCCAGTCCAAAACGGGCAAACTTTATGAAGTCGATGTGACCCAGCTTAGCCTGTCTGAACGCACTAGCAACGGCAGCTTCATTTCGGATACCATTTCTGATGAGGAAGTCTTCAGAGCCTGGATAGACTAAAAAAGATGGGAGTGGGAAAGAACTCGACTAAGTCAAAAAGAGTTCGTCTTCCCACCCCCGCACAGTTGATTAGGTTAGATTTGGAGTGTAAAACACGAACAAATCTACCAATCAACCACTGCGCTGAGATGTTGACACGAACACTGAGAAGTGGGTCAGGGCTTTTTGCCCAGCCTCGTCTTTTTGCTATACTGTAGGAGAGGTAAATATTATGAAAATTATCAAATTATTTTTCAGTATAAAAGTCTATCTATGGCTTGTTCTGTCCTTCCTTCTGTTATTGTGTGGTGTATGGGGATACGGCTACATTTCTGGCGAAAAGAGTAATCAGCAAGAAGTGAGTATCCATACGGCTATTGAATCTGTCGAGCAAGTCAATGAATTGGTATTTCTAAATACAGCTGTCCAGAAAATTGTGACCGCTAAAAACTACACGGTCTTATTTGGTCAAGAAATGCCCTTCTCAGAAAAATCAGCCCTCTTAATCATTAAGTACAAGGCAAAATTTGGTATCAAAAGTCCTGTATCCATTGAACATCTTTCTGAAAATCGGTACAAAATTACCCTTCCAGCCTTTAAAGTCATTGGATTGGAATTAGATGCAGAAGAACCTTATACCTTATATGATAAGAGTGGTGAGATACTGAGTTTTGCGACAGAAGAAATCGATACTGCCCAACTTATCACAGATGAATTTCAGTCAGCAGAACAAGAAACGTTTCTAGCAGATTATCAGGAAGACATAAAAGAGTCAGCCAAAACCTACTATCAAAATTTATTTAGTGCTATCTCACCTGAAATTCAACTAGAATTTGTTTTTAAAGAGTAAGAGTCTGGTTTACCAGGCTTTTTCTTATATTCACAAAATTTTCTGAATTTTTAATTGAAAATCACTTTCAAAAGTAGTAAAATAATAAAAAATGAATTTGGAGAAACTATATGACAGTGAACATTGACTGGGAAAACCTTGGTTTTTCTTATATGAAACTACCTTATCGCTTCATCGCTCATTTCAAAAACGGCCAGTGGTCTGAGGGGCAGCTGACCGAAGATGCGGAACTACACATTTCAGAAAGCTCACCAGCTCTTCACTATGGCCAGCAGGCCTTCGAGGGCCTTAAAGCCTATCGTACCAAGGAGGGAAAACTCCAGCTCTTTCGTCCAGACCAAAACGCTGAGCGCCTGCAACGGACAGCTGACCGCTTGCTCATGGAGCCTGTTCCGACTGAGCTATTTATCAAGGCTTGTAAAGAAGTGGTCAAAGCCAATGCAGACTACGTCCCTCCCTATGGAACTGGTGGTACCCTTTATCTCCGTCCGCTCCTGATCGGTGTCGGCGACATCATCGGCGTAAAACCAGCGGAAGAGTACATTTTCACAGTTTTTGCCATGCCGGTCGGCAACTATTTCAAGGGTGGTTTGGCTCCGACCAACTTCCTCATTCAGGACAAGTACGACCGTGCGGCACCAAATGGAACAGGGGCAGCTAAGGTTGGTGGTAACTACGCGGCATCGCTCTTACCGGGCCAATATGCCAAAAAGCAGGGCTTCTCAGATGTCATCTACCTGGACCCAGCTACCCACACCAAGATTGAAGAAGTAGGGTCTGCTAATTTCTTTGGTATTACAGCTGATAACGAGTTTGTCACACCGATTTCACCATCAATCTTGCCGTCCATTACCAAGTATTCTCTCTTGTATTTGGCAGAGCATCGTCTGGGGATGAAGGCAGTGGAACGTGAAGTCCGTGTCGAAGAATTAGATCAGTTTGTCGAAGCAGGAGCCTGCGGAACAGCTGCAGTCATCTCACCAATTGGTGGTATCCAGATTGCAGACAAACTCCATGTTTTCCATAGTGAAACAGAAGTAGGACCTGTCACTCGTAAATTGTATGAAGAATTAACAGGTATCCAGTTTGGTGATATTGAAGCTCCTGAAGGCTGGATTGTCGAAGTAGATTAATTTCAGAAGGCTTGCACTTGCAAGCTCTTCTCTTTTTTTGTAGAATAGTAAAAGTGAGGTTTGAAAATGAGTAAAAAAGATAAAAAAATTGAAATTCAGATTGAAGATAGCAAAGTTCTTGTCAATAGAGAAGAGTTCCCTGGATACCGCCTTGTTATAGGTAAAAAAGTAATTGGAGAAATTGCAGAATTGGCTGAAAATAACTTTGCAGTTATTAAAAACGGAAATACCGAAAGCTTTTACAAAAAATTAGAAAAAGCAGTTGGAAATATTATTGAAAATTATAATTTAAGTCACTAAAAGGCTTGTAATAGTCGCTATTTTATGTTAGAATAGTGACTGTTAGTGCACGGAGAGATAGCGAAGAGGCTAAACGCGGCGGACTGTAAATCCGCTCCTTCGGGTTCGGGGGTTCGAATCCCTCTCTCTCCATTGAACAGGATACAAAGGACGTTAAGAAATCCGTATGAAAATAGGAAACTGACGTGTGTGCTAAACACACAAGGAAGTTTATCTTTTTCACTAGGATTTTAGTCCGCGTTCAACTAAGATACGAGAGATGTTCTGGTTTATCAGAAATTTCTGTAGAAAATTAGGAGACTGACGCTGAATGTTAACACTCAAGGAAGGCTATCTATTTTCCTAAGAAATTAATATCGAGTTCAATTTCTTGTGATTAGTAAATAAATGAATTGTATCTATTTTTTGGGGTATCGCCAAGCGGTAAGGCAAGGGACTTTGACTCCCTCATGCGTTGGTTCGAATCCAGCTACCCCAGTAAAGGTACTAGATATAGTCTAGTTCGTCAAAGATGTCTAATTGTTGTTGTCCTTGCGTGTGCCTTAAATAAAATATATTTTATGTTGGGTCGAAAGACCTGATTGTCGGAGGTTTTTTTATAATGAACGAATTTGAAGATTTGTTGAACAGTGTAAGCGAAGTTACACCTGGTGATGTGGTAACTGCAGAAGTATTGACAGTTGATGCTGGTCAAGCAAACGTAGCTATCTCAGGTACTGGTGTTGAAGGCGTATTGACTCTTCGTGAGTTGACTAACGACCGTGATGCTGATATCAACGACCTTGTAAAAGTTGGTGAAACACTTGAATTGTTAGTACTTCGCCAAGTTGTTGGTAAAGATACAGACACTGTTACTTATCTTGTATCTAAAAAACGTTTGGAAGCACGTAAAGCATGGGACAAGCTTGTTGGTCGTGAAGAAGAAGTTGTTACAGTTAAAGTAACTCGTGCCGTTAAAGGTGGTCTTGCAGTTGAATTTGAAGGTCTTCGTGGTTTCATCCCAGCTTCAATGATCGACAGCCGTTTCACTCGTAACACTGAGCGTTTTGTAGGTCAAGAATTTGATGCTAAAATCAAAGAAGTTGATCCTGCTGAGAACCGTTTCATCTTGTCACGTCGTGACGTTGTTGAAGCAGAAGCTGCAGCTGCACGTGCTGAAGTATTCGGTAAATTGGCAGTTGGTGAAGTTGTGACTGGTAAAGTTGCACGTATCACAAGCTTCGGTGCATTCATCGACCTTGGTGGTGTAGATGGTTTGGTACACTTGACTGAATTGTCTCACGAGCGTAACGTATCTCCTAAATCAGCTGTAACAGTTGGTGAAGAAGTTGAAGTTAAAGTTCTTGCAATCGACGAAGTTGAAGGTCGCGTATCATTGTCATTGAAAGCTACACAGCCTGGTCCATGGGATGGCGTTGAGCAAAAATTGGCAGCTGGTGATGTTATCGAAGGTAAAGTAAAACGCTTGACTGACTTCGGTGCTTTCGTTGAAGTATTGCCAGGTATCGATGGTTTGGTACATATCTCACAAATTTCACACAAACGTGTTGAAAATCCAAAAGATGCTTTGTCAGTAGGTCAAGAAGTAACTGTTAAAGTTCTTGAAGTAAATGCAGCTGATGAGCGTGTATCACTTTCTATCAAAGCTTTGGAAGAGCGTCCAGCAGCAGTTGAAGGTGAAGAAAAAGCTGAAAAACGTGCTCCACGTCCACGTCGTCAAAAACGTGAAGAAAAACGTGATTACGAATTGCCAGAAACTCAATCTGGTTTCTCAATGGCTGACCTTTTCGGTGACATTGAATTGTAATTCATATAAAAACTTGCCTTGTGCAAGTTTTTCCTTTCCACCCTTAGTGTAATGGATATCACGTAAGATTCCGGTTCTTGAGATGGGGGTTCGATTCCCTCAGGGTGGACTAAATTGAAAAGCCTGCATTAACAGGCTTTTTTCTTATATTATATCAAGGAGGTTATGACATGTTACATTTTGAAAATGACTATAACAAAGGTGCCCATCCCGCCTTGCTAGAAGCCTTAGTTGCAAGCAACCAAGAAGGTTTATCTGGATATGGCACTGATAAATATACTGAATCTGCTATCGAAAAAATCAGACTTGCTACGGACTGTCCTCATGCACAAGTTACGTTTTTAGCAGGTGGCACGCAGACCAATCAAATTGTCATTTCGTCTATGTTAGCTTCCTATGAAGGAGTCATTGCAGCGGATACTGGTCATATTGCAGTTCATGAAGCGGGGGCAATTGAATTTACAGGCCATAAGGTGTTGGCCTTACCGCATACGGATGGCAAACTTATCGCAAGTGAAGTTGAGAACTATATTTCCGATTTCTACGCAGATGCTAATCATGCTCACATGGTTCATCCAGGAATGGTTTATATTTCTCACCCGACTGAATATGGTACACTTTATAGCAAAACAGAGCTAGAAGATTTGTCCCAAGTTTGCCAACAGCATAATATTCCGCTCTTTTTAGACGGTGCTCGCTTGGGTTATGGTCTTGCTGCACGCGACACGGATCTTGATTTGAAGACAATTGCAGAGCTGACAGATGTTTTCTACATTGGTGGGACTAAAATGGGAGCCCTGATGGGAGAGGCTTTGGTCTTCACAAAGAACAATCAGCCAAAGAATTTCGTATCGATTGTCAAACACCATGGTGCCTTGTTGGCGAAAGGAAGAGTGACAGGTGTCCAGTTTGATTGCTTATTTACTGATGACTTGTATCTTAAATTGGGGCGTCATGCTATCGCAATGGCAGAGCAGCTTATAGAGATTTTGGTAGAAAAAGGCTTTCAATTCTACCTCAAATCACCAACCAATCAGCAATTTGTTATCGTCAAAAACGAAGACTTGCCAAAACTGACAGAAGTTGGAATTGCCTATGGCTTCTGGGAGAAATACGACGATAGCCACAGTATCATCCGCTTTGCGACCAGCTGGTCAACTAGTCAAGCGGATATTGATGCGTTAAGGAATAGATTATAATTAATAAAAAAGAAAGGGTTAGCCTTTCTTTTTAGTTTGTAAATAATGATAGCGATAAACTGCATAACGTTCAATAAGGCGGTAGCCTATTCCTCCTGCGATTGCATGTACAATCAGGGCAATGTGCAATTCTAGTGGTGCTTTTATAGTGATACCAAATAGAATACCGATTACAGTCCATCCTAGTATCACCCACCATAAGTACTTAAATGGAGCATACTGACCATCCTGGTCTTTAACTTCACTGGAACCCCTGATTGAACAACCGGTCAATACTCCCATGGGGAGCAATGAACGAGTATCAAATGGTTCTGGTAAAAATGATGCTAGCAGGAAGATTTCAATGAATGAAAATAACAATAACCAAACTAAAATAGGTATCCTGATAATAAAGTATTTCATACAGCACCTCCTAGATTTAGTATATCAAATCCAAGAAAGTAAAACAAATATTTTTGTGCTATTGATTAGAAGTCGTTTCGGATGCCCCACTAGTTACCTCTGTATCAGTACTGGTTTCTGTCCTTGTCTCCGAAGCTTGGGTAGCAGACGTTTCTGTAGACGAGGAAGAGGCAGTAGACTCCACTGAAGAGCTGGTCTCGGTTTGGGTTGAGGATGTTGTTTCGGAGCTTGAACTTGTTAAATCTTGTACTTCTGTTAACGGATTGTCGCTTGATGATTGGCTGGGGCTAGTGGCGCTGGATGCTGAAATGGTAGTACTTGGAGATGTTGAGGATGTTGCAGGTTTTACTGTAAAGGTGTAGATAGTGATGCAGGCAGTGATAATCCCTAAAATAGATCCGATAAAGGTTAAATATTTTTGAAAATTAGTTAAACCAGCTGGTTTTTTATTTGTATTCTTACGTGTATTCATGATGTACCTCCACCTTTAGTTTAAGATAGGAAGTTTAAAACTATCTTAAAGATTGGCGAAAGGAATGAAAACGTGATAAAATAGGACTATTGCAAAAAAAGGAATGAAGACATGATTTATTTTGACAACGCAGCGACCACCCAGGTCTATCCAGAAGTGTTGAAGACCTATACGGAAGTGGTAACCAAAATCTGGGGCAACCCCTCCAGCCTCCACAACCTGGGTAGCCAGGCAACCCGTATTTTAGAGGCTTCTCGCAAGCAAATCGCAGAATTGCTTGGCCAGGATAGCAAAGAAATCTTTTTCACCTCAGGTGGTACGGAAGGTGACAACTGGGTCATCAAGGGAGTGGCATTTGAAAAGGCACATCTGGGCAAGCACATCATCGTGTCAGCTATTGAGCATCCAGCGGTAAAAGAGTCAGCACTTTGGCTCAAAACGCAGGGTTTTGAGGTTGATTTGGCTCCGGTCAATGCCCAAGGTTTTGTGGATGTTTCAGCCTTAGAAAGCTTGATTCGTCCAGATACCACACTGGTTTCTATCATGGCCGTCAATAATGAAATTGGTGCTATTCAGCCCATTCAGGAAATCTCCCAGCTTTTAGCTGATAAACCGACCATCTCCTTCCATGTGGATGCGGTACAGGCAATCGGCAAGGTGCCAATGGAACGGTATTTGACAGACCGAGTTGATTTTGCTAGTTTTTCAGGTCACAAATTCCACTCTGTCAGAGGAGTAGGTTTCGTCTATGTCAAAGCTGGCAAGAAAATCGCTCCGCTATTGACAGGAGGAGGACAGGAAAGCGACAAACGCTCAACAACTGAAAATGTGGCAGGTATTGCAGCAACGGCTAAGGCGCTCCGCTTGACCTTGGACAAGGCGGTAGATAGCCAGAAGCGACTGGCAGCCATGAAGCAGATCCTTGTGGATGAATTGGGCAAATACGACGATGTGACAGTTTTTTCTGGACTGGAGGACTTTGTGCCAAGCATCGTAACTTTCGGGATTAAAAATATCCGTGGCGAGGTCATTGTTCATGCCTTTGAAGACCACCAGATTTACATTTCGACAACCTCAGCCTGCTCGTCCAAGGCTGGAAAACCAGCTGGAACACTGATTGCTATGGGTGTTCCGCAGAAGTTGGCTCAAACTGCCGTCCGTATCAGTTTAGACGATGATAACGATATGGGGCAAATCGAGCAATTTCTCACCATTTTCAAACAAATTTATCAAAACACACAGAAAGTAAGGTAGAATGAACTATTCAGAAATTATGATTCGCTATGGCGAATTGTCAACTAAAGGAAAAAACAAGATGCGGTTTGTCAACAAACTCCGCAATAATATCAAGCACGTCCTTTCTGTTTACCCAGAAGTGACGGTTTATTTTGACCGTGACCGTGGTCATGTCTATTTGAATGGGGCGGATTATCAGGAAGTTTCAGCTTCATTGAAGAAGATTTTTGGGATCCAAAATTTCGCACCATCTTATAAGATTGAAAAGTCTGTTCCAGCTTTGAAAGAAGCGGTTGTGGAAATAATGCAGACCATTTACAAGGAAGGGATGACCTTCAAGATTGCGGCACGTCGTAGCGACCACAGTTTTGAATTGGATAGCCGTGACCTTAACCAAGTCCTTGGAGATGCAGTTTTTACAGCTATTCCAAATGTACAGGTACAGATGAAGTCACCAGATATTACTCTGCGAGTGGAAATCCGTCCTGATGCTGCTTATATTTCCCATGAAGAAATCAAGGGTGCAGGCGGTCTGCCAGTTGGAACATCTGGAAAAGGAACGCTTATGTTATCAGGTGGTATTGATTCGCCTGTTGCGGGCTATTTAGCACTGAAACGTGGGGTTGAAATCGAAGCCCTGCACTTTGCAAGTCCGCCTTATACTAGCCCGGGTGCACTTAAAAAGGCCCATGATTTGACTCGTAAATTGACTGCCTTTGGTGGTAATATCACCTTTATCGAAGTGCCGTTTACAGAAATTCAGGAAGAAATCAAGGAAAAAGCACCTGAAGCTTATTTGATGACCTTGACACGCCGCTTCATGATGCGGATTACAGACCGAGTACGGGAAGAGCGTGGTGCTATGGTTATTATCAATGGTGAAAGTCTAGGACAAGTGGCCAGTCAGACCTTGGAATCTATGCAGGCTATCAATGCGGTGACAAATACACCTGTTATCCGTCCAGTCGTTACCATGGACAAGTTGGAAATCATTGATATTGCTCAAGAAATTGATACCTTTGATATTTCCATTCAACCATTTGAGGACTGCTGTACCATCTTCGCCCCTGACCGTCCAAAAACTAACCCTAAAATCAAAAATGTCGAGCAATACGAAGCCCGTATAGATGTTGAAAGCTTGGTGGAACGAGCTGTGGCTGGGATTATTGTAACTGAAATCACACCGAAAGAGGAAGTGAAAGACGAAGTGGATAGTTTGATTGAAGACTTACTGTAGAATTCAATTGTTTTGATATACATTTAAATCCAGTTATTACTGGATTTTTTAGTTCGAATCGTTCGGAAAAATTGAATTTGTATGATATAATAAGACTTCAGAAAAATACAAAGGAGTTATTATGAAAAAAGGAGCGCTAACAGGATTACTCCTGTTCGGTATGTTTTTTGGTGCAGGAAACTTGATTTTCCCACCTGCACTTGGTGTGCTATCAGGTGAGAATTTCTGGCCTGCTATTTTAGGATTTGTCGTATCGGGTGTCGGTATTGCTGTCGTTGCCTTGATTGTCGGTACCTTAAACCCAAAAGGTTATGTACATGAGATTTCTCGCAAGATTTCACCGACTTTTGCAACGATTTATCTTGTTGCCTTGTATTTGGCTATCGGTCCTTTCTTTGCTATTCCGCGTACAGCTACAACGTCCTTTGAAATTGGTATTGCGCCATTATTGGGCGATGCGAATCTTGGTCTCTGGTTATTTGGCTTTACAGCCCTTTACTTTGTGGCAGCTTATCTGATTGCCCTCAATCCGTCTCAAATCTTAAACAGTATCGGTCGTATTTTAACCCCTGTTTTTGCCATTTTGATTGTGATTTTAGTGGTGCTAGGTATTGTTAAATATGGTTCTACAAATCCACTTCCTGCAGCCGATGCTTACTCAGCTGGACAGGCATTTGGTACAGGGTTTATTGAAGGATACAACACCCTTGATGCCCTTGCCTCAATTGCTTTTAGTGTTGTAGCTGTGAACACATTAAAACAACTTGGTTTCTCCAGCAAGAAAGAATATGTTTCAACCATCTGGTCAGTTGGTCTTGTTGTAGCCTTAGCTTTCTCAGCGCTCTATGTTGGTTTGGCCTTCCTTGGAAATCATTTCCCAGTTCCTGCTGATGTTTTGGCTTCTGATACCAACAAGGGTGTTTATATTCTTTCGCAAGCTACACAGGCAATTTTTGGTCCAAGTGCACAAATTTTCTTGGCAGCTATGGTTATCGTTACTTGCTTTACGACAACTGCTGGCTTGATTGTTTCTTCAGGTGAATTTTTCGCTGAGCGTTTCCCACGTTTTAGCTACAAAGTATATGCGACAATTTTTACTTTGATTGGTTTTGGGATTGCCAACCTCGGTTTGAACAATATCATCACCTTCTCAGTTCCAGTTCTTTTGGTTCTCTATCCAATTACTATCTGTATTGTCTTGATTACCATTGTTAACAAATTTGTACCGCTTTCCACTTATGGTATGCAATTAACTGTGGGAGTAGTAACAGCTTTGTCATTGGTAGAAGTGTTAGCAGGACAATTCAACTGGACTGCTGTTTCAAAAATCATCTCAGCTCTGCCATTGGCTGGACAATCATTAGCATGGTTATTACCAGCTCTTGTCGGAATCGTCCTCTCACTGTTCTTACCAAACAAGCAGGAGAGCGAAGTTTTCGAAATGTAAGAAAAGTGATACGTAAGTGTCTAGAGTTTTGGGAAAACAAAAATAAAATACCTCATTAGCCTAAGAGAGCATGAATTTGCTCTCTTTTTTGCTTGCTCAAAATGTTGAAAGGATGCTTTATCTGATGTCAAATCAAATTGAAATCATAATGAATTTAGATACATTAGAAATTTTTGAAGTTATTGATCATAGTCAAGATGATTTAGAAGATATTGAAGTCGTGGAAAATGTTATTACACACACTGAAGAAGAAAAAATATTTCCATATAATGATTTAGGGAGAGTTTGGCTAGGAAACGGTTATTACTATAAACCTTCTAGCTTGCTTTGGAAGAATGAGAGAGAAGGTATTATCCATGAACTGCGTCCTAAAAATAAACACGGGAGCTATCCCTATTACCAATGTTGTAGGAATCATACTTGGGGACATGTTAGTCAACTAACTTATGAAGAAGCCTTGTGGCTAACCTTGGAGTTTTATCCGGAGTTGATGAATTACATATAAAGAAGATAACAATAAGGAGATGTTACTAGGCTTGAACATGCCAAAGAAACAAAGTTAATGTCAGAGGAGCTATTACAACACAACTGAGAAAGGATACCAACATGACACAAAAAGAACTACTTGCAAGAAAATGCGTTGTCACAGATATTATGAATAGCCAAAGGGTCTCGCTCCCTAAAGCAATAGCTATTATGCAGGAATGGGAGATTTCAGGTCTCATATTCTTTACACCATCTGGACAGACAGCTTTATTGAAAACAAGATAGGAGACCCAAATGGCAGATATTACAATTGATCAAATCAGCACTCAAACCTTTTACCAAATTCCTCAAATCTTTTTACCGAGTATTGAAAAAGAGTATGGTTCTGATGGAAGAGTAAAGAAGAAAATCAAGCTGACCAGCCCTTATGCTAGAAAGCTATCCAATGATGCCAAGCTGGCTTATGGAGCTTTCTATAATCGGTGTTTATTGAGCATTCGTTCATATCATCAGGGAGTTAAAGATTATGTCGATGAGAATGGTTCAGTCTTTATGGTTTATACAGTAGAGGAACTGATGGAGGTATTGGACAAAGGAAAAATGACTGTCCATAAAATCAAGAAGGAGTTACAAGAAATTGGTCTACTACGAGAAGTCAGTCAAGGAGCTAACCGTCCCAACCGCCTCTATCTCCAGAATGTGAATGCTAACCTCCAAGAATACGAGCATTATCAAGCTAACTATCTTACCTCGGGAAGAGATAAGGGAAAGGTCGTCTATACCCATGTAAAAACTGTCAATCTGAATGGAGAAGTCCTCTTTGAACTTCCTGAAGCTCCAGGAGATGAGAATGGGAGTCCGAAAAATGGACGTCCAACAAACCCCGAAAAATCAACGAAAAATGGGAGTCCAGAAAATGGACGTCCAAAATCTATACCTCAGG